>QCPY01000034.1 GCA_003212375.1 Prochlorococcus sp. AG-442-N17 | reverse complement strand
ATTCTGGCTCCATCTATATAGATGAAAATAAAATGGACTCCAATCTTTTTAAGCAATTTAGATTGTTGGTATCTAGTGTTCCGCAAGATTATTTTATTTTGGATAGAACTATTGAAGAAAATATAGTTTTTGGGCAATCAAAAATTGATTACAATTTACTTAATAAAGTATTAGATATTTCAATGTTACGAGATCTTATAAATTCTTTAAAGTATGGTCTTAAAACTTTTGTTGGTGAGAAAGGAGTTAGGTTAAGTGGTGGCCAAAGACAAAGATTAGCAATAGCTAGAGCTATTTATAAGAAACACTCTTTGCTTATACTGGATGAAGCTACTAGTTCAGTAGATACTGTAACTGAAAAAAAAATTCTGAAAAATATAATTAATAATGATCCAGAAATAACTATCCTTATGATTACACATAGATTACAAACATTAAAAAATTGCGATTATATTCTCGAAATAAAAAACAAAAAACTAATTAAATATTATAATCCAGATGAATATAAGGTTAAATAATAATAAAGTTTATGGTGCCATTTTACGTATCAAGTTCATTTAGGATACTTCTAAGAATACCTTTTTTAAATCAATATTTTTCAAGAATTGAAAGGAAAAATACTAGACTATATATGAGAGGATATGAAAAAGCAAAAAGAAAGCTTGGTTTGAATTTCTTGACTAACTTACGTATAGATTTTTCTGAATTAAATATACGATGTAATTCTAATTTAGATGACTTTTTAGAAAAAACAAACTTTAATTTAAAATATTCTTTAAGACAATTTGTGGCTTCAAGATTATTAGGTTGCCCATATAATAGTCTCAACAAAGTATTACTTAAAGCAATCGAGGATGGTAAGCCAATAACCTACTCATTACCAAATGAATACATTATAAAATTAGAACAAGAAGGATTTAAGGTTAACAAGTTTTCATCACTGACACTGTGGAATAATTTAATTTTTCTTGAATTCCTAAAAGGAATTAAAGAAGCAATTTTTTATATATTAAAGAATATTTTTCATAATCTTAATAAAGTAAATATAAAAAAAGTTGATGCTTATTTTCTTGGTCTAAATTCAACTAAATTACCAACTAAATTCCAAAGAGAAATAAATTGCCAATGTTTTAATTATTTTGGAAAAAGATTTTCTAGCCAAAAAAGTATATTATTTGGTCATGGCATAAACATTGGCAATAGAAAATTAGAACATAATGTAAAACTTGAATTTCGAAGATACCCTTTTGGATATCTTTCATCGTGGTTAAAAATATTAGAGTTAGTTTATTTTTTATTTATTCAAATTATATTTTTTCCAATAAACTTTTTTTCTAATAAATTAGTAAATACCTTTTTATTAAGAGAATTATTTTTTGCAAAGGTTTGCAGTTTGCAGAAAAAAAAGTTTTTAGCAAAATTATACATATTTGACAATTCAAATATTTTTAGACCATTCTGGACTTTTATTGCTGAGAGAAAGAGATCAGAAATTATCTATTATTTTTATTCTACACATTGTCATTCTATCAAACATAAAGATGGAAAAAGTTTATTAGTTTCTTACCATTATAGAAATTTAAATTGGCCTATTTATGTTTTTTGGAATCATTATCAAAAGAAAGTATTTAAAAAATTTTTAGAACATCCTTACTCTATTACAATTTCAGGACCAATATGTTTACAGAATAAAGAGTTAGAAGAAAACTTTAAATTTCCTAGTAAAACAATTTCTGTTTTTAATATTACACCTGTAAGAAATTCTATGTATAAAACTTTAGGTCTTTCAGATGAATATTTTACCCCTCAATATTGTTTAACTTTTATTAAAGATATTCTTGTCATATGTCAAGAAAATAATATTACCTTATGCCTTAAATCAAAAAGGGGTATAGAAAAGACAACTCATCCTAGTTATATAAAATACATAAATTCTATTTCTAACAAAGGTAATTTTTTATTAATCCCTGATGAAACTTCTCCCTTTGATTTAATAAAAAAAACTAATATTTCTATAGCTATGCCCTTTACTTCTACTCCTCATTTTTCTAAAGTTTTAAAAAAACCAAGTTGCTATTATGATAGTTCTGG
>QCPY01000033.1 GCA_003212375.1 Prochlorococcus sp. AG-442-N17 | reverse complement strand
TGGGATCTCGTATTTTGTAGTGTCTCCCATAATTTTTTGCGTAAGTTATTTCTATTTTCCAGAAATTATCGATAATTGGTTCTATTAATTCTGGCCATTCAATAATTAAAATAGCTTGTCTTTGTATTGCCTCTTCTTCTTCTGAAAAAAAAACTTCTTTTGCTGAAGAAACATTTTCTAACCTGTATAAATCAAGATGAATTAGTGGAATTTTTCCTGAGTTATAGTGATGCGATAACGCAAACGTAGGGCTTGTAATGTCCTCAGAGATTGATAAGCCTTTAGCAATTCCTTGAACAAATGAAGTTTTCCCAGCTCCAATTGGACCCTGTAATAAAACAATTGATTGGGGATTTAATTTGTTTGAGAGTTTTATTCCTAAATTTAAAGTCTCTTTTAAATTCTCAACAAACACAAAATTACACAAAAATCATTTATAGTTTAATAGAAAAAGTATTTACTAGATATGGTTATCGCAAATTCAGTTAAGACCTCTACACCTAATTACGTAATTGCTGATATCTCCTTATCAGATTTTGGGCGTAAAGAAATTAAAATTGCCGAAACGGAAATGCCTGGATTAATGGCACTTAGAGATAAATATCAATCTGAAAAGCCTCTAAAAGGCGCAAAAATAGCTGGAAGTCTTCATATGACTATACAGACAGCAGTCTTAATAGAAACTCTTGTTAATCTTGGTGCAGAAGTGAAGTGGGCTTCATGTAATATTTTTTCAACTCAAGATCATGCGGCTGCAGCAATTGCAGATCAAGGAATTCCTGTTTATGCAAAAAAAGGTGAGACACTTGATGAATATTGGCAATATACACACTATATTCTTGATTGGGGTTCAGACTCTCCAAATATGATTCTTGATGATGGGGGGGATGCAACTGGTTTATTGATACTAGGTAGTAAAGCAGAAAAAGATTTATCTGTTTTAGATAATCCCTCTAATGAAGAGGAAATTGCTTTATTCAATTCTATTAAGTCTAAATTGAAAAGTGATAGTGAATTCTATTCTAGAATTAAGAATAATATCATAGGTGTCACTGAAGAAACTACAACAGGAGTTGCAAGACTTTATCAACTGCAAAAGAATAATGCTTTACCTTTTCCTGCCATCAACGTTAATGATTCAGTCACTAAGAGCAAATTTGATAATTTATATGGTTGCCGAGAATCTTTAGTTGACAGTATTAAGCGTGCCACTGATGTAATGATTGCTGGAAAGGTCGCTCTAGTAATGGGTTTTGGAGATGTAGGTAAAGGTTCTGCCCAGTCTCTAAGAGGACTTGGTGCAATTGTAAAAGTTGCTGAGGTTGATCCAATTTGTGCTCTTCAAGCGGCCATGGAAGGTTTTAGTGTTGTTACATTAGAAGATGTTGTGGAAGATATAGATATATTTGTTACAGCGACTGGTAACTATCAGGTAATAACAAATGAAAATCTTGTCAAGATGAAAGATGAGGCCATAGTCTGTAATATTGGACATTTCGATAATGAAATTGATGTAGCTTCATTGAAAGATTATCCATGGGAAAATATTAAGCCGCAGGTTGATCACATAACTTTACCGAGTGGTAATAAAATAATCCTTTTAGCTGAAGGTAGATTAGTTAACTTGGGTTGTGCCACTGGACATCCAAGTTTTGTTATGAGTAACTCTTTTACTAATCAAGTACTAGCTCAAATTGAACTTTTCAACAAGTCAGAAAAATATCGTAAAGAGGTTTATGTTTTACCAAAACATTTAGATGAAATGGTAGCTAGATTACATCTTGATAAAATTGGTGCAAAATTAACAAAATTAACTAAGGAACAAGCTGACTACATTAACGTCTCTGTTGAAGGACCTTATAAACCTGAGCTATATAGATATTAAGTTTGAGTTTAATTTTTGTAGATTTTCTTACTTCAATCCCTGACTATATTAGTTTGGCAGTTGAAAAAAATTCAATAATTGCATACCTCACTATTTGTTTGGCTATGTTTTTAGAAAACATAATACCTCCAATTCCTTCGGAAGTAATAATGCCATTGGGAGGATTTTTCGTTTATCAACAAAAATTAAATTTCTATATTTTAGTTTTTTGGGGATTACTTGGAACTATTTTAGGATCATTGCCTTGGTATTATTTAGGTAGATTGGTAAATGAAAAAAAACTTTCAAATTTTCTAGATAAAAAAGGAAAATATCTTGGTATTTCTTCTAAAGATTTAAGTAAAAGTAAAAGGTGGTTTGATAAATATGGGGTTTCTTTAGTTTTTTGGGGCCGGTTAGTACCAGGTATAAGAACTT
>QCPY01000032.1 GCA_003212375.1 Prochlorococcus sp. AG-442-N17 | reverse complement strand
CAAAAGCTTTATAAAAAATCAAAAAAGTTAAAAAGAGCACAGAGTTTAATTCAAGAAAGAATAGATATTTATAAAAATAAACTTGATAGATTAGAAGAATATAGTGCTTTATTGGATAACTTAAATTCTTTAAAAAATGAAAATCAGACAGTTAGGATTAATTTACTTGAAGAAATTAAAGCTGAAATTTGTCTAGAGTTTAATGTTAGAAGCAAAAATATAAAAGGACAAAAAAGAGATTCATCTAGATTAGATTCTTATCCAATAGAAATAAATACTCCAAAAGGCTTAAAAGTACAAATAGGCAGAAATATGAGACAAAATGATCTAATAAGTTTTAAGTTTTCAAAAAAAGGGGATCTTTGGTTCCATGCACAAGAATCTCCTGGAAGTCATGTGGTTTTAAAGTCTTCATCACAAAAACCATCAGATGAAGATATTCAAATATCAGCAGATTTAGCAGCTTTATTTAGTAAAGCAAAAATGAATATTAAAGTTCCTATTAGTCTTGTAAACATAAAAGATCTCCAAAAAATCACAAAGGGAGGACCTGGTTGTGTTTCATTTAATAAAGTAGAAATTCTTTGGGGCAATCCTACAAGAGGAAAAGATTACATTAAAAAAAATCTTAAAATAACAATTTAGCCTATAATAAAAAAAATAATTTTGTTAAATGTTAGATTTTCTACTTGGAACTCACGAATTTTTAGGTAATCATAGTTTCCCAGAATTTATTGTAGGTTACTTATTTGGTGCAGCATTAATCATTGGTGCTCCAACTGTTTTTCTATTACTTGCATTCGTAAGCGCTTTAATGAAAACAAATGGGAAAATGGGAGGTTACAGAGAATATGAAACCTATGGAGAATCTTCTTTAAATGACGCTCCTCCATTTTTATTACCTGATCCAACTAATCCAAAATGAAATAACTAATTTCCAGATAGTAATAATTAAAAAATTACCCCTTATTAAATAATTGAAATGATTATTTTTAATTTTATATAAAGTCCATTAATGAAAAGTCTAGAAGATAATAAATCAAATATATCTAAATCCATGAGTTTTACTGATCATTTAGAGGAGCTCAGGCAACGAGTATTAAATTCTATTTATTCAATATTCATTTCTATTTTTTTTAGTTTTTTAATAATAAAACCATTAATATCTTTTTTAGAAATTCCAGCTAGTGATATACATTTATTACAACTTGCCCCAGGTGAATTTTTATTTGTTGCCATCAAAGTAGCAGGATATAGTGGAATAATCGTTTCAATTCCATATATTTTTTATCAAGTAATATTATTTATTTCTCCAGGATTAACCCAAAAAGAAAAAACACTCATTTTACCTGCTGTTTTTGGTTCGGGTTTACTATTTTTTCTTGGGTTGCTTTTTTCCTGGTGGATATTAGTTCCTGCAGCAATAAATTTCTTTATAAATTTTGGAGCTGATATAGTTGAGCCCACGTGGTCAATCGAGAGATATTTTGATTTTGTTTTACTATTAATGTCAAGTACGGCCGTAGCTTTTCAGTTGCCGGTTTTACAATTTATTCTTGGCTCTCTTGGAATTATCACTACGGCAAAAATGATCTCAAATTGGAAAATAGTAGTAATTTCTTCTGCAATATTATCGGCAGTAATTACACCTTCAACAGATCCTTTAACAATGTCATTGCTTTCGATTTCGATAATTTTTTTATTTTTTGTCGGGGCTGGGTTAACTTACATATCTGAAACCCTTAAGTCAAAAACTCTTTCATCCTCTCATTAATTTGAAGTTGAAGGCTTACAGGTCTGCCTAATCTCGGCCTTGAATTTACTTTTTTAAGCCATTCTCTTACTTCATCTGAATAGCCACATCTATTCAATATCTCAATTTTATCTGCAATTGATTTTTTATATTCCATTTCATTTAATGGGAAAGATTCCTGTCCCAAAAATCCCCACATCATTTGAAAATATAAATAATTACCTCTCTTGAAAAGTCTGAAGTCATATTTTTTTCCCCATCGATGAGTTAAGTAATGAATAACCTCATCTACTACCAAAGGATTCATAATATAAAAATAATCAATCTCATCAAAGCCAATACTTTAAATTATTAAAAGTCCTATCTATTTGCAACAGAAACCGTGCAATCTGATTCATAATAACTAATAAATAACAGTCTTAAGTATCGAATGACTCAATTAAGTTCCAATGATGTCCCTTCCATGGGTCGAAGGCAATTTATGAATCTTCTTACATTCGGAACAGCAACAGGTGTAGCATTAGGAGCTTTATATCCAGTAGCTAATTATTTCATGCCACTGAGGTCTGGTGGCGGTGGTGGTGGAACCTCGGCT
>QCPY01000031.1 GCA_003212375.1 Prochlorococcus sp. AG-442-N17 | reverse complement strand
CATTTTTGTATAAGTAGCTATTTGGTCCTCTTTCTTTGTTATTTGAATACCTTTGGTGATTGTTTTTGCATCTCCTTCTAATTGGTTGATACGGATCTCAAATCTTGCATAATTAAATTTGTAATGTAAAGAACCTAAAGTATATTCACTCTTTGCTTTTTGTATTACGTTTAAGGAGTTTAATAAGTTAGATTTGTTTTTTCCATAGGAAACTATTCCATGATTTACTAAAGTATTTTTTTCTAAACATAAATAAGTTGATTGAGATAGTGAGGAGTTTTGATTTCCTAGATTAATTTGTAATAAATCTACTTTGCAATTTTTTTCAAAAAATAAAATCAGTGTTTTTGCATTAAAAGAGTCTGATGAGAACAATTCAGAATTTACCGAAAATAAATCAAAAAGACTTTCCTTTATTAGAAAATAATTTTAAAAATGAAAATAAAATTATTTATCTAGATCACGCTGCAACAACTCAAAAACCAATCCAGGTTTTAGCAAAAATAGACGAATACTATAAAAATTTCAATGCAAATGTTCATAGAGGAGCGCATCAATTAAGTGCGAAAGCAACAGAAGAATTTGAAAACGCAAGATCTCTAATTGGTAAATACGTAAATGCGAATTCAACTAAGGAAATAATTTTCACAAGAAATGCTACTGAGGCAATAAATTTGGTAGCCAGATCGTGGGGTGAATTCACTTTAAAAGAAAATGATGAAATTCTATTATCAATAATGGAGCATCATAGTAATATTGTCCCTTGGCAAATGGTAGCTGCGAAAAATAAATGTAAACTAAAATTTGTAGGTATAGATCAAGATGGAAGATTAGATTTTGATGATTTGAAGTTAAAATTAACCAAAAAGACAAAGCTAGTAAGTTTACTACACATAAGTAACACTTTAGGTTGCTGTAATCCAATTAAAGAAATAACAAAATTAGCTAAACAATACGGTGCTTTTGTCTTATTAGATGCTTGCCAAAGTCTAGCCCATCAAAAAATGGATGTTCTTGATCTTGGGATAGATTTTTTAGCTGGTTCAGGACATAAACTGTGTGGCCCAACAGGTATAGGATTTTTATGGTCAAGAGAAGAAATTCTAGAAAAAATTCCTCCTTTTTTTGGTGGTGGTGAAATGATTCAAGATGTTTACCAAGAGACAAGTACTTGGGCAGAACTTCCTCACAAATTTGAAGCTGGCACCCCAGCTATTGCAGAAGCTATAGGGTTAGCAGAAGCAATAAAATATATTAATAATATTGGGTTAGATAATATTAAAGAATATGAAAAAGAGATTACTGAATATTTATTTGAACAATTAAGCCAAATAGAGGGCATTGAAATAATAGGACCTTCTCCAAAAATTGACCCAAATAGAGCTTCATTAGCAACTTTCTATATAAAAGGTATACATTCAAACGATATTGCTGAAATTCTTGATTCGAAAGGTGTTTGTATTAGAAGTGGACATCACTGTTGTCAACCGCTGCATAGACACCTCAGAATTAATTCAACCGCTAGAGTAAGTATGAACTTCACTACTAATCAAGAGGAAATAAATACTTTTATCGAGAAACTTAAAGAAACTATTAGTTTTTTAAATATAAATTCTTAAATATTTAAATTTTTCTCTAAAAATTTTTGACTTTTTAAAAGAACTGTTTTCTTAATATCAGGATTTTTAAAACCATGGCCCTCATTATCAAATAAGATAGCTTCTGAATTTTTATTATTTTTGAGCAGTTCTTCTTGAATTTTTAAAGTTTGTTTGTAAGAAATAACTGAATCCTCTTTGCCATGAAATAATAAGATTGGCTTTTTTAATTCATTAATTTTATTCATTGGTGAACGAAGTTGATACTCATTACTAAATTTTGAGTATTCACCTATAAGAGAATTTAGATAACCTTTCTCAAATCTATGCGTATTTTGATGCATGTCGTTCAAATCAAGAACTGGGTATTTACAAACCGCTACTTTAAATAGATCACATTCACATAAAGAATTTATAGCAGTTAAACCACCAGCACTGTTACCAAATATTGCGACCCTATTACTATCTATTAAATTTAATTTAATCAAATTTAGTACCAGTGCTTTACAGTCAAAAGAATCAACAATTCCCCATTTATAATTTAATCTCTCTCTATACTCTCTACCAAAACCAGAGGAACCGCCATAGTTAACTTCCGCAACAGTAAATCCTAGCGAAGTCCAATATTGAACTTCCAAATTTATTGATCCATCAAAATAAGAAGTAGGACCACTATGTGCCTTTACAATTAATGGTGACTTTTTAAACTTTTCTAATAAGGGTTTATAAATAAATGAATGTGTCGATTGATCATTAAAACCTTTAAACCAAAAAGATTCCGGTTTTGAATACTCATATGCAGACTCGAATGATATATTTTTTGATAATTTTGGAAAATCTTTTTCTTCAAAATCATTCTCAATTAAATGACCATAATAACCAAAACTATTACCTCTAAAAACAACTTTTTGATCAAAAACACTGAAATCACATATTGAACTAAAAGGTAATACGAGCTCTTGGATACATATAAGGTTTTCATACTTTTGTAGTATCCAACTATTTTCTTTTTTTGCTAAACAAAATAAGTTCTTGAGGTTTCCAGAAAAAAATGAAATACCTGATACCCACTGCGGAGATCCATATTCACTCAAGGGTTTGATTATTCTTTTCTTGAGAACAATTTTTCTAAAATTAGAAACATCAAGAAAACATAAATTCCACCAACCTGTACTATCTTCAGAACAAACTAAAAGATTATTACTAATCCAATAGGGTTGAAACGGGAATACATGAAATTATTTCTTGAAAGTAGGAACTTAATTGTAGTTTACTCGCCTCTTCTAGTGTGAGACCTCTTGATCTCATGTAGAACAGTTCTTCTTCATTTAGTTGAGAAATTGTTGCGCCATGCTTGCACTTTACGTCATCGGCTATTATTTCTAATTGAGGTTTAGTATCAATTTTTGCATTTTTCGATA
>QCPY01000030.1 GCA_003212375.1 Prochlorococcus sp. AG-442-N17 | reverse complement strand
ACCTTCATTAATGATTCACCATATATTGCAGCTCCATTTTCAACAATATAAGGATCAGTTAAATTAAGTTGATTTCTTATAACCTTTACTTCAGCTGCTGTTTTGCTAGTACATAGTATTACTGGGATAGATAATTCTTGAAGAGATTTTATAGTTTCTTTTGCTGGGGTTAAATCATAAGAATGATCCATTAATGTCCCATCAACGTCACTCACTATCCATAAGGAAGAATTTTCAATCATCTATTAAATAACCTAGCCATAGAACTTGAAAAGGACCAAGCTCAATATTATTGCAATTATATTTGTTTGATGATAGATAATCTTGCATATTCAGATCATTCTTAATCAACTTAGTAATCTCATAATCATTAAATGTATAGTTAATTTTATTTTCAGTCATATTGTGAATAGCAAAAACTGCTTTTAAACCAATACCTCTTTTAATAACAACAATATCGCCTCTATTTTTGGATAAACAATCCATCTCAGACTGAGGATGGAATTGAGATAATTTAGATCTAATATCCATCGCATTTCGGAGATATCGCAGATTTTTATTAGCATTAGATTCAGGATTTCTAAATAAAGCTGAAAGTTTCTCTGACTTAAATTTCTCCCTATTAAGATCTCTTCTTTGACCTGTCATCGAAAAACTTTTTAAATCATTTTCAGAAGCTAATAATGCTGGAAGATAAAAAGCAGGGACGCCTTTTAAAGACATCACAAGTAATTGTGTTAACAAAAACCTTTCATATTGAAAACGATTAGAATCTCGTCCAGCATCTTCCATAGCACTCCACCAACTAATATTCAATTCATATGGTTTATCTTCTCCATTAGATAGTTTTCTATGACTTACTAAACCACCTCTTTTCTCACAATTTATTAATAACTCTTTAATTCTCTGCTCATTCATTAGTCCTTCTAAAGCTCTTAACCCAACACCATCATGAGAAGCTGTAAAGTTAAACATAGTTGTACTCTCAGGTAAGTTTGGCCAGTCACAAATCCATGAATTTAAAATATCTGCTCTAGAAGTAATAATTGCTTCCAGAAGAAGAGGCGGAAGAGGGAAATTATAAGCCATATGTGCTTCATCTTCAGGTGTTAAATAAGAAAGATTTTCCTTTTGTGGAACATTAGTTTCAGTAATTAATACGCCATCATTTAAAAGGTCATTTAGCAATATTCTTAGAATTTTTACAATTGAATGAGCTTTTGGTAAATGCAAGCATGTGGTACCAGGTTCCTTCCAAATAAAACCAACAGCATCCAACCTTAACCATTTGATACCATTTGATAAATAAGTGATAATTAAGTTAAGAAACTCTATTGTCATTTTGGGATTAAGCCAATTCAAATCAATTTGATCTGGTCCAAAAGTTGTCCAAACTTGTTTAAGCCCATTATCTGTATTTATTTGAGAAAAAAGAGATGAACTTCTTGGTCTTATCACATTTTTCCAATCAAGATCTTGTGAAGGAGAAAAAACATTTGAAAGACCAGGTTCTTGACATTTAATAAATTGCTGTACCCATGGATGAGAAGATGAAACATGATTTAAAACCAAATCAGCCATTAGGTAATGTTTTTTCGAAATACTATTGATATCCTCCCAACTACCAAACTTCTCTTCTAATAATTCATGACTTGAAACAGCGAAGCCACCATCGCTAGTTGATTTAAGAAATGGAAGTATATGAATCACTTTCGAAAGGCTACCAAAATGATCACTTAATAAATCTCGAAGTGTTACGAGCGTCGCTTCTCCTTTTTTATAAACACCATCAGCATAAGTTATTAAAACTGCGTAAGATTCATCCCATTTTTTATAATCATTTTCTTCTTCATTAGGAAACTTCTCTGAGAAATTATCTAAAATCTGCAATAATTGATTACAGATACACTTAATCTCTTCGGTAGTATGATCATTGTAAATTGTTTCTAGCAATTTACTAAGCTTTAATCTATCTAATTTTTTCTCTGAATCAATTTGCGTCACTTTGAAAAAATCATCGAAGTATTAACACTATTCTGCACATCAAATAGAAAATGGACTTTCAACAGGGTTTAATCACAACAATACATGAATATGGTGTCACAAAAGATCTTCTTAAAGAATTAAATAGAAATCTAAAAAAAAGACCAACAGCGATATTAATTCCTTGTCTCTATGAAGAATTTGAACGGCCGGCACTAAAAGATATAAAAGAAGTTCTAAAGAACCTTACTGGTTTAAATGAACTGGTTATTGCTTTATCTGCAAAGACTCTTGATCAAGCAAAATCTGCAAAGTCATTTTTTGATTCAATGCCTTTCCCAGTTCATATTCAATGGACAAATTCTCCATCTGTAATTGAATTATTAAAAGGTCAAGAAAAAAATGGTCTTGAATTACTTGGAACTCCAGGTAAAGGATGGGCTGTTTGGCAAGGAATAGGTGTCGCAACGCGTAAATCTGACGTGGTTGCTTTATTTGATGCAGACATAAGAACATTTAGTTCACTATATCCATCTAAGATGATTCTTCCCTTATTAGATGAATCATATGGAATTTCTTACGTAAAAGCCTTCTACAGTCGATTATCATTAGAAACTAATCAATTACAAGGAAGAGCAACGAGATTATTTGTTGGTCCACTACTTGCAAGTTTGGAGCAGTTAGTTGGGAATGGACCTTTTCTGCAGTATTTACAATCCTTCAGATATCCTCTCGCTGGTGAATTTGCTTTTACTAAAGATTTAGCTATGAATCTAAGAATTCCATGTGATTGGGGATTAGAAATAGGTCTTCTTTCAGAAGTATATAGAAATGTTAGGACTTCGAAAATAGCGCAAGTAGACTTAGGATTATTTGATCATAAACATAAAACAATAGGTTCATCTTCCAAAGAAGGACTCCAAAAAATGTGTACAGAAATACTTTCTAGCGTCTTAAGAGGACTTATGGAGCATCAAGCTCAGACACTAACAAGTACCCAATTGTCTACACTTGAAGTGCTTTATAAAAGAGTTGGAGAAGATAGAGTTAAACAATTTGGACTTGATTCGGCAGTTAATAAGCTTCCATATGACAGACATGAAGAAGAATTGTCTGTTCAAAAATTTGCAAAATTATTAAGACCTGCTACCCAAGGTT
>QCPY01000029.1 GCA_003212375.1 Prochlorococcus sp. AG-442-N17 | reverse complement strand
ATTTATACTTGAATAAATTTAGAGATTTTCTACTTTTAGATAAATCACTATTAATAATATCGTATATGACATTAACATCTCTCCAGCAAGTGTTTAAGCCTTGTCCACCTACAGGGTGGAATGTATGAAATGAATCCCCAACAAATACTTCCTTCCTAAAATTTAAAATTGGCAGGCATAAAGATAGGGAAATAGGGAAGATATTTATTTCGCCATTAATTTGATCTATTATGAAATATTCAGGAACTATAGTAGACAAATTATCTAACAAAAAGCTTTTACTTGAATTTAATCTATCAGTTGATTTAGATGTACTAGCTGTCCAAATTATTTGATATCTATTCCTATCTAATGGTAATAAAGCTAATGGTCCCTCCTTCCTAAATATTTCATAAGCTCTTCTATGAATATTACCTCTAACTAAAACCTCAAATGTTAAGCAAGATTGCTTGTAAGATTTTCTAAAATTTATATGATTAGCATTTTTTTTAAAATTGGAATTAGCGCCAGTTGATATAAATTTATAATCAAAAATAATGTCATCAAGAGATAAATCTAAGGATGATTTAAAAAATATATTATCAATTTTATCTATCTCACCAAAAAAAACATCCATAAGATCTGAATGTTTCATTACCCATCCAATAGCATTTAAAGAACTTATATCTCTATCTAAATCTGAAGTAGTTAAAATCGTAAAATCGGAAGTTACACTGTCAGAAATTGAGAGAGAATCAAATTTATAAAGATATGGATTTAATTTATCCCAAAGATTAAATTTCGAAAGTATTTTTTTAGTTGAATGAGTGATTGCATAAGTTTTATCTTTATTTATAAGTTTCTCTCTTGATAGCAAGTCTGTAAGATAAATATTACAATTTAATTCTGATAAAGTTATTGCTAAAAGAAGACCGGTAGGTCCAGAACCCACAATTTTAAAATTTAGAGAATCATTCATTAATTCAAAGATATAACAACAATTTATCTCAAATAAATATAGCAAATTTCTTTAAATGCTGGTCTGAGCAAATATGGATACTCACCTATCCAGATGTTTACATCAGGTAACCATGCATCGGTTAAATAAATTTCTCTATCAAAATTACGATAATTAGATGCAACTAAACATCTAATATTACAACCAATTCTGATTTGACTATGTTTATTTTCCATAGGAAAACTCATCTTATCTAGATATCCTTCCTCATCCTCAAGTTCAATAACAAGCCAAGTTCTTTTTTTTTCTATTAACTCTAAACGTCCTTGACTATTTGCTTGTTCACGTGAACTTTCAATTTTTTCAGTTGTGTAAATATCAGATATGTAACCATCGAAAAGTGAAAAAAACTTTGATTTTTTATAACTAGAATTTTTTTTACTTGATTCAAGTATTGGTCCCCAAATAATATATAGAAAAAAGATTACACATAATAATAACCAAAGATTTTCTGTCTGAGTTGATGATTGACTAATAAAAAGTAATAGATTTATGACCCCTCCTATGGAGGAAATAATTAGTCTCTGAAGTACTTTTCTGGGTTCTCCAAGAGCATACTTAAACTGACTACCAGTACCAACTGAGGGGATAAGTTTAGATATTTGATTTTGTTTTATTGGTATAAGCATTTAAAATATTAGTTTTTCAAGTCCATAAACAAGTGATTTAAAACTACCTATTTTTCTTATAACTTGTAAAACTCCAGGCATATAAGCTTTTCTATCAATAGTGTCATGTCTAATAGTATATGTTTCACCGGGGGAACCCATAATAACAATTTGATGAGCTAACAGCCCAGGCATTCTTATTGAGTGAATATTTAATCCTGAATCTCTAACTCCTCCTCTGACTCCTTTTAAAGATTGATATTCATTAACTAAACTTTCATTATATTTTTTGGGATATTCTTCAATCATTTCTGCAGTTTTAATACAAGTTCCACTTGGAGAATCTGCTTTCTGATTATGATGCATTTCTAATAATTCAATATTATTGTAAAACTTCGCAGCTACAGAAGCAGCCTGTTGAAGAAGTACCATACCAACTGAAAAATTGGGGATAATTGCACAACCAACTTCTGCTTTTTGCGCAAAAATAGATAAATCATTTATTTGGGAGGGAGTAAGACCAGTAGTCCCAATAATTGGTGATATTCCATAGGCTATTGCTGATCTAGTATTTTGAAAGACAGAATCAGGATGTGTAAAATCTACCAAAACAGGCTTGATATTTTCTTTCCCATATAATTGACTGATTGAACATAAAGAGGCCTCAAGATCATTTGAAACAATAACTTCGCTACTTTTTAAATTTAATAACTGTGAAATATTTTTACCATTATTTTTTTTATTTTTATCAATTGCAGCAACAAGTTCACAATCTTTGGAATTTAGAACGGAATTTACAACTTCACTTCCCATTCTGCCTAAAGCTCCAGATACTAGTACAGGTATGGGTTTTTTAGAATTTTCGGTCATTTTTAATAAAAAATTTTTTTTAAAGGTTGTTACACGCTATTTATAATGCACACAATAACGTCAATTCACCCGTAGGCTGGTAAAAATACTTAAATTAAATCAATGTTTACGCAGGTCCGCTCAGCAAATCGCAGAGTATCTCCTGTTGAGGATAACAAACATAAAGTTGTAATAAAAGCAGTTTATGTTGTCCTTGAGCCACAATACCAAAACTCCTTAACTGAGGCAGCAAAGTCAATAAACGAGATGAATGGCCCTATTGGGATAAATCTTTGTGGATATCTTATTGAAGAATTAAGGAATGAAAAAAACTACGCAGATTTTAAAGCTGACATAGCGAATGCTGACATATTCATTGCTTCATTGATTTTTATTGAAGATTTAGCCCAAAAGGTAGTAGATGCAGTAACACCATATAAAGAGAATCTTAAAGCTTCCATAATTTTTCCCTCGATGCCCGAGGTAATGAGATTAAATAAATTGGGTTCATTTAGTATGGCTCAACTTGGACAATCTAAAAGCATTATTGGAGATCTTATAAAGAAGAAAAAAGAATCTGATGGTGCTAGCTTCCAAGATTCCATGTTGAAGTTATTAAATACACTACCTTCAATTCTAAAATATTTACCTGTAGAAAAAGCAATAGATGCTCTGAAGAAACTAAATAGACCTTATATGGTTGCATTACCTTTAGTTTTTCAAACAACTCAAGAATGGGAGGAAAGTGATTTAGGATTGCATCCTGTTCAAGTCGCACTTCAAATTGCGATACCTGAATTAGACGGGGCTATTGAACCAATAATTCTTTCTGGACGTGATGATGCTACTGGAAAAGCTCATACTCTCCAAGATAGGGTAGATGTAATTGCTGAAAGGGCTATAAAGTGGTCAACTCTAAGAGTGAAAAAAAGACAAGAAAAGAAATTAGCAATTACTGTATTTAGTTTTCCACCTGATAAAGGAAATGTAGGAACAGCAGCCTATTTGAATGTTTTTGGTTCTATTTATCGAGTTCTTTTAGAAATGAAAAATAAAGGTTATCAGATTGATAATCTACCTAAAAACTCCAAAGAATTAATGGAAAAAGTGATTAATAATCCAGAAGCGATGGATGGATCTCCTGAATTAAATATTGCTCATAAGATGACTGTAAGAGAATATGAAGAATTTACCCCCTATTCAAAAAGATTAGAAGAGAACTGGGGTAAACCTCCTGGAAACTTAAATAGTGATGGACAAAATTTACTTATTTACGGGAAACATTTTGGAAATGTCTTTATAGGAGTACAGCCAACATTTGGTTATGAGGGAGATCCTATGAGATTACTTTACTCAAGAAGTGCAAGTCCTCATCATGGTTTTGCCGCTTACTATACTTATGTAGAAAAAATATGGGGCGCAGATGCAGTTCTTCATTTCGGGACACACGGATCACTTGAATTTATGCCTGGGAAACAAATGGGCATGAGTGAAACATGTTATCCTGATTCTTTAATAGGTTCTCTTCCAAATTTATATTATTACGCAGCAAATAACCCATCAGAAGCAACAATAGCAAAAAGGAGAGGATATGCTTCAACCATAAGTTACTTAACTCCTCCAGCTGAAAATGCCGGCCTTTATAAAGGACTTAAAGAATTAAGCGAGCTTGTAGGTTCTTATCAACAACTAAGAGAAAGTAGTAGAGGT
>QCPY01000028.1 GCA_003212375.1 Prochlorococcus sp. AG-442-N17 | reverse complement strand
TCCAGTAACGATTTTCGCACAGGTACCACCATTGAAATTGATGGGCAAGTTTGGCGTGTTGTAGAATTTCTACATGTTAAGCCTGGTAAAGGTTCTGCATTTGTGAGAACAAAATTAAAATCAGTTCAAAATGGTAATGTAGTCGAAAAAACTTTTCGAGCTGGAGAATCAGTACAACAAGCTATCCTAGAAAAGTCTAACTTGCAACATACTTATGTGGAGTCAGGTGATTATGTTTTTATGGATATGAAGAGTTTTGAAGAAACAAGACTATCCTCTGATCAAATTGGAAGGGGTGCAAAGTATTTAAAAGAAGGCATGGAGGTTAATGTGATTTTTTACAAAGATCAAGTTTTAGAGGTCGAATTACCTATTTCTATCACTTTAAAAGTGAAAGAAACAGATCCTGGAGTTAAAGGGGATACAGCAAGTGGGGGAACTAAACCAGCTATCCTAGAGACTGGTGCACAGGTTATGGTTCCTTTGTTTATTTCTCCTGGAGAAATGATTAGGGTTGATACCCGGAACGATAGTTATCTTGGACGTGAAAACTAATGGCTATGAAATTAGATCATGATGACCTAGATCGCTTAATAGAAAAAATTTCTACAAGTGATATTCAAGAATTTTCTCTAGAAGGAGAAGATTTTAAACTTGAGATTAAAAGAAATCTATTAGATAAGAGCCATTTAGCTGAGAATTCAACAACAAAAAATTCTTTGCAGAAGCAAATAATTGCTTCTCAAGTAACGCCTATTGATAATATCTCGTTGCAAAGCAACTCTGAAGCCTCTCAGGTGGCTCCTCCAGGGCGTTCAGATCTTACTGATATTACTTCTCCTATGGTTGGAACATTTTATAGGGCTGCGGCTCCTGAAGAGGACCCTTTCGTGGAGTTAGGTAGTAAGATAAATGTTGGCCAAACGATTTGTATACTTGAAGCCATGAAATTAATGAATGAAATTGAATCTGAATTTAACGCTGAAATTGTAGAAATACTTGTAGAGAATGGGACACCTGTAGAGTTTGGACAAGTATTAATGCGCGTTAAACAGTTTTGAATCTTTGGTTAAATCAATAGCTGTTTTTATTGCTTCCACCATGCTTTGAGATTGTGCCAGACCTTTTCCAGCAATATCAAATCCTGTTCCATGATCAGGAGATGTTCTAATAAAAGGTAAACCTAGGGTGGTATTTACAGAGTAATTAAGAGCAATAACTTTAATTGGAATTAGTCCTTGATCGTGATACATAGCAAGAATCCCATCATGTCTTGGAGCTGTTTTTTCTCTCCATGCTTTTGCTGATGAATTCCAGCAAGTATCAGGAGAAATGGGTCCTAATAATTTTACTTCCTTATTTTTTTTTATCCAGCTTTTTATTGCATTATTTATCCAGTTCTTTTCTTCATTTCCCAATATTCCTTCTTCACCCGCATGAGGGTTTAATCCAGCAACTTTTAGAAGAGGACTATTAACGTAATTCTTGCAAAACTTCGCTAGTAAATCTAGCTTAGCATGGATTAATTCTGTTGATAATTGTTTTGGGACTTCTCTAAGAGGTATATGGGTGGTAGCTAATAATGTATTAAATCTCCAATTAGTTATTGGAGATTTAGCAGTAAACAACATACCAACATTATCTGAATTGCAGGATTCTGCTAAAAACTCTGTTTGACCAGAATAATTGTGACCCGCTAAAGCCCATGATTTTTTACAAATTGGCCCAGTTACTAAAGCTGCATTTTTATATTTTTGGACAATTTCAATAGCTGTTTTTAAATAAAAAAAACTTGCATTTCCATTATTTTTTTTGGTATTAATGTAACTTCAGATCCTAAAACTAATGCACATCTACTTAAATATGATTCAGTATTAGGGCAATTGGATGGAGTTGATATTCAATATACTGATGACACTTTTGTGATTAATAACAAAACAATTAAGTGTTTTTCAGATAGAAACCCAATGAATTTACCATGGAAAGACTGGGGTGTTGATTTGGTTATCGAATCAACTGGAGTTTTCAATACTGATGTAGGAGCAAGCAAACATCTTGAGGTTGGAGCAAAAAAAGTAATCCTCACTGCACCCGGTAAAGGTTCAGGTGTTGGCACTTATGTAGTTGGAGTAAATGCTGATAAATATAAACATAGCGATTATGATATTTTGAGTAATGCTAGTTGTACTACAAACTGTTTAGCTCCAGTGGTTAAAGTACTTGATCAAACTTTTGGTATTAATAAAGGATTGATGACAACTATTCATAGTTACACAGGTGATCAACGTATCTTAGACAACAGTCATCGAGATTTAAGAAGGGCTAGAGCAGCAGCCACAAATATTGTTCCTACTTCAACAGGGGCGGCTAAAGCAGTTGCCTTAGTTTACCCTGAAATGAAAGGAAAACTAACTGGTATAGCGATGAGAGTACCTACACCTAATGTATCGGCTGTAGATTTTGTTTTTGAATCTTCAAAATCTGTAACTAGCGATGAAGTGAATAATGCTCTTAAAGAAGCTTCTCTTGGATCTATGAAAGGAATCATCAAATATGGTGATGAACCACTTGTATCAAGCGACTATGCAGGTACTAATGAATCTTCCATAGTTGATAGTGATCTTACAATGTGTATTGGTGATAATCTTGTAAAAGTTCTTGCTTGGTATGACAACGAATGGGGTTATAGTCAAAGAGTTGTTGATTTAGCTGAGATAGTAGCGAAAAACTGGGAGTAATTAAAAGTGTGAAAAGGGTTTATATTTTAGAAACTTATCATTTTTGAGATTTGTAAATTCAACTGACGGAAGTCCCTCAGTAAAATATCCTATTTCTGAGATATTTCTGTTTGAATTTAAAAGATTATTAGCCCATTTTCGTGGTAATGAAAAAACTAATTCATAATCTTCTCCTCCGAAGAAATAATATTTGTCCCACTCATGACCTTTAGGCCAGTTAACGTGCTTTGGGATTTTTTTGTAATCAATTATTGCTTTACAATTACTTTCAATTGACAAATCATTTAAGGCTTGGAACAAGCCATCACTGCTATCAGTGCAACCAATTGTTTTAAAACTTTTATTCGGACGAGCTTTCATTATTTGTTTTAGAAATTTTGGTTGAAGTTTTGGTTTGCAAAATTGTTGTATGGATCTATCGATTAAAGTTTGTGTTAGATAAATATTACTATCAAAAATCTTTTTACTTTTTATCATTAAACCTAATTTACTAAGACCATGTATACCAGTTGTCATAATAACTTCTTTCGGTCTGCATGAGTTTCTTCGTAATTTTATTTCCCCCTGGATTCCAATAATCGTCATTGAGATTACTTTTTCTTTTCCAGTAGAGCAATCTCCTCCAAGAATTGAGCCTCCAAAATTGTCTAATGCTTGATTAATTCCTGAATATAAGTCTTTAATCCAAGCCCAATCTGTTTTAGGTGGAACTACTAAACCAATATTTACCCCGATAATTTTGTCGCAACCACTTGAGATTAAGTCAGAAACATTGCTAGCTACTGCTTTCCATCCTATGTCCAATGCAGAAATTGTTGCATCATTAAAATGAACATCTTCAACTAATGAATCGGTATTAATTAAAAGATCATTATTAATGTTTTTAATGAATGCACAATCGTCAGAAATTTGATTTTTAGGCATAAATTTGGCTAGTCTTTTTATTAATTCTTTTTCGCCAATATCTTCTAATAATTCTTTATGCATTTAATTTGAGGTTTTCTAGTCCATCTAAAACATCAATAGATAAAATTATGTCATCTTTTGTAAGCTCCTCTAAAACTTCAAAACCTTCTACAACATAACCAAAGGCAGCATTTCTTCCATCAATTAAATTTCTACCAGCCGGGTTTAGTTCGGCTTCATACAAAAAGAAGAAAAATTGAGATGATCCATCATTAACTTCTTTACTGGAATGAGACCATCCCAAGGTACCAAGTGTTGCAAATGGCAGAGTTGGGGTTTCTGTATAAAGACCTAGATCTTCAAATGTTTGATTATAAAAAGTTTCGCTTTCATTAGGTATTCTTATCTCTAGTGGTACGTGTCTTTCTACTTTTGTTTCAGGATCTATGTACCCAATTTCATCGCCAAGTGGATCACCAGTTTGAAGAACAAAGAATTCTTCTGCTCTATTAATTGGTAAATTATTGTAAAAGTTTTTTGAAGATAAATCTATAAATGCACCAGCAGTAAGAGGGGCATTAAATCCGTCAATTATTGCTTCCATATCCCCTTTAGATGTCTTAATATTTACCCT
>QCPY01000027.1 GCA_003212375.1 Prochlorococcus sp. AG-442-N17 | reverse complement strand
AAGTATTTTGCTCTTTTGATAATTTTGCATATGCTTTAAAAGCAGTAATACAATCCAGTGGATCTGTTTGTAGATCTGCATGAGTCCAACCTATTATTTCACCTTTACAATGGCTTAAACCCTTTAGAATTCCTCCACCATATCCTAAGTTTTTTTCTAAATTTATATATTTTGCATGCGGATAATTTATTATTATTTCAGAAAGTATTTCTTTTGAATTATCTGTAGATCCATTATTTACAAGAAGTAATTCAATATTATTTTCTATAAAAAGATTTTTTGTTCTATCAAGTATTAATTTAATTGTTCCTTCTTCATTAAAGCAAGGAATTACAATAGAATATTTCATAATAAAATTTTTTTAGAGAATAATATCCTATTTATATGTTGACCAAAAGTAATAAAATTTAAATATATTTTTAAATAGATTAAAAATTTTTAATTTTGTTTATTTTGTAAACAAATTTTCTTTATTAGTTAATTATTCTTTTATATGGATGATTTTCCCATTTGTTAAAGCATGATTCCCAATAATTATAAGTTTCTAATTCATCTGGGGTACCCCAACATATAAAGTAATCAACCTCAAATACTGCTACTTTTAAACCAATTTCAATAGATTTATTAATTATACTATCTACGTAATATTCACCATTTACTTTCTCCCCACTCGCAATGGATAGTTCTGCTGAACTTAAAAAATCCTTTGCTTTTTTAAATGTAAATGTACCAATTAGAACAATATCTTCTTTTGGATTATTAAGGTTTTCCTTTACTGAAATTTTAGAAATATAATTTCCATTTTCATATATCCAACTATACATGTTTGGGTTTTGCTGAGCACCTGGGTATCCCTTACAGCCCCATACTAAAATGTCTATTTCTTTTGAGTAAATAAGTTCTTCATATTTTTTTTCATCAAATATAATTCCCATATCACAAGCGCTTATTATTAAAGGTTTTTCCAAATTGATATTATTATCCTCCATAGCTTTTAGAGCAGTTATAGCTTGACCTTCAGTATTTGTTTTTAAAGATTTTATACTTATATTTAACTTTTTATCTTTGATATTTAATGTTGGTTTTTTATTCTTAATTAATTCTTCTCTAGTGACTATTTTTATTGTTTCCATTCTAGGTAAATCTTTAATTGCTTTTATATACATTTCAGAACCTAAAATTTTAATAAATGGTTTAGGAATTTTATATCCTTTTTTTTGAAATCTAGAACCCTCTCCAGCCATAGTCATTAATAAACATCCTTCATATATTTTTTTTTGATTTAAATTTTTATTAATTATTTTTTGGAAAACATCAGAATACCAGTTAAAATCCTCCAAATCTGAAGGAGTTCCCCATTGCATAAAATAATCAATTATAAATGTTTTGATTTTTAGACCATCCTCTAACATAGGTTTATAAGCCATTGAAACATAAAATTCTCCATTGACTTTTAGATCTAATAAAATTGTTTTTCTAAAATATTTCAACATCATTTGTGCTGACTTAAAGTAATAAGTACCGCTTGATACCTCTTCCATCATTGGCGTTTCAGTAAAAGGCTTTTTTTCTTGAATATCAATGATAGAATTTTTATTTTTTTTTACATAAGCATAATTTGTATTTTTTAACATATGTGGATGAAACCCTGTATATGTAAAAACACACCCATCTGGATGATCTTTTTTTAAATGATTTATAAAATTTGAAAAATTAAAAAAAGAATTGAAATCGCAATAATTAACTATAGTAGGTGTAAATAAATCTAAACTTGATTCTGCCTCTAAAACTGCATGAATAGGTCCTTTTTTATGAGGCTTTATAGAAATAATAGTTGTTTTTGGGTGAAGATCTTTTAATATTTTGTGGATATTTAAATTCTTATCGTTCAGATGCTTTTCATTACAAATGAAAATAACTCGTTCTATTTCCCAAAACATGTTTACTACATGATTTATTATCTCTGTACCTCTTACTTTAATAAATGGTTTTGGAGTCTTGTAGCCAGCATTTTTAAATCTTTCCCCAATGCCTGACATTGGAACAACTAGCTGTATTTTCATGATTTAAAATTATTAATTTTTTTTCTATGAATCTCTTGATCCCAATTAATTAAATCATTTCTTTCTTCCTTTGTTAAATAATTTATTGAGGCATCTTTTGGTAATCTTGAAATAATCATAGATAAGCCTAACAAAATATCTTCATTGACCTCTTTAAATGTTTTTGGAACAAGTATCCCTACATTTGGAATAAGTGCAACAGGCAATTTATGAGCTCTTAGTTTAGATAATTGAATAAGTTCCTCGGGATAATTTATTATAGTTAATCCATTTTCAATAAAAACAGTTTGATCTGGGAATAAATCCCCTTTTGTTGCTATTAAGGAATGAATCTTAGAAAAAGCAATTTGATGAATATATTCATTTTTTGGTAACTTATATTCTTTAGATAATTGATATTTATTGAATTTTTCAAAATCAATAGGCTTTTTGTTTAACTCTGATAAATATAGTTTTTCTGAAATATTTTTAATTATTGCAAAAACATTTTCAGGAGATTCTGCACCGGCAACTATCCCATGATTTCCTAAAAATATTACATCTACATAAGAATCACTAATTATTTTTTTTATTTCATTAGATAAAACAATACCAGGTTTTTTATAGGGAACTGCTTTCCAATTAATTCCCTTCAAAAAAATATTTATTTTTTCTTGGTAATTTTTTTGTATTACCCAGCTAAGAGTATTAACGCAGTGAACATGCAGTACATATTTATGAGGCATTAACGCATGCATAGTTGACTCTATTGATGGACGCATTGGAGAATTTTGATCCCAACTATTTTTAATTGGATCTGGATTATTTTCTTTGATTGAAGAAAGGATTTTATAATGATCGGTTTTAATAAAAATATTTTTCTTTTTAGCATCTGACATTTTTTCTCCAGATGCTTTTATATACATAATTCCATTACTTTTAAAAGATATGTTACCTCCTGGACCTTGGACAAGATTTATGTCTTCCCCAACTTTTTGTGTTATATCAATTAGAGCTTTTGATATTTCCAATTTTGAATTTTAATATTTTTAAATTTTTATTATAATCTAACTTATTAATTTAATAATATTTATAAAGTTTTTAAAATCATTTTTTAATTTGGATTGAAGATATTATTTCTTCTTTCATTTGTTGAGATGTGGACATTAAATCATACTTTTTAGTGATATATGATTTTGCTCTATTTCCTAATTTTAAAAGATTATTTTCTGAAGAATTAAACAATTCTTGAAGTGCAATTGTTAAAGCCTCCTTTTCAGGATTAACAAACCATCCTAAATTTCTACTTTTAATTGCATTCCAAGGTGTTTTTGTAGTTGTTATGATAGGTAATCCAAAAAACATTGCTTCAGCAATTGCTATACCAAATGATTCTGAATATGAAGGCAAAATAAAAGCAGAAGATTCGCTTAAGACCTTATATTTTTCTTCATTAAAAACAGCTTCTTTTAGTTCTACATTTTCTTTCAATTTATTTAGATTGATTATCTTTTGAAGTTTATTTATATATCCTTCAGATCCATTACCATAAATCAATATTTTCCAACCATTGAAATCGATATTTTTGCATGCCTCTAATAAGATTTCTAATCCTTTGATAGGGGCGATCCTAGAAATAGAGACTAATTTTTTGGAGAATTTAGTTTTTTTTGTGATTTTAAGTTTGCTTTTTGGTATTCCTTCAGGAATAAAAACAATTTTTTTAAATTTATATCTAGATTCAATTAAGTTTTTTCTTTCAATTAATGAAACGGTATGCAGTATATCGCATTTTTTAAAAAGTTTTTTTTCTATAAAAAAAATACTTATTAATTTTAAAATCTTTTTGTTTTTAAAAGGTATAGGTTGTAACATCCCAGCAGGAGATACAATTAAGGTTTTATTAGGGTTTTTTTTCTTCCAAAAATATGCTTCCTGACTAGTTTGTCTCCAAAGACCTTTTAAATATAATACGTCCGCATCAAAACTTTTTATTTTTTTTCGCATTGAAAGCGAAATAGGATACATTTTAGGGCCAAATTTTGGAAGTTTGATGATCGACAAGTTTTTAGGTAAATCATATTCATCTATAAAACTATTATGTTCGTTATCTTCTTGAGTTATAACTTGATGCTCATCAAAATTAAAATGCTTAGCTAATCCTATAGCTAAATGAAGGGTGCCTGTAGCAATACCACCCATTTTTGTACTTAATGATTCTGTTAAAAATAAAATTCTCAATTAGTTTATGTAATATTTACACTTTGTTTACTTTCTAATAATATTACCATTTCAATTCAAAAATTTCTAATAAAAGATATTTAGTAATAAAAAGTTCTTGATTTATTTAATGGAAATAAATAAAAGCTTCTTTA
>QCPY01000026.1 GCA_003212375.1 Prochlorococcus sp. AG-442-N17 | reverse complement strand
TGAGATCATACCCTTCGAACCTGAAACAGTTAAAACTGGCGAAGGAAAGTTTTATTTTGATCAAACTCTAGTAATAAATAATTTAATTTTATAAGGCTATGAGAAATTCCTGGATAAAGCCACGCATTGGACAAAAGAATATTACTCAGATGAATTTCGCTAGAAATGGACATATAACTGAAGAAATGAACTATGTTGCTCAAAAAGAAAATTTACCACCTTCATTAATTATGGAAGAGGTTGCAAGGGGTAGATTAATAATTCCAGCTAATATAAATCATGCAAATCTTGAACCAATGGCTATTGGTATTGCCTCAAAATGTAAAGTCAATGCAAATATTGGCGCTTCTCCAAATGCTAGCGATGTGAATGAGGAGGTTGAGAAGCTTAGGTTGGCTGTTAAATACGGCGCTGATACAGTTATGGATTTATCTACAGGAGGAGTAAATCTTGATGAAGTTAGACAGGCAATTATTAAAGCATCTCCTGTTCCTATTGGAACAGTCCCAGTCTACCAAGCTTTAGAAAGTGTTCATGGATCTATAGACAAATTAACAGAAGATGATTTCTTACACATTATTGAAAAACATTGTCAGCAGGGCGTTGATTATCAAACAATTCATGCTGGTTTATTAATTGAACATTTACCGAAAGTAAAAGGAAGAATTACTGGCATCGTAAGTCGGGGAGGGGGAATTTTAGCTCAATGGATGTTGCATCATTTTAAACAAAATCCCCTTTACACAAGGTTTGATGACATTTGTGAGATTTTTAAAAAATATGATTGTACTTTTTCTTTAGGAGATTCACTTAGACCAGGATGCTTACATGATGCATCAGATGATGCGCAATTAGCTGAATTAAAAACATTGGGCGAACTTACAAGAAGAGCTTGGAGTCATAATGTTCAAGTGATGGTTGAAGGACCCGGACATGTACCTATGGATCAGATTGAATTCAATGTTAGAAAACAGATGGAAGAATGCTCAGAAGCTCCTTTTTATGTTCTTGGCCCATTAGTTACTGACATCTCTCCTGGCTATGACCATATTTCAAGTGCTATTGGTGCCGCGATGGCTGGATGGTATGGAACTGCGATGTTATGTTACGTCACCCCTAAAGAGCATTTGGGTCTCCCAAATGCAGAAGATGTACGAGAAGGATTAATTGCTTATAAAATAGCTGCTCATGCTGCTGATATAGCCAGACATCGTGCTGGGGCTCGTGATAGAGATGACGAACTTAGTCATGCAAGGTATAACTTTGACTGGAATAAACAATTTGAACTTTCATTAGATCCAGAAAAAGCAAAGCAGTACCATGACGAAACATTACCTGAAGAAATCTTTAAAAAGGCTGAGTTTTGTTCAATGTGTGGCCCAAAACACTGCCCAATGAATTCAAAAATTTCTGATGAATCGCTTGATCAGTTAAAAGATAAACTGGAAGAATGTAATACTTCAGTTTAATTTAGAGATAATTATAGAATTTCTTTTGTTTTATTAACGACGTTTTCGACTGTAAATCCAAAATTTTTCATACACTCTCCACCAGGTGCTGATGCCCCAAACCTATCCATAGTGATACAAATTCCATCAAAACCTGTATATTTATGCCAACCAAATGAATGGGCAGCTTCTACCACAACTCTCTTAGTAACACTACTAGGTAAAACACTTTCTTTATAAGATTCCTCTTGTTCTTCGAATAGTTCTATGCAAGGCATAGAAACAACTCTAGTTTTTTTACCTAGGTTTGAAATCTCTTTACTTGCTTCAATGCAAAGATTTAGTTCACTTCCAGTACCAATAAATATAAGATCTGGTGTTCCTTCGCAATCAGAAACTATGTAACCGCCTAATGCAACTTTGTCAATTGAAGTATTTTCTTGATTAGGCATACCTTGTCTACTTAAGCAAAGTGCAGAAGGTCTTTTTCGATTTTGAATAGCAAGCTTATAAGCTCCACTCGTCTCATTTCCATCTCCTGGTCTAAAAACTAGCATGTTGGGCATAGCACGAAGAGAAGGGATAGTTTCAATAGGTTGATGAGTTGGACCGTCTTCGCCTACTCCAATTGAATCATGGGTTAAAACATATATTACTCCTAATTCGCTAAGTGCTGAGAGCCTCATTGAACCTCTCATATAATCGGCGAAAACTAGGAAGGTTCCACCATAAGGAATAAGACCGCTATTGTGATAGGCAATACCATTAAGTACTGCTGCCATTGCATGCTCGCGTACACCAAAATGTAAATATCTTTTTTCAGGGCTATGAGGCTGGAATGATCCAGTTTCTCCTTTGATATCTGTGTAATTAGAGTGAGTTAAATCTGCAGATCCACCTATTAATTCAGGAAGGTTAGGACCTAGGGCACCTAAACATATTTGGGAATGCTTTCTTGTGGCTAACCCTTTATCATCGGGGGTGTAAGAGGGGAGATCTGAGTCCCAATTATCAGGTAATTGGCCTTTTAACATTCTTTTTAATTCTGCACCTTCTGTAGGATATAAGTTTTGATATGCCTGAAACTTCAAATTCCATTCTTTCTCAGAGTCTTCACCTTTGGTAATGGCCTGTCTGAATTGAGTATATACTTCTTCTGGAATTTCAAAAGGAGGATATTCCCAATTTAGGAATTCTCTGGTTAATTTAGCTTCTTCTTCACCAACAGCTGCTCCATGAATTCCAGCAGTGTCTGATTTATTAGGAGAACCATAACCTATGGTTGTAGAAATTTTTATAATTGAAGGCTTGTCTGTAATTAATTTTGCTTTTTCTATAGCTTCAGTTATTCCTTTAACATCATGATTACCATCTGCAATATGTTGTACATGCCATCCATAAGCCTCGTATCTTTTTAAAACATCTTCAGTGAAAGAAACATCTGTACGTCCATCAATTGTAATTTGATTATCGTCATAGAGTGCTATTAATTTTCCAAGTTTAAGATGACCAGCTAGTGAGCAAGCCTCTGATGCGATACCCTCTTGATTACAACCGTCACCCATTATGACGTAGGTAAAGTGATCAACGATATTGCAATCAGGCTTATTGAATTTAGCTGCTAAGTGAGTTTCAGCTATTGCTAAACCAACTGCATTAGAAATTCCAGCTCCTAGGGGCCCAGCTGTAACTTCAACCCCTTCAGTTTCAAATGTTTCTGGATGTCCAGGCGTTTTAGATCCCCATTGTCTAAATTCTTTAATGTCTTCTATGGAAACTGATTTATATCCCGTCAAATGAAGCAATGAATATAAGAGCATACAACCATGGCCAGCAGATAATACAAACCGATCTCTATTAAACCACTTTGGATTATTGGGATTGTGATTAAGAATGTTGTGCCATAAAGCATAACCCATGGGAGCACAACCCATTGGTAATCCTGGATGCCCACTATTAGATTTATTTACTGCATCTACAGCCAGCATTCTTATACTATTAATACAAAGCGATTCTAATGAAACAGATGCAGCGACCATTTTTTTAAATAAGATAATTTGGAAATTTGAAATTGGTTTTCATCAATCAAGCTTGCTAAAAGCTAAACAAACATTGTGTCCACCGAAGCCGAATGAATTTGAAAGAGCAACCCTTATTTGAGTATCTCTAGCATTATTTGGTACATAATCAAGATCACAATCTGGATCTGGATTTACGTAGTTAATTGTAGGAGGGATAAAATTATGTGTCAAAGAGAGAATACAAGCTACTGCCTCTATACCTCCTGACCCTCCTAACAGATGACCAGTCATCGACTTAGTAGAGCTTACAGGAATAAGGTAAGATCTGTCTTTAAATATAGATTTAATTGCGGAAGTTTCATTTTTGTCATTTGCAGTAGTGCTAGTTCCATGAGCATTTATGTAATCAACTTGATCAGGATTGATTGAACCATCCTCGATAGCAAGATTGATTGCTGCTGCTCCACCAGTCCCACCTGGAGCGGGTGAGGTGATGTGATGTGCATCGCATGTTGATCCATAGCCGATAATTTCAGCATAGATTCTTGCGTTTCTTTTTTTTGCATTGTCTAGGGTCTCCAATACAATAATTCCGGATCCTTCTCCAATGACAAATCCATCTCTTTCAGCGTCAAAAGGTCTACTCGCAGTTTGGGGGCTTTCATTTCTAAAAGATAGAGCTTTCGCGCTTGAAAAGCCTGCTACCCCAAGTGGGGTGATACTTGCCTCGGCTCCTCCGCAAATCATTGCATCTGCCTTTCCAAGTTGTAACAATCTAAAAGAATCTCCAATAGCATTTGATCCGGCAGCACAGGCTGTAGATACAGCAGAGCTGGGACCTTTTGCTCCAAGAGCAATAGCTGCAAGACCTGTTGCCATATTGGGAATCATCATTGGAACTGTAAATGGACTTACTCTTTTAGGTCCTTTAAGACTCAATATTTGAGCTTGACTTTCCATTGTTAATAAGCCTCCTACCCCTGAACCAATAATTACACCTATTCTTGATGCATTAGATTCATTTATTTCAAGTCCTGAATCATTGAAGGCTTGTTTTGCCGCTATTACGCCAAATTTAGAAAAGCGATCCCACCTCTTAGATTCTTTAGGTTCAATAAATTTTTCGAGTTGAAGATTTTTAACTTCTGCTGCAAATTTGCAGGGATGATTTTCAGGATTAAAAAGAGTAATATTCGAGACTCCATTAGTACCCGTTTGTAGCCCGACTAAATATTCATCAATGTCGTTACCAATTGGAGTGACTGCTCCAATACCAGTAACAACTACTCGATGGAAACTTGGCATCCTAAATTAACCTTTTTTTTCTTCGATGAATTTAACAGCATCTCCAACTGTTGCTATACCCTCAGCTGCTTCGTCAGGAATCTCGATATCAAATGCTTCTTCAAGAGCCATAACTAACTCTACAGTGTCGAGAGAATCTGCACCTAAATCATTTTGAAAGTTTGAATCAGATTTAACTTCTGCAGATTCAACACTTAGTTGCTCGGAGACGATGGAGCAAACTTGTTGAAAGATTTCTTCTTGTGACAT
>QCPY01000025.1 GCA_003212375.1 Prochlorococcus sp. AG-442-N17 | reverse complement strand
TATTTGATGGTTTACGACTAAACATCGCGAGCATTCGATCAGTTACAAAAAAACCTCCTACGACGTTGAAAAGAGCAAATCCAAGAGAAACTGAACCAATTATTAAAAGTGGTACGTTACCCTCTGCTTTTACAATTAAAGTCAATGCTGCCAGCATAGTTATTCCTGAAATTGCATTTGCTCCACTCATTAGAGGTGTATGAAGAGTAGGAGGAACTTTTCCAATTAACTCGAGGCCCAACAAACTACCAAGTAAAAGAACCCAAAGAAGACTTATAAAAGACATAATTTTAAAACCTCAATTTTCAAAAACTTTATTTTGAAGAACAACTCCTTCATCGCTTAATAAACATCCAGAAATGAGTTCATCCTCTTTATCTAATTTCATTACACCATCTTTTATAAAAGGTGTAATCAAAGATGTTAAGTTCTTAGCATAAAGTGAACTTGCATCATAAGGAACTGATGAGGGTAATTCACCCGCTCCAATAAGTTTTACCCCATCTTTAATAATAGTTTCATTTGATTTTGTTCCTTCACAATTACCGCCTTGAGAAACTGCTAAATCAACCACTACTGCACCATCCCTCATTTTTTCAATCATGGGAGAGTCTATTAAAACTGGAGCCTTTTTACCAAGAACTTGCGCAGTACATATAGCAACATCAGCTTCCGATAAATATTTAGTTAAAGTAGCCTTCTGTTTTGAGAGGAATTCGGGTGTTACAGCTTTAGCATAACCTCCGGACTCACTTGGTTTTTCGTCAACTTCAGGAAGTTCTATAAATCTTGCTCCTAGGGACTCTACTTGTTCTTTAACAGCAGGTCTAATATCAGATACAAATACTATCGCACCAAGTCTTTTTGCTGTCGCAACAGCCTGCAATCCTGCAACGCCTCCACCAAGAATGACAACTTTAGCAGGTTGGACTGTGCCTGCTGCAGTCATTAGCATTGGGAAATATCTATCTAACTCACTTGCAGCTAAAAGAACTGCTTTATATCCAGCGATATTGGCCTGTGAAGAAAGTACATCAGAAGATTGCGCTCTACTTATCCTCGGGAGTAACTCTAGTGATAAAGCTGAAATCTCATTACTATTTATAATCCTGAGAAGCTCCTTATTACCATATGGGTTAAGAAGACCAAGAAGAATAGCGCCTTTCTTTAATCTAGTTAAATTATCCTCAGATGGAGTTTGAACACAAAATATTAAGTCCGCTTCACCCCAAATTTTTTCATCAAAGGTGGTTATTATTGTTCCTCCCGATTCTTCATATAATAAGTCACTAAATCCTGATAACTTTCCTGCAGAACTTTCAATATAAACATCACACCCTAAGCTTTTTAATTTTTTTACTGCTTCTGGTGTAGCAGAAACTCTTCTCTCCCCAGGGAATGTTTCAATAGGAATTAGTATTTTTGTCAATTTCAATAATCTTTTAAACATATTAAAGATAATTTGAATAAAGTCAAAAGTCTTGGATTTTGAGTTTTGTTAAAAATCTATTTTCTTTTTTTTAAATTATGGCTATGAAAAATATATAACTAAAAAAATCTAATGAGCATAAAAGCTATCGAATGTCCTGATGGAGTTTGTCATAGTCATCATGGGGGCCATGCTGTTCCAAGGCAAACAATGCAAAGAAACTTAGAAAGCCATGGGAAAGATTGGTGTGAAAAACTTGCTGAAAGGATTTATGAAATGTCAGTAGATACATATTCTCAGACAGTAATGCCAAGCCTTCATTCTTCAGGATGGCAAAGAAGACATTTAGATTGGGAGTTCAAACTAGCAGAAAATGATTCTGAACCTGATGAGACTCTTGTAGAGGGAATGATCAATGCTACTGAAAGTTTCCTGCGGAGTAGTGAAGTGCATAGATTATTCATACAAGAATTAGTCCAAGGTACGTTTGAAGAAGCAAATGATAAAAAAATAATTTCTAAAGCTATAAAGTCAATTATTGAAGAGGAAATAGTTATGTCATTAAGAGAAAAAAAAGAAACTCTTTTAAAAAAAATATCCTCAAAATTAGTTTCAGAAGAAAAAATTAGCGAGGAGCTTGCAATGAAATCAGCAAAAGAAGGTTTTGAAGAAGTCGAGAGGTTACTTGTGAATCATACTGAGGCAGTTTAGGTCTAATTCTTTATATTCTTTTTATATTTAATGTCATTAGGGAGGGAAATATTAACTAATTATTAAATTATTGTTTGAAAGTACAAAGTTGTAACTTTTTAAACAATGTATGTTAGGAATAATATGCTTATCTATATTAAATTCTAAAATCGAAAATGTCTAATTTTATAAGAAAAAGAATTGATGTAGCAACTTGTTGGGCCACTAATAGAATATCAGTAATGGATACTCTTGAAAAATATGACGATAGCTACGCAATCGCGGAGGAGTTCAGAGAATGGATATTGCATATTGGTGAAGATAATAAAAATCTAAAAAATTCTGTTCTAAATTTTCCTAATGAATTAAAAAAATTATTAGATGAAAAGATAAATGAGAAATTAATCGAGTGAAATCCGACCATCATAAATAAAGTTAACTCATTATGATTAGTAATGAACTAATATCTAAATGGAAACAAAAGGAAAAGAAAACAACATTGAAAATGTAGTAATAATAGGTTCTGGTCCAGCAGGTTACACAGCAGCAATATATGCAGCTCGTGCAAATCTTCAACCTCTATTGGTGACTGGTTTTAATTCTGGTGGAATTCCTGGAGGACAATTAATGACAACTACTTTTGTTGAAAATTTTCCTGGTTTTCCAGATGGAGTATTAGGACCTGAATTAATGGATTTAATGAAGGCTCAGGCTGAAAGATGGGGAACCAATTTATATGAAAGTGATGTAATTTCAATCAATACCTTGAAACCTCCTTTTGAAATTAAAACTTTAGATGGTGTCATCAAATCAAATTCAATTATTATTGCTACTGGGGCAAGTGCTAATAGATTAGGAATTATTAATGAGGATAAATTCTGGAGCAAAGGAATAAGCGCTTGCGCAATTTGTGATGGAGCCACACCACAGTTTAGAGATGAGGAATTAGCAGTTATTGGAGGAGGAGATTCTGCTTGTGAAGAAGCTGCCTATCTGACTAAATATGGTAGCAAGGTTCACTTAATTGTTAGATCTGAAAAATTAAGAGCTAGTGCCGCAATGATAGATAGAGTTAAAGCAAATTCAAAAATTGAAATCCACTGGAATACAAAAGTTGAGAAAGCAAATGGTGTTAATTGGCTTGAAAACATTGAAGCCATTAATTCACAAAAAGGACCTGTTGAAATTAAGGTAAAAGGACTTTTTTATGCTATTGGACATACCCCAAATACAAAGTTTTTAAATAATAAAATCGTATTAGATAAAAAAGGATATATTGCCTGCAAATCAGGTAGACCAGAAACTTCCATCGAAGGAATATTCGCTGCTGGTGATGTTGTAGATTCAGAGTGGAGACAGGGAGTTACTGCTGCCGGTACAGGGTGCATGGCAGCATTAGCAACTGAGAGATGGTTAGCTGAGAAAAATTTATCAAAAACAATTATCAGAGAAACCACTGAACCAGAAAAAACATCTTCTTCGAGTTTCAATGAAGAGGAGGCTAATGAAGATACTTTCAATTCCAACTCTCAATGGCAAAAAGGCAGTTATGCTCTTAGGAAGCTTTATCATGAGAGTAACAAACCTATTTTGGTCATATTTAGCTCTCCAAGCTGTGGGCCTTGCCATGTATTAAAACCACAACTTAAAAGAGTGATCAAAGAATTTGATGGAGCGGTTCAAGGCATTGAAATTGATATAGATAAAGACCAAGAAATTGCTAAACAAGCTGGAATAAATGGCACTCCTACAGTACAACTATTTAAAGAAAAATTACTAAAGAAACAGTGGCAAGGTGTTAAACAACGTAGTGAGTTTAAAGAAGCTATACAAAATATAATTTAATTAAACTTTTCCAATTATTTATTTCTTCTTAACATTATTTTTTGAATTCCCAGGTCTGGGTCCACCTCCACCTGCGTTTCTTTCACGATAAGTTATTCTACCTCTTGTTAGATCATAAGGGCTTATCTCTACAAGTACTTTGTCTCCAGCTAATAATTTAATTCTAAATTTTGTTAATTTTCCTGCTGCTCTACATAAACATTGGTGGCCTTCAGGTTGTTCTAGTGTAACCAAATAAAAACCATTACCTTGTTCCTTTTCTATAACGCCAGATGTTTCAATCATTAAAAAAATGTATTTTCTAGATTTATATTATCAGAAAAGAATAAACAAATTTTTCTTTGGATAATTACATCATCTAAATAAAAAAATTACAAATGTTTTAAATTTATAAAAAAAATTTAATTTCATTAATTATTTGTAGTTGCCCATAATAAAAATTTGCTTTTGCAATTTTTTCAGGATCCTCTAATTGATCAAAGAAAATGAAACCTAAACTCTCCCACAGAGATGAACCACAAACATTATTAAGTTCACAAGTTGCTTCTTTAGCAATATTATTTAGTTTACGTTCCAGATTTTTAGATTTAGAGATTGACATTAATAGATTTCTTTAGATAGTACAAATATACTATAAATTTAGGTTAATGCAATCTTAGAATGGAAGTCTCTTCTTTTCTTCGATATTTAGATCAGCTTCCATTTCTTTTAGTCTTTTTAATATTTGCTGATAATATTCTTTAATATAGCTTTCTAGTGTAGTTATATCTTCGTTATTGAGATCTAACACTTCATAAGTTTTGAGCATATCGGAATCTAAAGCTAAGCCACTACTTGTGACTTCCGCGAAGGCTAATCTCTCAGAAACATTTAATGCATCTTGGAAAAAAGAAACTAAGCTTTGAGTGACTTTTATCAAAAAAGGTGAAACCCTAAAAATCTTTGCTTTTTTATTACTTAATTTTTCACATAAAGAAATAACTTCATCAGAATCCCAAGCTTTAGGTCCAACTAAAGGGAGTGAAAGCTTGTAAGATTTGGGATTATTTATTGATGAGACAATAATTTTAGCCATATCTTGCGTATTCATATAAGCAATTTTTGTGGGAGTACCACTCATCCATACAGCTTGACTGTCTAATATTGGGATAGCAAATTGACTTATGACCCCTTGCATAAAAGCAGCGCACTTAAAAATTGTATAGTCAAAATTAGATTTTTCTAGAAGTTTTTCAGTACAGTATTTAATGTCCATTAAAGGTACATTTCTAAACTTTTCTGTTAGTAAAATTGAGAGGAATATGACCCTTTTTATTTTTTTAGATTCGCAAGAATTAAACAAATTAAGTTTCCCATCCCAATCTGTCTGATATATGCTCTTAGAATCTTCAGGTCTTCCAGTGGCACTATCAATAACTGCTTCAATATCCTGTAAAGCATAATCAATATCCCCGGGATTTAGTAAATTTCCTTTTGTGAGTTCACAGCCCCATTCTTGGAGGAATGAAGCTTTTCTAGGATTTCTAACGAAACACCTAACTTCATGACCTTCTTCAATAGCTTTTTTTGCTATCTGCCTTCCAAGAGTCCCAGTTGCACCTATTAACAGAATCTTCATACTTATGGATTTACTTACCCTGTCGAGATTAACTCACTTACTATAGTATTCGTGAGAATCAATCTCCTTGAAATTTTAATAATAATGCACCACCAACCAAACCAATTGGAATTAATATCCAAAAAACAGCTGCAATACTAAAAATTTCTTTAGCCATAGGAAACTTAATCTATTATTATAATTTAACGCTTATTTGCAATTTTTAGTACCAAAAAATAACTAATGCAAATATCTTTAACTTTTTTAGTAAGGAATAAAAACTAACAAATATGAATTCAACTCATAGATTTGAAGAAAGAGATGAATCTAATTACTGGAATTGGAACGGATTCAAAATTTTTTGGAGTAGTAAAGGTGAAGACAATTCACAGCCTATTATTTTACTGCACGGGTTTGGAGCAAGTAGCAAGCATTGGAGAAATAATTCTGACTACTTTGCTAAAAAAGGATATTCCGTTTACTTGTTAGATTTAATTGGATTTGGCAATTCAGCTCAACCAGGAATAAAAGAAATAGGAAAATTGGATAATGGAGTTTGGTGTAATCAAGTAAAGGATTTTATTCAACAAGTCATTAGGCCAAAGACTTCAAATAAGATTGTTTTAGTAGGTAATTCATTAGGATCTTTAGTGGCTTTAACATGTGCAGTT
>QCPY01000024.1 GCA_003212375.1 Prochlorococcus sp. AG-442-N17 | reverse complement strand
TTTTATTCATTAAATTAGAGTTGCTCAAATTACTAAAAGCCTCTAGCTGTTTAGTTAAAATAGGGCTTACACCTTGATAAGTATTAATTAGGCAGCATTTAAGTGATTCGGGAACTGATGAAATAGATTCTTTCCATGATTCATAAGATTCACTTCCACTAGGTTCTTTTTTCAAATTTTTTGGAGGTTCAGTATAAATAGCACCAGTAGAAACGATACGAAAGCTAGATTGATCAGGATTTATTTGTTTCCCAACAGCAATTATTTTTTGATTATTATCTAAGTAAAAAAGATTACTGTGTTTACCCATTAGTTCGAAAATTAAGTATTTATTTATTTCATCTCCAGGCTTTTTTGCGAATCCAAATTTAATAACTCTCTCAAATTTTTCTTGTTCTATTGTAACTAGAGCCATATATTTCAAGCCATATCTTAATTGTTTGGAGAGGGTACTTTCTGATCCGATTTTTTCAGGCCTATTTATTTTTAGTATTCGTGCAGAATCACTATTCCAAGATACTTCTATCCAAGTTTGGCTATTTATTCCTCTTAAACAGAATTGAATTATATTAGGTTCGGGCTGTTGAGCAGTTTCAAATCGTGAGGGTAAAACTTCTTTTGATAAAACATGCAACACAGATTTAATAGATGTAATATCCATTATCTGAGGAACTCCCTTTTGCATTATTTCTTGTAATTGCTCACCAGAATTTATCTTACTGCAAAAATTTTAATATGAGAAATTTAAAAAAACTAATAATTATCACAGGCCCTAGTGGAGTAGGGAAAGGTACTGTTGTTAAAGAACTTTTAGATAAAGATAAAGATATTTGGCTATCAGTATCTGCAACAACTAGAAGCCCAAGAATGGGTGAGAAAAATGGGGAAAATTATTATTTCATAAATGATGAAAAGTTTAAAGATATGATAGATAAAAAAGAATTCCTCGAATGGGCATATTTTGCAGGAAATTATTATGGAACTCCCTTATCCACTTTGAAAGAAAAGATTGGGATGGGATTTATTGTTTTACTTGAAATTGAAGTTGAAGGTGCAAAACAAATAAAAGAAAAGTTCCCAGAAGCATTATCAATATTTCTCCTCCCTCCTAGCAAGGAGGAATTGGAAAAAAGAATAAGAAACAGAGGAACTGAAAAAGAGGATGCAATAAATAAAAGACTTAGCAGAGCTAACTTTGAAATTGCATCATCAGATAAATTTGATTTTGTTTTGACCAATCATGATGTTGATGAGACAGTAAAAAGAGTTCTCAAGATAATTAAGTCTTGAAAATCCTTTTAAAATCTCAGCTCATTGGATGAAATAATAAATCCGGGAAAAATCTATTGAATTCAATAATTATTCCAGCAGTAATGCTTAGCCAAACTGCAGCAACAACTGGTGCTGAACGGATAAATTTTGTGTTTAAGATTTTGAACATTTGATTTAAGGGTTGTAGGAAAGGTGGGTTATCTTGGTCCGTTAAGTGTAATATTATTGTCTTTTTCTCTTAAATCTCCATTTCTTCCTTGTTTATTAGCTAATAATGGCCATTGAGCGCCTTTAACAAGGCATTTCCTAGCTAATTCAAAATCAATAATAATTTCAAGGTCTGCGGGGTTCTTAGTCTTTTTTGATTCAATCAAATATTCTCTTCCTGACCATCCTATTATTCCGGCGATATAGATAAACAATACTCCTGGAATAAGTAAGTCTCCTTCATGGCCTCTATTCAATAGTGCTCCCCATGGTTCTAGAGGTGGTCCTATTATTAAGTGAGGTAATCCATCGTCACCACAAGCTGCCTTGCCATATCTTTCAAATCTTGCGATGTCTTTTTGGCTTGAAGCAGAACTAGCTCTTTCAATAAATTTAGGATTTTCTGAACATTTTGTGAGAGCAGAAGCTGTAAATTCAGTACTTGCTCTATCTGCATTTAATGCTGGACCATTAGCAGCAAAAGCAATTGGGGTTATTCCAAAAAATAGAAAAACCGACGTTATGATTGAAAAAAAGAATTTCATAAGTTGCAATCTTTAATTTCTTTGATGATTTAATTAAGAAATTATTATTAAAATAGAACAATATCGAATCAAATATGCTGAAAGTTCTAGCTATTGAAACAAGTTGTGATGAGACCTCTGTCTCCATTGTCTCTAATAGTGATGACATGTACAAAATACATTCAAATATTGTTGCTTCTCAAATTCAGGATCATTCCAAGTGGGGTGGCGTAGTACCTGAAATCGCAGCAAGAAGGCATTTAGAGTTAATCCCTTTTGTTCTTGAACAAGCTCTAGCAGAATCAAAAATAAGTATTGAAGATATTGATGTGATTGCATCAACAGTTGCTCCGGGATTAGTTGGCTGTTTAAGAGTGGGTTCTATTACTGCAAGATCACTTTGCACTTTATACTCAAAACCTTTTTTGGGTGTCCATCATTTAGAGGGACATCTTTCGTCAATATTATTTTCAAAAAACTATCCAAATCCCCCTTTCTTAACCTTACTTGTAAGTGGTGGACATACTGAATTGATTAAAGTTGGTGAGAGAAGAGAAATGCAAAGACTTGGAAGAAGTTTTGATGATGCTGCGGGCGAAGCTTTTGATAAGGTAGGAAGATTATTGGGGTTAAGTTACCCAGGAGGTCCTGCAATTGCAAAAATTGCGAAAAAAGGTAATGCCTCAAAATTTAATTTACCAAAATGCAAAATTTCTAATCAAGAAGGGGGGTATTTGAAATATGACTTCTCTTTTAGTGGTTTGAAAACAGCGGTATTAAGATTAATTGAAAAAATAAATCTAAATGGCGATAAGATACCAACTTCTGATATTGCAGCAAGTTTTGAGAGGGTTGTGGCAGAGGTCTTGGTCGAGAGAACCATTAATTGTGCGATGGATAAAGGTTTAGAAAATATTGTTGTTGTTGGGGGAGTAGCAGCTAATGATACATTAAGAAAAATGATGATTAGAGAAGCCAGTAAAAAATCCATTAAAGTACATTTACCTCCCCAAAATCTTTGTACAGATAATGCCGCTATGATTGGAGCTGCAGCATTATTTAGACTCAAACTAAGTCCGCATGAAAGTTCTCTTAAATTAGGTATTTCGGGAAGGCTTCCAATTGACCAAGCCTACACTCTTTATGAAAAAAACCCTCCCTTCTAATCTCAATGAAAAAACAATCCAAAATTGAGTTTAACGAAACAAAAAAAATTGTTGATAAGCAAGAGCTGAATTTATGGAAAAGAGGATTTACTCCCCAAGCAGAAATTTGGAATGGAAGAATGGCGACCCTAGGTATAGGAATACTTTTGATTATTGTTGCTTTGATTAGTAAATTTTCTTCTATGTAAAGGTTCTAAAGAATTTTTGTTCTTAATTTCTGAAAAAGGTTAAAATTACTAAGTTTTAAATTGGATTTAATTAATAAATATTGTATATAGTAGACTTAAAATGAGATTATTGATTTAATCAAATTAATTAATATTCTTTATCAAAAGCAATTTATATGACGCCTGAAAGGCTCGGCTTACTTTGGGGTATAACTGTATTTGCGGGTGCATGCGCTCGGCTGTTCTCCTCTATATCTGGATTCCCTAGTGTCGTCATTTTATTACTTTCTGGAATATTCATTGGTCGGTCGGGTTTAGGACTTGTCGAGCCACTAGATCTTGGCCAGGGTCTTGAAACTATAGTTGGACTTTTAGTTTGTTTAGTTTTATTTGAAGGCGGATTAAATTTGAAGCTTCCAGAAGGGAGCATTAGAAATACTGTTTTAAAAATTTCATTAACAAGATTATTTATTTCATTATTTGCAGGAATATTTATAGCTCATTGGTTGGCAGGTCTATCATGGCCAGTTGCTGGAGTATATAGTGCAATAGTTCTTGCTACTGGGCCTACAGTAGTTTCCCCTTTGGTAGATCAAATTAAATTAGTCTCTCCACTTCCAGAGGTCCTTAAAGCTGAGGGATTAGTTCTTGAGCCGATTGGAGCAGTGCTTGCTTTGTTACTTTTAGAATTAATATTGGGAGATCTGCATGGGATAAAAGAGGTGTTTATAGCCTTAATGCAGAGATTGGGTGGAGGTGTTTTGATAGGTTTAAGTACTGGATGGTTGTTAACTGAAATTTTAAAGAAAATAAAAAACGAAGCATCATTTGGAATTGAGCTTCAAGTTACTTTAGGTTTTATTTTCCTTGTATACGGAATTTGTGAATATATTTTGCCTGAATCAGGTTTGCCTGCCTCTGTTGCTGCGGGATTTATTGTTGGTAAAAGAGAAATTATAGATAAAGAAAGATTAGATAATTTGATTGGTGAATTAGCCCAACTTTCCATAACAGTCTTATTCCCTCTCCTAGCGTCTGATGTTTCTTGGGGAGAATTAAGTCCTTTAGGATGGGGAGGTATTATTTGTGTATTAATGTTGATGTTTATAGTACGTCCTATTTCCATATCTTTAGCAACTATCGAAAGAGAGTTAGATATTAAGCAAAGAATTTTCTTAGCATGGTTGGCACCAAGAGGAATAGTTACTGCCGCTGTAGCATCTCTTTTTTCAATAAGACTTGAGCAGGCAGGTGTGCTTGGTGCGGGACGTCTTCAAGGATTGGTATTTCTTACGATATTAATGACAGTTGGGATTCAAGGACTTACAGCAAGACCTCTCGCATATTTTCTTGATTTAATAGAAAAGTAAAAATAGTTAAATAAGACATCTTTCTATTAGGGTTATATCACTCTTATTTAAAGATAATAATTCCCAACTTTGAATTAAATCTGGTCCACTGAGACAACCAAAAAAAGCTACTCTTAATGATTTCATTAAAATGCCTTTTTTAATTGACTTTTTAACAGAAATGTCGTCAATAATTTTTTTAGCTTTATCACTATTAATAAAAGAAATATTTTCTCCTTTTAGATAGCAAAGTACAGTTTTTAATGATTCTTTCGCATCGCTGTTATTTTTCAGAAACTCCTCTCCCTCTTTTTGCATTTCAGACAAAGAAAAAAATGGTTTTGATTGATCAATAGCATCCTTTAAAAGAATCATTGAGTCTCGAATTAAATTTGTTAATTTTAAATCCCATTCTGTAGAGGGAGATTCCCAACCCATGTCTTCCCAGTACTTCTTGATATATTTATTTAATTTTGTTAATTCCATTTTCTTTATATATTGAGAATTAATCCAATTAAGTTTTTCCCAATTAAATTTTGCACCAGCCTTATTTACTTCTGATAAATTAAACACTTTAGAAATCTCTGATAAAGATAAAATTTCACCCTTAGGATTTTTTATAGACCATCCTAAAAAAGCCATGTAATTAGCCAAAGCATCCGGTAAATAACCCATCTCTTTGAATTCATCTATGGAAGTTACACAATCTCTTTTAGAAAGCTTCTTACCTTCACTATTTAAAATAAGGGGAGTATGCGAAAAAATTGGCAATTGAAAATTTAAGGCTTTATAAATCAATATTTGCTTAGCAGTATTTGAGATATGATCTTCACCCCTAACGACATGCGTAATATTCATAAAATTGTCATCTACTACAACAGCAAGATTGTATAATGGGTCACCTATTTCAAAGCCAAAAGCTCTTCTGGATAAAACCAAATCACCACCTAAATCCCTCCCTTTCCATTTTATTTCCCCCTTAATCTGATCTTCCCATTTAATTTCTGTTTCATCTTCAATCTTAAACCTTATTACAGAAGATCTTCCTTGAGATATAAATTCTTTAATTTCTTTGCTCGTAAGATTTCTATGCCTATTATCGTGTTTCGGAGGTAATCCACTTGATTTTAGCTTTTCTCTAAGCTCAAGAATCTCACTTTCTGAAGTAAAACATCTATATGCAACTCCAATTTCTAAAAGTTTTCTAATAGTATCTTTGTGAATAGAAATTCGTTGGCTTTGTTGGATAGGCTCTTCATCCCAATTAAGTCCTAGCCAATTTAATCCATCTAATATATTTTTTGTATATTCAGGTTTAGATCGGATAATATCTGTATCTTCTATTCGAATAAGAAATTTACCATTTGTCTTTTTTGCATATAACCAATTAAATAGTGCTGTTCTTGCTGTACCTATATGTAATAAACCAGTTGGGCTTGGTGCTAACCTTAAACGTTTTTCCAATTTCTTTTAGAAAAGAACGGGACCGACGGGATTCGAACCCGCAACTTCCGCCGTGACAGGGCGGTGCTCTAACCAGTTGAACTACGGTCCCAGAATTTTGGTTCTATTTTAATTTGAGAACTGATTTTAAAATTATCAGATAACATTACTTAATTAATGTTGTTGTAATAAAAAACATTCATTAATTTGAGGATTTAAAGAAAAAGTTATCTTCTTTTTAAAGATGGAAGATAATTTTATTTGTTTTAAGGCCTAAAGCCAGCAGGCTCTATTAACCTAACTTGGTTACCTCGTGCTGTGAATTCTCTGCCTTGATCGCTTTGAACAACAACTCTTCCTCCAGATTTTACTCTAATAACCCTTGCACGTACCCATCCTAAAGCTGCTGATTCAAGGACTTTAACCACATCCCCAGGTTGAAGATCTAACTCCATCGCAATGAAAAAAAATAATTTACAAAATGTTGATCAAAACGCGCCGTGGAGGACTTGAACCCCCGACATCAGGTTTTGGAGACCTGCGTTCTACCAACTGAACTAACGGCGCAATAAAAAGATTATAAGCGCCTTTATGACCATAAGGCTAAAGTTACTTTACAACCTCATCGATCAAAGCGTTGTTTTACGCGAGTAGCTTTCCCTACTCTATCCCTAAGATAGAATAACTTAGCTCTTCTTACTTTACCTCTACGTTCAACTTTTAGAGAGGCAACTTGCGGACTATGTAGCATAAATACTCTTTCAACTCCAATTCCTTGGAAAATTCTTCTTACTGTTATGGTCTGGTTAAGTCCCCCATGTCTCCTTGCAATCACTACTCCTTCATATGGCTGAACTCTTTCTTTGTTCCCTTCAGTAATTCTTACTCCAACCTTAACTGTATCTCCTAC
>QCPY01000023.1 GCA_003212375.1 Prochlorococcus sp. AG-442-N17 | reverse complement strand
TAAATCAGTGGAACAAGTATTTGGAATTATTTCCTGATGATGCAGCTGCTTTAAGTAATAGAGGAAATATAAAACTTGTTATTGGTGATTCTAAAGGCGCATTAGAGGATCAAGATAAAGCAATTGATTTAGATCCTGATGTGGTTGATCCTTATATCAATAGAGGTATAGCAGAAGAATCATTAGGTCTTTGGCTAAAAGCAAAAAAAGATTACTTATATGTACTCTCCAAAGATAAAGATAATTTTTCTGCATTATATAATTTTGCTAATGTTGAAGGATCTTTGTCAGATTGGCAGAGTGCAAAGAATTTCTTTTCTAAAGCTTCAGAATCAAATCCTGGTTTTGCAATGGCAAGATCAAGTCTGGCTTTGGCAGACTACCAATTAGGCAACATGGAAGAGTGTGAAAAGGAATTGAAAAAATTGATTAGACGTTATCCAACTTTTGCCGATGCAAGAGCAGCTTTAACAGCTTTGGATTGGGCAAAAGGGATCTCTGGAGAAGCTGAAAGTAATTGGATTGCAGTTACTGAATTAGACTCTAGATATAGTGATGAGGAATGGTTAATAAACGTTCGAAGATGGCCTCAAAAACCAACTAAGGATTTAATGAATTTTATAGCTCTAAAATAAAAATGGATAAAAATCAATTGTTAAGAAGAATTGATTCATTAAATGATGAACTTATTAGTATTAGAAGGCACATTCATGCTCATCCAGAATTAAGTGGCTTAGAAAATCAAACAGCAATTTTAATAAGTGGATATCTGAAAAATATTGGGGGAAGAGTTAAAGAATCTGTTGGGAGAACAGGTGTTGTAGCTGATTTTGGGCCAGAAGATAAAGGGTTTATAGGTTTGAGAGTTGATATGGATGCTCTCCCTATTTTAGAGAATACTAATTTAAGTTTTTCTTCAAAAATTGATGGAGTTATGCATGCTTGTGGACATGATTTACATACATGTATTGGTTTGGGTGTGGCAAAAATTATTAAGGATTTAAACCTTAAATATGGAACAAGAATAATTTTTCAACCTGCTGAAGAAATTGCAAGTGGAGCTAGGTGGATGATTGATGATGGTGTAACTAATGGGTTAAAACAAATTTTTGGAGTTCATGTTTTTCCTGACTTGTTGGTAGGTACTGTTGGGATTAAGGAAGGAAGTTTAACAGCGGCAGCAGGGGAACTTTCAGTTGAGATCTTAGGCAAATCAGGACATGGTGCAAGGCCTCATGAAGGCGTAGATGCTATCTGGGCAGCATCTAAAGTTATTTCTGGTATTCAAGAAGCAATAACAAGAAAATTAGATCCTTTAGATCCTGTCGTCATTACCTTTGGGAAAATAATTGGTGGTAATGCATATAATATCTTGTCTGAAAAGGTTAATTTAACTGGAACAATTAGATGTACAAACTTTCAATTATTTAGGGATATGAGTGATTGGCTTAACTTTAATATTTCTTCAATAGCAAATAGTTGTGGGGCTGAAGCTAAAGTAAAATTTAGAGAGATTGTTCCACCTGTAAATAATGATTCTCAAATCAATAAAGTTTTAAGGGATTCTGCAGTTGGGATATTAGGACATGAAAATGTAATAGAATTGCAAAATCCATCCTTAGGAGCTGAGGATTTTGCTGAGTTTTTAAATGAAGTGCCAGGAGCAATGTTTAGGCTTGGTGTACCTCTTGAGATTTTAGCTAATAATAAGCAAGCATCTTTTTCCAGCTGTAGATTAATCAAAGTAGAAAAATTTAAAATTATTTGTTCCAATTCATCATTAGAATACAATTCAATTTTATGACAAAGTCCAAATCTATCTCTTAGTGGAGCACTAATCGATGCAAGTTTTGTTGTAGCCCCGATCAAAGTAAATTTCGGCAGATTAATTGTTCTGCAGCGAGCCCCTCTATTTGCTCCCATTGTTAAATCCAACCTAAAATCCTCCATTGCAGAATATAAAAGCTCTTGAGTTAATTTGTTTAAACGATGTATTTCATCAATAAATAAAATCTCTCCTTCTTTTAATCCAAGAAGTAATCCCACAATATCTCTTGGCCTTTCAATTGAAGGTGCGTTCGCTATTCTACATTTTGTATTCATTTCATAAGAGATTAATAACGCTAATGTAGTTTTTCCTAAACCAGGTTGGCCATATAGGAGTATATGTTCTAATGCCTCGTTCCTATATTTAGAAGCATCTATAGCTATTTTTAATGAAGATTTAATTTCCTCTTGTCCAATAAAATCCTTAAAAGAATTTGGGCGAGCTAAATTTAAATTTTTATTTATTTTTTCTTCTGCAATAATCTTTGAATCAACTAACCTCAGCTCTTTTCTTGAGCGAGGAATATTAGATTCATCTAGACTTGAAGAAATTATTGCCATAATTAAAGATTAATGGCAATTGTTCTTTGGGTAAAGATTTTTTAAAACAACGATGGCAAAAGTTTCAAACAAAGCAAATAAAAGTATAAAAAAAGAAGCAATTTTTAAACGTATTTCAGAAAATCGATATGCAAAATTTCAGTACGAAATACTTGAAACAATTGAAGCTGGAATTGAACTCGTAGGGACTGAAGTCAAATCTATAAGAAACGGCAACGTAAATTTAAGAGACGGGTATTGTTCATTTAGAGACGGTGAAATACTTTTATTAAATGTTCACATTTCACCACATAAAAATGTAGGCTCTTTTTTTAATCACGACCCATTACGAAATAGAAAATTGTTGTTGCACAAAAAAGAAATTATAAAGCTTAAATCCAATACTGAAAAAAAGGGGTTAACCATAATTCCCTTAACAATATATTTAAAAGGATCATGGATAAAATTAACAATAGGAATTGGAAAAGGTAAAAAATTGCATGATAAAAGACAATCCGATAAACAAAAAGATATTAAAAGAGAAATAAAAATTGCTCTAAAAAGATGAGTAAAACAAAAGTATTTTAAATTTTTTAATTAGAATCTAAACTGACTGAATTTGGCGGTGGAGAGGGATCTGGATCAGCAATCAACATATGCTGCAACACAGTTTCAGGCCTCTCACTATCTCTCCAGCGAATTCTATAAGCGGGCATTTTAGTACCTCGACTGGTTGTTTGTTCAACTGGTTCCATAACCCAGCCTCGTCTTGATCGGCCTTGAGGATTTCTTTTCACTACTGCATCTGCGTGCTTGAAGCGGAAACCAACACGTTCACCACTCATTTCAAAAATTTCGTATTGGATCAATCTTTATTTTACTTCATTCGAGGTTGATTTTTCAGATTTAGCTGAAGTTATTGCTGGTTTTAACAATGGGAACGGGATTACATCCCTTATTGAAGGGCTATTTGTAAGTAACATAACAAGTCTGTCAATTCCAATTCCTAACCCTCCTGTAGGAGGCATACCTATTTCTAATGCCTGTAAAAAATCTTCATCAATACAATGAGCCTCAAGATCACCTGCATCTCTCAATGATTGCTGTAATTCCATTCTTTGCCTTTGATCAACTGGATCAATTAATTCACTAAACGCGTTAGCAAGTTCGCGGCCTGCGATAAATAATTCAAATCTCTGAACCATCTCTTTATTTTCAGAATGAGGTCTCGCAAGAGGAGAAATTTCAATTGGGTAATCAGTCACAAAAGTTGGTTCTATTAGTTGATATTCAACTTTTTGCTCAAAAACTTCATTTAAAACTTTACCTAAGGTATTTATTTCAGGAGAAATTTCAATATTAATATCCTCTAAACTCTTTAAAGCTCTATTTAAATCACCATTAAAAGAATCAAAATTAATCCCTGTATATTCCTTAACAACATTTTTCATAGTTATTCTTTTCCAAGGTTTTGAAAAATCAATTACCTTTTCTTGATAATCAATAACTAATGAATCACAACAACTAGATACGATATCTTTGATTAAACTTTCAGTTAAATTCATCATATCAATGTAATTAGAAAACGCTTGATAGATTTCTACTGAAGTAAACTCGGGATTATGCTTTGTACTGATCCCTTCATTTCGAAAAATACGTCCTAACTCATATACTTTCTCAAAACCTCCTACAACCATTCTTTTGAGATGTAATTCTGTAGCTATTCTTAAATACAAGGGTATGTCCAGTGTATTGTGATGAGTAATAAACGGCCTAGCTTCAGCTCCTCCAGCCTCAGATTGAAGTATTGGAGTCTCTATCTCTAAAAAATGTTTTTCATCTAACCATCTTCTTATTAAACTAATACACTTTGCTCTAGTCTTAAATACATTTTTTGACAAAGGATTAACTATTAAATCCAAATATCTTTGTCTATACCTTTTTTCAATATCTGTTAAACCGTGCCATTTATCAGGTAATGGCTGTAATGATTTCGATAACATTTCCCACTTAGATACTTTTATTGATAATTCACCTTTATTAGTTTTCTTGATAGTGCCATAAACGCCTATCCAATCTCCAATATCTACAATTTCTTTGAGATCATCAAAAGAAAGGAATCTTGAGTTAATTTCAAAATTATCAATAATTTTTTTCTCTAAGTAAAGCTGTATTTTCCCTTCTTGATCAGTAATTGTAAAAAAAGCAATTTTCCCCATTACTCTTTTTGCTAAAACTCTTCCTGCAAGAGCAACATTTAAGTTAAATTCTTGACCATTTTCTAAGTAACCAAACTTTTCAGAAAGAAATTTTGTAGAATGAGATATTTTAAAAGTTTCTGCGTAAGGTTCGAAACCTCTATCAATTAATAAATTAGCTTTTGATAAGCGAGCTTTTCTTATTTCTGACAAAATTTAATTCGATATTTTTGATTTATTTAATCAAGTTATCAGAATAAGGATCAACTTGCCAAAGATGTTGCCGTTTCTCCTACTCTCTGAGAAGCATAACCTATTCCTCGAACAGTAAGTATTAATTCTGGATTCCTTGGATCCGGTTCCAACTTACCTCTTAGTCTTGCTACATAAACATCTACAACTCTCAAATCAGCTGCACGCCTTGGAGGATATCCCCAAAGTTGTTCTAAGATTTCAGCTCTGGGAACGACCTTACCTGGCTCATCAAATAAAAGTTCAAGAAGACTAAATTCAGTATAAGTCAAACTGATTCTTTCTCCTGCTCTAGAGACTTGCCTCCTATTAGTATCGACTACCAAACTACCAAATTTCATTACGCCTTTACCACTAGGAACTTCTTTAGTCTCAGTTACTGTAATACTAGGACCCATCCGTCTAAGAATTGTAGCTATTCTTGCTTCTAATTCTTTAGGACTAAATGGTTTTGACAAATAATCATCCGCACCTAAATCTAAACCTGCTACCCTTTCAGAAATAGCCTCTAAAGCAGTTAAAAATATAATGGGTACTACAGATTCAGCTCTAATTCTTCGGCAAACTGCAAACCCATCCATTTTTGGAAGCATCACATCAAGGACTATTAAATCTGGAGATTCTCTATGAAAGACCTCAAGAGCTTCTTCACCATTAGTAGCTTGGTGTACTTGATATCCTGCCAATTGAAGTCTAGTAACTAATACTTTCAAAACAGCTGGTTCATCATCAACAACTAAAATACTTGCTTTAGACATCGAAAAAAAATTTTTTGGGCCATATTTCAAAGCAAAGACATTTTGCAATGAATTACTGTTATAATCTAACAATTAAAAATATAACATTACGAACCCTAAAAAATAAATTCCTTTAATTTACCAAATTTTTTTATTATTGAATAATGATTTTTGATAAACTCAAAAATATTTTGATTTTTCTTTAAAACCTATTATTTTATATCTTCCTTTTGATCTCTTAAATAGGACCACTAGTATGGAACAGAATAGTGGAGCATATAATCCTGTAATAAATACTTTTGCAAAAATATTACTAATACTAGGGAAATACAAAAAAATACTATTTTCAGATAAATTATCAATCAAGATTTGAAAAAAATATAGCGAACCACATAAGAAACTAGCCATTGAACAAATAAGTCCATATGTGAAATGGCCTACAATAGTTTTACTAGAAAAATTTAATTTCCCAAACCATATTCCACATAAGACCAAAGCTGGAATTTGAGTGAAACTACTTTCAGGACTTATTGAATCTAAAATCAGTCCTAAACATAATCCAACTATTAGCCCATCAATTGATCCATGCATCATAGACCAAGGCAATAACCAAAATAAAGGCCAATAAGGTTGAACTCCAAAAAATCCCAGCCAATTAGGATGCCAAAAATAAACTATTGGTATAAATAAAAAGGAAATTAAGGACAAATGTTTTTTCAGGTATTTTTCCATTTAAATTTTCACTTTTAAGATTTGAACCCAATCGATTGCTTGAGGTTTAGCTATAAGAAAAAGATTTGCAGTTTTTTGGCCTTTTAATTCTGCATCAACAGATTTAATAAGTCCAATTGGAATATTTGGAGGTAATAAAGTACTGGCTGGAGAAGAAACTACAAAATCACCCACTTCAATATCGACATCCTTGTCATAAAAAATTACTTTTGGATAATCATTTCCTAAACCCACTAATAACCCATGACTCTGAATCCTTTCAATCCAAATTCCAACTTTACTCTCAGGAGAAGTTAATAATGTGACTGAAGAAGTAAATAAAGAAGTGTTATTCACTCTTCCTAATAAGCCTCCTGGGCCCACAACAAAACTCCCAACTTCTACTCCGTCTTTTGCACCTTTATTTAATATGATTTGCCTCCACCAGCTACCAGTTTTTCTAGAAATAACAGTCGCCGAAATAGTTTCAGAATCAGACAATCTTTGTAGAGATAAAATTTCACGTAATCTTTTGTTATCTTTCTCTAGCTGATCTAACCTTAATAAAAACTCTTGTTCAATACTCTTAGTTAAAACTTCTCTTTGAAATTGGCCTGGCCAAAAAGGTTTTGAAATAAAAAAATAAAGATCTTTATATAAGGATCCTTTTGAGATTCTCGCTATCAACAAAAACAATAAAAATATAAATAAACCCCAATTCTTTTTTTTATGCCACCAACGATTAGTTGATATTCGTTGATTTTCTACCATTCAATTAATCTCTAATCGCATTCCTTATAAAGTCAGGAGTATCAACAACTCTTTTGAGTTTTTTGAAATCATCTAATACTAATCCACAACCATTAACAACGCATAGTAGTGGATTTTCTGCTATGTGCGTAAAAATTCCAGTCTCATGACTAAGTAAATCACTAATCCCTCTTACGAGAGCCCCTCCCCCAGCAAGCATAATGCCTCTATCAACAATATCTGCAGCTAGTTCAGGAGGAGTTCGTTCTAAAGTTCTTTTTACAGCTTCAATTATTTTACTAAGAGGATCAGCCATTGCCTCTCTAATTTCTCCAGAGGTTAAAGAAATAGATCTTGGCAAGCCAGATAAAAGATGTAAACCTCTAACTTCTATAGAAGTACTATCAAATTCATCATCTGGAAATGCCGAGCCAATTTTTATTTTAATATCTTCTGCGGTTCTCTCTCCAACAACTAAGTTATGTACTTTTTTAAGATAAATTGTTATTGATTCATTTATTTCATCTCCTGCTATTCTTACAGATTCGCTGAGGACCGTTCCACCCAAACTTAAAACTGCTACTTCAGTTGTTCCACCGCCAATATCAACAATCATAGTACCAATAGGTTCAGTTACTGGTAATGAAGCTCCTATTGCAGCAGCTACAGGTTCATCAATTAAATGTACCTCCCTTGCTCCAGCTAATCCGGCTTCTCTAACTGCTCTTCGTTCAACACTGGTTACCCCACTCGGAATACCTATAACTATCCTTGGAGCTACAAGACCCCTCCCTTCATTACATTTTTGAATAAAAGTTTTTATCATTTGTTCAGCTGCATCAAAATCAGCAATTACTCCATCCCTTAAAGGTCTAACGGCTCTTATATTTCCTGGAGTTCTTCCGAGCATTAATTTTGCTTCTTCACCAACTGCCAAAGGAACTCCTTCTTCAAGATCCATAGCTACTACTGAAGGCTCTTGTAAAACTACACCTTTTCCAGATACATGAATAAGAGTATTGGCAGTACCCAAGTCGATACCAATATCTCTAGAAAATTTAAATCTGTTAAAAA
>QCPY01000022.1 GCA_003212375.1 Prochlorococcus sp. AG-442-N17 | reverse complement strand
CGTAAGAAAATGATTAATTTTAAGAACCAAATAATGAAAAAAACTAATTTCTTTCTCTGCGCGGCGCTTTTAATTTCCAGCATTGTAATTTTTCCAAAATCCTCTTTTGCCTATCCTTTCTGGGCACAGCAGAACTATGAATCCCCTAGAGAAGCTACAGGGAAAATAGTTTGTGCAAACTGCCACTTAGCACAAATGCCAACTATTGCAGAGATCCCTCAATCCGTTGGAGCCGATAGTGTTTTCAAAGCTGTGGTTAAAATTCCTTATAAAAATGATTTAAAGGAAATAGGTGCAGACGGTTCAGAAGTTCCTTTACAAGTAGGGGCAGTAGTAATGCTTCCTGATGGTTTTAAATTAGCTCCTCAGGAAAGATGGACTGATGAAATAAAAGAAGAAACTGAAGGTGTTTATTTCACTAACTACAGCGAAGAAAAAGATAACATAATTATTGTTGGGCCATTACCTGGTGACTCTAATAAAGAAATTGTTTTTCCAGTTCTTTCTCCTAATCCAGCTACTAATAAAGAATATCACTACGGTAAGTACTCTTTACACATAGGAGGGAATAGAGGCAGAGGGCAAGTGTATCCTACTGGCGATAAAAGTAATAATGTAATATTTACTTCTTCTTCTTCAGGTACTATTAATTCGATAGAAACAATTGAAGATGGAAGCTATCAAATAAATATTGAAAATGAGAATGGTGAAATAATTACTGATGTTATACCAGTTGGACCTAAACTAATTGTAAAAGAACAAGAGCAAATAAATGCAGGAGATCCTCTTACTAATGACCCTAATGTAGGAGGTTTTGGACAACTGGATGCAGAAGTAGTATTACAAAGCCCTTATAGAATAATTGGTTTAATTGCATTTTTTATTGGTGTAGGATTAACTCAAATACTGTTAGTACTTAAAAAGAAACAGGTTGAAAAGGTGCAAGCAGCGGAGGGTATTTAATTAGCCTTTAAATGCTTCCTTATCAAGCTTTTATTCAATCCCCTGGAGAAACATTTTTAAACTTAGGTTTTCTAACCGTTAGGTGGTACGGTCTGCTAATTTCCATTTCTGTATTTATAGGAATTTTCATCTCTAAGAAGCTTGCAAAATCGAGAAATATTAATCCTCAATACATAACTGATATTTTACCTTCTTTAATAATATCTTCGATCATTGGAGCAAGATCTTACTACGTAATTTTTGAATGGAGACAATATACTGGTGATAAATTTTACACTTCCTTTGATCTATTTAATAATGCAATTCAAATTCCATCTTTTCTTGCGATTTGGGAAGGGGGGATAGCAATCCATGGAGGATTAATTGGAGGATTCATATCTATTTTATTTTTTTGCAAATCTAAAAATATACACATAAAAACCTTTATAGATGTGTTAATCCCTTCTGTTATACTCGGGCAATCAATAGGTAGATGGGGAAATTTCTTCAATAACGAAGCTTTTGGGGTCCCTACTGATTTACCTTGGAAGTTATTTATTCCTATAGAAAATAGACCTTTTGAATTTATAAATTTCCAGTTTTTTCATCCAACATTTATTTATGAATCATTATGGAATTTTTTGATTTTTTTATTTTTGATTACTATTTTTTATAAACAAAACAAAAGCAACTCTGTCAGGCCAGGTTTTATTAGTTGTCTTTATTTAATTGGCTATAGTTTTGGAAGATTCTGGATTGAAGGTTTAAGAATTGACCCTTTATGTATCGGAGGAATTCCCCCATTCTGTTATGGAGGATTACGAATGGCTCAATTTATAAGCATTTTTTTATTTTCCTCTGGATTAATCGGGATATTTTTTTTAAAATTAAAATCATATAAAGGGAAAACAAGATCGAATGGATAGAAAGATATCATTTATTGGAGTTGGGCCTGGAGATCCTGATTTATTAACAATTAAAGCACTTAGAAAAATAGAGTCTGCAGAAGTTATATTTTGGGCTGATTCTTTAATTCCTGAAAAAATTATAAATTTTTCAAGCAAGTTTTCCGAAAAGATAAAAACAAGTGGACTTACCCTTGAAAGTATCACTTCAATGATGATAGAAAGATTCCGAGAAGGCAAAAATGTTATTAGATTGCATGACGGTGATCCATGCCTTTATGGTGCAGTTAATGAACAGATAGAAATACTAAAACAAAAAAAAATTGGAATTGAGGTAATCCCTGGTATCAGCGCTTTTCAGGTTGCAGCAGCATCTCATCAAACAGAACTTACAATTCCAGAAATTACTCAAACTATAATTTTGACTAGAGCTGGAGGTAAAACTGGCATGCCTGAGAAAGAATCTCTTAAAGATCTTGCTAGACACAAATCCTCCTTATGTCTTTATTTAAGTGCAAGGCATATAAAAAGTTCTCAAAAAACGCTACTAGAGTTTTACCCTCCAGAAACTAAGGTAATAGTGGGCTATCGAGTATCTTGGGATGATGGTTGGACATCTTTAATAGAATTGAAGGATATGGAAAAATTTACTTTAGAAAAAGGACTTTTCAGAACAACTATCTACATTGTAAGTCCTGCTATTAAAAGCACTTCAAATAGATCCAATCTTTATAATCCATCTTTCAAACATCTCTTTAGAAATAAAAAATTGAATAAAGTTGATAGATAAATATAAATCACTATAATATGGGAAAATTAAATTACCTTGGACGAAATACAACCTAATGAGTTAGACGCAAATTCTATAAATAATTCTTCTTTAAAGAGAATTGGCAATTTTATTAAAGAAGCACGAATAAGCAGAAATCAATCAGTTGAAGTGTTAGCTTCTGAACTAAAAATCGGAGCTCACCAATTAAAGGCAATAGAAGAAGGAAATGAGGATCTTTTACCAGAAAAAGTTTTTATAAAAGCAATGGTTCGTAGGATCTCAGAAAAGCTTAAAATCGATACAGAATTTATAATGAACGAATTTAAAAATGAGAGAAAAGAAGTAAAAGTTGAAGAAATTATTCAGGAAGTCTCAATTAAAGCAAAACAAAACAAAAAAATTAAGAATCAGAATTATTTGGGATTTATAGTTTTTATATTAATATCAGGAATTTTAGGCCTTTTAGCATCCTCTCTAATATTTAATATTTTTTCAAATTCTTTCCAAAATCAATTACCAAAAAAAGAATTTATCAAGAAAAATTAAATAACTTTTAAGTCTAAGTTTTTTAATTCTTTAATAACATTACTACATAATTGTAAGTTCCATTTTTCAAGAAAAAGCTCTTGATTTGATTCAAGAGGAAATAATTGAAATAAAAGAATATTCTTTTTTAATTCAATTTTTATTGAAGATATTAAATTCTCAGGTCTTTGATCAAGAGAGGCCGCTAATCTTAAAATTAAGGACATTTCAAGCACTAATGTTTTTTCTTCTTTTGATGTCAAACTCTGCCATGAATCATGTCTTTTTTTAGGCAAACTCTTTCTATGATATCTAGCAATTGAAGCGATAATATTTGTTTCTGATTGAGAATACCCCAATAATTCGCAATGCTTAATTAAATACCAAGAATGTTTATGAAAGGAACCTAAATTAACATATTTCCCACAAGTATAGAGTTGGCAGGCTGCCCAAAGGAAATCTTTTGCTTTTGAATCACTACCGCCATGAAAGATATTGTTAGTTTGATCATAGATTTGAAATGCTATTTTAGTAACCTTCTCAGATCTTTCTTTATCAACACCAAACTTTCGAGCCTGATGAACTATGGTCTTGGTCCTAATATTACTTTGAATATTAAATTCGTTTTTTATTATTCCTTTTCGGAGCATCCAATCAACTACTAATCCTTCTCTAAGTGCTCTCTCACTTATTGTTAACTCATTAAAATCGAACATATCCATTGAGGTATCAAGAATTAACGCGCCTGGTATTATAATTTCTGCTCTTCTTTCACTGAGTGAAGGAATTTTTTTTATTTCAGAACTTGGCATTTTAATTAATTTTTCCAAGACAATTTTTAAACTCTCTTTTCTGAACTTATATCCATGCATTTTTTGTTTTGGATGTCCTTGATCAGACAAAATTAAATTACCTAGTGAGATGGCAGTACCACTTGTAGCAATCATTGAGACTACTTTCCCTTTTTGTAATCTCCTTTTAATTTTTGCAACAGATGGTTCTAAAGAGCCTTGAATAAAAGTTTTCAAAAAATTGAACCTTTCTCTATTAATAAGTTCGCCATCAAGAAAATCGTTTTTGAGCCTAACAGCTCCAACTCTTGTACTTGTAAGAGCTAACGCATCTCTTTTATCTGCAAGTATTAATTCTGTAGAGCCTCCTCCAATATCAATAATTACATAAGAATCATCTTCTAGAGCCATTCCAGACAATACACCCAGATAAATTAATCTAGCCTCCTCAAATCCACTTATAAGTTCTATTTTTATACCTATATCATTTTGGACTTTATTTATAAATTCTCGCCCATTGGGTGCTTCCCTAACAGCACTTGTTGCCGCAGTTATTATGTGCTTTACACTGTTACTTTCACAATAGTCTTTAAATCGCTTGAGAGTCTTCAAAGCTCTCTGAATTGATTCATCAGTAAGATTTCCATTTTCATCTCTTTCCCCTAGACGAGTTGATGATTTATCAGTAAATTTTATTGTAAAGGTTTTAAGATCCAAATTAATCTCTGCAATTAAGAGATGAGTGGAGTTGGTTCCAATATCAATTGAAGCAACCAAAATATCTTTTTCTTTTAGAATCCTGAACTCTTTTTTTTGTATCATTTTTTTTCTCTAAAATTTAGAGATTTTAAATACCATGATTAATATACTTAAGATTGATTATGAAATTATAAATTTGACCATTTACTGGTTAGATTATTTAAAGTTATGAAATATAGATCCTGTGATAACAAAATCCCTTAAATTAAATATAAATTTACTTTTTGAACTTTTAAGGTGGAACAAACCCACTGGCAGACTTATTCTGCTTATTCCTGCTGGATGGAGTTTATATTTAACTCCCGACTCTAATCCAAGCTCTCAATTTTTATTAAAAATCATAATAGGGGGATTATTAGTTAGTGGGTTTGGCTGTGTAGCTAATGATATTTGGGACAAAAGAATAGATCAAAAAGTCTTAAGAACAAAAAACAGGCCACTTGCTTCTAATAAAATAGGAATTAAAACAGCTTATTTAATCCTTATATTATTAATTATTTGTAGTTTCTTTTTAACCTTATCACTACCAGAAAATGGCAGATTACTTTCTATTCTACTTGCTTTATTAGCTTTACCCTTTATCTTAATTTATCCTTCTGCAAAAAGATGGTTTAAATATCCGCAATTAATTTTATCTTTGTGCTGGGGATTTGCTGTTTTGATACCTTGGGCTGCTAGTGAAGGAAATATAAAAAGTTTTGTTTTACTATTTTGCTGGCTTGCTACAATTTTTTGGACTTTTGGTTTTGATACTGTATATGCTTTAGCTGATAAAAAATATGATGTTGATATAGGAGTAAATAGTTCTGCAGTGAATCTTGCATCTAATACAAAAATATCTATACAAATTTGTTATTTTTTGACTTCTTTCTTTATTGCAATTTGTGCAATAATTAATCAACTAAATTTTATTTTTTGGCCAATTTGGTTGATAACAGCATTTTTCATGCAAAAAGATGTTTTAAAAATATTTCCTGAAAGTAAACAAACTATTAAAAAAATTGGTAATCATTTTAAAAACCAATCAATTTATGGAGGATTAATTTTGTTGGGATTCATAATCTCTTCATAATTAATTAGAAGAATGTTATATAAACTAAAAAAAGGAGATGAAATTAATATATTAGCCCCTAGCTCTTTTATTGATAATGAAGAGGATTTTATAAAAGGCATAAATATATTAAAAGAGTGGGGTTTAAAAATAATTCACAATGAAGTACTGTCAAAAAAATATGGGATTTTTGCTGGAAATGATTTAACTAGATTTGAAGAACTTGAAAAAGCACAAAATAGTAAGCTCATCATTTTCGCTAAAGGAGGATGGGGAGCAGCAAGACTTTTAGAAAAAAATCCAAATTGGGGAAATAGCATGATGATTGGATTCTCTGATACATGTTCACTATTATTGTCAAAATATTCACAAGGATTTTTTGGCTCGATTCATGGACCTATGATTACTACTCTTTATAAGGAACCTGAATGGAGTTTAAAGAGACTAAGAAATTTACTTTTTGAAGGATACGTTGATGATATAAGAGGTTTACCTATAAAAAAAGGCATCGCCACAGGAGAGATAATTGTTTCTAATCTAACTATCGCATGTTTTCTAATTGGGACTGATCATTTTCCAGATTTAAAAGGGAAAATAATAATATTTGAAGATATAAATGAAGATATTTATAAAATTGATCGAATGTTGACTTATTTAAGGATGACAAACAAATTTAATGAAATTGCAGGTATTGGATTCGGAAGTTTTTCAGATGACCTATGTACTCCTGAATGGAAGGGCTTGCTCAAAAAATTAATAATTGAAAGATTACAAGAGTTTGATATTCCTTGTCTTTTTGATCTCCCTGTTGGACATTTGTCAGGTAATGCATGTATCCCCTTAGGTTGTGAAGCAATATTGAATGGAAACGATGGGAAACTTAGTGTTCATATTTCATCTTACTAGAAAGTCTTTAAAAATATTTTTGCTATTTTTAGATCTAATGGAGATGTAATTTTTATATTCGAAGAATTTCCTTCAATTATCTTAACTTTCCAATTTAAAATTTCAAATAATGAGGCATCATCAGTAACTATCCAATTTTTCTCAATAGCCATAGCATGAGCTTTTCTTAGACTCTCTACTAAAAAACCTTGAGGGGTTTGTGCAGCCCACAAATTTTTTCTATCGGGAGTTTCTTGAATATAACCTTTATCATTGACAATCTTTATTGTATCGGTAACTTTGGTAGCTAAAATAACTGCATCGTTTTCTTCTAATTCTAAAGCACATTTGCTTATTAAGTTTGGGTCTATTAAGCATCTAGCTCCATCATGAATGAGTACTTTTTCTGCATTAGAGGGGAGAGAATTTAAGCCATTAAAGACAGACTCTTGCCTAGTTTGACCACCATTAATCCATTGAACTTTAGAGGAAAAACCTTTAACTGAATTTAATAATTCATTTTTATCATTTGGTTGCCCAATTATTCCTACCCAATTTACTAAGCTTGAGGAAAATACAGCTTTTAAAGTCCAATAAATAATAGATTCTCCTTCTAATTCAATAAGTAATTTATTTTTTCCAGCTTTCATTCTGCTACCGCTACCTGCAGCAGGTATTAATACATGCACAATAATTTAGCTTATCTTTTCTAGACAATTATAAATAAAAGCAATATGTTTGCACAATTAGTACTACGATTTTAAATTATAAAATTTTTACAATGTCAAATACAGAATCTCTAACAGGAAAAGTTGCTTTAATCACTGGTGCAAGCAGAGGAATAGGAAAAGAAATCGCCTTAGAACTTAGTAATTCAGGAGCTGAAGTAATTATCAATTATTCATCTTCTGATGAAAAAGCTGAAGAGGTTGTAAATTTAATCAAAAAATCTGGTGGGAAAGTTCATAAATTTAAATTTGACGTCTCAAAAGAGGAGTCTGTAAGCGCAGCTTTTGAAGAAATCATAAAAATCAAAGGGAGCATAGATATCCTGGTGAATAATGCTGGGATAACAAGGGATGGTCTATTAATGCGAATGAAATCAGTACAATGGGATGATGTTTTAAATACCAACTTAAAAGGGGTTTTTCTATGTACTAAATATGCTTCTAAATTTATGCTTAAAAAAAGAAGTGGCAAGATAATAAATATCTCATCTGTTGTTGGAATAATTGGAAATCCTGGCCAAGCCAACTATTCTGCTGCGAAAGCGGGTGTTATTGGCTTTACAAAAACTTGTGCGAAAGAATTCGCTTCTAGAGGGATAAACGTAAATGCTATAGCCCCTGGTTTTATAGAAACAGAAATGACTGAAAACTTAAATAATGAAGAAATAATAAAGGCAATACCACTAGGTAGACTTGGTAGTTGCTCACAAATCGCAAAACTAGTTTCATTTTTAGTTTCCAGTGATGCAGGAAGTTATATTACTGGACAGACAATTAGTATTGATGGGGGAATGAGTATTTAATTAAGTAGTTTCGTATGGTTGTCCTAACTCATCCCTTAATCTTCTAATTTTTTGCAAAAGTTTTAATCTTCGACTTCTAGCAGTTAAAGTCAAAAAAAACCTTAGAGGGAAATATATAAGTGTCATCGTAACTGCAAGCGTAGCAGTTAAAGTAAAAATGAGATTACCTGTTTTATCCATAATCATAAGATACTCATTTTTTAACAAAGTTGTACAACAATTTAATAGAAATTCGGCTTTCCCCACTTAATTAAGTATCACTTAAATATAATTCCGTGGGAGATTAGAATAACGATATTAAGAATTCAATAAACATGCCAAAACAATTGAGCTTTTCGAATAAATCACGAGAAAAAATCGAAAAAGGAGTAAATACTGTAGCTGATGCTGTCAAGGTAACTATTGGACCAAAGGCAA
>QCPY01000021.1 GCA_003212375.1 Prochlorococcus sp. AG-442-N17 | reverse complement strand
GAGTCTTTTAATTTTCTTATAGAATAATTTTCTTTTTCGAAATTGATTGAACTATTCTCACCTATTATTAATCTGATTAAATTTTGAGACTTGCTTTTATATGGGAAGCTAACTTTAGATTCTTTTTTTTTATGCGAATAATCTAAGAAACTTGAAAATTTCGATTTACTAGAAAGTCTCCATAGCTCACTTTTGATATTTGGTAACGGATTTAATCTTAATTTTTCAAGACAAATTTTTTGTATCTCTGATGGATTACTTACTAATTGATTTTTTTTGATTTCCTCAATTATATTCATTTACTTATTGTTCTTTTGAAAAATTATCAGTCCATTCATAGCCGTGTTTCTCAAGCTCAAGGGCAAGATCACTTTCTCCAGTTTTTATGATTTGACCATCTGACATTACATGAACAAAATCAGGTTTTATTTCATCTAATAATCTCTGATAGTGAGTAATTAATATAATTCCTATGCTTTCATTAGATATTTTTTTAATACCAGAGGCAACTATTCTCAAAGCATCAATATCTAATCCTGAGTCGGTCTCATCCAGAATTGCAATTTTAGGTTCTAGTAATGCCATTTGTAATATTTCATTTCTTTTCTTTTCTCCACCTGAGAAACCTTGATTAATGCTTCTGGATAAAAATGCAGAATCCATTTTTACTAAGTCAAGTTTTTCTCTCACTAAGTCTTCAAAATCAAAAGTATCTAGTTCTTCTTTTTTAAGAAATTTTCTTCTGGCATTTGTTGCAACTCTTAGAAATTCAAGGTTACTGACACCAGGAATTTCAATTGGATATTGAAAACCAAGGAAAATGCCTGCTTGAGCTCTTTCTTCTGGCTCTAAAGATTGAATATCTTCTCCTGTGAACTTTATTTCACCTTTAGTGATCGTATATGATGGATGTCCTGCAATAATTTTCGACAGGGTACTTTTACCACAGCCATTTCGTCCCATTATTGCATGAATCTCCCCTGGGTTAACTGATATGGTTACCCCTTTTAAAATTGGAAGATTTTCTGTAGATGCAAAAAGATCATTTACTTCTAATATTGGATCAAATTCTTTCGTTTTGCTTTGCATCACAATTTATAAATTAATTAACCTACTGAACCTTCTAATTTAAGTGCAAGCAGCTTATCTGCTTCAGCTGCAAATTCCATTGGTAGTTGACTGAATACATCTCTACAAAAACCGCTTACCATCATTGATACAGCTTCTTCAAATTCAATACCTCTACTTTGTAAATAAAACAGTTGGTCTTCAGAAATTCTACATGTACTTGCTTCATGCTCAATTTCTGAATTTGGTTGTTGAGATTGAATATAAGGAAATGTATTGGCAGCAGCCTGATCGCCTATCAACATTGAATCACATTGACTATAATTTCTTGATCCAATAGCTTTAGAACCCATTTTTACTAGCCCTCTATAACTATTAACTGAATTTCCTGCACTTATTCCTTTACTTACAATTGTTGATTTAGTTTTAGGACCAATGTGAATCATTTTTGTACCCGTGTCAGCTTGTTGTAGGTTATTGGTAAGTGCTACAGAATAGAATTCTCCTACCGATTCTTCTCCTAAAAGAAGACAGCTGGGATATTTCCATGTTATTGAAGAACCTGTTTCAACTTGAGACCAGCTTATCTTACTCCTCTTTCCTAAACATTTTCCTCTTTTGGTGACAAAATTAAAAATTCCACCAACTCCCTTTTCATTTCCAGCATACCAATTTTGTACTGTTGAATATTTAATTGAGGCATCATCTAAGGCGATAAGTTCAACAACGGCTGCGTGCAAAGTATTAGTATCAAACATTGGAGCTGTACATCCTTCAAGGTAACTAACAGAGCTAGATTCTTCGGCGATAATTAGAGTTCTTTCGAACTGACCTGAGTCACCACTATTTATTCTGAAATAAGATGATAGATCCATAGGGCATTTAACTCCTTTTGGTATATATACAAATGAACCATCACTAAAAACAGCTGAATTTAATGCAGCAAAATAATTATCGTTTGCCGGCACTACAGAACCCAAATACTTTTCTATCAAATTTGAGTGATCTTTGACTGCTTCACTTATGGAACAAAATATTACTCCATGCTCAGCAAGTTCTTCTCTGAAAGTTGTTGCAATAGAAACACTATCAAATACCGCATCTACAGCAACGTTAGTAAGTTTTTTTTGTTCAGTGAGGGGAATGCCTAGTTTGTCAAAAGTTTCTAAGAGTTTGGGATCAACTTCATCCAAACTAGATATTTTTTCTTTTTGTTTTGGTGCAGAGTAATAAATTATATCTTGAAAATCAATTTCTTTATAACCTAGGTTGGCCCACTTAGGCTCTTTCATTTGTTGCCATTTCTTAAAGGCATTGAGTCTAAAGTTAAGAAGATATTCAGGCTCCTCTTTTTTTTCAGAAATTAATCGTATTGTATCTTCATTAAGCCCTTTGGAAATTTTTTCAGTCTCGATATCTGTGATGAAACCATACCTATATGGTTCAGATACGACATCTTTAACTAAATTTTCATTTACCATAATTTCTATAAATTAATCTATTACAATTTATTTATATATACTTTAACCAAATATATGCCCAATATTGAGTTTTTCTTCTTAATTAAATTAAAAAATTAATGTCTAATAAAACTAATTATTTTTCTAGTCCCATAAGTGATGAGATAGTTAAAAGTATTGATCAACTAAATTTACCCACAATTCAAAAGCATCACATAAGGTTACTTGCACATTGCCTTGAAATTTTTAAAGAGATCGCGAAAGATGATATAACTGTTTTTGATGAAGATAAGCTCCTTAGAGAATGGTGTGAAAAGCAGTCCCAGAAATTTAATGATAAAAATTTTAATCAACTTTTTTACGAACAAATGTCTTCTGCTGCAAAAAAATTAAACTCATTTGCTCAGAGTATTGAAAAAAAATTCAAAGATTTGGATCTTGCAGATTTAATCAATTTAGTTGAACAGAATGAGCAAAATTAATGTGAAGTGATCCCGAAGAAAAAATATATTTTTGTTGAGTTCTTGACAATTTAGGGTAATAAAATTTAAAAAAAAAGAAAATTAATTCATATCCTTTAGATATCAAATTTTGTTTAAAATTTAATTATATCAAGCATTTACAAGAAAGTTGTAAATTTTCAAAACTTGAAAGTAGTCAGAAGATCCTGACGACTAACTCTAATGTCCCGCAATCTGCCAAAAAAAAGAACATACTGATCCCAAAACTAATTTATGGAGCTTGAAAGTGGTTGAAGGGATCAAGAATAAAGAAAATTTACTCAGTCTAACCCTCAGGCAACTCCGTCAAGTAGCTAGTAAATTGTCTATACCCCTATATAGCCGAAAAACAAAGGCTGTACTAGTTGACCTTATAGTCAAATATCAAAAAAATGTTTCTGAGACCACCGTTAAAACTCTAGTTAACAAAAATCCTGAAAAAATATCCAATCCTACAGAACACTTCACTAAAGAAGAACTTACTACTAAAGTTGTATTTTTACCCAGGGATCCAGAGTGGGCTTATGTTTTTTGGCAAATTTCAGAAAGTGATCGGGAAAAAGCTCAGTCTTTAGGGGCTAGTAAATTGTGTTTACGTTTGTTTGATGCGACTGGTGTTGGCGAAGGGCAATTAAATCAGGGAACCTTAAGGGAAATAAATGTTGATAGTTTTAGTACTGAGTGGTACTTGCCAATTCCTCTTGCAAACAGGGATTATAAGGTTGAATTGGGCTATAAATATGGCTTTCAATGGATGTCACTAGCTTTTTCCTCTGTAAGCCGTGTTCCGAGCTCTCATCCCTCAGAGCAGGTTTTAGATAAATTTGTTCCTTTTAATTTAGAAACACCATCATCATCTGACTCATCTTCTACAATTCAAAGCACGCAATTAAATCAAGTCAATGGCTTGCATGAACGTTTGTATCAAGCAGCCACAAATTTCCCTAATAGAAGAAGAGTAGGATCTGAGGAGTTCATGGAAGATATGAATTCTACTGATTTGTCATCTAATCTTACAGATTCTGGAGCAGGTCAATGGTCCTCAGGTTTAAATGAATCTGGTAGTGGAATATTTCAAAACAGATCCTTCTGGTTAGTGGCTGACGCTGAGTTAATTGTTTATGGGGCAACTGATCCATCTGCAAAGTTAACTATTGGTGAAGAAGAAGTACCTTTAGCTTCTGATGGTACCTTTAGACTTCAAGTACCATTTAGAGATGGCTCTCAAAAATATGAAATTAAAGCTGTTGACTCCTCTGGTCAACAAGAAAAGAGTATCACAATGAATTTTGATAGGAATACCCCTCTCGATGATACTAATGAAAAAGATAATGCTCAGACAGAGTGGTTCTAAAAAAAGATAATGTTAAAAAAAATTGTTGCCTTTACACCTTTATTAGGTGCTTTATCTTTTCCTCTGATAGTTCCTTTTACTATTTCTAAGTTTGGAGTTACTTACGGAATTCTAAGCGCACTAGTTATTTCTTCTTTATGGTTTATCGCAATGTTAAGAACATCCGAAATGCCGCATTAATTTAGTTAGATTTTTTTAAGTTTTCTACAAATCATGAATGAAGTAAGCGTAATTAATATTAAAAATCCTTTTCAAGATCAGAAACCAGGAACATCAGGCTTAAGAAAAAGTACTTTGAGATTTCAAGAAGAACATTACTTAGAGATATTTATAGAGGCAATTTTACAATCACTAGAAGATTTACAAAATTCAATATTAGTAGTTGGTGGGGATGGCAGGTATGGCAACATTGAAGCAATAGAAAAAATTGTGCAATTATGCGTTGCTCATAAAGTACAAAAGGTTATTGTTCCAAAAAATGGTTTATTATCTACTCCTGCGACATCACATTTAATTAGAAAACACAATGCAATTGGTGGTATTATTCTTTCTGCAAGCCACAACCCCGGAGGTATTGATGGTGACTTTGGAGTTAAGTTAAATATCTCTAATGGAGGTCCAGCTCCTGAGATGATTACCAATAAGATATACAAAGTTTCACAATTACTAACTAGTTATAAAATTTGTAAAATTCAACTATCCGATTTTAGTCAATATGGAACCTATACTTTCCGCGAAACTACCTTAGAAATAATTGATGGATTGAAAGATTATTCAAATTTGATGGAGAAAATTTTTGATTTTGATCAAATTAGCGATTTCTTAAAAAAAGACTTCTCATTAATTTTTGATGCAATGAATGCGGTTACAGGCCCATATGCAAAAAATATTTTTGTTGAAAAAATGGGTCTCTCGAATAATTGTGTCATGAATGGTATTCCGTTAAAAGATTTTGGCGGTTTACATCCTGATCCTAATCTTACTTATGCATCGCATTTAGCTGATTTATTATTAAATAAAAAATCTTATAGTTTTGGTGCTGCTTGCGATGGAGATGGTGATAGGAATATGATTCTAGGACGTGATTGTTTTGTGAATCCTAGTGATAGCCTTGCTGTTATTACTGCTAATACTAAATGTGTCCCCGGTTATAAAGATGGTATTACAGGTGTAGCTCGATCTATGCCAACCAGTTCTGCAGTTGATAACGTTGCGAGCGCATTAAATATTCCATGTTTTGAGACACCTACTGGTTGGAAGTTTTTTGGAAATCTTTTAGATTCTAATTTAATTACTTTATGTGGAGAAGAAAGTTTCGGAACAGGTAGTAATCATGTTAGAGAGAAAGATGGATTATGGGCAGTATTGTATTGGTTACAAGTTTTAGCTGAAAAAAAATGTTCGGTAAGTGATTTGATGCAGAATCATTGGAAACAATTTGGTAGGAATTATTATTCAAGACATGATTATGAGGCAATTCCCTCAAATATTGCTAATCAAATCTTTGGTAATTTAACTTCTATGCTCGAAAATTTAAAAGGAAATAGTTTTGCTGGCCACTTAGTTAAAGTCGCAGACAACTTTTCATATTTAGATCCCGTTGATAATTCCATAAGTAAAAATCAAGGCTTAAGATTAGTCCTTGATGATAATTCTCGAGTAATTGTGCGCCTTTCTGGGACAGGAACTAAGGGGGCAACATTAAGACTTTACTTTGAGAAATTTTTCAATCCCCAACAGAATCTTTCGTTAAATCCTCAGATCGCTTTGAAACCTCTAATAAATGATTTAGATGCTTTATTAAACATTTCAAAACTTACTCAAATGGAAAGTCCTACAGTAATTACATAGAATTGAAAGTAATGATTTTTTGATTTTTTTATTTATATGCATTCAGAAAATTTGTTTACCAATTATTCTCAAATAGACAATAATGCACCTTTGGCTGATAAATTAAGACCAAAGAATTTGGAAGATTTTTTTGGTCAACAACCAATCTTGAATGAGAATTCGCTTTTAAGAAGTGCAATATTAAACGATAAGATTAGTAATTTTATTTTTTCTGGCCCTCCTGGTGTTGGAAAAACTACTTTAATCGAAATTATTTCCTTTAATACGCGTTCAAAATTAATAAAGTTAAATGCTGTATTATCAAGTGTAAAAGAATTAAGAAATGAAATCGCTAACGCAAAAGATAGATTAATAAATTCACAAAGAAAAACAATTTTATTTATCGATGAAGTTCATAGATTTACAGCAGTTCAGCAAGATGCTTTATTACCTTCAATAGAAAACGGCACTATAACTTTTATTGGCGCTACAACTGAAAACCCTTTCTTTGCTGTTAATAAAGCGCTTGTTAGCAGGTCGCGTATTTTTACACTACTTCCTTTGGCAGAAAATGATTTGCAGAAAATAATACACAAAGTCATAGATCACTATTCAAAAAAAAAGGATTCAAAAAAGGTTTATTTAACTCAAGATGCAAAAAGTCATTTAATTAACTTTTCTGGTGGAGATGCAAGAACATTAATCAATGCGCTAGAGATGGCCATAGAAACAACTGCTGAAAATGATGCTAAAGAAATTAACATTAATCTCTCAATAGCAGAGGATGCAATTCAAAAGAAAAATATTGTTTACGATAAAAATGGACAAAATCATTACGATGTAATAAGTGCTTTTATCAAGTCCGTAAGAGGTTCTGATCCAGATGCAACTTTATTCTGGCTTGCGAATATGCTGGAGGCTGGTGAAGATCCTAATTTTATTTTTAGAAGACTACTTATATCTGCCAGTGAAGATATTGGAATAGCTGATCCTAATGCAATAGTAGTTGTCCAATCCTGTTGTGATGCTTTTGATAGAGTTGGTTTTCCAGAAGGATTATATTTTTTAACGCAGGCTTCTTTATATTTAGCTCTTTCTCCAAAAAGTAATAGTACGAAAAGTATTTTTAAAGCAATTGATACAATCAAATCTACCAATGCTTTTGATGTTCCACTTCATTTAAAAAATAATTCTAATAGTTATGTCAATCCTCATAATTATCCAGGTAATTGGGTCGCACAAGAATATCTTCCCAAATCTTTAAGAGGTTTAAAAATATGGGAACCGAATAATAATGAATGGGAAAAAAATCAATATGAAGAACTGCTTAGAAGAAAAGAAAACTAAAAATTTTTCGAACAACAAATAATCTCAGGATTAAAGGAAGTTTTTTCTTCGTAGGCTAAAACGATAGTCCAATTATGGAATTTAATCTGTGAATAATTTAAATGTATGTTTTTCTTCTTATGAATTAACTTTTTTGGCTTTTCAAAAAATTCCCAATGGTTAATGTCTTTAGCTAATTTTCCATGATCCCATTTTATAGCTGCTTCAACAGCACACCATTGATTTAATATCATATTTTTTGTCAAATAATTATTATGAGTTGATTTATTAGTATAAAAAAAATATTTTTCAGCAAATTTTAAATAGTTAAAATCTCTATTTGTTCTCTCAATATCAATCCCTATTTTGCCTTTATGCCATACTATAGTGATGGCATCTTTACAATGACTTAAACTGATATTTCCCATCCCAGAGGGTAAACTTGGAGGTTCTCCAGGAAGAGCCTTAATTGGAATTTCTAGGGGGTCTAAATCAAAAAGTGTTGAAAGTGATTGTCGCAAATAAGCTCTTGTTTCTAAGAAAATCTTTGATCTTGAATTTGTTAGTTTTTTTGCAGTTTTAATTTCTTCTACAGTTGCGACATCTTGCACACCTTTAATCTCATAAAACCAAATTTTTGGTATTTTATATTCATACTCATTTAATAATTTCAATGGCTCTTAAGGTTGGCGACAAAGCACCAGAATTTAAATTAAAAGATTCTTTTGAGAAAGAAGTTTCTCTTAGTGATTTTAAAGGTAAAAGAATAATACTATATTTTTATCCAAAAGATAACACTCCAGGATGTACTAAAGAAGCATGTAATTTTAGAGAGAATTGGGATTTACTCCAAAAAAATAATATTGTTGTACTTGGTATTAGTAAAGATAATGCATCCTCTCATCAGAAGTTTATAGAAAAATTTAATTTACCTTTTATTCTTTTAACTGATACTGAACCTTTCAAAGTTTCTTCTGATTACGATAGCTATGGACTGAAGAAATTCATGGGAAAAGAATATATGGGAATGATGAGAAATACTTTTTTAATTGATACTGAAGGTAACATCGAAAAAATTTACTTAAAGGTAAAAGCAGCAATAATGGCTGATCATATTATTGCGGACCTTGGGTTAAGCTAATTTTTTCATGGACAGGTGGTGAATAATCATCCCCTCCATAACTAAATTAGGAGCATTGATAATATTTTCTTTTTGCGTCTTTAGAGATTTTGTGAGCAATTTAGAGTCTCCTCCACAGATTATTAAAATATCCTTTTCGGGATTAAATAAACTATTAATCACACCAGTAAGAGAGTTAATTACACCTTTTAACATTGCTTCTTCTGTATTAATCAAAAAATCTTTGATTGGAATTTCATATTTTTGGGGAACTTTGAGGTTTTTTGTGTTTTGTTCCATTGATTTTAATTGTGTTAAAAAACCTGGAATAAGTTGACCACCTATAATAGATCCATTTGAATTTAATTTTGTTATTGAAAATATTGTTCCAAAATCTGCAATTAATAAATCTTTTTTAAAAGGGTTAGGAATAATATTTAAAGCTGCAAGACAGGCAAAAGCTCTATCAACTCCAAAATAATCTGGGAGATTTGATAACCGAATATCTTTGGTTTTTATTTCGTTGTCTCCCTTCAGCAAAAAATTAGGTAATTTTCCTACTGAAGCCCAAATTAACTGATCAAGATCTATATTTTCTGGGACTTTTTGCTCTTTACTGGTATGGAAGAATTTAGATTCATTCAAAGAATATTTAGCCCAATGAAGCCTACTATTGCCTACTAATAAAAAATTAATATCTGAGATCATTTTTTTATGATCAATTTAATTATTAGTGTGTATTCCACACTCTTGTTTCATTCCTCCAAATCTTGTAGCTCTGCCCTTTTTTTCACTACCATCGGGAGTGCTGGAGTGCCAATCTCCCTCTATCTGGCAAAAGTATGTCAGAAACTAGGATCATATAGGTTGTACCTATAAGCCACACAGGAATTCCAATTGAAGTCAGACTAAATAATTCCAGAGCGCCATAACCTAATTGTTGACTAATATCGCTTACGAGAAGATTTACTGAGCTACCTAATAATGTCAGAGTTCCACCTAGTAAAGTCGCAAAAGAAAGAGGTAATAAAACTTTTGATGGCGATATATTTCTCCGCTCACACCAACCTTCAATTAAAGGTAACAAAGAGGCTACCACTGGAGTATTAGGGACAATTCCAGATATTGGAGCAATCAAAAAAGCGATTAAAGAAATTAATTTCCTGGGCGTTCTAATACTTTCAGAAGAAATCAATTCTCTTACTCTATCTAAAGCACCACTTTTAAATAATGCAGAGGAAACTGCAAAT
>QCPY01000020.1 GCA_003212375.1 Prochlorococcus sp. AG-442-N17 | reverse complement strand
ATATATTTTTTAGAGTTATTTTTAAGACTAATCTTTGCAAAATAATTATTTAGTTTAAACATAATTTTAAGTTTTCTTTTAACTATTATTGCTGCTCCAATTTCTTCTAATTTTGTAGAGAAATTCTCGTATCCTCTTTCTAAATTTTCTACACCTCTAATCAAAGTTTTTCCATTTGCTGAAAGTCCGGCAAGAGCTAATGCAGCAGTAGCCCTTAAATCAGATCCATGAATTACAGTTCCTTTTAGGTTTTTAACTCCCACTACTGTTGCAATATTATCTTTTACAATAATATTTGCTCCCATACGATTTAGCTCTTTAACATGATGCATTCTATTTTCAAATACTGTTTCTTTAATTTTTGAAATACCATTTGCTGTTGCCATTAAAGCCATAAAAGGTGCCTGGAGATCAGTTGGAAAACCGGGAAAAGGACTGGTCGTAATATTAACTGAATTTAAAATTTGATTGGGAATAATTTTTAAACAAAAGTTGGAATATTCGAACTTACAGCCACAAAGTTCCAGTTTATTAATTACTGCTTTTAAATGATTTGGAATGCATGGGAAAAGACTAATTGTTGATCTTGTTATTGCCGCAGCAATTAAAAAAGTACCTGCTTCGATTCTGTCAGGTATTACTGTGTAATCGCATCCTTTTAAGGATTCAACTCCTTCAATTGATATACATTCAGATCCTGCACCTTTTATTCGTGCTCCCATTAGATTCAACATGTTTGCTAAATCTACGATTTCTGGTTCTTCTGCTGCGTTGTTTAATATAGTTGTCCCTTTAGCTAAGGATGCTGCCATTAGTAAAGTTTCAGTGGCACCTACACTTTTGCATTTAAAATTGATTGATGATCCCAGTAATCTTTTTTTGGGATTGATAACTTTAGCTATTAAATAATTAGTTTTGTATTGAAATACAACTCCTAATTTTTTCAGTGAATCTATATGTTCATCAATTGGTCTGGATCCTATCGAACAACCTCCTGGTAAAGGTATCTTAGCTTTTCCAAATCTTGCAAGAATTGGACCAATACAAAAGAAACTTACTCTAAGGGCATGATATAAATCAAAAAATAAATCTTGAGGTGGAATAATAATATCTTTACTGTTTATTGTTAATTGATTTGCATTTGATTTTATATTTATGCCCATTGCAATTAATAATTTAGACATAATTGCAACATCTGAAATTTGAGGAACATTAAAAAGATTTATTTCGCCTTTAGAGAGAATTGATGCTGCCATTAGGACTAGAGCAGAATTTTTAGCACCACTAATTTTTAAATGTCCTTTTAGGGAGTTGCCTCCTTTTACTTCGATATAGTTTTTTAAAAAGTAATCGACTTTAGGGAGTTGAAGATTGTTATTTTGTAATTTCATTAATTAAAAGTCTTCAAGGTTTGTTATTGATGAAGAACAATATCGTTTTTGAGAAGCTAAATCTCCTTTTTCCCAACAACTTTTTATTTCCACATTATATATTCCAGAAGATGAAAAATTTCTTATTAGTGGTGATTGTTTTGCTTTCGTTAAATCTAAGGCATTAACACTTTTGTTCCTACTGAGAGATGAAGCTTCCGGTTTCGTTTGTTCTAAAAAAGCTAGAGGAAGAAAAAATAGAAGCATTGTTAATATAGTTTTCTTATTCAGGTTCATTACTTTAGATAATCCATTTTAAAAATGATTCATAATTTCTAATGTCTTAAAAATAAAGATCCTAAGATTTGATCAGTCCAAGTATTAATAAATTTCTTATTAAGAAAGCATTACTTTCTAGGGTTCTTAATTTAGCAGATAATTGTTTCACTGATGAATTAAATAAATGCTCAAAAAAGCCTTTAACTGTGGTGATCCCCATCACTACTGCTTCGCAAACGTGTCACTTATTAGTTACACACTTATACATACTATCACACACTTTAAATATTTGTTTGTTTTCTGTATTTCAGTATAAAGTCTCAATATTTAAAAGAATTGCAGTTAAATTACTTTACTAGATTGGTATTAATAAACACTATCTGTTATACTATAAGTGTGTATTATTTTCTTTAATTTACATTAATAAACTAATGCCTACTAAGCTTGATAGGGTACAGGTTCTTTTTCAGAAAGAGTTATTTAAAAAGCTTAAGGTAATTGCAAAAATTGAGCGTAGATCGTTATCTAGTATGGTCGGAAGCATAGTAGAAGATGCAATAAATTCTAAAAAATATCAATCTCTTTTATCGAAGGCAAAGGCAGATGATATAGAATCAAAAATTGATGAAAGTAAATTATTAATAAAGGAAATTTTAAAATCTAAGATTTCAAATCAATCAGATATTGATGAAAATTCTAAATTAAAACAAATTGAAGATATACTTTCTTTAATATCAGAATTTAATAAAGAAACATTTGTGGAATCAGTTGAAGAATCAGTGGGAAAAGATTTGTTATTAGTAGAAGAGGCTTTGAAACCTGATGATTTAATTGAAGAATTAGAATTGGAAACAGATTATAAGATTAATAAAATGAATGTAATGCTCAGTAAAATCAATAAAAATAAAGATTTAAAGTTTAGATCACTTGAGTAAAAAGTTATGTGGATACCAGATTGCTTATTTGGATGGCTAAGTTTGTATATTTTAGGCTTTTTAATGGATCCTATTTCTCGCAGAAACTATCTTGTGTTTATAAAAAAAAATTACTTAAAGCATCAAGATTTTTTCCCTTTAGTAAAATTAATGTAGAAAAATTCATGATCAGAAGATTAAATTCGACACTAGGAGATAAATAATGAATAAAATTGAAAAAATGGAAAAGAGAATGCATGAATGGCAGAGTGGAATAAGAATTCTCTATAAAGATCTCCAAGCAATCCATAACTGGTCAGATGAGAAGGTTTGGAAAGAATTAGAAAATGAGATAAGAAGAATTACACCTAAGGGTCAATTTGGCGAGGATGACTTGGATTGGACTCGAGACATCATTACATCTAAAAGAGATATTACTTTATGGGAAGCGGTAAGACTTACTATTAGATATAAACATTCAACTCCTCTGTTAGATGCACTTGGTAATCTTAGAGCTAGAGATAAATCTGGTATTTAAATATCTATTATTTTTTTATAGGTACATAGATAATAATCATTTTCAAGAATTTTTTTAGTTTGATTAAATTTATAGATACTTCAGGTTTTGATAATGTCGAACAAGTCAGAAAATGGTATCTAGGTATTCAATTAACTTTTAAGCAAATGCAGCAACAAAATTAATTATGATAAAAACTAGCTTGGGATAAATTAAAAATAGAATTACTTAAATCAGTTGCAAAGGAAGATTTTGTACAGAATGATCTTGAATGGGTTGGAGATCTCCTTCTTCATAAAAATAATTCTAATGACTGAAAAAGCCTGTAGACTTGAAAGAAGGTGTATCCTAATCAAAATCCTTTAATTGATGCGCTTGCAAAAATCTTCTAGTTTATTTTTTGATTTAAATATCACTTACCCCTGTAAACGTTTTGATATTGTCTATAGTTTTTTGAGGAGTTTTTATAAGATCTTCATATGTAACTTCTATTAAATTGTCCTTAGGAATAATATTTTTTATTATTTGCCATTTATCTAATATGAAAGATCTAGTCAATTTTGCATCTTCCCCTGCGTCACCAAGATATGGAATAAAACCAAATTCCTTATTAAATGATTTGATAGATTTTTCTATACTTTTCACATGATCGTATGTACGTTCAATGTAAATAAATTTTGAGTTAGGAAATAACTCAAGTAATAAGTCAACTCTTGTCGTGAATGCTGGAGCTTTATTGATAAAAATTTTGCCAGGTAAACCATCATGAATCCATGCCCATTCAAGAAGTAATTTTAATTTTTTTTTGAAATCTAATGTAGCTTTCCATTTGTACCATCTTTCTAAATCCTTAGATAATGACTGTCCAAGACCAATTGATGTTGGAGGATGTTCGCAACTCAATTTCATTAATGCAATATCTAATTCTTGAGGTCCCTCTGCTAATAATGGGACCCAATCAAAAAATCTATTTTTATAAGATGGTATAAATTTACGAAAAAGTTCTTTAAATATTAAGGCTGCCTGCGGACAACATGAAAACGTATTTTTTATTGTGGCCGCTTTAGTTGCTTTAACTATTTCAGTATGGAGATATGTTGTTCCACTTCTCCATGGACCTATGATAAAAATCGGCTCAGGCATATTCTTTGGTTTCTTATAAAGTATTTTTTGCAACCAATAAAAAGGTTCAACCAAATAACCTAATACAATATTCTGGATTAAATATATTGAAATAATAGGAAATTTATTAGCTCTTTTTAACAACTCAAATTGAACAGTAGGTCTTAAGCAACCAATAATAATTAAGCGAGGATTTAAAACCAATAATCTATTTATTTATGAATAAAAGACTATCTTTAGGACTTCCGATAAGTCAATCAGCACTGATTTTTTTTGACATACTTAAATTAATCTGTATATCTCTACGAAAGAATTGTAAAAAATATTTTTTCTTAAGGTTAGCAGTGCCCATTAGGTCTCTCGCGGCTAAATTCTTGTTGTACTTTGCTCAAACACATTGCTAAAATTGTCTTTTTTATCAACCTTATTGGAGGGATTATCAAGTGGGAGTGAAGGTTAAGAGAAAAACTTATTTATAGTTAAAAATTGTTTTCATAAAGGTTACACATGAAAATCTCATGACCTATCTGCAACCGATCTCGATATGAAGGTTTCGCGTGGGTTTTCACTATCATAATAAAAATCTCTCACTATTTGATAACAAGATTTTGGAAGTCCTTTTTTAATATGGGTTTCTCAAACTTTTCTTTTCTGTCTTTTAAGAAGAATCATTCAAAGTCTATTTTTTAATATTTGGTATATGAATTTATAGTCAACTTTGACTTTAAAATATGATTGCTGTTTTTAAGTATTTATGAAAGTAATTTTTTATATTTATCTGTCTTAGTAAGAATTTCTATAGCAGGCCTAAGCATTTCTTTATAGTTTTTCCATCCTCCTAATGATTTTGTATTTATTGGCGAACGCACCTGAACATTGCTGGCTGTAGTCACTGAACGCGCATTTAGATGTGGCGATAGGTATTTATCTTCCCACTTCCAACCCAACCAAGAGATTAATAATTTAATTTCTTGATTAGGGTTGCTGACTAACTTATCATAATTCAAGTCATATATTTTTGATCCAAATCTATTCTTATACTCAGTCATTAATTCTTCTTGATCTAAATATACTTTTGCTGAATCAACTAAGGAAGATGAGTATTCATTTCCTCCAGCAAAATGTGCTCGGTAAATTGAAAGAATATTATCTAAAGGATGTCTAAAGCAATGAATTATTTTTGCGTTTGGTATCCTATTAGCAATAATGCCTGTAAATTGATAATTAAATAGGTTTTTATTTGTTGTGATATTTAATTTAGTCTTATTATTTATTTTTTTCCAATACAATTTTGCAAGATTTATTTCTTGTTCAGATTTCTTACTTTCAAAGAATGATTCTTCTAAAAAATTAATCTCACCGAGATCATAAACATCATTTTTCATACTAAGAATTGATTCTAATAATGTGGAACCACTTCTAAACATACCTACAATAAAAATACTCTCAGTGGAATTTAGGTATTTTTCTTTATTTATTTCTTTTTTATTAGATTCATTAAGTAAAAATTTTGATTTATTAAATATCATTTCAGGTTTAGAAGGATGTAGATCAAGTTTTAACTTATTTGCCAATTTAAGGTATCTAGAACTTTCCTCGTAATTTTGTTGCTTATGAAGAATATTTGATCTTGCGAAAAAAATATTCACTAATTCTCTCTTGTTTTTATTTTTTAAAAGACTGTCAGAAAAAAGTTGATTTTGCCATTTTTGATTTTTATCACTTGCTTGCATAGTTGATAATGATAAATATGCATCGGTCAGTTGAGGATCGATTGCTAGTGCTTTTTGATGAAATGACTCTGACTCTTTTAATCGACCCAGATGTTTTAAGATAAAACCAAGGTTATAGTATGCAATAGCAAAGTCTGATTTTAGTGCTATGGATTTTTTAAGTTCTAATTCTGCTCTTATAAAATTTCCTTGACCAATTGATAAAACTGCAAGATTGTAATAGGCATTTGCATATTTAGGATTTAAAGATATTGATTTTTTAAGTTTTAATTCTGCTTCTTTATGTCTTCCAATCTCGTTAAGGATCGCTCCATAATTCGAAAAAACCCTATAGTCATATGTTCCTTTTTTAATAAGAAGTTCATAGTATTTTGCCGCTTCTAATTTCTTCCCTTGTGCTTTTAGTCTGAACGCTTTTTTAATACATTCATCAATAGTTACTTTTTGTTTATTTTTTGTTATTTTTACTATCTTTGATTGGTTCTTTTCTCCAAAACCTTTCATTATTTATCAAGATAATTTCGTTAAAGAGATTATAGTCTTTATAAAAAATTTTATAAAATCTTTATATATTTAATAACGATTGAATTTAATTGTAATTTTCATCAGATTCTTTACAATTAGTTCAAGAAATATGATTTATTTAAATAATGATTAGGAATAATTTTTTTTATCAGATGTTCTTTAAGCAAAACTATATTTGTCAGAATATGGTTTTGAGTATTGAAATAATTGAGTGACAGTAAAAAATAGTTTTATATTTTTTTTGATTTTAAAATTTCTTACAAAATAGTTATGGATGAAGTTATTAAATTAAGTAGGTCTACCGTTGAAAAATATATTAATTGTCCAAGATGCTGTGTTCTTGATAAAAAACATAAAATAAAGCCTCCTTCATTACCATTTACTCTGAATATTGCAGTAGATAATTTGTGTAAAAACGAGTTTGATTATTATCGAGATATTCAGGAACCTCATCCTTTATTTATTGAACATAATATCGATGCTGTGCCTTTTAAACATCAAGATATAGATATTTGGAGAAGTAATTTGAAAGGTATAAGATATAAATCTTCTGAGCATAATTATGATTTTGGTGGAGCGGTAGATGATATCTGGCAAAAAAAGAATGGAGAGCTTATTATTGTTGATGTAAAAGCAACATCAAGAAATAATTTTGACTGGTTGGAAACTTTTAATAAATATGATTATGCAAAGGGATATAAAAGACAATTAGAAATTTACCAGTGGTTATTTAGAAAAAATGGTTTCAAAGTAGCAGACGAAGCCTATCTTCTCTATTTCAATGCAAAAAAAAATGAAAAGTTTTTTAATAATCAGTTAAATTTTGATGTGCACTTTATTAAGGTAGATTGCTCATCATCATGGGTAGAAGCCAAAGTTATTCAAACAGTAAAGTTATTAAGATCTAATGAGTTTCCTTCCCCATCCTTGAAGTGCGAATATTGTAATTATTTAAAAAAGCGTTGGCAGTTGTCAAAAGTTAATTAATTAAACTGAAAAATAATTTTATTTGATATTTATGGAAAAATTTTTAAATAAAGATAATCTTTAAGTAGAGATTAAATTTTAGATTTTGGTTAAGTCGAAAAGTCCTAATAATAAAATTAGTAGTCACTTACAACAAGATGTTGTCAAAATTGCAGGCAAAACAATTTTTATTAATCCCTTTTTATATTGGAGAAGGTTTGATGAAAATACTAATAGATGGTTAAGAGAACCAGGACAAATGTCAGAGGAGCAAATTAAGTCAAATAGAAATCGTTTTTATCCTGAAATTGATTGGGCTGATCTAAGTCAAGATCAAAAGCTTATAAAAGATGCAACTGTAGAAATGTTTCTTAAAACTCTTGAGCTTGTAAGTACCTTTCATCCTCAGCTTAATTCTGCGCAAATATTAGAAGTTGAGAGGAAAATGGCAATCACAAAAAAATTACCTTTTGAAAAGTGGGTAAAAAAGTCATTTGCTAAAAAAGCTAGAGCTAGAGAAAACGAAAAAAGAAAATTTCAAAGAGATAGATTTATTAGAAGTTGGAAGGAATGGTTGATCCTTGAAAATACTCAGCAAGCTTTATTACCTGTAATTGTCATTATATTTATTTCAGCTTTTATTGGTTGGTCTGCAGGAGTTTCAAAAAACAGTTGCAATCCTTATTTTGAACAAAATCTTGATCAGTCAATTTGAAGTGTTTTATAAAATTATTTTTTGGAAATTAATATTATTTAGATCTTTGAAAGCAATTATTTAGGATAATATTAAACTAATTTACTTTTCAATTACTTATTTTAAACTTTATGGATTATATAGATCAAAGCGATAATTCTAATTCGAATTATAAAAAAGATAATCATCCTAATGATTATCAATTTTTGGTTCAAAAATTAAAAAGCATTAAAAACATAATAGAAAATTTAGAGAAAAATTTTTTAGAAAAAAAAGATAAATAAATTTTTTGAAAAATAGTAATTTGAATAATAATACCCCCACATTTAAGAGAGAGCCTTTAGTCATTTATTTGATTACAAGTTTTACTTTTTTATTAATATTACTTAGATTAATCTTTTTGCAATTATTAAATCATGATAATTATAAAAAAATGTCTGATGAAAATAGAATTAGGCTTCTAGCAACTCAACCAATTAGAGGTCGGATAATTGATAAAAATGGATTAATTTTGGCTGATAACAGGTTAAGGTATTCTTTAATAATAAAGCCTCAATACGTTGATGAGAATGAATGGCAAAAATATAAATCCGAAATTTCTAAATTATTAAATATTTCATCTGATTCACTTCAGCGAAAATATTCAGATGGTATAAAAAATAAAAATTTTTCAATAACACTATTAGATGATTTAACAGTTGATCAAGTTATCAAATTTAAAGAAAATGAAAATTCTCTTAATGGTGTAGAAATTTTATCAAGAATTATCAGAAATTATCCCTATAAAAATATTGCTTCTCATGTGATCGGATACACGCAACCTATTACAGATTCAGAATTTAGTATTTTGTCTAAAAAGGGTTATAAATTAAATGATTCAATAGGTAGAACTGGGATCGAATATGTTTTTGAGGATCAAATAAGAGGCGAATGGGGCGGAGAAATGATTGAAGTAAATTCTTCGGGTACATTTGTAAAATCTGTAGGTATTAAACCATCAAAACAAGGCAAGGATGTTGAATTGACAATTGATATGAACTTACAGTTAGTTGCTGAGGAAGTACTTAAAGATAAAAAAGCAGGAGCCATAGTCGTTATGGATCCTAGGGATGGTGCAATAAGAGCAATGGCTAGTAAACCAACTTTTGATTTAAATTTTTTTTCAAAAGATTTCAAACCGCAAAAAGAATATGATTCCTTATTTAATTCGCCTACTAAGCCATTATTTAATAGAGCTTTAAATGCATATGACCCAGGGAGTGTTTGGAAAATTGTTACAGCCATTGCTGGTTTAGAAAGTGGAAGCTTTCCTCCTGAAACTTTGTTAGAAACTAAACCTTGCATTACATATGGAAGTCAATGTTTTCGAGAACATAATGACCTAGGGTTCGGAACAATAGGCTATGAAGATGCTTTACGAGTTTCGAGTAATACTTTTTTTTATCAGATTGGCTATGGTGTCGGGGTTGATGCAATTTATGATGTTTCGAAAAAGCTTGGCTTTGCTTCATTATCCGGAATTGAAATTTCTGAACAAGAAAATATAGGTTTAGTAGCTAGTAGTAAATGGGCAAAGGAAGGAAGAGGATGGGGTGAACCAGGAAGGACCCCTTGGGTACCAGAGGATATTGCGAGTATGTCCATTGGTCAATTTGTTGTTCAAGTAACTCCCATACAATTAGCTCGTGCATATGCTGCAATTGCTAATGGTGGTTATTTAGTAACCCCTCATTTGTCTAAACAAAAAAGGCAAGGTGTTACTATTCAAGAGCCAAAAAAAATTGATATTGATCCAATCAATATTGAGCTAGTAAAAAATGGATTAAGAAAAGTAGTTGAATCTGGAACGGGCGTTTCTATTAATTATGGAGTTTCTAATTTGCCTCCAGTTTCTGGTAAAACAGGTACTGCAGAAGATGGAGAAGGAGGTTCTGATCATGCGTGGTTTGTTTGTTTTACTCCTTCAGATAAAAGTGAGTTACTCATAGTTGCTTTTGCCCAAAATACACCAGGAGGAGGTTCTGTTCATGCTTTACCTATGGCTAGAGAAATTTTAAAAGTTTGGAATAAAAATTAATAGTCTTCATTTATTGAATATTTTTTAAAACTGAATCCTTATATTTTTAGTTTTGTCATTTGCGATAGGCGTTGAATTATATCTTCAACTGTTTTTTGATCAACTGGTTTACTAAATGATGAAAATAGCTGTCTTCCTAAAACTTGACTGCCTAAATGAACTAGTTGAATTCTTAATGAGGTTAATATTTCTAAACCTACACCTCCAGAAAAAGTTGCAATTGCAATAGGTTGACCATTAAATAAATTCCTAAAATCATCTCCCGAAATCGACAGCCATGCTATAAAGTTTGTAAGGATGGGAGGAATAGATCCATTATATTCAGGTGCGCATATAATCCATTTTTCTATTGAGAAAAGCTTTTTTTTAATTTCTTTTATTTCAACTGGTATATTTTCCTTAGAGTGAATTCGAGGATTAAATAATGGAATATTGAGAGTTGTGAGATCCAATATTTCGGCATATATATTAAGCTCATTGCTTTTTTCAAGAAATGTTTGTGCAAGTTCTAAATTTTTACCACAACTAGCTGAAATAATTATTAGACCCTTTGATTTAGTCATAAATAAGATAAATAAATTTAATAGTTAGCACCAGTTTTCCGGTGATGAACTGCTGTAAGACAATCGGATTTTAGTATATTACCGTGCAGTACTTCAGCGTATATTACCCAATGATCTCCACATTCCATTCTTTCTTTTACAGACGCTTCTAACCATGCTAAAGAGTTAGGAATTATTATCTGTTCATTAGGAGTTAATTCAATCTTTAAGCCTTCAAATCTATCTTCACCTGGTGAAAAAGGTTTTGTGAATCTTTTCAAAGGTTCTTTAAAATCTTCTTCACTTAAAATATTTAAAGCGAATGAATCTCCAATTTGTAGTAGAGAATCTACTGATCTATCTTTTGCTACTGCAATACTTAATCCCGGTGGAGAAAAACTTGCTTGACTAACCCAGGATGCTAGCATGGCTCCTCTGATATTATTCTCATCTTTTCCTTTAGAGGCAGTTAGAACACAAAGTGAGCCAATTACTCTTCCAAGAGCTTGCAACTTTGGATCCGTTTTACTTGTAATCATTCCAGTATCAGATTTTCTAGGTTTTTTCTTAGCTTTCTTTATAATTTTTCTGCCGAAGTGAGTTCCTATTTCTTCTAGCTCTTTAATTTTTGGTTTATTGGGACTGAATTTAATTCTTATAGGGTCAAAACTAAACTGAAAACCACCGTCTTTTAATTTCGATTCAAGTAAATCTATCGCTTCACCGCTCCAGCCAAAACTGCCAAAAATCCCAACTGGTTTATCTCTATTGCCTTCTGATAACAATGTCCCTAGTGCACTTACTATAGGCGTTGGTGCGTGCCCTCCAAGTGTGGGAGATCCTATTAAATATCCATCAGCATTTTGGATGGATTTTATAAGTACATCATTTGATGTAAATTCACAATTAATACTTTCTACTTCAACAGAAGTTCTATTTATCCCTTTGGCTAAAGCATCCCCTATGGAGGCTGTATTTCCATAAGCACTTGCATAAATAAGAGCGATTTTAGGATTATTTGTTGAGAGATTTTCACCCCATCGAATATAGTCATTTAAGAAGCTTTTTAAGCTATATTCGATAGCTGGACCGTGTATTG
>QCPY01000019.1 GCA_003212375.1 Prochlorococcus sp. AG-442-N17 | reverse complement strand
GAATAATGCCATTTCATAAATTCAGATCAAAGAAATACTTGCTATATTATAAGCGTTATATTTATAATAAATTTTTGGGTAGATAAACCCTAAAAATTTTAAAAAAGGACAGAAAATTTCATGAGTTTAAGAGTCGGCCAAGAAGCACCTAATTTCACTGCGACTGCAGTATATGATCAGGAATTTAAGGACATTACACTTTCAAGTTATAGAGGAAAATGGGTAGTATTATTTTTCTATCCATTAGACTTCACTTTTGTTTGTCCTACGGAAATTACTGCATTCAGTGATGAATATGAAAAATTCTCTGCTCTAAATACGGAAATTTTGGGGGTATCTGTAGATAGCAAAAACTGTCATTTAGCCTGGATTCAAACTCCTAGAAATGAGGGAGGTATTGGTGATATTAACTATCCTTTAGTATCAGACTTGAAAAGAGAAATTTGTCAGGCTTATAATGTGCTTAATGATGATGGAGAAGCTGATAGAGGTTTATTCCTAATTAATCCACAGGGAATAATAATGCATACAACAGTAAATAAAGCACCTGTAGGAAGAAATGTTGAAGAGACCTTAAGGATACTTCAAGGATATCAATATGTTGCTGCTAACCCTGATGAAGTTTGCCCTGCAAACTGGACTCCTGGAGATAAAACAATGTTAGAAGATCCAAAAGGTAGTAAAGAGTATTTTTCTGCCCTTTAAGTTTAAATTTTAATATTTACTTATAATTTAACTACTTTAAAAGCATAGAGTAATAAAAGATAACTAAAAAGTAAAAAGCTATTAAATTTAAAATAGATCGAAATTCTTTATTACTGGGTATTGGAAGCTTCCAGTCACTTAAATATGAACCATATGAAATATATGACCATAGGTAATAAAATGTTTCAATGGAAAGTAAGAAAAGTAAATTTAAAAAGTTTTTATTTTCAAATTTTAAAAATTCAATAAAAAAAGCATCCTTTAATATTATGTCGTTAATTTGTATATACCAAATAATAAATGACATAATTAAAAAGTTTAATAATGAAATTTTTTTGATCAAGACCTTAAATTTTTTAAAGAGTAATAATATTGAAGTGACAAAAACAAATAAAATTTGTTTATTAACCTCAATATGAACTAAAAAATTATTATCATTAACAAGCAGGTTTAATAAGGTTCTTAAATTAATAAGAAAGTAAGTAGAAATTAGAGTTGAAAGTATTATTAAAATGCTTGAAGATAAGAAAAGCAATGAAATTCCACTTATAATAATATTAGAAACATCTTTTGTATAAAATTTATAAAATGTAAACTGATTTAAAGAGTTTAGAATTACAAGACTTGGGCAAATTAATCCACTTAAATAATATAAAAATTTATAAATAGAAAAATTATTAATATCAAACAAATATAAATTTAGCCATTGATTTTGCACTAATGGAAAAATTATAACTAAAGTGAAAATTATTGAAATCCTTACTAAAATATTATTAATTATCAAGATAAATAATTTTAATTAGATGTATTAAATCACACTTTTAATAAATCAGTAGTTATTTTTTTAAAAATATTATTCTGTATAGTTTCTTTGATTATTAAAATTTCAACTAATTTTTCTAACAATATTCTGTTATTACTAATAATGTCTATTGCATTATTTAAAGCAATCTTAGAAATATTAATAATTTCATTATCTATTTTGGAATAAGTGTTATCAGCTATTATTGATTCATTCCTCACTATGCCATCTGCGATTGATATTTCCCCACTATTTTCAAGAGATATGGGACCAATTATAGAAAATCCATACTTAGTTACCATTTCTCTAATAATGCTTGTCGCATAAGATATATCATTAATTGAGCATTGAGTAATTTCATTTTTACCAAATACTATTATTTCTGCCGCTCTACCAGCCAAAGCTATTTCTATTTTTGCTAATAATATTTTTTTTGAAATTAATCCACTCGATACAATATCTTCATCTGGATTCATTTTTGTATACCCACCTAAATAACCTGATCTAGGAAGAATTGTTATTTTATCTACAGAATTAATGCCATTTCTTACCGCGGATACAATTGCGCGGCCTACTTCATTATAAGCAATAATTTTGTTGGTATTTGTAGATGAAATTTTTGATGTGCGAAGACCAAGAGTAACCTTATCAAGAGCATTTTCAATATGAATATCGCTAATTAATTTGCATTCTTCTCTAGCACAATGAATAGCACTTTCGTTCATTAAATTTGCTAGGTCAGCCCCTGAGAAACCTACTGTTCTTGTAGCCCAATAAGCTAAATCTACATTTTGGGATAATGGTTTCGATAAAGAATGAACTGAAAGTATTTTTTTTCTACCATCTAGATCAGGCAACATGACCTCAATCTTTCTATCAAATCTACCTGGCCTTAGAAGAGCTGTATCTAATATATCTGGTCTGTTTGTAGCTGCAATTACGATTATTCCAGAATTATCTGTAAACCCATCTAATTCTGTTAATAACTGATTAAGAGTTTGTTCTCTTTCATCATTACCTCCTCCAATTCCTGAGCCTCTTTGTCTTCCTATAGAATCAATTTCATCGATAAATATTATACAAGGAGACTTTTCTTTAGCTTTCACAAATAAGTCTCGAACTCTACTAGCGCCAACACCAACAAATAACTCTACGAATTCGGAGGCAGCTATTGATAGAAAAGGAACTCCAGACTCACCAGCAATAGCTTTAGCTAATAATGTCTTTCCTGTCCCAGGAGGACCGATTAATAGAACTCCCTTAGGTACTTTTGCTCCAAGATCTGTAAATTTTTTTGGTTCATTGAGGAATTTAATTACCTCTTTTAATTCTTCTGCGGCTTCAGGTACACCTGCTACATCATCAAATCGTGTATCTACTTCATCAATGGTGATAAATTTAGATTTGTTTTTACCAAATCCTAAAGCTCTAGAAGCAAGTTTTGAAGTGCTTCTCAAAATTAAAACAATTGCTATTACAAAAATTAAAAAAAGACCGAATGATGCAAATAAATTTGCCGCTGAAGATTCTTTACGGCTATTGTTAATAGTTAATTCAACATTATTTTGAGATGCTTTTTCAATAATTAGTTGATCATTATATAAAATAGGCACTTTTTCTTTTTTTCCATTCTTATATATGACGTCTATTTCCCTTTTGCTGGGATAAAAATATATAGATTTTACGTTTCCTGCATCTAGCTCTAATAAGATATTAGAATAGCTTTTATTAGAATTAGAATAAGGGAAATTTGATTTAAAGAACACTAATTTTCAATAAAATATGATAAATAAATCTTAAAAGTTCAGTTTAAGAATTGCAGTATTTAAAACAAATATACTCAAATATTTGGGAGATAACCATTGAAAGGTTATATTAATATATGGAAATAATAAATTGGTATGGCTGTTCCAAAGAAGAAAAAATCAAAAAGCAAGAGAAATCACAGACATGCAGTATGGAAAGGCAAAGCAGCATTGGCTGCAAAAAAAGCAATGTCAATAGGTAAATCTGTTTTAACTGGTAAAGCACAAGGATTTGTATATCCAATTGACGAGGAGGAAGAAACTGAAGAATAACTTTGTTAAGAGCCTAGTTTAAAGGCTTCAAGTATTACAGCGTAAGTGGCTCCAATTCGAATCTTATCAACTACTGACCAAATATTGAATAGACTAGAACTGGAAGATGGTTTACTTCTAATTATTAGTTCAATAATCAAGATTATTATGGGTACCATTATTAATTCATTTTGACCTTCGGAAATGAATTTAGTAATAAAATTTGCAAATAGAAAATAGCCTATCAAAACAGAAATAAGATTAATAGATTTTGATTTCCAGGAAGAGCTTAAAAAACCAAATAATAAATTGGTAAATTTATCATTAATTATTGAAAATTTTGTTTTTTGCATTTTAAAGAGTTAATAAATATTTTTCTAGATAAGCACAATCAACATAATTTCTAATAAGCTTAGGTCCTTTAATGACATTAGCGTTGCAACTTTCATCACCAAGAGTATCTATAGAACAATTTAAATCTATATCCTTTTCAATATCCACGGAAATATTTGAAGGCACATATATGGTTGGTAGCTTAGCAGCCAAAGATGATCTAAGTCCTGAACTAGAATCTTCAAAAACTATGGATTTATTTAATTTTATTCCGCTTAATTCCATAGCCTTTAAGTAAGGTAAAGGATCAGGTTTATGAAATAGAACATCATCACTTGAAATAATAAATTCAAATGGATTAAATTCTTTAAATAATTGATTAGTTATTAATGTTGCTTGTTTCTTAGAACTTGAAGTCACAATAAATTGTCTTACTTTGTTTTTTTGTAATTCCTTTATTAATCTATAAACACCTGTTTTAAGCGATATAACATTATCTTTTATTACATGATTTATATAATGATATTGTTTTCTTTCATGTATCTTTGATACTTCAAGTTTATTAAGAGACTTATTTATTAATTTTGAATAATATGCAATTCGATTTTTACCACCATTTATTTTTAATAAATCTATGTATGTAGTTCTATCCCAATCCCAACAAAGATTATAATCATTAAAAGCTTTATTAAAAGCTGGTAAATGAGCCTCTAATTCAGTATTAGCAATTGTACCGTCTAAGTCCCAATAAACACCCTCAAGATAAGTCACTAGGAGTTTTTAAAATTTTTTATTTGCGAAAAAAAACAAGTGCTATTATTGCTGGTCCAGCCAATGCCACGACTGCTAAAGGTATAAGAGTTGCCATTTAATTAATATATGATGTGATACTATTTTTACAAATAAATCATCTAACTGTACTGATACGTTACAAGATTGAATTAAATTATGAAATCATGGAGGTGCATAGAAAATTGCGGTGCTTGTTGCCATTTGGACTTAGCTGAAAGAGATGATTTAACAGGAATATTAAGTAGTAAAGAATTAGATTTAATAAATTCCATGACATGCAAGGATGGGTGGTGCAAGTATTTTGACAAATCAAAAAGAGAGTGCATGATTTATGAATCAAGACCACATTTCTGTCGTGTCAGTGAATTTACAAAAGCATTTAAAGGTTATTTGAAAAATGGTGATAAGTTCCTAATAAATTGTTGTACTCAACATATATCATCTATTTATGGCAGAAAAAGTAAACAAATGAAGGTATTTAGAACGGCAGTTCAAAAAAAATGACTAGTAATATAGATAAAGAAAAAAATAAGTTAGAGAAGGGATTTTCAACAATCTTTATAACTACATTTACAACTATATTTATTGCTGAATTAGGCGATAAAACTCAAATAGCGACTTTAATGTTATCTGCAGAATCAGGAAAGCCAATTATTGTTTTTATAGGAAGTTCATTAGCATTAATTAGTTCTAGCCTTGTAGGTGTATTAATTGGTAAATGGTTATCAAATAAAATATCTCCCAGTAAATTTTCTTTTTTTACAGGTTTAATAATGATAATTATTAGCATATTTTTAGCTTATGACATATTAAATCCTTACTTATAAATGATTTTAAATTTACTGCTATCAACATTCTTAACAATATTTATTGCCGAGCTAGGAGATAAAACCCAGTTAGCCACATTAACCATGAGTGGTACATCCAATAAACCTTTGGCTGTTTTTTTGGGTTCCTCAACCGCACTTATATTTGCAAGTTTAATAGGAGCATTAGCGGGAGGATCTATTTCAAATTTTGTACCTGAAATTATATTAAAATCTATAGCATCTTTTACTTTTTTATTGATTGGTATAAGACTTTTTATAAATTCTTTTAAATTAAATGAAAATGAGAATAAGTAAAGGCATCTTAAATAGTTTTTTGATTAACAAGAAAGATATAATATAAGTATATATTTAAATATATTTAGTTAAATATTTAAGGTCATTATGTTTTCGACTTCTTCAATAATTGATAAATTAAACCAGGAAGAAGGTACAGAGTATAAGAAATTATGCAGATTGCTAAAATTATCAAAAAAATCAGATAAAGATAAATTAGATATTGCATTACTAGCTTTAGAAGAACTTGAGATAATAGATAAAAATGATGATAATGAATATTTCAATGTTAAAGAAAGTAATCATTTAGTTGCCAAAATACGTTGCAGCAGCAAAGGTTATTGCTTTGCAGTTAGAGATAATAGTAATGAAGATATATATATAAAAGAGAATTTACTTAATTGTGCTTGGAATGGTGATAAAGTTCTTGTAAGAATAATTAAAGAAGGTGTAAGAAGAAGATCACCAGAGGGGATAGTTGATTGTATTCTGGAAAGATCAAATCAAATACTTTTAGCGAAAGTTGAAATTATTAACGAAGAAGTTTACGGCATACCTATTGATGACAGAATTCTATGTAAAATTAAGCTGCCAAAAGAAGATGAAAAATATAAATATATTCCTGACAATAAAAATGTTGTAAAAATAGAGATTGACTTGTTCCCAATAGGTCAACACGAAGGAATCGGACATGTTATAAAACAATTAGACTTAAAAAATAACGATAAACAAGATATAGATTTCGTATTATCTAAAAGTAATATTAATAAAATTTCTAAACTTCAAGATCTAAAGCTAAATGCTGTAAATCAACAACCAAGACTAGATTTATCATCTAAAAATTCATATATGTTCAAAAGTTGGAATAACGATAATTCGCCAATGCTTCCATTATTGCAAATAGATAAAAATAAAGATAATTCTTTTAAACTTTGGGTACACACTAATGCTATTGCTGAAAGATTAGATTTATACAGTAAGAGAGGTATTGAGATATTTTTTGATAATTTTGAATCATTCCCCATACTTGAAGATTGGGATAACTACCTAAGTGACGAAATATATAAATCCTCAAAATTTAAGGTTGGTAAAGTTAATGAAGCCATTAGTTTATGTATAGATATTAATAATGAGAATGAAATAATAAATTGGTCATTCCACTTAACAAAGGTTAAATGCACCCTTTTAGTGGAAAATAAACATATAGAAGCTCTTTTAACAAGGAAAAGTACTTCTAGAATTACATCAAGAATACTTAAGCCTATTAAGGACCATGTAGAGGATTTAGATAAAATTATTGAAATATCAAAAGCGTTAAGAACAAGACAAATATCACATGGGAAGATAGAAATCCCTAAGACAAATAATAATATAGATTCTTTAAAAGAATTATTAGTTCACAATCCTGTTGACTATACAAATGAATATTTAGAACCATTAGATAATGGCGATATTCAAACATATTTATCACCCTTATTGTACGAGGCTAATGCATTATGGTTTAAACATTCGAATAATTATGGCTTACAAAATGTGTCGTATATTTCTCAAGAATTAGATTATATAAATGTTAGTGACATCATTAAAAACTCCGAATTAATAGATAAAGATATCAAGCTTAATGAAAATGGTACATTAACATCTAAGCAATTAATAGAGTTATGTAGCGATGAGAATAAAAAAAGAATTTTGCATAAGTTATTAATTAATGTTTTAAGAGACAACGAAGTTAAGTTAATAAGAAAGGGATTTAATGTTATAGATTCTGAAAAAATTATTTCACCTTGGGTCATGCCTTCTTATGATTTTATAAATTTAATTAATCAATTTAATATTTATAATATGATTATTAATGGTAAGAGAAATAAAAATACTAATAAGAAAATAATAAATATTATGGAAAAAGATTCTTGGGAAGAGGTTAAATGGGATATATATAATTCATCTACTAAAAAAAATATGGATTTAATATTTAATAAACGTATAGTAGATAAAATAAACGAATATAAAAATAAAGTACGGCAGTATAAGTTAAATATGATCAATATAAAAAAAGTCAGAAAAGCAGAAAAACTTATAGGTAATATATATAGTGGCTTAATAACTACGGTTCAAAGTTATGGTTTTTTTGTTGAAATAAAAGAATTATTTGTTGAAGGTTTAGTGCATGTAAGTACACTTAGTAATGATTGGTATGAGTACAGATCTCGACAAAACCTATTAATTGGAAGAAAGTCAAAAAAATCATATAAGATTGGAGATACAATTAAGATTAAAATTATTAAAGTTGATATTCTTAAATATCAAATAGATCTTGAACTAGTTTAAAGATCAAAATTAAATTAATTTTCACATCTAATAAAACAAATTTAAAATAATTAACATTAGTAATGAATCATAAAAAAAAATTAATTATATTCAGTATTTTTTTTATTTTAATTATACAAATTTTACTGTTAATAAATAACAAACAAAAAACCAATTTTAGATACTTTATTTGGACTTTTGAAGAGGTAAGTATAGGTAAATTGATTTCTCTATCTTTTTTTTCAGGTTTATTAATGAGTTCGTTATTAAGTAAAACGTTAGATAATAATGTTGAATCTTATCAAAAGAATGTAGATGATAATACAACCTACAAGAATAATTTTTCATTAGACGATGAGGAGATAAATGAATCATATGATATCCCTCCAGAGAGAGATATCCGAGATACACAACCAACAATTTCAGTAAATTACAGAGTTATTAAAGATAATGGCGAAAATGAAGTAAAAGGTAGACGACAGGCATCACAAAAAACTAATTACCAAGACGATTGGGACAATAATTTTTCAGAATGGTAAATATAGATAATTAGAAATATTGAATTAAATTTTTATTATTATATTTATAATGAATATTATGTTTTAAATTTATTTTATGGAAGAGAATATTGATTCTAAAAATAAAGATAGAAGTAAAGAGGAAAATTTTTTAAAAAATAATCCTATTGATAATAATGAAAATGATCCATCAATACTAATTAATAATAATCAAGCAGAAAATGTAGAAATTCCTAAAAATATAAACAAATTAGAAATTAATGAAAATAAAAGCCAAAAAATAGAACCTAATAGCTCAAATGATATAAAAATAAAGCCTAAAAAAGAAATTCCTATAGAAAAAAAACCTTTTAATGAATTTATTAATGATCACTTATTACCTTCTATTATTCATGAATTTAAAGAACGAGGATTTGAAGTCAATAACATTAATCTGAAAAAGACATCAAGACCAGTTGCAGGAGACAAATGTTGGGTTATATATTGCGAAATAAAAGACAACTGCAACTTTTGGTTATCATTTGAGAAAGAAGATATAAGTTCAATAAAAAGTTTTTCCCTATGCAAATCTAATCAAAAACCAAGTGTTATTGAATCATTTTTAATAGATGAAAAAAGAATTTCTCTCAAATTAATAATTTCTAGAATTCTTCAAAGATTAAATGGACAGAAATTAATTGGAATCAATTAAAAATATGAAAGAATGACACCTAGTTAACTTTTTCCTCAGAAATACAGAAAATAGTAAATAATAGTATTAATAATCAAGATAAAGATGTCTCAATCAATTATTGAATCTAAAAATAAGAAAGAAATAAATAATGGGAAGGTACCAGCTAAAGAAACGATCCTATCACCAAGATTCTATACAACAGACTTTGAGGCAATGGAAAATATGGATTTGTCTATTAATGAGGAAGAGTTAGAAGCTATTTGTGAAGAATTTAGAAAGGACTACAACAGGCACCATTTTGTTAGAAATAGTGAATTTGAAGGCGCTGCAGATAAACTAGACCCTGAAACAAGAGAACTGTTTGTTGATTTTCTTGAAGGAAGTTGTACTTCAGAATTTTCAGGCTTTCTTTTATACAAAGAGTTAAGTAGAAGAATAAAAGACAAAAATCCTCTTCTTGCTGAATGTTTTGCACATATGGCCAGAGACGAAGCTAGACATGCAGGATTCTTGAATAAATCAATGAGTGATTTTGGATTACAGTTAGATTTGGGTTTCTTAACAGCGAACAAAGATTACACATATTTTCCACCAAGAAGTATTTTTTATGCTACTTATTTATCAGAAAAGATAGGTTATTGGAGATACATAGCAATTTATAGACATCTAGAGAAGAATCCAGATAGCAAAATATTTCCCCTTTTTAATTACTTTGAAAATTGGTGTCAAGACGAAAATAGACATGGTGATTTTTTTGATGCCCTAATGAAAGCACAACCAAGAACGGTTAAATCCTTGAGTCAAAAAATTACTATAGGAGGATCTACCTTCACACATCCACTATTTGATTATTTCCATAGGTTTAGATATTTCTTAAATAATCTTCCCTTAACTTCTAAATTATGGTCAAGATTTTTTCTTCTCGCTGTTTTTGCAACTATGTATGCGAGAGATCTTGGAATCAAAAAAAATTTCTACAGTTCTTTAGGATTAGATGCAAGAGATTACGATCAGTACGTTATTAATAAAACAAATGAAACATCTGCTAGAGTTTTTCCAGTAGTATTAAATGTCTACGACGAATCTTTTTATGGAAGACTTGATAAAATAGTTGAAAACAACAAAGTTCTTTCTCAAATTGACAACAGCAACAATAATAAATTATTCAAAACATTTAAAAAATTACCTACTTATTTAGCTAACGGTTATGAACTGTTGAGACTATACTTATTAAAACCTCTTAAAAGCGAAGATTTTCAACCATCAATTAGATAATCAAACTTTTATTGGAGTTAAAGTAAAAGTATTAAGGCTAAAATGGTAACTAGCAGTATTAAATCGCCTGAAATTATATTCGGCGAATGTAATAAAAAGCTTTTAGAAGAAATAATATTTTTTGGGATTTCTCTTGGTGCTGATTTTGTTGAGTTATTTATAGAAAACTCTGATAATTCAAATGTTCTTGCAGAAGAGGATTTTATTACAAGCGTAAGTCCATCATTTGGGAAAGGAGCTGGAATAAGAATATTTAAAGATAAAAGAGATGGTTTTGTGAGCACTAATGACTTGTCAAAACATGGATTAATGCGATCAATTTCTCAAGCGATTGAAATGTTAGACATTTCAGAAAAAACCAATAATGAAATATTTAATGGTCTTAATAAACTTACAGATTACACTAAATCGAAAATAAATTGGCTTAAAGATGTTCCAACAATAAACGAAGTAAGTGAAAAACTATTACTCAGTACTAAGGCATTAAAAAAAGATAATAAGGTAATTGTTAGAAAAGGCAGCTACTCAAGAAATTGGCAGGAAGTAATAATAGCTTCAAGTGACGGAACTTATGCCACAGATATTAGGTTGCATCAGACTGTTGGACTTAACGTAATCGCTAATGACGCTCAATATAGATCAAATAGCAGTAGAAGATTTGGATCACATGGAATACCTAATGAATTTAAATCATGGGATCATGAAAAAGCAGCGAATGAAGTTTATGAAAGTTCAATGAATATGTTGTATGCAGATTATGTTCAAGCTGGGCAAATGCCTGTAGTATTAGCTAATAAATTTGGTGGTGTAATATTTCATGAAGCTTGTGGACATTTACTCGAAACAACACAAATTGAACGTGGCACAACACCTTTTAGTGATAAATTAAACCAGAAAATAGCTAACGAAGCTGTAACAGCAATAGATGAGGGAATTTCTGAAGGATCATTCGGATCTTTATCGATTGATGATGAAGGAATGGAACCAGAGAAATCAATTCTAATTAAAGATGGGATACTAAAAAAATTCATTTCCGATAGAGCTGGTGAATTAAGAACTGGACACAAAAGGACTGGAAGCGGTAGGCGGCAAAATTATTCATTTGCGGCAGCATCAAGAATGAGAAATACATATATAGCCAAGGGCAAATATACTAAAGACGATTTAATAACTAGTATTAGTGATGGCCTTTACTGTAAATCTATGGGAGGAGGAAGTGTTGGAGCAACAGGTCAATTCAATTTCGCTGTTGAAGAAGGATATCTAATAAAGAATGGTAAATTAACAACACCTGTAAAAGGGGCAACATTGATAGGAGACGCAAAAGAAGTAATGCCAAAAATATCTATGTGTGGCAACGATTTAGAGTTAGCTCCTGGTTTTTGCGGCTCTATAAGTGGGAGCGTTAATGTAACAGTCGGTCAGCCACATATCAAAGTTGATTCAATAACTGTAGGAGGCAGATAAGAATGAATGCTACAGAAATAACATCTCAAATATCAAATGCAGCAAATATTTTAAATATTGAAAAATGGGATTATGGAGCAAGCTTTTCTAATGATTACTCAGTACAGGTTGATAAAGGTCTTGCAAAACAGTTAAAAGCATCTCAAAAACAAGTCTTAACATTGAGAGTCTGGAATAAAGAAAACTTAGTTGGGATTACGACTACAAGCGATCTAAGTGAAACAGGTATCAGGAAGGCTCTAGAACAAGCTTATATAGCTTCAGAATATGGAAATAAAAATGAAAAAACTGATTTTTCTCCCTTAGCCAAAAAACCTATTCGATTTAAAGAAATTGAAAAAAAAAGTCCATTAGGTATAAAAAAACTACTCAAGATTCTTAGAAGTGCTGAATCTAAGCTTATTGATAGCCATGAATCTATTCAATCAGTTCCATACAATGGTTTATCAGAAAGTTTCTACGAAAGAATTTATGCAAATAGTGAAGGAGCATTACGAAATTATTGTAAAAGCCAAGCGGTCCTATATTTATATGCTAGAGCAGAAGAAAAAAATAAAAAGCCTCGTAGTTCAGGTTCAGTAAAGCTTGGCTATGGTGTCGAAGAAATTGATATTGAATCCTGTATTATTGAAGCTTCCAGCAAAACAATTGCACATTTAGATTATGCACCAATAAAAACAGGTAAGTATTTAGTATGTCTTTCACCAGAGGCATTTCTAACAATGATAAATGCCTTTAGTTCAATCTTTAATGCAAGAAGCATTATCGACGGTGTAAGTCTTTCAAGTAAAAACTCTATCGGAGAAATGATTTCAATTCCAGCATTGAATATCTATGATGATGGACTTAATTACAAAAATATTTCTTCCGCACCATTTGATGGTGAAGGGACTCCAACAAAAAAAATAAGCCTAATTAACAAGGGTAAAATAGAAAATTTTCTACATTCTGAATCTACTGCAAAAATTTTTAATACCATTCCTACAGGCCATGCAGGCCTTGGTTCAAAAGTTTCTGTTTCTCCAGACTGGATAGTAGTTGAGAGATCAAATGATTGTAAGGATCTAAAAACGTCGTTGGAACATATGAGTTATAAAGGAGAATTTGTATTTATTGAAGAATTAAACGCAGTTCATGCTGGAGTCAGAGCTAGTCAGGGTTCTTTTTCACTACCTTTTGAGGGATGGATTTATAAAAATGGAGAAAAATGTTCAATTGAATCAGCAACTGTAGCAGGAGATATTAAATATCTTCTAAAGAATATAATAAATATTGAACAAAAAGGAGAATTAACTACAAATGGTATCTCACCTCATGTGTGGATTAATGAATTATCTATAACTGGTGACGAGTGAGAATTATTTTTTGGGGTACTCCCGAATACTCTGTTAAAAGTCTTGAAGTATTAAAAAACTCAAATCATGATATAGTTGCAGTAATTACCCAGCCTGATAAAAAAAGATCTAGAGGAAATAAATTAATACCGTCTGCAGTTAAGGAATATGCATTAAAGGCGGGTATTCAAGTTTTTACGCCCGAAACTATAAAAGGCAATATAGAGCTGATAAATAATCTTAAAAAATTAAATTGTGATCTTTTTATTGTAATTGCATATGGAAAGATATTACCGAAAGAAATTTTAGATATACCTAAACATAAATCATGGAATGCACATGCGTCACTACTACCAACGTGGAGGGGTGCGGCACCAATTCAGTGGGCAATATTAAATGGTGATGAATTTACAGGCGTAGGAATTATGAAAATGGAAGAGGGTTTAGATACTGGAGACGTTCTAGTTGAAAAAAAAATCATAATTGAGAGTGAAGATAATTTGCAATCATTATCTAAAAAATTAAGTGATTTATCATCAGAATTATTTTTGAAAGCAATAACATTAATAGAGCAAACTAAAAGAGAGAAAATTGATAATTTAATAAAAAAACAAGAAACTTTTCAAAGAGAATTAAAATATGCAAGGATGATAAACAAATCTGATTACATAATTAGTTGGAAAAAAAATTCAATTGATATTTATAGAAAAATAAATGCCTTATATCCCCGAGCTAATACAACTTTTAAAAAGAAAAATCTTAAGATCATAAAAATTAAAATTTTAACAACTAATGAAATACGGGATAATAATTATAAAATTGAAAAAAATTTTAAACCTGGATTTATTATTGGAATTATTGAAAATAAAGGAATAATTATTTCAACAAAAACTGATCCGATTCTTATAATAGAAGCAAAACTAGAGGGTAAAAACGTATCCAAGCAAAATCAGCTTATACAGCAATTAAATCCAGTAATTGGGGAAAAATTTTCAGACTAAGTTGTTTGCTCCCTCTTAGACAAGCCCCAAATGAATGCAAATAAAATTAAAATGTAGAAGTAATAATCTGGAAGAATTGTATCCGCAATTAATGTATTTAAAAGAAGCTTTATACCAACAATAAGAATAGCTATATATCCTGCAGTTTCTAATCTTAAAAATTTCTCTAAAAGTTTAAGAAATATACCTGAAGTAAATCGTAAAGCTAATACACCTATAATTGCGCCAAAAATAATAAGAATATATTGATCACTTATTGCTACTGCGGTTGTAATACTATCAATTGAAAAAGCAAAATCAGTCAAGGAAAGCAAAGCAACAATTTTTAGAAATTTAAAATTATTATTTGTTTTTGCATTGACCGAGCTTTGGATATCAGATTCATAAATTAAAAAAACATTAGAAATAAATAAATAAATAAGGTATAAACCTGCAAAGATTCGAATTATTATAAATTTTAGAAGAATATTTGATAAGAGAATGAGAAATATTCTGAATAATAAAGAAATTGTTATGCCTATATTTAAAGCTCTGGATCTTAATGCAGGAGTATCTAGAGATTTAGTAAGTGATGCCAAAGCTATGGCGTTATCAGCTGATAGCAACAATTCTAAAATAATCAATATTGGTAAAAGTGTAAGAATTTCTGACCAACTATCAATTTGGTCCAGCGTTGGAATAAAAGAATTTATTGCAGCTGAATCCATTAATTATTATTCACAATCCTTATAAAATACAATATAATATAACCCTAAGTGTTAATCAAGTTTATTAAATATAAATGAGTTTAGATTCATTAATTAGTTATATATCAAATACACAAATAATAACAGAATTAGTAAAAAGAATAAAAAACAATAAAGAATTAAATATAATTGGATCAAGTAGATATGCAAAATCTA
>QCPY01000018.1 GCA_003212375.1 Prochlorococcus sp. AG-442-N17 | reverse complement strand
TAAATTCATCATCAAATTCTCCTAATTTGGCTGCAGCTTCATATTTAACATTAGAAAAATCTTGATTATAAACTTCTTCTTTTGTCTCTTCTTCTTTTGTCTCTTCTTCTTTTGTCTCTTCTTCTTTTATCTCTTCCCCTTTTATCTCTTTTTCTTTTATCTCTTTTTCTTTTATTTCTTCTTCTTGTTTTTTTAATGCTTGTTTTTGTTTTAATAAAGCATAGGCTTGGGCAGCCCATTCGCGAGAGCTATCAGAATCATTATTTGTCATAAATATCTTTTAAATCATATTTAATTAAATTATAAAAAATTATTGATTTATATCCAATAATTATTTTACTTTAATTCTTTGCAATCTCCTTAAAACCCCATTGATCATTTTTCTACCTTGAATATCACTATATTTATTGGCTAAATTAACAGCCTCATCGCATGCAACCGCAACAGGAGTATCTAAAAAATGAATATCAACGTAAGCTAAACGTAAAATATCGCGATCAATTCTAGGTAGTCTTTTTAATCTCCATCCATCCATTACCGCATCAATTTCAGAATCAATTCTTTGTAAATTTTTAATTATGCTTGAAATCCTATGATAAACATCTTTTCTAATATCATTTTGATTGCTTGAAACAATCAATTTAGGAAAATCTAATGTGACAGAGACTGAATTCATTACAGATTCAATTTTTTTAAAGGCTTTTTTGAATTCATCTCTAACATTGCCAAAAGAAGAATTACTTCCTTCTTTTAATTCAATATCTAAAAGATTTTGAGATACATTTTCTAAATCTGCTTCACAATCATCTAACTCATCTCGGCAGTAGTTAATTAAGGAATCTAAAGCTGATTCAAAAATTTCATCTATTTGTAATTCTTCTAATTTTAAATCTCCTTGATCTTTGATAAGGCCTAATGAAAGTAATGATAATTCTCTAGAAAGCGATCTATTATGCATCAATTAAGTAGATGAAATATTTGAAGAAGCTCTTAATTGAGAGAATAATTTTGAAAAAGTAGGGTTTGTAGAATTAACTTTTTCATCTGGATTGACAATACCAACTGAAATAATTGTTCTAAAAGCATCTTCAACTGAAATATCAAGGTCTTTAACAGAAGATTCAGGAACTAATGTATACCAACCAGTTGTTGGGTTAGGAGCAGTAGGTATAAAAACACTTAGTAATTTCTTATCTAGTTCTGATTGTAGCGATGGGCCAACATCCCCCGTCACAAAACCCACACTAAATAATCCCTCTCGTGGATACTCTACTAAAACAACTCTTCTAAACCTATTAGACTTATTACTTAAAAATGTTTCAAGTAATTGTTTAAGAGTTTTATAAACTGCTCCTGCTACTGGAATCTTTGATAAAGTACCCTCTCCGAATTCTAATAACCACCTTCCTACAAAATTTCTAGCCATCAAACCAATAAGTAAAATAGCTAATAAAGGGACAGTTAAACCCAAGGTTAAATTAATTAAATCTTGTAATAAAGGATTTAATGTAATGAATGGATTTAATTGTTTAGGTACAGAAGTAACTAATGTAAGGACAAATTTACTGACAATAGAAGAAAGCCAGATAGTTGTTGCTAATGGAATGACAACTAACAATCCAGCTATAAGATCATTTTTTAAATCTTGTTGAAGCCTAGTACCTAGGTTCGAATCTTTACTTTGAGTTGATTCAACCAAAATTTAAATTCCTAATTTTATACATCTTAACTAATAATTTAACTAGTTTTATTAGATAGGGATATATCTATTTTTAAAAAATTAAAACTATATTATTAGTTTCCTTTCTAAAGATACCATTTTTTTCAATCTTAATCATAATGTAGTAATGAAAGATATAAGTCGAAAAAACGAAGACTTAAGTTATAAGTTAAAAAGAAGAGCGATTCTTGAAGGTTTTGCTGTCTCTGGAATAGCGTCAATACCAGGCAGTTCCCGTCTTAAATTAAGAACTAAAGCATTAGATAGATGGTTAGCTAATAATTACCATAGTGAAATGAAATGGATGGAGGCAGAAAGGAGAAAAGATATAAAGTCTCTTTTAAATGGAGCAAAAAGTGTTTTAACTGTTGGTTTTAATTATTTAAGTGAAGAACACAAACAAAATTCAAAATTTAAAATTGGAAAATTTGGCCAAGGAGAAGATTATCATAAAGTTATTTTTAAAAAATTAAAAAGAATTGGCAAATGGATTGATAATGAGATTCCTGATTGCAAATGGAAAATTTGTGTTGACACATCTCCACTCCTAGAAAAAGCATGGGCAGAGGAAGCAGGAATTGGTTGGATAGGAAAAAATAGCAATATAATAAATAAAAAATATGGGTCATGGTTAACTTTAGGGTTTCTAATTCTTACTAAAGATTTTGCACCTGATGCTTCATCACAATCTCTTTGCGGAAAATGTGAAAAATGTATTGAAAGATGTCCCACAAAGGCCATAACAGAACCTTTTGTCGTAAATTCAGAGTCATGCATTGCATATCACACCATAGAAAACAGGAATAAGACTTTTCCAGGACACATTGAAGAAAATTTAAATGGATGGATTGCTGGTTGTGATATTTGCCAAGATGTATGTCCATGGAATGAAGCAGTTCCCTTTAATAAAAGTATTGAAGCCACCCCAAGAGAATGGATTCAGAAACTTGACGTTGAATCATTAAGTTGGGATAAAAAAAAATGGGAATTAAACCTAAAAGGAACTACATTAAAGAGAATAAAACCATGGATGTGGGAAAGAAATATAAAAGCAGTGCTCAAAAAAAAATAAAAAGATGAAAAAATCCATAATAAAATGCTTATTTTTCTCAATAATTAGTAGCCATATTTTTAGTGCACATAATTTAAGAGCTATTGTACCGCAATATTATTTTCCAGAAACAAAATTTTTAAAACAAGAGGCTTTATCAATTGGAAAACAGGCCTATCAACTTTTATTTTTTGGTCAAATCAAAGATAGCTTAAATTTAGCTAAATTAGCTGTAAAAATTGATAATAGGAATGAAAAATTGTGGACGACTCTTGCTGAAGCACAAATAGCCAGCAAATTGTACGATGATGCACTGATTTCTCTAAAAAATGCGCAAAAAATCAATCCTAAAATGGCTGAAATTTATTTTGCAAAAAGTACTATATTTTTGAAACAATCAAAAATCAAAAAAGCAAAAATTGCTTTACAATCAGGAATCAAAATACTACCGAAAAACATTAATGCAATTTTTCAATTAGGAAATATTTATTTAATGGAAAAAAATTATGAAAAAGCTTTAGAAGAATTTGATAAAGCAATAAAAATTAAAAAAGATTTTTGGCAAGCAATTAATAACAAAGGTTTAGCATATTTTGAGCTAGATAAAATAAATCTTTCTATTCTCTCATTCAAAGAATCTCTTTCTATAAAAGAAAACGCAGAATCAATGTTAGCATTAGCTTCGTGTTTGAGAACTAAGGATATAAATAAATCTATTTCTTTAGCAAAAAAAGCATTGATTAAAAATCCGAATTACGTCGAAAATAATTATAGAAAAGAACAGCTTTGGGGTGACAAACTCCAAACCTCTACTGAAAAACTTTTTGAAAATAATGAAATTAAAAAAGAAGTATTATTTGCAAAAACAAAGTTGTTTTAAATTAAATAATTACTAATACTGGAAAAAATTTATTTACCTATTAATCTTAATTTAGTTTATAAAAGGTCAAGGTAAATTTCCTAATTAAATGACTAAGGAAAAATTCACTTCAATATCACTACAAGAGGAAATGCAACGTTCGTATCTAGAATACGCTATGAGCGTGATAGTAGGACGAGCTTTACCAGATGCTAGAGATGGCTTAAAACCAGTTCAAAGAAGGATTCTTTTCGCGATGCATGAACTGGGACTTACTCCCGATAGACCCTTTAGAAAGTGCGCCAGAGTTGTTGGAGATGTATTAGGGAAATATCATCCTCATGGAGATCAAGCTGTCTACGAAGCCTTAGTAAGATTAGTGCAAGATTTTTCTACAAAATATCCAGCGCTTGATGGACATGGAAATTTTGGATCCGTAGATAACGATCCTCCAGCTGCAATGAGATACACCGAAACACGGCTAGCACCAATAGCTAATGAATGTTTTCTTGAAGAAATTGGATCTGACACTGTAAGTTACTCTAAAAATTTTGACGGTTCACAGCAAGAACCTGAAGTATTACCTGCACAGTTACCTTTTTTAATATTAAATGGTTCATCAGGAATAGCCGTTGGGATGGCTACAAATATTCCTCCGCACAATTTGGGTGAGATAGTTGATGGCTTAATTGCTTTGATAAAAGACAAAGAAATAAGTGACTCAAAATTATCAAAAATTATATTAGGTCCTGATTTTCCGACAGGAGGAGAATTAATTAACAATGAAGCAATCAAAGAAGTTTATGAAAGTGGAAGAGGATCTATAACAATAAGAGGTGTTATTAAAAAGGAGGAAATTAATTTAGGAAAAGGGAAGCATAAAAGAAATGCACTTGTAATATCAGAACTACCCTACCAAATAAGTAAAGCTGGATGGATTGAAAAACTTGCCGATTTAGTCAATTCAGGAAAAATTGATGGAATATCAGATATTAGAGATGAAAGTGATAGAGATGGAATGAGAATCGTTATCGAATTAAAGAAAGATTCAAATCCTGAAATCGTAATATCAAACCTATACAAAAAAACAACATTACAATCGAATTTTGGTGCAATATTTTTAGCTTTAGTAAATGGTAAACCTATTCAACTTACTCTAAGAAAGTATCTAAATTATTTTTTGGAATTTAGAGAAGAAACAATAAAAAAAAGAACAAAATATTTTTTGAAAATTGCAAAAGAAAAACTTGAAATATTGACGGGTCTTTCAATAGCAACTAAAAATATAAAGAATATTATTGAAATTATTCAAAAATCAGCTAATGCTGCTGAAGCAAAATCAATACTAATCCCGAAATTTATACTAAATAATATTCAAGCAGATGCAGTTTTAAGCATGCCTCTTAAAAAATTAACGAATTTAGAAAGAGAGCAAATAGAAATTGATATTAAGAGATTAATTGAAGAAAAAGAAAATCTTAGTAATCTCCTTGATGATAGAAATTTATTGCTGGAAACTTTAATTAAAGAACTTACACTTTTAAAGGACAATTTTAATACAAAAAGAAAGACAAAAATTTTAAAAGATATTAATGAGGCTGCAGAAGTAGACACAATAAATAATCAAATATTAGAAGAACTAATAATTAAAAAAACAAAAATATCAATTGACAATAGATTTTATTTTAAGAAATTAATTTATTCAAATTACAAAAAATTATTAGACAATGAAAATAAGTTTATTGAACCAAAAAATGTTCAAAAGTTCATATGCAATATAAAAAGAAGTTTAAAAATCATAGGCATTACAAGCTCTGGCAAAGTAGTTCAAATAGATTGGAAAACCAATTTAAATAACGACTTTAAATTAGATAAAAAAGTTTTAGGAAATATAGATGCAAAAGAAATTATAAATTTTCATAATCTAGATAGTGATGTAAAAAATTATTTATGCATTTTAAGTTCAGATGGAAAGTTTAAAAAAGTTTTATTTAATGAAGAAATGCTAAAAAGTAATAGAATATTTTCAATTACAAAATTAAAGAATTCTACAAAAATTATTGATTCATTTATTTCTAGCGAAGAAGATAAAGTAATAATATTAACTTCAATTGGTAGGCTTTTTAAATTTGATTTGTCCAACAAATACTTAAAGCCTACTACTAAACAATCTCAAGGAATATTATTAGTAAAACTTTTACCGAAAGAGAAAATAGTTTCGTGCTGTAAAAGTAAAGATGAAGATTTAATTTTTTTAGTTTCTAAGAAAGGGAAATTTTTTAAACTAAAAATCCATGAGATTTATGATTCTTTTAATTCCAAATTAGGATATGTCAATGAGAAAATTCGACTAAGTGATGACTATTTTATAAAAGTTTTTCGTAATAATGAATATATTGATTTTGAAACCAATAAAAATAAATCTGCGAGAATTAATTTAACTAAATTCAATTCTAAACCCGATAAAAATAATCTTAAAATTGATTTTTTAAATCTAGAAAAAGATGAATATCTTGAGAATTGTTCCTGTCTAGAAATCTTATAAATTAAGATTTATATTCATTTTCAACCCATTTTAAATATTCTTGATTTACAGTTCCTGTAACGTAAGAACCTGTAAAGCAACTCATCTCTAAATCTTTTACAGTTGAATCATTAATTATAGATTTCCTCAAATTATCAACACTTTGATAAACAAGATTATCAATTTCAAGCTTTTTTGCTATTTCAGTAATTGTTCTATCATGAGCAATTAATTCATCTCTATTAGGCATATTAATTCCATAAACATGAGGAAATCTAACTGGAGGGGCTGCTGAAGTAAAAAAAACTTTATTTGCCCCAGCATCTTTTGCCATTTGAACTATTTGTTTAGAAGTTGTACCTCTAACTATAGAATCATCGACTATTAATACATTCTTGTTTTTAAATTCTGTACTCATAGCATTCAACTTTTGCCTTACAGATTGTTTACGTTTTTGATGACCAGGCATTATAAAAGTTCTTCCAACATATCTATTTTTAAAAAATCCCTCTCTATACTCAATACCTAGTTGTCTAGCTACTTGCATTGCAGCAGGTCGCGAAGAATCAGGAATAGGCATCACAACATCTACATCTCCTGAATTTATTATTTGTTTAATTGTTTGTGCTAAATAATCTCCCATTTTCAAGCGTGCTTTGTATACTGATATTCCATTCATCACGGAATCTGGTCTAGCTAAATAAACGTATTCAAAAGCACAAGGAAATAAACATGGATTTTCTGAACATTGCTTTGAATAAAATTCACCATTATGAGTTATAAAAATTGCCTCACCTGGTTCAACGTCTCTAACAACTTGATAATCATTGTTTTCTAATACTAATGATTCACTTGCCACCATCCATTCTTCTTTTTGAGTAGTAAGAGAAATTCTTTTCCCCATAACTAAAGGCCTTATACCAAAAGGATCTCTAAATGCTAATAATCCATGACCAGAAATAAGTGCAATTGAGGCATAAGATCCTTGAATTCTCTTATGTAAATTTTTAACTGCATTAAAAATAATTTCTGGTTGCAAGTCTTGATTATGTATTTGTTCTTGTAACTCAGTTGCAAATATATTTAGCAACATTTCTGTGTCACTTGAAGAATTTGTGTGCCGTTTATCTACATTAAATAATTGTTTTTCTAAGTCTCTAGTATTAGTTAAATTTCCATTATGAATTAAAACTATTCCATAAGGTGCATTGACATAAAAAGGTTGTGCTTCTTCAACGCTTTCAGCTGAACCTTTTGTTGCATATCTAACATGCCCTAACCCGATTTTTCCTATTAAATTTCTCATATCTCTTGTTCTGTAAGCAGTATTTACTTGTCCTTTCGCCTTATGTAAATGAAAAACAGTATTTTCCATTGTAGCTATGCCTGTAGAATCTTGTCCTCGATGCTGCAATAAAAGAAGACTGTCATAAATTTGTTGATTTACATCATTTGAAGAAACAATTCCAACAATACCGCACATAATTTAACTTCTAAAAATTTTGAAAAGTTGCATGTATTTCTTCATTTATTAAAAGCAACTAGAAATACTATTATTAAATTTTTTGGCTAATTGATCAACCCTAAGATTGCAAATCTCATCGTCTTCAATAAATATATTAAAGTTTTCTTTAGAGACAAACCCTATTTTTTTAACATATACATTTTGACTAAATTTTTTCTTATAAGAATTCACAAAATCTAAAAATTTTAATTCTTGTTCTTTATTCAGTGAAAATATAATTCTTGATCCTCCCTCATTAAACAACAAACTATCTTTACGTGTATCATTCCGTTCTAAATTCACAGTTGCCCCCATAGAGGACAATATACAACATTCTGCTAAAGCAATTGCTAAACCGCCATCACTAATATCGTGAGAAGAAATAATAAAATTTTTTAGAATTGCTTCTCTTAAGAACCTTTGACAAAGCTTTTCATCTTTTAAGTCAATTTTTGGAGGTCTACCTGTTACTAATCCATGGAAATAGTCTAAATAAGAACTTGCCGCTATCGTCGATTCAGAGGAGTTTGAACCAATTATCCAGATTTGATCATTAATATTTTTCCATCCAGAACTAACAGCTTTATCTACATTTTTAATTGTCCCTACCATTCCAATCACGGGAGTAGGTTTAATAGGAGTTAATTCATTCTTTTGGTTTTTGGATTCATTATATAAAGAAACATTACCTCCAGTAACAGGAGTTTCAAAAGCAATACAAGCCTTAGAAATTCCATCACATGCTGATGCAAGTTGCCAATATCCTATTTCAGTATCTGGGGAGGAAAAGTTTAAATTATTAGTTATCGCTATTGGTTCAGCGCCTATACAGCTAACATTTCGTGCTGATTCGGCCACAGCTGCAATACTTCCCCTAAAAGGATCTAATAAAACCCATCTACTATTACAATCTACAGAAGCAGCTACGCCAGAAAATTTTTTACTTTTATTGTTATCATCTTGCCTTCTAAGTCTTATTAATGCAGCATCTGACTCTCCTGGCTTAAAAACAGTATTTAATTGTACTTGAGAATCATATTGTTGATAAATCCATCTTTTCGAGGCAATTGAGGGCTGTGATAAGAGTTCTAAAATAATTTCAGCCAAAGAGTATAATTTTTGATCTTTTAATGAAATAATTTTATTATTAGTTACCAATGGCAAATTATCTTCGTTCCACTCCCATTTCTGTAATAAGTAGTTGGGTGGCTTTTGAATTACATTATGAATATTAATAGGAGTTTCATCTGATAAAGCAGAAGTAGGTATTTGAGCAACAATTTCACTATTTTGAGAAATAACAACTTCTTTTTTAGATATCACTTCTCCAATAACATTTGCAAATAATCCCCACTTCTTAAATTGCTTAATAAGACTATTTAATTTTTCTTCTTTAACAACAAGTAGCATTCTCTCTTGAGATTCTGATAACAAGTATTGATAAGCAGTCATATTTTTTTCTCTTGCTGGAACCAAATCTAAATTAATTGATATTCCTAAACCTCCATTTGCTGCCATTTCAGCACTACTACATGTAAGACCTGCAGCTCCCATATCTTGAGCGGCTATTACATCTCCTGTTTTAAAAGCATCTAAACATGCTTCAATTAGGCTTTTTTCTATAAATGGATCTCCTACTTGAACTGCTGGTCTATTATCTAAAGAGGTACTAGTTAATTCAGAACTAGCAAAACTAGCTCCTCCTACACCATCCTTACCTGTTGTATTTCCAACATATAAAACAGGAGAACCTACTTTTTTTGCTCCAGAACATACAATTTGATCGGTTTCTAGTAGACCTAAAGCCATAACATTAACTAAAGGATTTCCTGAATAACTATCGTCAAAATCTATTTCTCCACCCACAGTGGGAACTCCAACACAATTACCGTAATGGGATATTCCAGAAACAACTCCGCGAAGAAGAGAAATATTAGAAGAATTATCTGGATTACCAAATCTTAAAGAATTTAAAACTGCTATAGGTCTAGCACCCATAGTAAAAATATCTCTTAATATTCCCCCGACTCCTGTTGCAGCTCCTTGAAAAGGTTCGATTGCAGAAGGATGATTATGACTTTCTATTTTAAAAACAAGTTTCTGATTATTTCCTACATCAATGACACCAGCATTTTCTCCTGGACCAACCAATACATTTTTGCCTTTGGTAGGAAAATTTGCCAATAAAGGTTTAGAGTTTCTGTAGCAACAATGTTCTGACCACATTACTCCAAACATACCTAATTCAGTTCTATTTGGTGATCTTCCTAACCTCTTACATATCTCCTGATAATCATCACTAGTTAAGTTTTCAACTTTAAGTGATTCATGAATATCATATGTATCATTTTTTGAAAAATCTATCATTAATCAAATCCAAGGGTCATCATATTTTTTATTTCTTAAAGAACTTTCTTCTTCATCATTATTATAAAAAGTATTTTGTTTAAAATCTGATTTTTGGTTTATATCTTCATCTTCTTCGAGCCAATACTCCAATCTATTTGTCGCATTATTTTTCATCTCATCAAAACGATCAAAAATTTTTTTTCCTTTCTTTAAGAATTGATTTTTAAGACTTGATTTTATTAAAGACAAATCATCTAAAGAGATACAAGAACAAAAGACTAATCCAGGTTGCTGGTCAACAATATCATCGATATTTAATTTCCATCTACTTGAACCAGGTATTTTAGGATTAGAACGAGAAATCAAATAAAATTTTATATTACCCGTTTTCATATCAAATAAAAAATCTGCTATTACTCCTATCTTTGTTCCCTCAGAATTAATTAAACTAGCTTCTATTAAATTAGGAAATCTATTCAATGTTGCGAGATCTGAAATAGCAGGGTCTCCTTTAACAAAAATATCATTATCTATTATTTGATTAATTTGATTTAACTTCCACACATTTCTCTTTAAATCAAAATTCGACGGACGAGAATACCAACCTAAAATTCTGTGAACAGGAGGATGCATCCATACATTTTCACCATTACCATAATTTAAAGCTGAGTTCCCTTTAACATTACGATTAAGTAATTCGCTTAATAAAAATTCTTTTGGTAATTTCAAACTAAGAGCGGATTTGAACTGGCATAACTAAATAGGTAAAAGAATTAACATTATCTTCAGGAACCAAGACAGCTGGTGTTGTAGAGAGGTTACATTTAAAAATTACATTTTGACTTGAAATTACTTTTAAGCCCTCTAATAGATAACGTACATTAAAAGCAATATCAAATTGATCAAAATCAAAAGATACAGGTACAGTTTCATTCGCGTTACCAATATCTTGAGCTTCTGCACTTATTAATGCTAAATCCTTCTCTTCTAATTTGATCTTCACTACACTACTTTGTTGGTCAGCCAAAACTGCTATTCTTTCTAATGCTTCAATCAATTTTCTAGTATTAAAAGTGAAAATTTTAGAAAAACTGTCAGGTATTAATTGAGGATAATTAGGATAGGAACCTTCCAAAGTTCTAGTAGTAATTATTTGATTGGATGAAATAAATACAACCTGACCTTTATCATAAAAAAGTTTAATTGAATTTTCAGATGTCCTCAAACTTACAAGTTTTTCTATTTCTCTTAAAGATCTCGTTGGAATAGTAACTGATAAATTTTGTTGATCATTAGAAATGGACTCTTTTTCATATAAGTTCTCTTGATTACCTACCAAAACAACAGCTAATCTGTGTCCATCCGTTGCTGCCGATTCTAAATACTTTAAATTAAAAGTAAAATTTACGCCAGTCAATAATTGCTTAGAATCATCAGTACTACTAGCGAATATAGTTAGTTTTAAAGCTTTTAAAAAAGAACTTGGGTCAATATTTAGAGAAGTACCACTTTCGACAAATGGTAAATTAGGATAATCATCTGATTGTATTCCTTTTAAATTAAAAGAACCCCTATCACTTTTAATTAAAATATTATCTGAACTCTCATCTACCTCAAGAGAAACTGGTCTTTCACTTGGTAATTTATTAACTATTTCAGATAAAAGTTTTGAAGGAATAGTAATGGCACCACTTTTCTTGACATTTGCTTCAAAAGAAGTTTGTATTCCTAAATTTAAATCAAAACCTGTCAAACTAATTTTATTAGTTCCTTGATCAGCTGTTAAAAGTATATTTGCAAGGATGGGATGAGTTGGTCTTGTAGAAACAGCTTTACTTACTAATTGAATAGCGTAATTAAATTCATTTTGATTACAAACAATCTCCATCTGTTTTCAATATTTTATTTATATATTAGGTCTATTTTCTAAATTATTGCAATTAAAAATAAATCTTTTAAATTTAGCTTTCTCTCAAAAATATTTTCTATTAAATAATTTAATTAGTAGTAGTAGTTCATGTGGAAATTGTGGAAAAACCTAAAATTATTTACGGTAACTTATAAGAGAAAAAATTTTTAAGTGGAAAAAATTTTGATAATGTGGACGTTTATCAATTACTAGAATCATTAAAAAATTTTTATCAACAAAATGAGTACTATTTTAAAGAATAATTAACAGAATTTAAAAAGTTTTAAGCTATTTCCACAGCCACTTTTATTTTTGGTACGTTTAATATCCTAAAATTTTACTTATATTTTTTACTGAAGGTTCTATATTTTTTCGGAATATCGCATCATTATTTTTAATTGCACAATCTGGATCTTTCAATCCATTACCTGTTAAAACACAAACAATAGTTGATTCTCTTTTTATTCTATTTTTATTTTTAATAAGTCCTGCTACTGATGCCGCACTTGCTGGTTCACAAAAGACACCCTCTTTAGCAAGAATTTTATAAGCATTAATAATTTCCTCATCTGTTACAGATTGAAAATCACCTTTGCTTTCTTTTTTTACTTTTTTTGCTTTATCTCTATTTACAGGATTTCCTATTCTAATTGCTGTGGCAATCGTTTCAGGATTTTCAACTATGATATTTTTAACTAGCGGAGCAGATCCTTCAGATTGAAATCCCATCATGAGCGGTAATTTTATATTTCTTCTTTTTCTTGAATATTCATTAAAACCCATCCAGTAAGCGGTTATGTTGCCTGCATTTCCCATGGGTATGCAAAGCCAGTCAGGAGCGATACCTAAATCGTCTATGATTTCAAATGCAGCTGTTTTTTGACCTTGTATTCGATAAGGATTTACAGAATTTACAAGATTAATTGGATATTGTGAAGATAAGTCCCTTACAATTTTTAAAGCCTCATCAAAGTTTCCTTGTATTGAGATAATTTCTGCTCCATACATTAAGGCTTGAGCAAGTTTTCCTTGAGCAACAAATCCATCAGGAATTAAGACATAAGATTTTAAACCACCCCTTGAAGCATAAGCAGCAGCAGCGGCGGAAGTATTGCCTGTACTAGCACAAATTACTGCTTCACTTCCTTCTTCTTTAGCTTTACTTATAGCCATAGTCATTCCTCTGTCCTTGAATGATCCAGTAGGGTTTAGACCATCATATTTTAAAAACACCCTCGTTTCGTTTCCAATTAAATTGCTTATAGATTTACTGTAAATTAATGGAGTATTCCCTTCATTTAAAGAAATGATAGGAGTGCTTGAAGACACAGGTAAATATTTTTTGTAAGCATTTATTAGTCCTGGCCATCTTTTTTTTCTGTAATTAAAATCAAATTTATTTTGGATTTTACTTAATATTTTCATAATTATTTAATTGTTTTTAATTTTTTCCAATGGCTGGTTTGTGAAAAATTTTAATAAATCTGTTATTGATTCTACTTTATTCATTACTTTACTTAAAGCGTTAACGTCTAAAATCATAGTTTTAGTTGGATAAGCTTCAAAAAATTTTAGAAGGTTTATTTTCTCATCTCCCAAATAAATACCTTTTACAATGCTAGATCTTAAGGCTAACAAACCAGTTCTTTTATCATTTGTATTAGGTGTATGAATTATAGAGGAAAGCCTACTTAAGAAGACATTTCCTATTTCGGAGTATACTAATTTGCTAGCAATAGTAATGGGTATTTCAAAATTTTTATTTAATGCTGATCTAATTTCTTCATCAGAAGAACCAGTTGCTTTTAAAATTCTTTTTAATTCATTTGAGGATTTTCCTTGATAAGCAAAATTTTTTAAAGATTTGACAGTTATTGTTCTTGAAAATATGCCATAAATTATTTTTATATTTTCAGCTGATTTAACTTTTGGAATATTAAAAAAGAATTGGTTAATTATTAAAATCAAAAAGAATTTAGGCAATAAAATCTTAGAGTATTTCATATTATATATTTGCACCAGCTGCAATTTTTACAAGCCTTACCACGCTTTTTTCGGTAACTTTCTTTGCTATCTCAAAACTCATTTCTTTTGTATAAGGTTCCGTTAAAAGTCGAGGAATTTGTTTGAGAAAGATATCGATAGAATATCCTGGTACTTTTTCGATTATTTTTAAAAAATTTCTGAAAGGTTCTATATTCAAAATTATATTATCAATATCTTTTTCATTCTTAGTCAAATTTAACTTTATATTTCTTGGAAGGTATTTATTGACACTCTTTAATAATCGTAGTCCTAGCATATCGATTTGGTTACTAAAATTTTGAACAATTTCATTTCTTAAGAATCCACCTTTTGGTGAAAAAAGCAGGTTAACTACTTCATTAAGAAGTTTTTCTAGGTCAAGATTGGTTTGCTTTGCCGCATTTGAAAGTAAATCTTCTAATCTGTCCCATTTAAATTCTTTATTATCAAAAAGCATTTCTTTTAAACTCTCCCTTAATTGGGGATCAGGGTCTTCCATTAATCTTCTAGCAAAATATGGATAAGCAGCACCAAGTATCTTAAAGTTAGGATCAACACTTAAAGCAATTCCTTCTAAAGTTAGTAAAGATCTAATAATAAGCGCATAGTAAGGTGGTAATTTAAAGGGAAATTTGTACATTACCCCTGACATATCGTCAGTTACGCTTTTGAAATCCATCTTTGACACTCCAAGTTCAACTGCATTTAAAAATACATCTTGAAAAGCTGGAACAATTGGCTCAAGATTAACTTCTTCTGAAAGAAAACCCAATTTAACAAAATCTTGGGATAATTTATCAAAATTTTTATTTACAAGATGAACAACTGCTTGGATTAAACCTGATCTAGAACTTTTTGTAACCTCGCTCATCATCCCGAAATCTAAGTAGCATAATCTCCCATCATCTAAAGCTAATAAATTTCCAGGATGTGGGTCAGCATGAAAAAATCCATGCTCTAATAATTGTTCTAAACTACATTGCACCCCTATCTCAATCATTTTGTCAGGATCTATACCTAATTTTTTAAAACCCTCAAGATTTGTTAGCTTTGTCCCTTCTATCCATTCCATTGTTAATACTCTTCGTGAGGTAGTTTCTTTATAAATTTTTGGAACAGCAATTTTGGAATTGTGTAAATGCATATCTCTAAATTTTTCGGCATTTGCAGCTTCATTTAAATAATCCATTTCTTCAAAAACTCTTTTTCCCAATTCATCGATTAAAGCAACAAGATCGCTTCTTATAAGCCCAATATTATTTTTCAGCCAATAAGCTATATTTCTCACAATATATAAATCAAGAGTAATTTGTTCTCTTAAACCAGGTCTTTGAACTTTTACAGCTACAACTTCTCCATTTTTCAGAACAGCTTTATGAACTTGACCTAGAGACGCTGCAGAAATGGGTTCCTTATTGATAGTTAAAAATATCTCTTCGATTTTTTTATTTAAATCTTCTTCTATTAGATCCATAGCTTTTTTGCCATCAAATCCTGGCAATTGATCTTGAAGTTCTGATAACTCTTCAAGAAGAACACCAGGAATAATATCAGGTCTAGTTGATAAAGCTTGTCCAGCTTTAACAAATGCGGGACCTAATTCTACTAATAAATCTGTTAACTGCTTAGCCCTTAATCTTGCTATTGATTCTTTTTTGAGTTGTCCTGTTAACTTGTCCCATCCAACTGAAATAATGTAAATAAATATTGGAATCAATGTTTGCCAAAGTCTTTTGAACAGTCGTTTGGGATTTTTTTTATAAATTTTTGAAATTATTTCTGGATCATATTTTAGTAATCCTGATGCTTCAATAAAATCGGTATAATCTTCATTCATAACTTTATTTATTTAAAACCTTTTATTTTTATAAAAAAGAAGCTAATTTTCTTGTATGAAAGATTTACCATGTTAATACAATTAAATTTAAAAAATATTGCCTTAATAGAGATTATAGAAATTAATTTCGAAAAAGGTTTGAATATTTTTACAGGAGATTCAGGTTCAGGAAAATCGCTTATATTAGATTCTTTAAATGCATTATTTGGTGGGTCTAATATACCTACAAAGCATTTAATTCGTCCAGGAAAACAAGAATGTGAAATTGAAGCTAGATTTTCCAATACTTTAAAAGTATCTGATTGGTTATTTAATAATGGTTTTACTAAAAATTTAGAAGAAATAGTTGTAAAAAGAAAATCTTTTAAAAAAAATAATAAAGTAGTTTCGAAATATACTATCAACAATTCAAATATAAGTAAAAAGTTATTAGAAAATCTAGGTTCATTATTGATAGATTTTGCTGGTCAATCTGATTCGCTGTTATACGATAATTATGAATATAGAAGATCGATAATTGATGAACTTGGTCCTAAAGAATTAAGGAAGATAAATTTTCAAATTAAAAATAAGTGGTATGAAGTTGTCAATTTGAAAAAAAGAAGAGAAGAAATTATGCAATCTTTTAAAAAGAAAGAAGAGAATAATTTTGCAATTAAAGAGATGTATAAAATGTTGGAGGAAGCTAATCTAAATTCTTGCGATGAAATTACAAAATTAAAATTGAAAGAATCAAGACTGGCAAATAATTTCGATATATCTGAGTCTATTAAATTTTCACTTGATAATTTAAATAACTATAAAAACGAGGCACCATCAGTAAGCTCTTTAATTACCGAATCAATAAAAGAATTAGGCAAGGTTTGTGAATATGAATCTAAAATAAATAATTTATATTTAGATTTAATAAATATTCAAAGTGATGTAGAAAATTTAATTTTTTCTCTAACAGAATATTTACAAGAAGTCGAGAATGAAGATAATAGTCTAGATGAAATTCAAAAAAGATTATTTTTTTTGCAAAATTTAGAAAGAACATTTTCTTTAGAACTACCAAAATTGATCTTAAAGAGAGATGAATTAAAAACGTTTGTAGATAATAATTTAAACCAAGATGAGATTACAAAGTTAGATATTCAAATCAGTCAATCGACAGAAAAGTTAGAGACTCTTTTTGAGATGCAATCTGCTCTAAGACTCAAAACAGCTATTCAGTTGCAAGAATCCGTTATTTCTATCTTGAAAAATCTGGGTTTAGAAAATGCAAATTTTTTAATTAACCTCACAAAATCTATTCCTTCTGCAGAAGGTAAACAAAATATAGATTTCCTTTTTTCTGCAAATCCTGATCAAAAATTAGCACC
>QCPY01000017.1 GCA_003212375.1 Prochlorococcus sp. AG-442-N17 | reverse complement strand
TATTATTACGTTCCTCTTGCAATTTAATACCTTGCTCTTTATTCACAACAGCTATTCTTTCTAATTCTCTTAAATTTGAATTTATACTACCAATATCAGAATTTACTTTGATTAAAGTATCTTCTCCTTTCTCTTTTAATTCAGCAATCATTAATTTCATTGCATCTTGCAATACTAGTATTTCTTGACTAAGAGATTCTTTTTGTTGATTAAATAAAGTCTTATTCTTATGCAATTCAATAGATTTTTTCTTTATTAATTCAATATTTTGAACTTGCTTATTGAATAAAAGTACTTTTTCTATCTCCTTAATATGAAAAAGTTTTGACTTTAACTTTTTATATTGTTTTGCTTTTTCACAATCTTTTTCAAGTTTTAATTTACTAGATTGCAATTCATTTTCTAAAATCTCGCATTTTTCTTGTCTTTCAAAAACATCATCAAGTTTTGAATGTGTTTGTTCAATTCTGCTATCAAAAAGAGCTACACCTGCCAATTCATCAATAAGTGTTCTCCTTTCCTTATTATTCATGGATACTATTCTTGTCACATCTCCCTGCATCACAACATTACTGCCTTCTGGATCAACACTTATATCTCTTAAAAGTCGCTGTATTTGTTGTAGGGTGCACTGTACCCCATCAGAAGTGTAAGTAGACGCATAAGATCCTCCAGGCATTAGCCGCAATTTTCTAGAAACTATCCATTCTTTCTGATCTTTTTTAAGCGTAATATCATCTTCCTCCAACTCCAAAGGCGGAATATCATCACTAGGCGACCAATCATCAATATTAAATTTTACAGAAACAGAAGTCTCTGAAGATTTACCTTCTTTTACCTTCGAATTATTTATTAAATCAGGTAATCTGTCTGCCCGCATACCTCTACTATTTGCCAAACCTAAGCAGAATAAAATTCCATCTAAAATATTACTTTTTCCGGATCCATTTGGACCAGTTACCACTGTAAATCCTTCTTCAAGGGGAATTTTTACACTTCCCCCGAAAGATTTAAAATTTTCAAACTCGACCTGATTGATGTATACCAATCGTAAGTCACAACAGCTAAGTAAGAATAGCTACTTTTCAAGAAATCTCAAGAGAAATATTAAGATTATTTCGAAAAACAAATTAATTATTTTTAATTAATCGGCAAAAGTTTCCATCAATAATGAACAACCCTTTTAATAATTTACCGTTCAACATAATTTTGAACTCTTGAGAGTTTTGATTATGAAAAATATAAGAAAAAGTTCCATGATCAATTCTTTTTACAGAACCTCTATTATTAGAAAGTTGATATGCATCTCTTGAAAGCCACACTAATCTATGATTTGGTTGTTTTTTTATTTCAACAAAACCTTTATTAATTAATGGTATTTCGTGAAATTTCCAAGTTAAACAGTCTAATTGATCTTCGACAAGAAAATCGTAGTGTATATCATAAAAATTACTGCCATGAATCTTATGTTCGAGTAAAACCCATCGATTCATTATCTAGTACAACAAAAATTATTTGTCTATAAATATACTAAAGATGAACAAATAAGGTTCCTCACATTAAAAAAGTGCCTAATTACCTGCATCAGGAACAAATCTCAAAGCAATAAATAATAAACTACCTGCTCCTGCAATAGCTGCTGCTACCAATCCAAAATCAGTTGGAATTGTACGGGAGGCAAAAATAATTGATGCAAGTGTGATATCCATGATGAAATAAAAAACTTAATTTATTAAAGTCAGTAATAGCTTAACAAAACCTTATTACAGAACAGGAAAGATAAATGAAATGTAAATAAACTTTTATATGTATATTATTTGATTATTAAAAACAAATTTATAGATAAGGGTTTCAAATTAAGAAAATACGGACTACTCTAAAAGTAACCAAGGTGGATTAATGGAAGCTTTTCACCCTCCCAAAGAAGTTAAAGAAAAAGTTGATGATTCTGCCCTACCAGAAAAAGAAGGCATCTCAGAAAAATGGTTGCGCGAAAAAATTGATGGTTTAATACCTGTAATACAAGAAAAATGGCCTACAATTGCACAACAAACTCTAGAGACAGCCAAAGGAAGTATTGATGATTTAGTTGGAGTAATTGCAACTCATACCGGATCTTCTGCAAGTGGTATTAAAAAACAATTATTTGATATTTTTGATTCAATTCAAGATAAAAATTGGGAAATTTCAGAAAAAATAGAACCTATTGAAAGTCAATTAGAGGAGTTGCTAGATGAACTGAACACTACATTAAGGCCAAAAATAGAAAGTCCAATTAGAAAAAAACCAATTTTATCTATTGCTATTGCTGCTGGCCTAGGATTATTAATAGGTAGTTTAATAAATAGTGGGAGGAAATAATGGATAAACCCAAAAGCAAAAACTTTGCTAATACAGCTTCAAGAATTTCAGCAATTGCAACTTCTGTAATGGATTTGCATGTTAAAATTGCACTTCAAGAAGTTGACAGAGAAAAAAGGAGATTAATAAGTGGAGTAATATTTATTGCTTTAGGGGGAATATTATTATTATTAGTTTTAATAAGTATTCACATTATTTCTTATCTGGCTCTAAGTAAGTTTAATAATTGGAACCCCGAAAATAATTTACTCCTAATAATTGGTGTTGATTTATTTCTTGCAGGTTTAAGCATAAAACTTGGAGGGAAACTAGCTAAAGGTCCTTATCTACCCCAAACATTAGAGGGTTTAGGAAAAACAACGAAAGCAGTATTAGGTAAAAAATAAATCATCTTATTAAATATTTTATCCACCTACAATCAACACCTCCATTACTTACAGGAATTTTCAAGGAAGCTTTCATTTTTAAATATCTTGTAAGCCTTGGATTACCACTAAGTAACCAGAATTCCCAACCTGAAAATTTTTTCTTCAAAAATTCCCCCATATTCTCATATAAATTAATTAATTGATTTTCATCACCAAGTTTTTTTCCATAAGGTGGATTACACAAAACTAAGCCTTTTGCAGACTCAAATTGAATTTTTGTAAAATCATTATTTTGTAATTCAATATAATTTTCAAGTCCAGCAAGAGATATATTGACTCTTGCTTGATCAAAAACATTTTCATTTATCTCGCAACCAATTATTTTTGATAATTTATCAAAACAAATTACTCTGTCAATAGCCTTTTTCTTCTCATCTAAAAAAATATCTTTTTTAAAATCAAGCCAATTTTCAAAAAGATAAAATTTTTGAGATTTAAGTGGAACTTTAAGAACTTGATTTATAGCTTCGATCAAAAAAGTTCCTGATCCACACATAAGATCAATCAAAGGTTTATTTCCATTCCATTCAGTAATCTTTAACAACCCAGAAGCTAAATTTTCTTTGAGAGGAGCATTTCCAATAGCAGGCCTATAGCCTCTTTTATGAAGACTGGCAAAACTACTCTGCAAACTAAGAACTGCTTGATCATTATTTAAATGTAAATGAATTATGTAGTCAGGATTATCTAAAGAAATATTTGATCTCTTATTCCAAGCTGATTTTTGCAAATCAGTTATTGAATTTTTAACCTCAAGAGCAGTGAAATGAGAATGACTTAATAATGAAGTCCTTCCAGTAACTTGCACATTAAATGTTTTTTGAGAAGGTAACCATTTCAACCAATCAAATGAATCTCTTACTCCCTGATATAAAGAAAGACGATCATGACAGTGAAAACGTGAAACTTCTCTATAAAAACGAAAAGCAACTCTCGAAAAAAAATGAATTCTGTAAAAAGTGGCATAATCACATTCAAAAGAAACTGATCTTTTGTATGTATTAATGTTAAATCCACCTAATTCAAAAATTTCATTAGCTAAATATTTCTCTAAACCTTCAGGAGCCGATGCAATCACATTCATATATTTTAAAAAATTAATGAAATAACTATTCAATACTCATTTTGCCTGCCAGAATATAAATGTCCAATTGGACTAGGTGATCTCAACCGATGTTTCGGACAGCGGTTCGATTCCGCTCAACTCCATTTTCTTATGGGGTTGCAATGGTTTCGACGGGGCGTAAGGAAGATGACTGAAGCCTGCTCGGTTAGAGCAAAAACACAAACGCTAACAAAATCGTTAGTTTCTCCCGTCAAACAGCACCAGTTGCTGCTTGATCTCATAGGAGATGGGGTTATATCAGCCTTATCAACCAAATGATCCAAGGAGCCTGGAAGGGCTCCACCTTTTTAATTTGATAAAAATTTAGTATTAGATAATTTATTAGTTTGTAAAATTTACTTCAAAAGCATGTATTAGAAATTATTTTTTTAATTTTATGAGTATAAATACTGAGAAGATTATAAAAAAAATACTTTAACGTATAAAAAATTCTCAACACCAATGAGCACAAAAAATAACATTAATGACTTATTAATAAACTTAAAACCAAAAGTTTTAAGATTTACAGGTTCAAGCTTTCCCACTGAACTTTGGAGCAATAATCAAATAAAAAATCATAAAAAAATATCTGCATAAAATTTACTTAATTCTTTTTTACAAGCTTGAGAAAGGATTACTTGGCATCTTTTTTAAACACTTTTGAGAAGCTTGTTGAAGCAGTTTAAACTCTTTTTGATTTAAGTTCCATTTAAAAACATTTGATATATCAATAACTTGAGACTTTTTTCTCATCCCTACAAGAGGTATGGCTCCCTGATAACAACACCAATTTATTGCTACTTGGGCTTGTGAAACTGATCTTGAGAGAGCAACCTTTTTCAGACATCGCCTTAATTCAGAAGTTGATTTCTTGTAGTTTTTAAAAATCAAACTACGTAAAAAAGAATTTTGCTTGTCTTCATCTTTATCAGGATCTATACATAGTATTCCAAAAGATAAAGGACTATAGGCTAAAAAATCAATATCATTATTTTCACAGATTTTTTTTACTTTAGACTGTTTTATATAATCTGGGGATAATAAAGAAAACTGGATTTGAACACTTTTAACTTTCTTATTTTTTTTTGATAAGTATTGAATTATTGTCTTTAATCTTTGGGGTCCAATATTTGATAATCCAATTTCAAAATTAAAACCTTGATCAATTAAATCGCAAAGATTATTTAGTAATTGTAATTCTTGCCAAGGATTATATTTTGCAGTTGACCAATGTATTTGAACTATATCTAATTTATTATTTAATCTTTCTAAACTTTTGAGAAAGGGTTTAGTGAAGCCTTTATTCCCTATTCTCCATGGATAAGGGGCAAGCTTTGTAGCTATTTGAATTCTTTTTTTTTGAAAAATAGGAGTATCTAGTAAAAATTGTCCCAAAAGTTCTTCACTTCTTCCATTAAGTTTTCCAGTTCCATAAGAATCTGCACTATCAATTAAATTAAAACCTCTTTTTAATGCTTCTTTATAAGTCTCACGCAGATCATCATCATTACTAATTTGATAGTCCCAAAAAAATTTATTTCCCCAAGACCATGTTCCTAATCCAATTTTTTTCTTCACTTACTATTTTTAACATGCTTTTTAAAATTATACGAAACTATATATTCCACAAAAGAGTAATTAGGAAATATAAGTTTTAAAACTTTTCAAATAATTACCTATTGACATTAAGAAATTATTCTCCAAAGTAAGGAAAATATTTAGTAAAAAATTGTTTATTACTGTTTGTGGTCAAAAAGGAGGTGTTGCTAAAACTTGTACAAGTATTCACCTTGCAAGTGTATGGCATTCCGAAGGTAAAAAGGTATGTATTGTTGATGCTGATAAAAATAGATCAGCATTAGCCTACTCATCAAGAGGAAACCTTCCATTTCCAGTTTTTCCAGTAAGTTCAGCAGCAAAAGCCTCCAGATCCTCCGAAATTGTTATTACTGATGGTCAAGCTAGCAGTGATAAAGAAGAGCTCAAACATCTTGCATATGGATCAGATTTAGTAATTCTACCCACCACTGCTAAAGCAAGATCTGTTGAATTGACCGTTGAATTATCCAACTTATTAAATACTTTAAAAGTTAATCATGCAGTTGTAATTGTAAAAGTAGATTTTAGACAACAAAAAGCAGCTCAACAAGCTAAGACAGCGTTAGAAAATTTTGGTTTACATGTTTTTGATACATTTATTCCTTTACTTTCAGCATTTGATAAAGCAGAAGCATCTGGAAATGCAGTATTTGAAGCTGTAGACGATTTAGGTAGATCAGATCCTCGTCGAATGACGGGCTGGTCTGCCTACTGTTCAATTGCATCTCAAATTCCATGCCTGATTTCGAAGCACTCATCCGACACCAACAACTCAAACAGCCTACAACCAATCAGCGCCTAAAAGTTGTTGATACTCCTAATTTAGAAAAAGTAAAAAGCGAAATTACAGAAATTAGGGGATCTGAAATATTCAAAAATTTTATTGGAGGTTTTGTAGGTTCAACTCTTGGTACCTTAACCATAATTTTCCTACATATTAATAATTATTTACCAATGGATTTACTAAAAATTAAATAATTTATCCTCAAATTAAATAAGAAAACTTTTTATAAGAAAATTTTCATCACTCAAGTAATTTATTTTTAATGTCTTCTTGCGGAGTCGAGCCTTCAATAATTGCTTGGAGATTTTGATTTAATGGTTTCAAAGGAACCTTGATAATTTCTAGATTGTTATTTTTATTTAACCTAACCACAATATTAAATTCACAGGATGAATCTATTTCTGGAAAGTCACTTCTCTGATGCGCCCCTCTGCTTTCATTTCTTTCAATTGCTGAAATAACTGTTGCTTCAGCGCTTATCAAAGATGATTGCAAATCAAAAACAAGAGCAAGATCTTCACAATTATATTCATCTATTCTTACATCAACCTCTTGTGATTTTATTTTTAATTGTTTAATTTTTTCAAGTCCCTCTGAGAGTAATTCTTTGTTTTTAATCACTCCACAATATTTCCACATTATTAGGCGCAATTCATTTTGAAGTGGTCTAACTAGCTGATTCCCTTTTTTAATAAACTTTTTTATATTGTCATGTGCTAAACATATACTTCTATTGGATCTAACTTGTTGTTTTAAATTTCTTGAATAATTTACGCTTGCTAATCCTGCACGCTTTCCAAAAATAATTATTTCGGCAAGAGAATTTCCACCTAAACGATTTGCACCATGTAGCCCTCCAGTAACTTCTCCTGCTGCGAATATTCCATCTACAGAAGTTGATAAATCTTCTGGATTAACTAAAAGTCCTCCCATTGAATAATGAGCAGTTGGAGCAACCTCCATTGGTGATTCTGAAATATCAAGCATTTGTACTTCGAGAAATTGTCTATATATAGTTGGTATTTTCTCAACAATAAATTCTTTACTCTTATGACTAATATCAAGAAAAACCCCTCCATTTTTTGTACCTCTACCCTCCACAATTTCTGTATAATTTGCAATGGCAACTTTATCTCTAGTTGATAATTCCATTCTTTCAGGATCATATCTTTTCATAAATCTCTCTCCTTGATTATTAATTAATTTACCCCCCTCTCCTCTAACAGCTTCAGTTACTAAAGTTCCTTCAATTTCTTCCGGAAAAAGCATTCCAGATGGATGAAACTGTACCATTTCCATATCTATTAATTCACACCCTGCTTTAAGGCCTAAAAAATAACCATCTCCTGTATTTTCATTCTTTCTTGATGAACTTTTTTTCCAGATTCTTGTATGGCCGCCTGTGCATAAAATAACTGCATCAGCAAGGTGAACCGTTCTCTCACATGAAAATAAGTTAAAAGACATTGCACCAAAACATATATTATCTTCTATTAAAAGTTCAGTTACATATTGTGAATCAAAAATAGGAATCTTTAGCTCATCTACTTTTTTTATAAGAGTTCTTAATATAGATAAGCCAGTGTAGTCTCCTGAGTAACACGTTCGCCGAAATTTATGTGCTCCAAAAAATCTTTGATCGAGTTCCCCATTTTTCAATTTTGCGAAGTTAGCCCCCCATTCATCTAATTCCTTGACTAAAGAAGGGGATTCTTTAGTCATTATTTCAATTTTCAATGGATCACCAATACCATAACCTTCCAGATAAGTATCTATAAAATGTTGTCGCCATGAATCTTTTTTGTCTAAATTACCTAAAGCAGCATTAATTCCACCTGCAGCCAAAACTGTATGAGCATCTGTTCTTGGCCTCTTGCCAAGAATACAAACATCAAGGCCAGCTTGTTTAATCTCAATAGATGCCCTTAAACCTGCCCCTCCGCAACCAATAACCAAAACATTAGAAATTTGAGTGGAATGTTTTTTAATATTCAATTTAATTATTATTTTTAATATTATTTTTATATTACCTTTTTTAATTAATTTAGATTTTTATTCACGTAATAATTAATTTTTAATAAAAAAATATATTTCAAATCAAAACAAAATAGAAATATCTTTTTTAAAGATACATTAAAACTATTTAATGTTTGATTAATAAATTGTCAGTAAAAATAAATGATTAAAATATTTTTAGAATCTATTATCAAAAGGGAACTTTTCCTCGAACAACCCCACAAAAAAAAGAAGTTTTTTCAAAGTAAATTTGATTATTTAAAACAAAGATTAGTATATTTAAATAGTCTCACCAGATATAACAAATATTATATTCCATCAAAAGTTTCATCTCAAATAATCAATGATCTTAAAACAGCAAAAAGTTGTTTAATTACAAATTTGGATTTTCTAGATGAAAAATGTTTACTAACAAAAGAATTAAAAAAATCATTAATTAAAGCTGATTTAAGATTCAAGCCGTCTCAACTAATCCTTTTAAAAAAATTTATAGATGAATTAACCAGCCCTAATTCTACTCCTTGGGATCTCTCAAAATTTAAATGGGTTAATCCCTTTTATCCTTTAATTCATTTACCATTTGATGAGTTAGAGGCAGGTTCTTTGCATGTAGATCATATGTTTGCAGGAAGAGTAGGAACCAGAACAGTTTGGATCCCTTTTACAAATTATGATTACCCAGGAATTGCGACAAAAAATCATTTTGCTCGATTCTTGGGACAATACTTAGGAGAAAAATTAGGGAAATCAATTTTAAGTAAATTCCCCGATATCAATCTTAAAAATAAGCATAGGTCCGGTCATTGGTTGACATGGAACGATACTTTTAGACATAGAGGATTATTAAATACTTCTAAAAAAACCTCTATTGCCTTCATGCTTAGGTTTTCCAATCAGTTTGATTCGCAAACTTGGATCCCAATAGAAGAATTGAGAAAAATTGATCCAGAAGATAACGAGACTAAAGAAAGTTTGAAAGTTGAAACATTATTAAAAAAGGCCAAATTTATTGTTGAAGAGATAATTTCAATAGTGAAATCAAATTATTCTTCTGAATTGAAAGATTTTAAAAAGAGGTTGCAAAAGTCAGAGAAAATTTTGGAAAATTTAAGTTCTTTAGATTCACTCAAAGAATATTTAATTTTGATTCATATGGTTGATTTTATATTTACAGAGATTTCTGAAAAATTAAGGAAAAAACCAACTTTTGTTTGGATTGAGGCTGGAGAGGAATATAATTATGAAAAATTACATGAATTTGTAATTGCTATTCATTACTATATTCACTTTTTAAAAAGTAATGCAAATTTCTCATAGATTATACAAATAACATTCTGACTATTAGAAAAGAAATATCTATAAAATATATGTTAAAGATCAATTTTTGAAATTAGGTTTGACAATCAATGCAGATATTTCTAGTTAATGGGATGGTAGATCAAATTAAGAAATCAATCAAAATAAATGTCAAATCTCCAAGTGCAGCAATTAAGAAATTTCTTGATGTTTATCCCCATTCAAAGATTTTAGGAGTATTCCCTTTAACACAAGAATATGAAGCAAATTCATTATCTGAATTAAAAGAAAAATGGAAACTAATTCTATCTAAGGTTGAATTAACATCAGTAAAAATTTTACTTAGTCAGCAAGCAGAACTTGCTAGTTTTAATTCGAATAAAGTTGAAATAGCATTTTCTTCAACTTGGTTCAGAATGATTGAGATGAGAAGATTAATAATTGAGAATGCAGTAAAAAAGATATTTGGAGATCAAACAGTTGTTGAATTTCTTATGAGATGAATATTCAATGTTAAAAATTTATTATGTAGAAATCAAGAGTTACAACACCGTTATATAAAATTTAAATTGCTCTAATCCCTTGCAGCGCAATGGATTTGAATTAAGTCGTATATTCGCTATTTATTTCTACATACTTTTTAGAAAGATCACAACCCCAAGCAGTACCTTTGGCTTGGCCAGAATTAAGATTAATAACAATTTGTATAATATCTTCTACTAAATATTTACCGTTCATTTTGGACTTCATATAGTTGCTCACTTTTTGCGAATCATATTGATTTAATACACCCTTCTCCAAAATTTGATAATCACCTATGTACAAATCAACTGCTTTAAAATTAAATTTAATTCCAGAATTTCCTGCAGCTGAAATAATTCTTCCCCAATTAGGATCGCAACCATGTATGGCAGTTTTTACTAATGCAGAATTGCATATAGATTTAGCAATCATAATTGCATCATCATTATGTTTTGCTCCTAGAACTAAGACTTCTAATAAACAATTGGCGCCTTCTCCATCTCTTGCAATATTTTTTGCCAACTTTTGACATACGATATCAATTCCTGATTGAATAATTGGCAAAAATTCATTATTAATTTTCTTACCTGCATTTATTCCAATAAAAGAATCATTAGTACTTGTTTCTCCATCAACTGATATTGCATTAAATGATTTTTTAACTGCAATAGAAATCATCTTATCCCATATTTCTTTCTCAACACCAACATCACATGTAAGGAAGGCTAGCATTGTTGCCATATTTGGATAAATCATTCCAGACCCTTTTGCAAATCCAGCTATTCTTATCTTTCTACCTTTAATATTTGTCTCAATGACAATTTTTTTAGAAGTTAAATCTGTTGTTAAGATTGCCTCTGCAGCATTATTAAAACTATTGACTTTTAACTCACTTACTAGTTTCGGTAAATTTTTAACTAAGAGATTTATAGGTATAGGTACACCAATTACACCTGTTGAACACATTAAAACCTCATGTTCTTTGATTCCTAATAGTTCTGAAACATTTGATGTAGCATTTAAAAAATGTTGCATTCCAAAATTTCCAGTACATGCGTTGGCTTGGCCAGAATTAATTAAAATTGCTCTTATTTGACCTGAACATTTTTTAATTCTTGCTTCACTAATTTCAACACATTCAGCTCGTACTGATGATTGAGTGAACATTCCACTACAAATACTACCTTCTGGAGCTAAGATAAGAGCTAAATCTTTCCTTTTAGAAGTTTTTAATCCAGCCGATATTCCTGAGAAATAGAACCCTTGAGGAGTAAAATCACCCCCATTAATAAACGACCAATTGGTATCAAACTGGCTCAATCTTTTTTATAATTTTAATTCATATTAACCATTCTTTAATACTAAAGAAACAGGTAGTTAGATTATTATTAAAAATGAGAACCCCACAAAAATTAGTAAATTCTCAAAGAAGAATTGGTCTTACAGGAGGGATTGCAAGTGGGAAATCAACTATAACAGACTATATTAAAACTAATAAAAATATTCCAATTTTGGATGCAGATAATTTTTCTAGAGAACTAGTCAAGCCAAATACTTATGGATATAAGAAAATCTTAGACCATTTTGGAAATCAAATAATTGATGATTGCTCATCGGAAAAAGCAATAAACAGAAAACTTTTAAGAAATATTATTTTTAAAGATGAGAAAAATAGAGAATGGATTCAAAAACTACTTCATCCTTTAATAAAAGAAAAAATGATAGCAGAGTGCAATAAATATAAAAAGAATAAAATTATACTTTTAGTTATCCCACTATTATTTGAAGCAAAATTTGAAGATATTTGTTCTGAAATATGGCTTGTTAAATGTACAGAAGAACAACAAGTAAAAAGACTTATGCAAAGAGACAAAATTAGTCAAGAAGAAGCATATGAGATTATAAAACTTCAAATGCATTTTGAAACAAAAACAAAATTGTCAGATGTTATTTTAGATAATTCAGATGAAACAAACCAGTGGGTAAAAAAAATAAAAGAACTTATTTAAAAATTTTATCCATTTAATTTTTCTGAAAGAAGTTTATTTGCAAGTTTAGGGTCCGCTTTGCCTTTAGTTCTTTTCATAAGTTGACCTACAAAGAAACCAAGTAGTTTAGTTTTCCCATTCTTAAATGACTCAACTTCTTTAGGATATTCGATTATCATTTCGTCAATTATTGGCACAATGCTTGCAGAATCAGATATCATTGCCAAACCTTTTTCTTCGACTAGAACTTTTGGAGAAATATTTTTTTGTATTAGTAAAGGTAAGATTTCTTTTGCTATTTTTCCGCTGATAGTATTATTGGAAATCAAACTAATCATTTCGGCAAGATTTTCAGGGCTAAGTTGTAAATCACTAAAACCAAGTTTATTTGCTTTCAAATATCCAACAATATCACTTGTGATCCAGTTTGAAGCAAGTTTAGGATCAACATTATTTGCTACTGTATTTTCAAAAAAGTTTGCCATATAAATTTCATCAGAAATTACTCTTGAATCATATGGTGATAAACCAAATTCCTCCATATATTTCTTTCTTTTCTTAGAAGGTAATTCAGGTAATTCATTAAACCATTTTTCCTTTTGCTTTTTTGATATTTCAATTGGTCCTAAGTCAGGATCTGGAAAATATCTATAATCACTACTACCTTCTTTTAATCTCATACTTTTTGTTAATTGCTTAGCTTCATCCCATAACCTTGTCTCTTGATAAATTTCTCCACCTTGCTCATAAACCTCTATTTGTCTAGCTATTTCATAATCACATGCTTTTTGAATTGCAGAAAATGAATTCATATTCTTTATTTCTACTTTTGTGCCAAAAGGTGCTTTAGAGCCTTTTCTTACAGAAATATTAACATCACATCTTAGTGAACCCTCTTGCATATTTCCATCAGATACCCCAAGATATCTTACTGTTCTTCTTATTTCAGAAGCATATTCAGATGCCTCTCTACCTGTTCTTATATCTGGTTTACTGACAATTTCACATAGTGCTATACCCGCTCGGTTGTAATCAACTAAAGAATACTTAGAACCGGCTAATCTGTCACTTCCCGCATGCACCAATTTACCGGCATCTTCCTCCATATGAAGTCTTTCAATACCAATTTTTTTGATATAAGTTTCTTTACCTTTTTCAGAAATTTCAACTTCTAACCAACCATTTTCAGCTAACGGTTCATCGAATTGAGAAATTTGATAATTTTTAGGTAGATCAGGATAAAAATATTGTTTTCTATCGAATTTACAATGCTCAGCAACATTTAAATTTAATGCCAGTGATGTTTTAACTGCATATTCAAGAACGGTTTCATTTAATACAGGAAGAGTCCCTGGCAGGCCACAGACTACCGGATCAATATGTGTATTAGGCTCATCTCCAAAAGCTGTTGATGCAGATGTAAATATTTTACTTTTAGTATTAAGCTGTACATGGGTTTCCAAACCAATTACAGCTTCCCAAGATTCAAAATTGTTCATTAATAGAAGTTCCTTTCTTAATATTATTGGATATAAGGTAAAAAAGGATCAAAACACAAGTAAATTATAAGAATAATTAAATGACTACAGAAACAAAAAATTCAATTTTAATTATTGGCGGGGGGCTTATAGGTTTATCTATTGCTTATGAATTTGCCAGAAATAATTTCAATGTTTCTATAGTGAGCAAAAAAAGAAGTGAATCTGCTGGATTTGTGGCCGCAGGAATGCTAGCTACTCATGCAGAAGGGCTTGAAAATGAATTATTAAAATTTGGGCAACAAAGTCAAACTTTAATTCCCAAATGGATAAACAATATTGAACAAGATAGTGGGATTGAATGTGGTTTAAAAAAATGCGGCATAATAGTTCCTTTTAAAAATATGAAAGATCTCAAGAAATACCCGACTTATAAATATGGTAAATATCTAAATAAAAAAGATCTGAAAAAAGAAATTAGAGGAATAGATTCCATATGGGAACATGCATTAATTTTTGAACAGGATGGTCAAATAGATAATAGAAGAAGACTTATGAGGGCACTTGAAAGGGCATGCACTCTACATGGAGTCAAATTTCAAGAGGGGTCAGAAGTTAGGGATTTAACAATTGAAAAAAACAAAATTATTGGTGCAAAAGTTTTTAGTGCAACAGGAGAATTGAAAGAAATAAGGTGTGAAAAAGCAATTTTGTGTACTGGGGCTTGGAGTAAAAAACTATTAAAAAATATTCCAGTCTTTCCAGTAAAAGGACAAATGCTATCTATACAAGGTCCTGCAAATTTTCTTAAAAGGGTTCTTTTCGGCCCAAAAACCTACCTAGTACCTCGCGATGATGGATTAATTGTGGTGGGAGCAACAGTTGAAAAAGATGCCAAATTTGAGAAAGGCAATACCCCTAGTGGAATAAATCAACTTCAAAATGGAATTCTATCTTTATTACCAGAAGCAATTAATTGGCCCCAAATGGAGCACTGGTGGGGATTTAGACCTTGCACACCAGACTTTAAGCCAATTATTGGAAAATCTAAAATTGAAAATCTTTTTCTAGCTACTGGTCATTACAGAAATGGAGTTCTATTTTCTGCGATTACAAGTGATATTATTTTCAAATTAGTTCAAGGGAAGGATCTTCAAGATTTTGAAGTAAACTTTTTAAAAAAATTTGGTTTTAACAGATTTGAGATATAAATTTTTAACTTTCAGAACGCCATTTCGAATCAGAAGGTTCCCAGTCACATAATTCTTCTTGTTTGAACCACAAATTAATTTCAAATTTTGCGGTTTCTTCTCCATCAGAACCATGAATTATATTCCTACCAATATTTACAGCCAAATCACCTCTTATCGTGCCAGGCTCTGCCTCGAGAGGCTTTGTAGCGCCTATTAATTTTCGAGCACTCAAAATAACTCCTTCACCTTCCCAAACCATAGCTACAACTGGACCACTAGAAATAAAATCTACTAAATCGCTAAAAAAAGGTCTTTCTTTGTGAACACCATAATGATCTTGAGCAAGCTGTTTTGGTGGGATTAATTGTTTTAAACCAATTAATTTAAATCCTTTTTTTTCAAATCTGCCAATAATCTCAGCAACATATCCTCTTTGAACTCCATCTGGTTTAATTGCAATAAAGGTTCTCTCTTTAGACATTTAGTTAATGATCACTCTATGTATATTCAACTTTTGGGTGGTAACTTGGCAAGTAATCATTAAAATAAAAGATATTGTTTTGAGTTATTTTCAAAAACATCTATTAATAACTAAGATATAAATTGACAAATTTTGAGCCAAAAAAATTAAAGAATGTGTGGACTATAGAAGATAGTATTTCGACTTATGACATAGACAAATGGGGAGATAAATATTTTTCTATAAATTCCAAGGGAAATATATCAGTAGCTAAAGATATAAAATCTGAAAATAAGATTGATCTTTTTAAGCTTGTCAAAGAACTTAAAAGTAGAGAAATTAATCCTCCTTTAATTATAAGATTTAACGATATCTTAAAAGATCGAATAAATGCCTTACATGAAGCTTTTTTAAAAGCAATAAAAAACTATAAATACAATAATATTTATCAAGGCGTTTTTCCTATTAAATGTAATCAACAGAAGAATGTACTAGAAAAGATAATAGAGTTTGGTAGCCCATGGAATTTTGGTTTAGAAGTAGGAAGTAAATCAGAACTATTAATTGGCCTTGCACTTCTCGAAAACCAAAATTCATTATTAATATGCAACGGATATAAAGATGAAAAATATATTGAAATTGCTACTTTGGCTAGAAAGCTCGGCAAAAATCCAATAATAGTTATTGAACAAAGAGATGAAGTCAAAAGAATTATTCAAGTAGTTCAAAATCTTAACGCAACTCCATTGATAGGGATTAGAGCAAAGTTATCAAGTAAAAGCAGTGGTAGGTGGAGCAAATCTATTGGAGATAATTCCAAATTTGGATTATCAATACCAGAAATTATGTCAACAATAAAAGAACTTAAAGAAGCAAATCTGATAAACGAAATGAAGTTGCTTCATTTTCATATAGGAAGTCAAATAAGTGATATTGCTGTTATCAAAGATGCATTACAAGAAGCTAGTCAAATATATGTTGAACTATGCAAATTAGGTGCCCCAATGAAATATATCGATGTTGGGGGTGGCTTAGGAATAGATTTCGATGGAACTAAAACTTCCTCCAACACTTCTACCAATTATTCTCTTCAAAATTATGCCAATGATGTAATTGCAACCATTAAAGATTCATGTGAATTAAATAATATTGAGCACCCTACGATAATCTCAGAAAGCGGAAGAGCAATAATTAGTCATTGTTCAGTTTTAATTTTTAATGTATTAGGAACAAGCAATGTCAGCTCAAAACGAAAAATTAATAGTGAAAAAAATCAATCATTAATTATTTCAAATTTACTTGAAACTTTCTTTGAATTAAAAAAACTTAAAAATAAAAAAATAAATTTATCTCAAATAATTGAACTATGGAACGATGCAAAAAAATTTAAAGAAGATTCCTTAGTCGCTTTTAGATTAGGATTTTTAAGTTTAGCCGAGAGAGCTTATGCCGAAGAAATTACCTGGGCTTGCGCAAAAGAAATTGCTAGTAACCTTAATAATGCTGATATCAATCACCCTGATTTGTTTGAAATAACAGAAACTCTTGCATCAACATATTATGCAAATTTGTCTATATTTAAATCTATTCCCGATAGCTGGGCAATCAATCAGATTTTCCCAATATTACCAATACATAGGCATTTAGAAGAACCATTCTGCAAAGGAAACTTTGCAGATTTAACTTGTGATTCAGATGGGAAACTAAATAGTTTCATTGATAATGGGAAAATTAAATCATTACTCAATTTGCATGAGCCAGAGGAAGATAAAGATTATCTAATTGGAATTTTCATGACTGGAGCCTATCAGGAAGCATTAGGAAACTTACACAATTTATTCGGAAATACAAACGTAGTTCATATTGATATCAATCAAAATGATTCATATAAAGTTAGAAATATTATTAAGGAGGACAGTAAAACTGAAATTTTACAATCATTAGACTACAGTTCCGCCTCTTTAGTCGAATCTATAAGAATTAATACTGAATCAGCAATTGATCAAAAAAAATTAACTATTGAAGAAGCAAGGAAATTAATTGATCAAATCGAAATAAGTCTTAGAAAAAGTAGTTATTTATCAGAATAATTTTTTAATGTTTTTTGCAAATGATTTTTAGCATAATCTAAAGCATCACTTAACTTATCAATATCTTTAGCACCTGCCTGAGCAAAATTAGGCCTTCCTCCTCCGCCTCCCGAACAAATGCTTGCAATCTCGTTAATTAATTTACCTGCATGCAATCCTGTTTTTAATGCATCATCAGCTAAAGAAACTACAAATAACAACTTTCTATTTTCTGGATTTGGTATTCCTCCGAGAATCACTATTGCTTTATTACCTAAATGAGAAGTTAAATTAAGTGCTGCAGATTGCAAAGAATTTCCATCTAAACCATCAATCTGATTTACTAATATTGAAAAAGAATTTACTATTTCTGCGGATGATTTTATTGAAGAGTACTTAAAATATGCAATTTCATTTTTCATTTTTTGTATCTCTTTATTTTTAATTAAAAGTTCTGCTTGCAAATTATTAACCCTTTCATAAAGTTGATTAGGATTTGCTTTTAACAAATCACTTAGTTGATTTAGTAAAGCATTTCTTTCAGTGAAATAGTCGAATGCTGATGGACCTGATAAAGCTTCGATTCTTCTGACTCCGGCTGAGATTCCTTCCTCACTAATAATTTTAAAAGAACCTAATTCAGATGTAGTTCTAACATGTGTGCCACCACATAATTCCATTGAAACTCCCGGCACATTAACAACACGCACTTCATCATCATATTTTTCTCCAAACATAGCCACTGCACCCTTTTCAAGAGCCTCATTCTTAGACATATTTTTTATTTCTAGGGCATGATTTTCCATAATCCAGGAGTTAACCAGAGTTTCAATTTTAGAAATTTGATCTTTAGAAATAGGATTAGAAGAATTAAAGTCAAATCTTAATTTATTAAAAGCTACTAATGAACCTTTTTGTCCAACACTTTCATTAAGAATTGATTTAAGAGCAGATTGTAATAAATGGGTAGCTGTATGATTTGCAGCAGCTTTAGCTCTATTAGAGGGGTTAACATTAGTCTTAACTTTTTGTCCAATATTTAATATTCCTTTTTTGATCGTTCCGTAATGTAAAAAAACATTTTTCTTTCGAATAACATTGTCAACTAAGACCTCTACATCTTTCGCAAATATCGTTCCAATATCACCAACTTGACCTCCAGATTCTCCATAAAAAGTTGTCTGATCAAGAACAATTAAAACTTTCTGACCTTGACTTGCTTGCTTAACTAATGTTGAATCCAAGAATATACCCTTTATTTCAGCATCGGAAAGAAGAGAATCATAACCATTAAAAACAGTTTTGTTAAAAATATCTATTTCGCGCTCTAATGATCCCTCTAATGTCAAATCAATATTACTTGAGGCAGCTTTAGCTCTCTCTTTTTGAGCATTCATTTCTTGTTCAAAACCCTTTACATCTACACTGATACTATTTTCTTGAGCAATTTCTACAGTAAGTTCAAGAGGAAATCCATAAGTATCATAAAGTTCAAAAGCTTTAAAACCAGAAATTAATTTCTGACCTGAAGAAATTAATTCATCTAGCAATTTCTCTCCCCTTTCAAGAGTTTCCCTAAACCTTTCTTCTTCAATTTTTATCTCATTTAGAATTAAGTGATTATTATTTTTTAAATCAGGATAATTATTTTGCATTAAATTGATCCCGATAGTAGCAATATGTGGTAAAAATTGATTTGTTATGCCTAATAATCTCCCATGTCTGACCATTCTTCTAATAAGCCTTCTTAATATATATCCCCTGCCCAGATTACTTGCTGCAACTCCATCAGAAATTAAATGAATAACAGCTCTTGTATGATCTCCAATAATTTTTAAAGAAATTTTATTTTTATCACCCGAAGAAAAATAATCAATATTTGCAATCTCACAAGTTTTTTGGATAATAGGAAAAATTAAATCTGTCTCATAATTATTTTTCTTTTTTTGCAATATTTGAGCCATCCTTTCAAGGCCCATTCCTGTATCAATATTTTTAAATTTTAAATCTGTCAATTTTCCATTTGGATCGCGATTATATTGCATAAAAACAAGATTATAGAATTCAATAAAACGATTTCCATCTTCTAAATCAATATTATGCAAACCTTTTTCAGGATAAAAATCATAATAAAGTTCTGAACAAGGTCCACATGGACCTGTTTTCCCAGAAGACCAAAAATTATCTTTCTCTCCTAGTTTCACTATCCTATCTGGATGAATACCAATTTCATCTCTCCAAATTTTTGCAGACTCTCCGTCTTCGTGAAATACACTCACAATTATATTTGCAGCAGAAAGTTTATAAATATTAGTAACTAATTCCCAAGCCCACTGAATAGCCTCTCGTTT
>QCPY01000016.1 GCA_003212375.1 Prochlorococcus sp. AG-442-N17 | reverse complement strand
TAGCAGCAACTGGAAATGCTCATTTCAAAGTCAAAAAAAAGGTTATTAATGGATTAACTTTTACTTCAATTTCTAAATTAATAACAAAAAAAGAAAAGCAAAATGAACTAATTGAACTTATTGGGGGCAATTTTAGTGAAGCAAATAGTTATGCGTCAAAACTAATAGATATTGCAGCCGCATAAATTAAATAATTTCTACTATAATAGAAATTCTTTAAATCAAATAAAGATTTAAGCATGGTTAAAAAAAATAATTTTATTGATAAAAATAATGCAATAAATATTAGGGGTGCTCGTCAGCATAATTTAAAAAATATCGATCTTAGTCTTCCAAGGAATAAATTTATTGTTTTTACAGGAGTAAGTGGCAGTGGTAAAAGTTCTTTGGCTTTTGATACTATTTTTGCTGAAGGCCAAAGGAGATATGTAGAAAGTCTCTCTGCTTACGCAAGACAGTTCTTAGGTCAAGTTGACAAACCTGATGTAGATAATATTGAAGGCTTATCACCTGCTATATCTATTGATCAAAAATCAACAAGTCATAATCCTAGATCAACTGTTGGCACCGTAACTGAAATTCAAGATTATTTGAGATTATTGTTTGGTCGAGCTGGAGAACCTCATTGTCATCATTGTGGTCTGCCAATTGCTCCTCAAACAATTGATGAAATGGTTGATCAAATAGTTTTGTTACCAGAAGGAACAAGATATCAATTACTTGCACCTGTTGTGAGAGGCAAAAAAGGAACCCATGCTAAATTACTTAGCGGACTAGCTGCTGAAGGCTTTGCTAGAGTAAGAATTAATGGTGAAGTAAGAGAACTTGCAGATAGTATTGAATTAGATAAAAATCATACTCACAATATTGAAGTCGTTGTTGATCGATTGATTGCTAGAGAGGGAATTCAGGAAAGATTGAATGACTCTTTACAAACTTGTCTCAAAAGAGGAGATGGTCTTTCTATTGTTGAAGTTGTGCCTAAAAAAGGAGAAACTCTACCTCCGAATTTAGAGAAAGAAAAGTTATATTCAGAAAATTATGCATGTCCAATTCATGGTTCTATTGTTGAGGAATTGTCTCCGCGATTATTTTCTTTTAATAGTCCCTATGGTGCGTGTTCTGATTGTCATGGCATTGGTTATTTAAAAAAATTTACCGCAGATAGAGTCATACCTGATACTTCTTTGCCTGTTTATGCAGCTATAGCCCCTTGGAGTGAAAAGGATAATACTTATTATTTTTCTTTACTTTACTCGGTTGGTCAAGCTTATGGCTTTGAATTGAAAACTCCATGGAAAGATCTTAGTGACTTACAAAAAAATGTCTTACTTTCAGGGTCTGATAAGCCAATTTTAATTCAAGCTGATAGTCGTTTTAACACTTCAAGTGGTTTTGAAAGACCTTTTGAGGGAATTTTGCCAATTTTAGAAAGACAATTAAGCGAAACAAATGGAGAATTAGCTAAACAGAAGCTTGAAAAATATTTAGAATTGGTGCCTTGTAAAACATGCTCTGGCAAAAGATTAAAACCAGAGGCACTTGCTGTCAAAATAGGACCTTATAACATTACTGATTTAACCTCTATAAGCGTATCGGATACTTTGTTTCATATTGAGAAAATAATGGGATTAAGTAAAAACACAAAAGAAATTATTACTTTATCTGAGAAACAAAAACAAATAGGCGAATTAGTTTTAAAGGAAATTCGATTACGTTTAAAGTTTCTTATCAATGTAGGCTTGGATTATTTAACTTTAGATAGACCAGCAATGACTCTATCAGGTGGCGAAGCTCAGCGTATAAGACTAGCGACTCAAATAGGTGCAGGTTTAACGGGAGTTTTATATGTACTTGATGAACCTAGTATTGGTTTACATCAAAGAGATAATGACAGATTACTTGAAACTTTAAAAAATCTTAGAGATTTAGGCAATACTCTTGTTGTTGTTGAACATGATGAAGATACTATGAAATCAGCTGATTATTTAGTTGACATAGGACCAGGTGCTGGAGTTTATGGAGGCGAGATTATCGCAAAAGGTTCGTTTGATGATGTTTTAAATTCAGAAAAATCTTTAACTGGAGCCTATCTTAGTGGAAGGAAGTCAATTCCTACTCCCAAAGAGCGAAGATCCTCAATTAAGAAAAGTTTAATTTTAAATAATTGTGTAAAAAATAATTTAAAAGATATATCAGTTGAATTTCCTTTGGGGAGATTAGTTTCAGTAACTGGAGTAAGTGGGAGTGGAAAAAGTACACTGGTTAATGAATTATTACATCCTGCAATTTGTCATTCTCTTGGATTAAAAGTTCCTTTCCCTAAAGGTGTTAAAGAGTTAAAAGGTATAAAAGCTATAGATAAAGTTATTGTTATTGATCAATCACCTATTGGAAGGACACCTAGATCAAATCCAGCTACGTATACAGGTGCTTTTGATCCCATTAGGCAGTTATTTACATCGACTGTCGAAGCCAAAGCAAGAGGTTATCAAGCTGGACAATTTAGTTTTAATGTAAAAGGAGGTAGATGTGAAGCTTGTCGAGGGCAAGGGGTGAACGTTATTGAAATGAATTTTTTACCTGATGTTTATGTTCAATGTGACGTATGCAAGGGTGCTCGTTTTAATAGAGAAACTCTTCAAGTTAAGTACAAAGGTTTTAACATTTCAGATGTTTTGGAAATGACAGTTGAGCAAGCTGCCGAAACTTTTTCCGCTATTCCTCAAGCTGCTGATAGATTATCTACACTAGTAGATGTCGGGCTTGGTTACGTTAAATTAGGACAGCCAGCGCCAACATTATCGGGAGGAGAAGCACAAAGAGTAAAATTAGCAACTGAATTATCAAAAAAGGCTACGGGAAAAACTTTGTACTTAATTGATGAACCAACAACTGGCCTAAGTTTTTATGATGTTCATAAATTAATGGATGTTATTCAACGCTTAGTCGATAAAGGTAATTCTGTAATTGTTATTGAACATAATTTGGATGTTATTAGATGCTCAGATTGGATAATTGATCTTGGACCTGAAGGAGGTGATAAAGGTGGCGAAATTATAGTGGAAGGTACTCCTGAAGATGTTTCAATGCATTCAAGAAGCTATACAGCAAAATATCTAAAAGAAGTTCTAAATTAGCATCATTACTAGTTGTATTTCTTTGCAATGTATATTAAATCCTTTATAAGTATTTCTTGAGAAAAGTTATTAGAAGCTAGTGATAGTAGTCTTTTTTTGTTTTTATACTATTTAAAAATTTTTAAATCATAATGGTTTCTTAATATTTCGAGTTGAAATACAGTTTATTTCTTATAGGAGAAGTAAAAGGGATGTGAAAAATGAGTTTAAAATTTCTACATTTACACTTGCATGGTTTAATACGCTCTCACTCTCTTGAATTGGGTAAAGATTCAGATACTGGAGGTCAAACGCAATACGTTTTGGAATTAGTAAAAAGTTTGGCGAATATTTCTGATGTGAAACAAGTGGATCTAGTGACCCGTCTAATCAATGATGATAAAATAGATAATTCTTATTCAAAAGAAAAAGAATTTATTGAACCTGGAGCACAAATATTAAGATTTCAATTTGGCCCCAGTAAATATTTAAGAAAAGAATTACTTTGGCCGTATTTAGACGAATTAATTCAAAAACTTTTGCATTATTATCAAAAAGAAGAAAATAAATTAAATTTTATACATGCTCATTATGCAGATGCTGGATATGTGGGAGTTAGATTAAGTAATGCTCTTAATGTCCCTTTGATTTTTACCGCGCATTCCCTAGGAAGAGAAAAAAAACGAAAACTGCTTGAGGCTGGTTTAAAAACTTATCAAATTGAAAAATTATATAGTATTAGTAAAAGAATTAATTCAGAAGAAGAAGCTTTAAAATATGCAGATATTGTAGTTACAAGTACTAAACAAGAATCTGTATTTCAATATTCTCAATATAAATCTTTTTTGTCTGAAAAATCTAAAGTTATTGCTCCTGGCGTTGATCATACCAAATTTCATCATATCCATTCAACAACAGAGACTTCCGAAATCGATAATATGATGCTCCCCTTTTTAAGAGATTTAAGAAAGCCTCCTCTTTTGGCTATTTCTAGAGCAGTAAGAAGAAAAAATATTCCATCCTTAATTGAAGCTTATGGACGATCAGAAAAATTAAAAAGAAAAACAAACCTAGTTTTAGTTTTAGGTTGCAGAGATAATACTTTAAAACTTGATTCTCAACAAAAAGAAGTTTTTCAAAAGATTTTCGACACTATAGATAAATATAATTTATATGGAAAAGTAGCCTATCCAAAGAAACATTCTCCAACAAATATTCCTTCTTTGTATAGATGGGCTGCAAGTAGAGGGGGTTTTTTCGTGAATCCTGCATTAACGGAGCCTTTTGGCTTGACATTACTTGAAGCTTCTTCATGTGGTCTACCAATTATTGCAACTGATGATGGCGGCCCTAAAGATATTCATTCAAAATGTGAAAATGGATTATTAGTAGACGTAACTGAAATTAACAAGTTGAAAATTGCTCTTGAAAAAGGTATTTCGAATAGTTCTCAATGGAAATTATGGAGTAGAAATGGTATTGAAGGGGTTCATAGACACTTTAGTTGGAATACTCATGTTAGAAATTATTTATCAATCCTAAAAAGTAAATATCATAAATCTACTATTGTTTCGTCATCTGGGATTAAAGAAAGTTGTTTGAAGGGAAGTTCTTCACTTATAAAGCCCCATTGATTGAAAATTTGTGGATCAGAATGGATGATTAATTGATTTTTTTGAGTTTTTTTTAAAATAAATCCCTTCTGCGATAATTTTTTAATTAGACTTGCTGTCTCTTCAAATCGAGATGCCATTGCATCAAGACTAGTACAGTCACTCGTTAAACCCTCATCTTTCCATGTAAAAAAACTCATATTAAATAATAATTAAAGACTTATTTTTAAAACTATACCTAAAAGAACTAATAAAATGTTTACTTTCCAGAACTTTTCAACTATTTTTTCTTCTTTGATACCTTTTAGTTCAAAATGATGATGAATTGGCGCCATTAAGAAGACTCTTCTTCCATTTTTGTATATTCTTTTGGTTATTTTAAAAAATCCTACTTGAATAATTACTGATAAAGTTTCCAAAATAAATATTCCTGAGATAATAAATAATGTGAAAAAACTATTAGTTAATATCGCAATAGATCCTAATGTTGCACCAATTGTTAATGATCCAGTATCTCCCATAAAGATTTTTGCTGGAAACTTGTTATATTTTAAAAATCCCATACATAAGCCTGACATTGCGTAAGAAATAAGTCCATATATTATTAAATCTTTTTGCCCTCTAATAAATATCTCTGTACCAAGCCCATAAAACACAATTGAGCTGCATCCAGAAGCTAATCCGTCCAGTCCATCAGTTAAATTAACTGCATTACTTAAACCTACCAAAGTTATAAAGCAGATTGGAAAAATCAATATATTAGTCTCTAAACTCCAATCATTAGATATTGGGATAGTAGTGTTAATTAAATTGCTTTGATATGCGAATCCAATAAATAATATTGAAATTAAGGCTTGTAATATAAACTTCTCATGGGTTTTAAAACCTATATTTTTTTTATTCGTAATGCTTAAATAATCGTCTATAAAACCTATTATGAAAAAACCTAAAATACAAAAAAATAATGTTATTACTTCAATCGAATCAAATCTATTATTAACTATCAATAGTAAAAGTAAAAAAGGCAAAAAGATGAATATACCACCCATTGTAGGAGTATGTTTTTTATTAAAATGCTGTGGGGAGACTTCATCCCTAATATTCTGTAAGAGGTTAAATTTTTTAAGTATTTTTAAACCATATTTTGTAATTACTATAGAAATAAAAAAAAATGTCAGAAATATATTTATTATTTGTAAATTCTTGAAAAGAAAAGAATTTATTATTAATGAAAATAGAATTAAAAAGAATAAAGAAGAAAAATTTAGTGATTTAGTCTTCCCAATCATCTTCTGAAGAATCATCTTCTATCTTATAATCATCTTTTTCTCCCATTAAAGCAGAGAGTTCTTCCTCTTCAATCGTGCTTATTTCTTGAGGATCTCCTTCATTTTCAGATACAAGTCTTCCTGTTTCCTCTAACCATGACAGTAAATCAGGTTCTTCTCTCAATGGCAATACAGGGGCTGGGTCTGCTCTGTGGTAACAAGTTAATGCTGGGTTAACTTCAGCAATTTCATTTAATCTGATTTGTAGTTTATCTGAATCCATTAAGAAAATGTTACCTTTACATAACATAATACATAAGCATGCATTTAAAAAATTTTGTTTAGTAAAGAAAATTTAAAAATTTATTTAATTTGGCCAATTTCTGTTTTGTTGGCAACTTTTTTTAGGTTATATGGCGTATTAAATCCAGAGGGTTTATTAATTAATAATTATCTTGTTCTTTTACTAGTTTTTGGACCAGCACTTGTAGTTACAATGATATTAGTTTTTAATAAAATTTTGTAAGTTGAAAGAAATTAAAATTTCAAAATTTTACTGGAGGTAATTTTAATGCAGCAGGTAAAAAAAGTTGTTCTTGCCTATTCGGGGGGAGTTGATACAAGCGTTTGTATTCCGTATTTAAAAAATGAATATGGGATTTCAGAAGTTGTAACTTTTGTAGCTGATCTTGGTCAAGGAGATGATTTGGAGAGTATCAGACAAAAAGCTTTGAATTCTGGTGCAACACAATCGGTGATTGGGAATTTAGTAGATAATTTCGTGGAGAAGTATGCTTTCCCTGCAATTCGAGCAAATGCACTTTATGGAGAAAAATATCCTTTATCAACTGCTTTGGCTAGACCTTTGATTGCTGAAAATCTTGTACATTTAGCGAGAGAACTAAATGCTGATGCAGTTGCTCATGGCTGTACTGGGAAAGGTAATGATCAAGTAAGGTTCGATTTGGCTATTAATGCTTTAGGTCCTGATTTAGAGATAATAACGCCTGCTAGAGAATGGAAGATGAGTAGGGAAGAAGCTATCTTATATGGAGAAAAATTTGGAATTCCTGCTCCTGTTTCTAAAAAGTCACCATATTCTATTGATGTAAATATTCTTGGTCGTAGTATTGAAGCTGGTTTATTAGAAGATCCAATGCAAGAACCAAATGAAGATGTTTTTGCTATGACTTCATCTATTGGGGATGCACCAAATTCTCCAGAAGATATTGAAATTGTATTTAAAAATGGATTTCCAGTTGGAATAGGGAATGAATACTTAAGCCCTTTAGAGATTATTCAAAAGGCTAATTCTCTTGCAGGAGAACATGGTTTTGGCAGAATAGATATGATAGAAGATAGAGTAGTTGGTATTAAGAGTAGAGAAATCTATGAGACACCCGGCCTTTTACTACTTATAAAAGCGCATAAAGAATTAGAAAGTATAACATTAAATTCGGATGTACTAGATTTTAAGAATATAGTCGAAAAAAAATGGGGTCAATTAGTTTATCAGGGATTTTGGTTTGGTCCTCTGAAGAAAGCATTAGATAGTTTTATTGATTCAACTCAAATTTCTGTTAATGGAAGGGTCAAAATAAGATTACATAAAGGAAATGCAATTGTAATTGGTCGTTCTTCAGATAATAATTCACTTTATAGGAAAGATTTAGCAACCTATAGTAAAGATGATAGTTTTAACCACAAGCATGCCGAAGGTTTTATTTATATGTGGGGGATGTCTAATAAAATATGGGCAGAATTAAATTCGAAAAAATAATAGTTAATATTCAAGATTCTAAAGACTCATTAATCGCATCAGCTGGAGTTTCTAAAGAAGAGGGTTTTTTATTATTTGTTTCTTCAGCTATAGGTTCTGATTTGTTAGTTGAATCATTATTTTCAGCTTCTTTTTTTTCTGATTGATTAGACCCTTTATTTGAAGGTTTTGGCTTTGGTAAAGGCCCCTCCTGTTTTACTGTTAAGTATCTGATAACGTCTTCACTTAAACGCATTGCTTTTTCAATTTTGAAAATATGTTGACCATCCCCTTGGTGACTTAATTGAACGTAAATTCCTTCTTTATGTTTTGCTATTGGATACGCTAATCTTCTTTTTCCTCTCATTTGACTATCTAGTATTTTTCCTCCCAGTTTTTCAAGAAGTTTATTATATTTATCAATATGATTATTCACCTCATCCTCCGCAATATCTGGGCGAAGAATATACATAGTTTCGTAGTAGATTTGATCAGTCATAATTTTCAGACAAGGTCTTTGGCTCAGAATTTTTTTAATGAGCGTCTGTGCATTATTTAGGATACATTATCAAGGTCAAAATCCTTGAAAATATCATCATTTATTTGACTAAAGATATTTTTTTATAGCATCATGCATAACATCAAAAGGTATTTCTAATCCATTTGTCCAGAATGATAATGATTTAGCTCCTTGAGCAATTAGCATTTGTACTCCATCAATGGTCATGCATCCTTTTTTATCGCAATATTTTAAAAACGGAGTAGGAGAAGGGTTGTAAACTAGATCATAAACTATAGTATTTGACTTAATAGTTTTCCAAAAGCTTTGGCCAAATGGTAATGCATCATAGGTTGTGGTTTTGCTCATTCCGACTGGAGTTGTATTGACTATTAAATCCGTTTCTTCAATTAAATTATCAATTCCGGTATTAGTATTTAAGAAGCCTTTTATTTGTATTTCATCTTTAAAGTCGCTAATTAATTCATTTAAAGATTTTTTATTACGTGAAATAATAATAATTTGTGATAATTGTAAATTTATTAGTCCTTGAATTACTGATCTTGCTGCTCCTCCAGAGCCCAATACCATAGAAGTCTTTTTTTTTAAGTTAAGTTTTTTTAAGGGGTAGATAAACCCATCAATGTCCGTATTTGTACCGCTCCAATTTTTATTGTCTGTTAGTTTAAGAGTATTAATAGCTTTTATTTTTTTTGCAACTGAAGATATTTCACTACAGTAATCAAATACTTTCTGTTTAAAAGGAATTGTGATATTTAACCCTTTACAATTCATTTTTCTTAAAGAATCAACCACTATTTCACAGTCTTCGTTTTTACAAGGAATTGCTATGTAAATCAAATCAAGGCCTAAATACTGAATAGCTGCATTCTGCATTATTGGAGATAATGAGTGACTTACAGGGTTTCCAATCAAAGCAAGAAATGAGGTTTTACTAGTAATCATTTTTAGAGAAATTTTGAAGAAAATTGTAATCTGTTCGGGAACCACACCTCGTTTCAGAGTAACAATAATGACGTCAATGAACGATTATGGAGAATATTTAAGATTATCTATTCATGGGGAAGGTCGTTGGAATCGATTTAGGAACAACAAATAGTTGTGTTGCTGTTATGGAGGGTGGTAAACCTACTGTAATAGCAAACGCAGAGGGTTTCAGAACAACTCCATCTGTTGTTGCATATACTAAAAATAAGGATCAGCTCGTAGGACAGATTGCGAAACGACAAGCTGTTATGAATCCTGATAATACTTTTTACTCTGCTAAACGTTTTGTTGGAAGAAGAGTTGATGAGGTTAATGAGGAGTCAAAAGAAGTTAGTTATGGTGTTGAAAAGGCTGGTTCAAATGTAAAATTAAAATGTCCAGTTTTAGATAAACAATTTTCTCCTGAGGAAGTAAGTGCTCAGGTTTTAAGAAAACTTTCTGAAGATGCTGGGAAATATCTTGGTGAAAATATTACTCAAGCTGTCATAACAGTTCCAGCTTATTTTAATGATTCTCAAAGACAGGCTACAAAGGATGCAGGTAAAATAGCAGGACTTGAAGTTTTAAGGATAATTAATGAACCTACAGCTGCTGCTCTGGCTTACGGACTAGATAAGAAGAATAATGAAAGAATACTTGTATTTGATTTAGGTGGTGGAACTTTTGATGTGTCAGTTTTAGAAGTTGGAGATGGTGTTTTTGAAGTACTATCTACTTCTGGTGATACTCATCTAGGTGGTGATGATTTTGATAGATGTATTGTCGATCATCTTGCAAACACATTCAAAAGTAATGAAGGTATTGACCTAAGACAGGATAAACAAGCTTTACAACGCCTTACTGAAGCTGCTGAGAAAGCAAAAATTGAACTTTCAAATGCTACTCAAAGTGAAATAAACTTACCTTTTATAACTGCTACTCCAGAAGGGCCAAAACATTTGGATTTAAATTTGACTAGAGCAAATTTTGAAGAACTTGCTTCTAAATTAATTGACAGGTGCCGAGTCCCAGTAGAGCAAGCCCTTAAAGATGCCAAGCTTTCTACCGGAGAGATTGATGAAATAGTTATGGTTGGTGGTTCAACAAGAATGCCAGCTGTGCAGGAATTAGTTAAGCGAGTTACAGGTAAAGATCCTAATCAAACTGTAAATCCAGATGAAGTTGTCGCTGTAGGTGCAGCTATTCAAGGAGGCGTTTTAGCAGGTGAGGTTAAAGACATACTGTTGCTAGACGTCACACCTTTATCTCTTGGTGTGGAGACTTTAGGCGGAGTAATGACTAAAATGATTACTCGTAATACAACTGTTCCAACTAAAAAATCTGAGACATATTCAACCGCCGTTGATGGTCAAACTAATGTAGAGATTCATGTTTTGCAAGGCGAAAGAGAAATGGCTTCAGATAATAAAAGTTTAGGAACTTTTAGATTAGATGGCATTCCATCTGCTCCAAGAGGTGTTCCGCAAATTGAAGTAACCTTTGATATTGATGCAAATGGTATTTTAAGTGTTACCGCTAAAGATAAAGGAAGCGGTAAAGAACAATCTATTTCTATTACAGGTGCTTCAACTCTTTCTGATAATGAAGTTGAAAAAATGGTAAAAGATGCTGAATCAAATGCATCTGTAGATAAAGAAAAAAGAGAAAAAATTGATTTAAAAAATCAGGCTGAGACGCTTGTGTATCAAACAGAAAAGCAACTCGGTGAACTGGGAGATAAAATTGATGCCGCAGCAAAGTCTAAGGTTGAAGAAAAAAGTAATGCTTTAAAAGAGGCAACTGCAAAAGAAGATTACGATTCAATGAAAAAATTGCTTGAAGAGCTTCAACAAGAACTCTATGCAGTCGGTTCGTCTGTCTATCAGCAACCAGGTAATGAGCCTCCAACACCTGGTTCGGCGACCGGTTCCGATCAGACTGAATCAAATGATAAAGGTGGGGATGATGTAATTGATGCAGACTTTACTGAATCAAAAGATTAGGAAAAGTAATCCTTAATTTCATTACCAACCCATTTAGAACAAGCTGGCGCTAGTAAAATACCATTTTTATAAAAACCTGTACATATAATTAGTCCATCCCTCAAATTTTTCATTATTGGTGAAGGTTCACCTTCAGGTCTAGACCTCACTCCAAACCATTTTTTTGTGACTTGACCGTTGATAAGCCAAGTTGGTTTTTTATCCAGGAAATTTGTGAGCTTTTCGAATGTATTTTCTCCTGGCTTTGTACTATATTCGTCAGTTGAACCAATAATGAGCTTATTTTTTGATTTTGGAATTATATTCTTGCCATTCATACTGAATTGTTTTGGTAGTGATAATAAATCAACTTCTGGATCGTTTATATCAATTTCCATAGCTTGACCTAAAACAGGTTTTAATTTGATGTTCTGAGATAAGCCATCTATTAAATTAACTGCGTTAAGAGAATTACATAAAATAACTATGTCAGACTTTATTTCTTTATTGTTTTTTGTTTTAGAAATCCATTGATTTTTTGATTTTTTGATTTTTATTATTTCATCCTCTAAAAAATTTATTTTTTCATTCTTTAGATATTTATCTAATGTCTTAAGTAACGACATAGCATCTATTCTCCCATCATTGAAGGAAATTATTCCTTTAATATTTTTTGTTTGAAAGATATTATTTATATTCTTGATAAGTATTGAGTCTTTTTTTAAAATTTGTAGATTTGGATCATGATTTTCATGAATAAATATCTTTAATTTTTTAAACTTTTCTTCATTCGTAGTTAGTTGTATTAATGGCTTTTCAATATTTAATTCACAATTAAATTGTTGTAGAAATTTAATCCATTTTGGCCATAATTCAATGCTTTGTTTCCTGAGATCCCAACTTCTACCTCTCCTTTTTTGATACATATTACCCATTAGTAAGCCTAAAGCTGAGTTGCTACTATTTTTGTGTTGAGCAGGATCTATTATTGTCACTTTAAAACCTAATTCTGATAATTCTAAGGCGTTAAATTTTCCAATAATTCCTGATCCAATAATAACTATATGTGCTTTTTGAAAATTTTCTTTTAAGCTTTTCATTGATATATTAGATATGCTTACTTATTTGACTAAATAGTTAAAGATTTTTTGGAACATCCTTCAATTATATTCAAAATTGTTTGTCCTGATCGTCCTGGCCTTGTAAGTTTACTTACAAGTTGGATTTCGAACTATGGTGGCAACATAAAACATTCTGATCATCATACAGATCAAGATGCCGGATTGTTTCTTAGTCGAATTGAATGGAATAGTAATAATGCAACTTTTAATAGAGAGGAAATTTATAAAGAATTTGAAAAAATTGCAGTTGAAGTAAATGGAAAATTTAACGTAAATTATTCTGATGAAATTCCAAATGTTGCAATTTTCGTGAGTAAACAAAACCATTGTTTGATTGATTTACTTTGGCGAGTAAGAAATGGTGAACTCAAAATGAAAGTGCCGCTAATAATTTCAAATCATTCTGATCTTGAAATTATTGCGAATGATTTTAATGCAAAATTTGTCCATATTGATACCTTTAATAAGGATAAATCTGTCGTCGAAGATCAATTTTTAAGTTTACTAAAAGAATATGAAATTGATCTTGTTGTATTAGCCAAATATATGCAAATTTTGAGTGACTCTTTTTTAAAAAAGTTTGCTTCAATAATTAATATCCATCATTCTTTCTTACCTGCATTTAAAGGCGCGCAACCATATCATCGAGCATGGAAGAGGGGTGTTAAATTAATCGGTGCTACTGCCCATTATGTCACTGAAGATCTTGATGAAGGCCCGATAATAGAGCAATGCACAGTAAATGTGAGTCATAGGGACGAAGTTGAAGATTTGATTAGAAAAGGAAGAGATATTGAGAGAATTGCTTTAGCAAGAGCCGTTAGATTACATCTAAATCATCAAGTATTTGTTTATAACAGCAAAACTGCTGTTTTTGACTGAAAATAATTTTCTAGTCTTCTAATTCTATTTGTATTTGTCTTTCATAAATTGATTCTTCATTAAAAGTTCTTGCTATCAAGAAACTGGCAATGCAGCTGATTAAGACAGGTTTCATTATTAATAAATTTTTTGTCAAGGCAAAAGCTAAAAACATAGCTGTAATTGGTGTTCGAGAACATCCTGCTACGAAAGCTCCCATTCCCGCAAAAATGTATGTACTAGGTGCATGTCCTGTTGCAATTTCTACCCAGCTACCCATTATTAGTCCGATTGACCCTCCTAATGTAAGCATGGGATAGAACAATCCTCCAGGAGCTCCAGATGCTGCAGCTAAACCTGTCGTGATAAATAATACTAAAACTGCTAACAAAGCAATTCCAATACTTGTATTTTGCTCAGCTATTATTTTCTGTAATTCATCTAAATTATGAAATGTACTAGGTAAAAAAGAGTAGATACTTCCTAAAATGAGTCCACAGATACTCATTTTTAAAACAAATTTATTTTTATACCACTTTTTCCCAAGATTTTGCATTAACAAAACATATCTGCTGTACAGTTCTGCAAAGATCCCAATAATTATTCCTAGTAAAACTAGGTATAAAAAATCTATAGGTAGGAAAAAAACTGATGGGTCATATTCTTTTTGAATCAAAAATCCGAGGTTAAAATCAAAACCTCCTGCTTTAGGATCTAAACCCAAGGCTTGAATAATATCGGCGGATGAATCTGCGATGAAAGTTGTAATTACTACTAATAGCAAAATTACTGGTCTAGCAGAGTTTAATAGCTCTTCAATTGCATAAACAAACCCTCCTAATGGAGCACTAAATACTGCAGCAATTCCAGCTCCACCACCTGCGGCTACTATTACTCTTCTGAAAGCTGTTGGAGCTTTGAGCCATTGGGCCATTTGCCAAGCAACTGATCCTCCCATTTGAACTGATGGACCCTCTGGACCTAAGGGGAATCCGCTACCAATAGCGATAATTCCTGATACAAGCTTTACTAATCCTACTTTTATATTCATTGGCACTTTTTTATGCCTCAAAAAACCCATGATTTGACTCACACCTGAACCTTTTGCTGCAGGTGCAATATTTTTGATCAAATATCCTGCAATTGCTCCTCCTATAGCTCCAAAAATTGGCAATACTGCAATAGATGGCAATTGGTCTAAAAGGGCTAATCTCCAATTATTTATAAAGTAGATTCCAGTTTTAAAAAATATGCTTGTAATTGAAGCTCCTAAACCTGTAAATAAAAGAGACAATGCAACGACGAGAGATCTTTGTCTTAATAATTTTTTGATGCTACGAGAAGAATTATTACTGGTTTTTTGAATATTGTCTTTTATAAGGTTTGGCATAATCTATGATCATTTTGACAAACTGAAATCGTGTATTTCATCAAATTGAAGATAACGATAAAGTTCATCTGAATATGGATTAATTTTATTTTTAGTAATATCCTGATATTCTTCTACTTCAGGGATTTTCCCAAGAAGTGCGCAAACTGCTGCTAATTCAGCACTCCCTAAAAATACTTGTGCATTTTTCCCAAGTCTATTGTCAAAATTTCTTGTACTAGTAGAAAATACTACAGATCCTTCATCTACTCTGGCTTGATTTCCCATACATAAAGAACAGCCTGGCAATTCTAATCTTGCACCACAATTTTCGAATATTTTATAATAACCTTCAGCTTTAAGAGTCTCTTCATCCATTTTTGTAGGCGGACAAATCCATAACTTAGCTTTTAAATTTTGAACACCTTCAAGAACTTTTGCAGCTGCTCTGTAATGACCAATATTTGTCATGCAAGAACCTATAAAAACTTCATCAATATTTGTATTGGCAACATCTGTTATTTCCTTTACGTTGTCTGGATCGTTAGGGCAAGCAACTATAGGTTGTGTTACTTTTGCTAAATCAATTTCGATAATTTCTTCATACTGAGCGTTTGTATCTGGTTGAATTAATGATGGTTTTTTTAACCAATTTTTCATATCATCTATTCTTCTTGAAATTGATTTTGAATCTTCATAATTGCTATCAATCATTTTTTCTAATAGGCAAATATTACTTCTTAAGTATTCTTGAACAGTTTCTTGTGATAAAAGTATTGTGCTACCAGCGCACGAACGTTCTGCAGTAGCATCAGTGAGTTCAAAAGCTTGTTCAAGTTTTAGGTTTGGCAGTCCCTCTATTTCCATAATTTTTCCGTTAAATATATTTTTCTTATTAGCTTTCTCAACAGTTAAGAGTCCTTTTTTAATTGCGAAAAGAGGGATTGCATTTACTAAATCTCTTAAAGTAATCCCTGGTAATAATTCTCCTTTGAATTTAACTAATACAGATTCCGGCATATTTAATGGCATTGATCCTATTGCAGCTGCAAAGGCAACAATGCCCGACCCTCCAGGAAATGAAATGCCAAGAGGAAATCTTGTATGACTATCTCCACCAGTGCCAACAGTATCAGGGAGAAGCATTCTGTTAAGCCAGCTATGAATTATGCCGTCTCCAGGCTTAAGAGCTACTCCACCTCTTTGAGATATAAAATCAGGTAATTCTTTATGGGTAACTAGATCTACTGGTTTAGGATATGCAGCTGTATGACAAAAACTTTGCATTACTAAATCTGCAGTGAATCCTAAACAAGCAAGTTCTTTTAGTTCATCTCTAGTCATTGGACCAGTTGTATCTTGACTGCCAACTGTGGTCATAATTGGCTCACAGGTCGTTCCTGGCCAAACTCCATCTAGACCGCATGCTTTGCCTACTATTTTTTGAGCTTGAGTAAAGCCGGCATTACTTTTGTTTGGATTTTGTGGTCGGATAAATATTTCACTAGGTTGATAATCTAATTTATTTCTAATTTTGTCCGTTAGAGATCTTCCAATCATAAGATTAATTCTTCCGCCAGCTCGAATTTCATCAGTAAGAGTTGATGGATACAAGTTGAATTTGCTTATTATTTCTTCTTTATTGGAATCTTTTTCAATTTTTTTGATAATGCCTTCATAAGGATATATTTTAATAACATCTCCAGTTTTCATATCAGATACGTCAGCTTCTATAGGTAAAGCACCTGAATCTTGTGCCGTATTAAAGAAAATAGGTGCTATTTTGCTACCAATTATTACTCCGCCTGTTTTTTTGTTTGGAACAAAAGCGATATCCTCGCCTATATGCCAAATGAGTGAATTAATAGCAGATTTTCTAGAACTTCCTGTTCCAATAACGTCTCCAACATAAGCTATTGGTAAATTTTGTTTTTTTAAATTTTCAATAATCTTTAGTCCATCTGGTTTTTTAAATTCCAACATAGCCAATGCGTGCATCGGAATATCAGGGCGTGTTGTTGCATGTACAGCAGGAGATAAGTCATCTGTGTTTGTCTCCCCATCAACTTTAAATACTATACAAGTAATCTCTTTCTCTAGAACATTTCTATTTTTGAACCATTCCGCATTTGCCCAACTATTTACAATTTCTTTTGCATAAATATTATTTCGAGATAATTCATAAATATCATTCGCTGCATCGTAAACAAGAATGATATTTTTTAAAACATCTGCAGCTTTTTTAGCTAGTAAACTTTTTTCTCCTTTAAGTATTTCAACCAGGGAATTAACATTATATCCACCTATCATTGTGCCAAGTATCTCAATTGCTTTCTCAGGATTAATATATTTGCAATATTTTTCGCTTTGAGCAATTGCTGTAAGCCAACTTGCTTTTACATATGCTGCTTCATCAACTCCTGGCGGTACTCTATTTATAAGTAAATCTAGTAAATATTTACTATCATTAAATGTTTCTTGCTCTAATAGTTGCGTAATACAATTTGTTTGTTCTGCACTTAGTGGCAATGGAGGTATTCCTTTGGAGGCCCTTTCAACTACGTGATCTTGATAATCTTTGAGCAATGTTTCCAATTTCATCATTTGTGAGGTTTAATGCCTAATCTATTGTTATTTTTAATATTAATAAGAAGAGTATTCATAAATGCTTTTTTAAATATTTAAACTTATTAATTATTCAATGCCGACTTCATCCAATAATCAATTCTTAGAGAAAACATCAGATTTGCATGTTGTTGAAACACGTCCATTAATACCTCCAAGCAAACTTCATCATGATATACCTTTAGATTATACCTCTGCAGAAACTGTCTCTAATACCAGAAGATTAATACAAAATATTTTGCACAATAATGATCCAAGGATTTTAGTAATAGTGGGACCATGTTCAATCCATGATATTGAAGCTGCTAAAGATTACTCAAAATATATCCACGAATTTAGAGAAATCTATAAAGATAAATTAGAAATTGTGATGCGAGTATATTTTGAAAAGCCTAGAACTACTATTGGTTGGAAAGGATTAATAAATGATCCTCATCTAGATGATTCATATGATATTAATACAGGTTTACGAAGAGCGAGAAATTTATTATCTTATCTAGCAACTCGTGGGATACCTTCTGCTACAGAGTTGTTAGATCCAATTGTCCCACAGTATATTGCTGATTTAATAAGTTGGACTGCGATCGGAGCAAGGACTACTGAAAGTCAAACTCATAGAGAAATGGCATCAGGATTATCTATGCCTATAGGTTTTAAAAATGGTACAGATGGCTCTTTTAGTACAGCTATTAACGCTATGCAATCAGCATCAAAATCTCATCATTTCCTAGGTGTAAATGATCATGGTTATGCTTCCATTGTTAATACTACTGGAAACCCAGATGGTCATATAGTTTTAAGGGGGGGGGGCAAAAGGCGTGAACTTTGAAAACCAACATGTCAAAAGTATTTCTGCTGAATTAAGAGCAAATAATCTTCCTCATAAAGTTATGATTGATTGTAGTCATGGAAACTCTGAGAAAGACTATAAGAAGCAATCTGTTGTCCTAAAAAATGTTGCAAATCAGATTAAGAATGGCGAACAAAATATTTTAGGAGTTATGCTTGAAAGTCATCTTAAGGAAGGTAATCAAAAACTTACAAAAAGGGAAGATCTTGAGTATGGGAGAAGTATTACTGATGCTTGTATAAATATAGATACAACAAAAACTTTGCTTGAGTTTTTATACAATTCAATTTTGTGAATTATAAACCAGTAATAAAAAAGTGAAAGCAGAATGCTGTTGTAACTGGCACTATCAAATTATCTATTCCCAATATACTAATCTGCTCAAGAAAGGTAGCAAGAAAAGCAATAGTAAGTGAATTTATACCAACTGTATATTTCTGGAAATAACTTAAACCAAAAACTACTATCAGGCTTGTAATAAGCATAGTTAATGTTCCCAAGAATGATTTTTTTTGACCAAAAACAATCCAACTTTTTGATTGAAAGTTCCCCCCAATTAATCCTGCAAAGCCATCTCCAAATGTCATTATAAAAAATCCAGCAATTAGAGCAGCAGGGTCTTTGTTCCAATAAAGGTAAATTAAAATGAATAAACTTAGACAATAAAATAATGTTCCATAACTTTTTCGTTCTATATCTTCAATAGTTGGGAACAATTTAGATTGGTAATTTATGAAAGTTAATAATGAAACAAGTCCTGTAAAACACAGCGCAGAATTTTGATCTATATCTAAAAATTTTGCTAAAGGAATTAAAGGTCCTATTCCAATATGAATAATTTTTCTGGTTGCTTCTTTATTATTTGGATTAAATCTTTTATAAATTTCCGATATTAAAAAGATAAAAAATATATAAATTACAATAAAAGCAAATTTTAACAACTTAATTTATGCTGCTTTTTGATGAGTAGTCATTACCCTTAGTTTTAATATTGCTTTTGCTTCTAATTGCCTGACTCTTTCTCTTGATACATTTATTTGTCTTCCTATTTCCGCTAGCGTTAATGGCTCTTCTCCATCGAGGCCAAATCTAAGTTTCATGATTTTTTGTTCCCTTTCATTTAGTTGTGCAAGCCAGGTTCCTAAATGTTCTTTTTGGATAGTTCTATCCATACCTTCCATAGGCTCTTCTCCATTTGGATCGGGAATAAGTTCACCAAGAGTACTACGATCTTCTTCACCTCTTGCATGCGCATCAAGAGAAGCGCATGGGGCACTTTGAGAGATTAATTCTTCTAAATCTTTTTGCTCAATACCCATTGCGTTTGCCATCTCTAATCTGGTTGGTTGCCTACCAAATTTATGAGATAGTTCTCGTGAAACTCTTCTCATTTTAGATAATTTTTCACTTATATGAATTGGCAATCGAATTGTTCTAGCACTATTATCAATAGCTCTGGTCATTCCTTGCCTTATCCACCAATAAGCATAAGTAGAAAATTTATATCCCATTGCAGGATCAAATTTATCTACAGCTCTTTCTAATCCAATTGCACCTTCTTGTACTAAGTCTAATAATTCCAAACCTTGATTTTGATACTTCTTGGCAACAGATACTACCAGTCTTAAATTAGCTGCCATCATCCTATCTCTTGCTCGTTTCCCAATTTTAATTAGATGACGATTTCGTCTTGATCTGTCGATTTCGGGAGTTTCTAGCAATTTTTTCATGTTTTGAACATGATGAGCTAGCTCGATTTCCTCTGCCGCCGTAAGTAGAGGAACTCTCCCTATGTTGCTTAAATAATGGCCTATAGAATCTGACGCAAGTCTTGTAGATTTTTTTTGGCCTTGTTTACCAGTTAAACTGGATTTTGTCTTGCGAGTTTGCCCCGCAGTATTTGGTAATCTAGGTTCTTCAATATTATTGTTTGAAGAACTATTTCCAGATTCCAGAGGGATCCCCATCACCCTGGCCTCCTAAAACGGATTTTTTAAAAGCTAGCACTGAAATCGAGATAAAAACTACTTTTGCGTTGAAACTTTAAAGACAAATTAATAGAATTTTATCATTATTTCTTCAAATCTATTGCTATGATTGGATTTTAATAAATATAAAATTTTTAAAAATAATAAGTAATTTTTTGAAATGTTATAAAAATCAATAAATTTAAAAGTTATTAATTAGATCAATTTGAGATCGATTTGAGTTTGAATTATCGCTCTTTTTTTTATAATTTCCATCTTCATTCATTTCCCATGAGTAATAATTATCGTCAATGTAAGTTTGTAAGAGATCATATAGTTCAGATTTTAGTTTGAAGTCTTCTATTGGTGTAACTGCTTCTATTCTTCTATCTAAATTTCTTCTCATCCAGTCTGCACTTCCAATAAAAACTTCTGATTCACCGTTATTTAAAAACCAAAAAATTCTAGAATGTTCAAGAAAATGACCAATAATGCTTGAGACAGTAATATTCTCACTTAAATTCTCTCTTTTAGGATAAAGACAACAGACTCCTCTAACAATAAGATTAATTTTAACTCCCGTTTGAGAAGCATAATAAAGTAATTGAATAATTTCTGGGTCAACTAGTGAATTCATTTTTGCAATGATTTCACCTTTTCCTCCATTCTTTACATTTTCTATTTCTCTATTTATTAAGTAGATGAATTTCTTTCGAAGTGATATAGGCGATACTAATAATTTCTGAAAAGCTTTTTGTTTAGAAAATCCTGATAAGTAATTAAATAATTCAATTAAATCAGAAGAGATATCAGGATCTGTTGAAAGTAACCCAATATCTGTATAAAAAAGAGAAGTTTTTGAATTATAATTGCCTGTTCCGATATGAAAATAGTTTCTTAATCTTCCTTTTTCTTTTCTAACTACTAGTGAAATTTTTGTATGTGTTTTAAAGCCTAGTATGCCATAAACGACATGAATACCAGCCTGTTCAAGTTGCTTTGCCCATTGAATATTGTTATCTTCATCAAATCTTGCCTTTAGTTCAACAAGAGTCATTACCTCTTTGCCATTCTCAGCGGCTCTCATTAAAGCTTCAATAATAGGAGAATCCTTTGAAACTCTATAAAGAGTAATTTTAATAGCTAACACAAGGGGGTCATCAGCGGCTCTATTGATAAATTCTTCAACTGAAGTTTTAAATAAATCGTATGGGTGATGAAGAAGAATATCTTGTTTTTTAAGAATGCTGAAAATTGACTTATAGTTTGAATCTTTAGGCGAATTCAGTGATTTTAATAATGGGTGTGTTTCTCCAATTAATAAATTTTCTTTTAAATCTTCTCGATTAATTTTTATGAGATGATTTAAATCATCAAGGCCTAATAAGCTTTTGCAAAAATAAATATAATCTTCTGGGATGTTAATACTATCAATAAGTAATTTTAAAATATTTTTTGGAATATTTTCTTCAACTTCCAATCTGACTACATCTCCTCCCAATCTTCTTTTTTGCAAGCTTTGTTCAATGGCTAAAAGTAAGTCGTCAGCTTCAAGTTCTTTTAATTCTAAATCTGCGTCTCTTGTTACTCTAAAAAAAGAATAACTAAGGCAATCCATTCCATTAAATAAAGTATTGATATTATTTCCTATCAAGTCTTCAACAGTTATAAAGTAGTGTTCTTTCTCATCATTAGTTTCAATAATTTCATTAGGAATGTGTATGAATCTGCCAATATTTTTTGTTGGGATTTTTATTCTTACAATTTGATTTTTTGACTCTTCTCCATCATTAATAAGAGCTGCTAAATTAAGACTTAAATTACTTATAAAGGGAAAAGGGTGAGCAGGATCAATAACTAATGGTGTCAATAAAGGAAAAATTGAAGAAAGAAAATAATTGTCACACCAATTTTTTTGATTTTCATTAAGTTCGTTATATTTTTTTATGAAAATCCCTTCATTCTGGAGCTCATAATTTAATTCATCATTAAAATAATTTTCTTGGAGGGTTGTGAGGACTTTTACTTCTTTATTTA
>QCPY01000015.1 GCA_003212375.1 Prochlorococcus sp. AG-442-N17 | reverse complement strand
ACTCAATTAGTCGTTCAGCTAAAATTCCTGGTTTCAGGCTTGGCAAAATTCCAAAACAGGTATTAATACAAAGAATCGGTATTACTCAACTACATGCTTCTGCTCTTGAAAAAATAATTGATAAATCTTGGAATGAGGCTTTAAAAATGGAATCAATAGAGCCGCTAAGTGAACCAGAATTAGTTGATGGATTTGAATCATTACTTAAAAAGTTTAGTCCAGAAAAAACTTTAAAGATTACTCTCCAAACTGATGTTGCACCAAAATTAAAATTAAAGAAATCAAAAGGACTATCAGTTGAACTCAAAAAAAGTAAATTTGATCCTAAATCCATAGATGAAGCTTTAGAAAAATCAAGAAATCAATTAGCAAATATTGTTCCAGTTAATGATAGGCCTGCACAATTAGGAGACATCGCAGTAGTTAGTTTTAAAGGGATTTATAAAGACTCTAAACAAGAAATTGATGGAGGATCTAGTGAATCAATGGATCTTGAATTAGAAAAAAATAAAATGATTCCAGGATTCGTTGAAGGAATTGTTGGTATGAAAATTGATGATAAAAAAACTCTTAATCTCAAATTTCCTAAAGACTATTCTCATGAAGATTCCAGAGGTAAAGATGCAATCTTTGAGGTAAGTCTCAAAGATCTTAAAGAAAAAGAATTACCTGAACTTAATGATGACTTTGCAAAACAATCTGGTAATAAAGACTCATTAAAAGAACTAAAAAAAGATATCGAAAACCAACTCAAGGAAAATTTTGATAAAACTCAAAAAAATATCAAAATTGAAGCTTTAATGGATGCGTTATCCGAAGAACTAGATGCGGAAATTCCAAAGTCAATGATTGATATTGAGGTTAGAAATAACATAGAACAAACTGCGCAAAGATTTGCTCAACAAGGAATGGATATTAAATCAACTTTCACACCAGAATTAGTTAAATCTTTAGCCGAATCAACTCGTCCTCAAGCTGAAAAAAATGTTCAAAGAAATTTGGCTTTAAAAGCATTATCAGAAAAGGAAAATATTATCGTTGAGAATATAGAAATAGAAAAAAAAATGAAAGAGTATGAAGATGAAATTTCAAAATCGCCTAAACAAATTGATATTCAAAAACTAAAAGATGTAATCCGTAACGATTTACTTAAAGAAAAGTTAATCACTTGGCTTGAAGAAAATTCCACAGTAAAAGAAATAAATGAAAAATCAACAAAATCACGTACGAAAAAAACAAATCAAACTAAAAGTAAACAAAAGTCAAATAAAAAAGAAAAAAAATAATTTATAAAAATTTTAACTAATCAACAAAAAAACTTCTAAATTAGAGAATATGAAAGGTCAACTTAAGTGAATTCTCAACAAAAACATTTAATCCAAAGCTCAATCAATTATTTTGATGTTAATAACAAAACTAAATCTGCTGTTCCCACGGTTGTCGAACAATCAGGAAGAGGAGAAAGAGCATTTGATATTTATTCTAGATTATTAAGAGAAAGGATAATATTCTTAGGCACCGGGATTAACGATCAAGTATCAGATTCACTTGTCGCACAATTACTATTTTTAGAAGCTGAGGATCCAGACAAAGATATACAAATATATATTAATTCTCCTGGAGGTTCTGTGACTGCAGGATTAGCCATATATGACACGATGCAACAGATCACTCCAGATGTTGTGACAATCTGTTTCGGTGTTGCTGCAAGTATGGGCGCATTCCTTCTTTCTGGAGGCGCAAAAGGGAAAAGGTTAGCATTACCTAACTCAAGAATCATGATTCACCAACCTCTTGGAGGTGCTCAGGGACAAGCAGTAGAAATTGAAATACAAGCAAAAGAAATACTGTTTCTAAAAAAAACTTTAAATTCTCTCTTAGCTGAACATACTGGTCAATCATTAGAAAAAATTAATGAAGATACTGAAAGAGATTATTTTCTATCACCTGCAGAAGCAGTGCAATATGGATTAATTGATAAAGTCATTAAAAATGACAAGTAAAAGTAATATTTTAAAAATAGGATGACGAATTCAATTTTATAAGCAATCCTAATAAGTAAGAGATATTTAATCTTTTTTATTTTTCGCAAGCTTTTTATAATCGATGGCTAAATTTGACGCCCATCTAAAATGTTCATTTTGTGGTAAATCACAAGATCAAGTTAGAAAACTTATAGCTGGTCCAGGAGTCTATATTTGCGATGAATGTATAGACTTGTGTAATGAAATTCTTGATGAAGAATTAATAGATACTCAAGCAAAACTTAATAATTCGGTACAAGTAAAGAAAAAAATACCGACTAATAATCCTGAAAAATCTATCCCCTTAGAATTAACTTCTATCCCCAAACCACTTGAGATTAAAACCTTTCTCGATAATCAAGTAGTAGGCCAAGAATCTGCAAAAAAAATCCTATCAGTTGCTGTTTATAATCACTATAAAAGACTAGCTTGGAGATTAAAACAGGAACATAAGGAAGATAATACCAATGATTATCAGGCCACTAAACTACAAAAATCAAATATTCTACTGATTGGCCCAACTGGGAGTGGTAAAACATTATTAGCACAAACTTTAGCTGAATTTCTTGATGTTCCTTTTGCGGTAGCTGATGCAACAACTCTGACTGAGGCTGGATATGTTGGTGAGGATGTTGAAAATATTCTTTTGCGACTTCTACAAAAGTCAGAGATGAATGTGGATTTAGCGCAAAAAGGGATTATATATATTGACGAAATAGACAAAATTGCCAGGAAAAGTGAAAATCCATCAATTACAAGAGATGTTTCTGGAGAAGGTGTTCAACAAGCATTATTAAAAATGTTAGAAGGAACTATTGCCAATGTTCCACCACAAGGAGGAAGAAAACATCCTTATCATGACTGCATTCAGATAGATACAAGTCAGATTTTATTTATATGTGGAGGTGCATTTATTGGTTTAGAAGATATTGTTCAAAAACGTTTAGGGAAACATTCAATTGGATTTACAACTAACTCAGAAGAAAGCAAAGTAAGCGCAAAAAAAATAGTTGATTCCAGAGATGCGCTTAAGAATTTGGAACTAGATGATCTAGTTAAATATGGATTAATTCCTGAATTCATAGGAAGAATTCCTGTATGCGCAGTACTAGATCGCCTGACAAAGGAAACTCTTGAATCAATACTGACGGAACCAAGAGATGCTCTTATAAAACAGTTTAAAACGTTATTAAGTATGGATAACGTTGAATTAAAGTTTGAACCAGAATCTGTTGAAGCAATTGCTAATGAAGCTTTTAAAAGAAAAACAGGAGCTCGAGCTCTAAGATCAATAATTGAAGAATTAATGCTTGATTTGATGTATACACTTCCATCAAAAAAAGAAGTAAAAAAATTCACCATTACGAAACAAATGGTAGACAATCTTTTCTCATCAAAAATTGTTAAACTACCAGCAGGAAATAATAGGATTATTAAAGAATCTGCGTAAAAATTAAGGTTATTGTTTTTATAAATTTAACCTTAAATATTTTAATTAAGAATAATAAATGATCAATAAAAATAAGCCTTTTCACCAAAAATACAGGCCAAGTAACCTTAATGAACTAGTTGGTCAAGAATTCATATCAATAACTCTTAAACAAGCATTATTATCTCAGAAAATTTCCCCTGCTTATTTATTTAGCGGACCTAGAGGGACTGGAAAAACATCAAGTGCAAGGATATTTGCAAAATCATTGAATTGTCTATCTTCTGATCAACCTACAGCTTATCCATGTGGGGAATGTGAATTATGTAAACAAATTGCAGATGGCAATGCCCTAGATATTATTGAAATTGATGCTGCATCTAATACTGGAGTTGAAAATATAAGAGAGATAATTGATAGAGCAAGATTTGCGCCTACTCAAGCTAGATGGAAAGTGTATGTTATTGATGAATGTCATATGCTTTCAACAGCCGCGTCAAATGCTCTACTTAAAACTATTGAAGAACCTCCCGCCAGAGTTGTTTTTATTCTTGCAACTACAAATCCCGAAAGAGTGATAAATACAATTCAAAGTAGATGTCAAAAATTTGACTTTAAAAGAATCAGCTCAAATACTATTTTCAACCACCTTTCAGACATAGCCAATAAAGAATCAATTAAGTTCGAGAATCAGGCACTAAAACTAATTGCAAAAAGATCCAATGGTGGAATGCGCGATGCACAAAGTTTACTAGATCAATTAAGTCTTCTTCCTGATGGCGTAACTACTAAAAATGTTCAAAACTTACTCGGAGAAGTATCAGAAAATGATTTAATTAATTTAATCAATGCATTAATAAATAATGATCCAGGGTATTTATTGATTTGCTGTAATAACTTATATGATGCGGGGAATGAACCTCACGAGATATTAGTTGGATTATTAAATATTACTAGAGACCTATTACTTAAAACTTTAGATAACAAATATTCAGATATTTACTATACATCTATTGACTTTCAAAATGAATTAAATAAATTTGCAAACAACATTAACAGCTACAGGATTATTGATTGGCATAACAAGCTTAAGAATGTTGATTATCAAATCAAAACAAGCGACAATCCAAGACTATGGTTAGAAATACACCTAACAAGTCTTCTTGAACAAAGTGATAAAGAAAGTAAAGTAGATAATTTAAAAAGAAATCAAATAGAAATAAATCAACAGACTATTAATAATCAAGAATTAATTAATAAAAAAACTATTACTGACAATATTAAAAATCAAAATGAATCAGAAACTATGCGCACTAGAGAATTACTTACTAATGAGAATATTGATACAAATTCTCAAACTGAATATAAACCTAATAATTTACAAGAAAAATGGGATCTAATTCTTTCTAAATTAGAATTGCCATCGACAAGAATGTTACTATCTCAGCAAGCAGAACTCTCAAGTATTGATTCCAATGAAGTTGTAATAGCGTTATCACCTAACTGGGAAAATATGATCAAAAGTCGCAAAGTAATAATTGAAAGTGCTGTTAAAAAAGTATTTGGAGATCAAGTGCAACTTAAATTTTCTGGCAAAAAAATTAATATTTCTAACTCAGAAAAATCACAAGTAGAAGTACTTGAAAATACACAAGCAAAAAGAGAAATACAAAGCAAAGATTCTCTAAACTCAGCTCAACCTCCTCAAAAAGCTCGAAAAGAGTTTAATGATAATAGTCCTAAAAACTTAGCAAATTTTTTTAATGGGGAAATTATTGATTTGAATGAGTAATTTAAATTCCAGTATGAATTGTTTTCTTCCAAAGAATCTTTTTAGGGAAAATAGACATTTTTATTGTTACCCAAGGTATTACTAAAAACCAATGTGATAGATATAACAGAGAGACTAACATCATTATCAAATTAATGTTTTGTGGATCCTCACTATTACCTGAAGAGCCGTACCAAACGGCAATTCCCGACAAGATAAATGCAGTGATTGAAATAGGCCAATATATGGGCGATTCAACCATTACAATACTCAAAATTAAATCAATCATCGAAATAATAGGTAAGGCATATTGCAAGATGAAGAAAAAAGTTAAGTCAAACTTTTGAATAAGTTCAATTTTGTTTGAAAATAATTGCTCTCGATAATCAAAAAATCTTTGCAAACCTCCTTCAGCCCATCTCTGTCTTTGTGAAAACAAAGCGGATATGTTTTCAACCGCTTCTTCCATAACAGGAGGATCCCATAAGATTCCAATTTTTGCTTTAGAAAGTAAAAGTCTAAGGCTTAAATCTAAATCATCAGTTACTGTATTTTCATTAAAAGAACCACATTTTAGTAAAACTTCTCTGTTAATTAGTTGACCATTACCTCTTAATTCAGATACTCCAGCAACACATAATCTTCCATATTGGAATATCGCATCCATTGCCATTTCCATCGACTGACAAGTAGTTAAAAAATTCTTGCTGACATTTAAAACTGATTTTCTTAATTGCACTGCTGACCAAGATCCCTTATATACGAAACTAAATAATCTTGGCAATGTATCTTTTTTCAATTGAGCATCTGCATCTAAAATTAATATCCATTCTCCTTGTAAAAACTTTAAAGCATCATTTAAAGCTCCTGACTTACCACCTCCAGCATTTGCAGATCTACTTATAATTTTTAATTGATCAAACTGTCTAGATAACCTTTCCAAAATCAAAGGTGTTCCATCAGAGCTGCCATCATCGATAATATAAATATTTAATTTATTAGTTGGATAATCTAAATTAAATAATCTTTTAACTAATCTTTCAATAACATTTTCTTCATCTCTTGCAGCAACTAAAATATCTAATACTGGCATTTTATCATCACTAATTGTCTTGACATTGTCATTAAGATTTAAACCTCTATTTATATTTTTTGAAATCACAATTAATCCATAACAAGCAATTAAAAAAGAAATAGCAAATATAAAATAAAGGAAATTTTTGAAATAAAATATATGTGGAATAGCACTAACCAATAAACAAACAGCAAAGAATAACAATGATTTTAATCTTCGATTTTTATAAAAACCATTTGTCATAAATGCAAACTTGTAATTTTTTTAATTTAATTATTGAGACAATATCTCAATTTTTTGAATTTTTGTGCCCTGATAATAATGATTCAATATTTGTTCATAAGTAAAACCCAATTCAGCCATTTCAATTGCTCCTGATTGAGATAAACCTACACCATGGCCGAAGCCCCCTCCATTAAAAAGCCAAAGATTATCATTTAATTTATTAATAGTAAATAAATTACTAGGCAAGAAACTCAATATGCGACGAATATCATCTTTAACTAAGACTACTGGTTTCTTTGCATTTGTTAACTTAATTTCCAATTTCATTACTCTTCCACTGAAACCTCGATCAATAATATTTAAAGCAACCAAATCTGATTTCTCCTTAATTAAATTATTTTTTAATAAATAATTTTGGATTTTCTCATTAGAGAGTATTTTCTCCCAACGAAAAAGAGAATGCTTATTACCATAAATCCTTTTATCGGCAGACTCAAGGAATTTGTTTAGTTCAACCCCATTTTTGATTGGAAGCTTTAAAGATTTTTGTAAAGAATCTGAACCATCAATCATGGGATTAAGATAAATATTATCTTTTATTTGCCAAGATTCACTTGCACTAGCTGATATTCCACCATTAGAGCCATGATAAAAAGAATTAATTGGTTTATTTTGATAGGTAATAATTAAATTTGAAGTATCTTTTATTGCTTTGTTTACATTTCTGTATTCAATTTTAGGAGGTTTATAAACTTGGCATTGAGTACTTATGCATAAATGATATTTATCTATATTAAATCTTTCAGAATTATATAGCGCCCAGGTTCTAGCAATTAGTGCTTGTGCTTTCAATGCCTCCAAAGGTGCATTAGAGCCAATTTCATATGGCAAAACACCTTTTAAGTAATCATTAAATTGAATTTTCTGAATCAAGGTCCAAGTTCCATATGCATCTTTGGCTAAATAAAAATTTTTACCAAAACTTATACCATTAATTTTGATCTCTTCAGATGAAGAGATATATATGGGACCATTTAGTTCTTGTTGCGAATTTTCACTTACAAGAAAAGGGATGATTTTTGAATTATATGATTTTTTAAACACTTTATAATTTAATTTTTTTGGAAGTTTTTCTCCAACTGGGAGCCAAACTTCCCAATTTTTTGGATAGGCAACTAAAGCTTTATAACCTTTTTCTTTTAAATTTTCAGCTTGCATTTTTGCAGATTCGTAACTTGCAAATGGACCAAATACAAGCCTTTCAAGAGTAAAAGGAGTTTTCATTGTTATTTTCTTAAAAACAATATTTATTGTTTTAGATTTATGTTTCACACCATTTAAAGAATGCAGTTTTAAAAAATTATCTTTTGTTGTAAAAGTGATCTTACTTCCACCTGAATAGCTGTCATTCTTAGCACCTAAATATTGTTTTAATCCAATTAATAAATTACCTTTTTTTAATTCTTTAGAAAGATTTATCCTTAAATATTCTTCTGCAAAGCCACTTAATGTAAATATTGGCGGAATTAAACACAATAAACAAAATCCATAAATCAAATATAAAAAGTTAAATTTGCGCTGCATAAGTTCGAAATTCCTTTATCAATTCAAAACTTTAATTTGCACCAATGCATATAAAGGTTTAGATTATCTAGATTAAACATTATCAAAGGAAATGTCTAAACTTAAAACTCGTAAATCAGCAGCAAAAAGATTTAAAGCTACTGCTACGGGTAAATTCATGAGGAGAAGAGCTTTCCACAATCATTTGTTGGATCACAAAAGCTCAAAATTGAAGAGACATCTTTCCACAAAAGCTGTTGTTGATGAAAAAGATGCTGATAATGTAAAATTAATGATTCCATATGCTTAAAATTATTCAAGTTACTTTAAAAATAAATTTATGGCACGCGTAAAAAGAGGCAACATAGCCAGAAAAAGACGAAACAAAATCTTAAACCTCGCAAAAGGTTTTAGAGGAGGCAACAAAAATCTTTTTAGAACCGCTAATCAAAGAGTAATGAAAGCTCTTTGTAATGCTTATAGGGATAGAAGAAGGAGAAAAAGGGATTTCAGAAGGCTTTGGATATCCAGAATAAATGCTTCTGCTAGGATTAATGGCACAAATTACAGCAAATTGATTAATGGTATGAAGTCTTCAGAGATAATAATTAATAGAAAAATGCTTGCCCAATTAGCGTTAAGCGATCCAGAATGTTTTAAACAGATAGTATCTACTGTTAACAAATAATTTATAAAAAAATAATTTTGAGAAGAGATTATAAGTAATGGAAATATCTTCCTTTCAATCCTATTTAATAATCCTTTTTATAGTACTTGTAATAATTTCTATTTTTGTATTTCGACAATTTCTTAGAACAAGAAAAGAAGAATTGAATTTAGTAAAGTTTGAGCAAAAAGGCTTAGATTCACTTACAAAAGCATCTGAATTATATGAATTTGGCTCTATCCAAATAAAAAAGAGGTTATATAAAGAAGCCACTAAGACATTTTTAAAAGCTGTTGAATATTATGAAAATGAACCAAATGAAGCAAAAGCTATCATCGAAAATGCTCTCGGATTTTCTTATGCTGCTCAAAATGAATTTAAAAAAGCAATTAAGCACTATAACTCAGCTATAAAGTCACTCCCTGAATATACAGTCGCTTTAAATAATCTCGCATCAGCACAACAACGATTACTGGAATATGAATTGGCATATGCAACTTATCAAAAAGTTTTAGTGATAGATCCATACAACAAAACAGCGGTTAAGAAGAGTAAAGAGCTTGAAAAAAGGAATAATTACTCTCCTTATAAAGGAATAAAAGATAAAGGATTTTAAATGAAAGATAATTCATGCTTAAAAATTGGAGGCAAAAGATTCTCAAGTAGATTAATGATAGGCACAGGAAAATATACTTCTCCAGAAGTAATGGTAAAAAGTTTATCAAATGCTGAATCTGAAATAGTAACAGTTGCAGTAAGAAGAATTCAAAATAATCAAAATAATGAGAATTTGTTAGAAAAAATTGACTGGAAAAAATTTTGGATGCTGCCTAATACTGCTGGTTGCACGAATTCAGATGAAGCAGTACGAATAGCAACTTTAGGAAGAGAACTTGCAAAATTATCAGGTCAAGAAGAAAATAATTTTGTGAAATTAGAAGTTATTCCTGATAAAAGGTATTTATTACCCGATCCTATTGAAACTCTCAAAGCAGCTGAAATTTTGGTAAAGAAAAATTTTGTTGTGCTTCCATATATAAATGCTGATCCAATATTAGCTCTAAAATTAGAAGAAATTGGTTGTTCAACTGTAATGCCATTAGGATCTCCTATCGGCTCCGGTCAGGGTCTTCTAAATTTATCTAATATATCTATAATTATAGAAAACTCCAATATCCCAGTAATTATTGATGCTGGTATAGGTGTCCCTAGTGAAGCTTCTCAAGCTATGGAACTCGGTGCAGATGGAGTATTAATCAATAGCGCAATAGCATTAGCTAAAAATCCGTTTAAGATGGCTTCTGCTATGAATTATGGAGTAAAAGCTGGGAGAGAAGCTTTTCTAGCTGGAAGAATTGAAAAGCAGAGTTTAGCAAGCGCTAGTTCTCCTGAAAAAAACATCTCAATAAAGTGATATTGGGTCTTTGAAAAAATAAATAAAGTATCAAAAAAAGTAGTTTGATTAGTAATTGATTAATGGAAGAGAAAAGATTTGAAACTTTTTACAATATTTTTTCGCATTTTGTAAGCACACTGTAGTACTTTAATAAATATAAAATGACATTTTTAAATTCTGGAGTTTTGAGTGAAAGTAATTGTTCTTGGCGGAGATGGTTTTTGCGGTTGGCCTTGCGCGGTCAATTTAGCAGAACAAAATCATGAAGTAATCATAGTTGACAATCTAAGTCGCAGAAAAATAGATATTGATCTTGAAGTTGAATCTTTAACCCCAATATCTTCAATAAATGAGCGACTTTCTGCGTGGGAAGAAACTGGTGGGAAACCAATAAAATTTATAAATATTGATCTTTCGAAACAATACCAAAAATTACTAAATTTACTTATTGAGGAGAAACCGGATTCGATTGTCCATTTTGCGGAACAAAGGGCTGCTCCTTACTCAATGAAATCAAGTTTTACCAAAAGATATACGGTTGATAATAATGTCAATGGTACGCACAACTTGCTTGCTGCAATTGTAGAAAGTAATTTAGACATCCATATTGTTCATTTAGGAACCATGGGTGTATATGGATATGGATCACATAGAGGAGCAACAATTCCTGAAGGATATTTAAAAGTTGAAGTTCCTCAACCAGATGGAAGTCGTTTTGAAGAAGAAATACTTCATCCAGCTAGTCCCGGCAGTGTTTATCATATGACAAAAACGTTAGATCAGCTATTATTTCTGTATTACAATAAAAATGATTTAATTAGAATTACAGATTTACATCAAGGCATCGTTTGGGGCACTAATACAGAGGCAACATTAAAAGACCCTAGGTTAACAAATAGATTTGATTATGACGGTGATTACGGAACTGTTTTAAATAGATTCCTCATGCAAGCAGCAATTGGATATCCTCTAACTGTTCATGGGACAGGCGGGCAAACTAGAGCTTTTATACACATAAAAGATTCAGTTAAATGTGTTCAACTAGCACTTGAAAATCCTCCAAAATCTGGCGAAAGAGTCAAAATCTTTAATCAAATGACAGAAAGTCATCAAGTTGGAGAATTAGCAAAAAAAGTTGCTTCTCTTACAGGAGCGAAAATTAATTATTTACCAAATCCAAGAAATGAAGCAGTAGAAAATGATCTAATTGTTGATAATAAATGCTTTATAGAATTAGGTTTAAACCCAACGACTCTTGACAATGGCTTATTAGAAGAAGTAGTTAAAGTTGCTAAAAAATTCTCTAATAGATGTGATCTTAAACGCATACCTTGTGTTTCATCTTGGACTAAAAAACAAGCTGAGGCTATAAAGACTAATTAAAATTTCTGAAATAATTACCTCAAGAAAGTGAAAATTGCATTGTTTACTGAAACTTTTTTACCTAAAGTTGACGGCATAGTTACAAGACTGACTAAAACAATTGAATTTTTAATAAAAAATGGTGATGAAGTCATAATTTTTTGTCCAGAGGGGTGTCCAGAATCATACATGGGAGCTACTGTTGTTGGAGTCGCTGCAATGCCATTACCCTTATACCCAGAATTGAAACTTGGTTTACCAGGTCCTGCAGTTTCAGATAAGTTAGAAAAATTTAACCCAGATTTAATACATGTCGTTAATCCAGCTGTACTTGGCTTAGGTGGCATATGGTTGGCGAAAACTAATAATATTCCTTTAATTGCTAGCTACCATACTCATCTTCCGAAATATCTGGAACATTACGGTATGGGTATGTTAGAGCCGCTTTTGTGGGAATTACTTAAAGCAGCTCATAATCAAGCCTTGTTAAATTTATGTACTTCCACTGCTATGGTCAATGAATTAAAAGATAAAGGTATTCAAAGGACTGCTCTTTGGCAAAGAGGAGTAGATACTTTCAGTTTCAGACCAGATTTGAGAAGTGAGAAAATGAGAGAAAAATTATTTGGAAAATATAAAGACGCTAATTATTTATTGATATATGTAGGAAGATTATCAGCGGAAAAACAAATTGAAAGAATTAAACCAGTCTTAGAAAGTATCCCTAATGCTTGCCTAGCACTTGTAGGAGACGGGCCATATAGAAACCAGCTTGAAAAAATCTTCGAAAATACCAAGACTAATTTCATAGGATATTTATCTGGAGATGAACTTGCTAGCGCCTATGCCTCTGGAGATATATTTTTATTTCCCTCTAGTACAGAAACACTTGGATTAGTCTTACTAGAAGCAATGGCGGCAGGATGTCCAGTTATAGGAGCCAACAAGGGAGGGATTCCAGATATAATTAGCGATGGGATAAATGGTTGTTTATATGATCCTGATGAAAAAGATAATGGGGTACAAAGTTTGATTGAAGCGACAAAAAAAATTCTAGAGAATGAAGATAAAAGAGAAGTTATGAGGGAAGAAGCACGAAAAGAAGCAGAAAAATGGGATTGGAATCAAGCAACATTACAACTGCAAAACTATTACACAGATACTCTTAGAGAAATAGATTAAACTTGATATAAATTACGCTACATGTGGAGGCGTAGGATTACTAAAAGAAGTTAAAGGAAGTATTAGAGTAGCGATATTTTGATTCTTTTCAGGCCTTTTTTTCTTTGAGAATTTTTTACCAAAAGGTACTCTTATGACATTAGTTCCCTCAATGGAACAAATATTTGAGTTATCTCCTGAAAAATTATTACCAAAATTTGGTAAGTCGACGTTTTTAACTGGTAATTGCCTAACATTATCAGACTTAAAATCTTTGTCCATAGCTTCAAATACCCCAAAAAATTTGATGCTCGATTATTTTAATAAAAAAATTTAAAAAAATTCTATAAGAAATTATTAAATTTTATTCACACTGATGATAACTAAGTAAATACAAGGACGCTAGTCCTTTAAGCACATTTTTTTTCTTCTAAAGTCTCTCTTTGATTAATATTACAAGAACAAATTAAATTGCGATCGCCATATGCATTATTAATTCTCGATACTGAAGACCAGAACTTAATAGTTGTTGGAGTTTGATACGGAAAAGAAGCTTTTTCTTTTGAATAAGGATAATTCCAATTATCAGCAATTAACTCTTTCAGCGTATGGGGAGCATTACTTATTACATTATTATTATGTAATTCAATATTATTTTCTATTTCGCTGATTTCTTCTCCAATCAATAGCATAGCCTCACAAAATCTATCCAATTCAGCCAAACTTTCACTTTCAGTAGGCTCTATCATTATGGTCTCTGGAACAGGCCAACTTATTGTTGGGGCATGAAAACTATAATCTATTAATCGTTTAGCTAAATCGTTGACACTCAAACCAGTTTTGGATTTTAAATCCCTAAAATCTAAAATACATTCATGTGCGACAAAATTATTTTTTCCTTTATAAAGAATCTTGAATTTATGCTTTAAAGAATATGCAATATAATTTGCAGATAGAATTGCATGCGCAGTTGCTTTCCTTAAACCACTAAGACCAGCCATTTTTATGTACATCCAACTTATTGGGAGAATACTTGCACTCCCATACTTAGCAGAAGATACGTAATTGGAACTATTAGATAAATTATTATCCATTAAAGAATGAGTAGGAAGAAATGGGCTTAAAGTTTCTGATGCAGCAACTGGCCCTACTCCTGGACCACCTCCTCCATGTGGAATGCAAAATGTTTTATGTAAATTCAAATGACAAACATCAACACCATAGTTACCTGGTTTGCATAATCCAACCTGCGCGTTCAAATTCGCTCCATCTAAATAGACAAATCCTCCAACAGAGTGAATTAAGTCACATATCTTTCTGATTTGCAATTCAAAAACTCCATGAGTAGAGGGGTAAGTCAACATAAGAGCTCCTATTTGGTTATTAAATTTCTTGACCTTAATCGACAAATCTTGAAAATCAATATTTCCTTCGTCATCACATTCAACCGTTAAAACATCAAATCCTGCCATAACTGCACTAGCAGGGTTTGTTCCATGAGCACTTTTGGGAATTAAACATTTTTTTCTTGAAAATTCACCTTTTGATTCAAAATAAGAATTTATTGCCAATAAGCCCGCAAACTCCCCCTGAGAGCCAGCATTTGGTTGAAAAGAAACTGATTGTAAACCAACAATATCACTTATCCAGTTTTCTAGGTCAGATATTATTTTTGAATAGCCCTTAGTTTGATCAGATGGAGAAAAAGGATGAATAGAAGATAAATTAGCCCAAGAGACTGGATTTAACTCTGCCGCAGAATTTAACTTCATGGTACAGCTTCCTAATGGCATCATTCCATCTACCAGAGAAAAATCTTTTTCAGCAAGTCGGAATATATATCTCATTAATTCAGTTTCACTTTGGTTATTTGTGAATATATCTTGCTGCATCCACTCACTGGATCTCAAAGCTAAACCTTCAAGATGAAATCTTTTATCAAATTTTATATGCTCTAAATCTTCTTTTTTTTCTATAAGGTTTGCTATAAAAGTCAAAATATCTTTGATTTCTTTTTCATTACTAAGCTCATCTAAAGAAATCCCAAAGCCAGTTGAATCTTCAATAGTTGATCCCAACGGCAAAATTCTTAAGTTAAACCCATTCTTTAAAGCTTCATTATGGATCCTCTGGGAGTGCTCTGAATAAACATCAACACTATCAAATCTAATCCCATCAGGAATATCAAAACCTAAATGAGCTAAACATGATTCTAAATTTAGTCTCAAATCCACTAATCTCTTGGCAATTTGCATTAATCCAGAGGGTCCATGATAAATAGCATAAAAGGAAGAAATAATGGCTAACAAAGATTGAGCAGTACAAATATTACTAGTGGCCTTTTCTCTTCTGATATGTTGCTCTCTTGTTTGCAATGCCAGTCTTAGTGACTTTTCTCCATTTTTAGAGAGAGTTTGCCCAACAATTCTTCCAGGTATCAATCTTTTATATTTTTCACTACAGGCAAAATATGCTGCATGGGGGCCACCAAAACCCATTGGAACTCCAAATCTTTGCATACTACCCACTGCTACATCAACACCAAATTCAGCAATTGGTTTAATTAAAACTTGCGCCAGGGGATCAATAGATGCCGTTACAATAATTTCTGATCTATGTGCTTTGGATATTAAGAATGTGGGATCAAATAATTGCCCATTTTTACCAGGTAATTGCAACAAAATTCCAAACACTTCATCATGATTAGGAAGGTTATTTTGAGTAAAGCGTTTTAAGGATATTCCCAAAGGTTTTGCTCTGGTTTGTAGAACATTAAAAGTATGATCAAAAACATTTGATTCCACTAAGTACACTTTTGAAGATTTATTTTTTCTTGCGGCAAAACTCATAGCCATAGCTTCTGCTGCAGCAGTACCCTCATCTAATAAAGATGCATTGGCGACAGGGAAACCTGTTAGTTCACAAACAATAGTCTGAAAATTAAATAGAGCTTCTAATCTTCCTTGTGCAATTTCTGCTTGATATGGAGTATAAGAGGTGTACCACCTAGGATTTTCAAGAACATGTCTTTGGATTACTTTAGGCATGTGATTGTCATAATAACCAAGACCTATTAGTGATCTCATTTTGATATTTTTCTTCGCAATCTCTTCTAATTCATTTAAAGCTTCAATTTCTGAACAACCTTGAGGCAATATTTCTGAAGATTTATTTTTAAGCTGAATATCTTCAGGAATAACTTGATTGATAAATTGATCAATATTATTAAAACCAAGCTTGTTTAGCATGCTTCTCTCATCATTATCTCCAATCCCAAGATGCCTATCTATAAACAAATCGGACCCAAATTTTGACGTCATATTAAAATATTTTTCTTTAAAATAGCTCTTTTTAAAAAGTTTGCCTTATTTTGGTACAACCTTTGATTTATATTCCTCAGAAGTCATCAAATCAGAAATTGATACTTCTGATTCTGGTTTCAAAATGACTAACCAACCTTCTCCAATCGGATCATTCTGTAAAAGCTCAGGGTTATCGATAACACTTTCATTTACAGATACAATTTTCCCTGTAAAAGGCAGATAGACTTCTTCAACGGCCTTTACAGACTCAATTGTTCCAAAAGTCTCACCTTTCTGTAAAGTCTTCCCTTGATCAGCTAACTCAACAAAAACAATATCTCCTAATTGATCTATAGCAAATTCACTAACTCCAATTTTTAACAATCCATTTTCCTCCAAAACATACTCATGGGTATCAGCATAGTTAAGGTTTTCTGGAAACTGGTAAGACATGATTAAGTTGATAAAGAAAGTAGGGAATCCTTTGAAATTAATTTTTCCTCTAATAATTCAGATAATAATTGAATTAGTGCAATTTTGATGTGAGCTATGTGAGAACCACCTTGAACAAAAATATTGTAAGGAACTCTTAAAGGAGCATCAGCGGAAAATTCACTTGTACTTCCTTCAATAAATGTACCTCCTGCCATTAATAATTTTGAATCATATCCATCCATTGACGATGGAACAACGTTAAGAAAAGAATCTACTGGTGAGGAATTTTGAAAAGATTGACAAACTTTTTGCACCAAATTAGGATCATTCAATCTTACTGACTGAATAAGATCAGATCTATAAGTTGCTGGCTCTGGCAAAACCTTAAATCCCAAATTTTTAAAAACTGCTGCAACCATATCAGCACCTTTTAATGATTCGTGAACAATTTGTGGCGCTAAAAACAAACCCTGCAAAATTAATCTTCCTAGTCCAAAATTTATGCCTGCAGATGAACCAATACCTGGTGAGGTTAATCTAGAACATGCCATCTCAACCAACTCTGCATCTCCTGCAACATACCCACCAGTAGGAACAATTGTCCCTCCCAAATTTTTGATCAATGATCCAGCAATTATATTGGCACCTTTAGAAATTGGTTCACTATCTTCTACAAGCTCCCCATAACAATTATCAACAAAACATGTACAGTTAGGATCAAGAGAGTGAATAAGACTACAAATTTTCTCTATCTCATAATTCGTAAGTGATTTTCTCCAACTATATCCACAACTTTTTTGTATAAATACTAATTTGAATGAATTTTCTTGAAAAGAATGAACAATTTTGTCTTCAAATGAATCAAAATTCTCGCAGATGTTTATTTGCTTATATTCAATCTTAAAATCTTTAAGAGAGCCTTTACCTCCTCCCCTTATTCCTATCACTTCTTCCAACGTATCATATGGTTGGCCTGTAAGAGATAACATCACATCTCCAGGCCTAAGAATTCCAAATAGGACAGAACTTATTGCATGCGTTCCACTTACAAATTGCATCCTCACAGCTGCCTTTTCAGCATGAAATAATCTTGCAAAAACCGCATCAATTTTTTCTCTAGATATATCACCATGACCACTACCAGAGGATTGATTGAAATGACTAGTAGAAACTTTTTCTTCCTTAAAAATTGTCAAAATATTTTCTAATTTCTGGAAAACCTGATTGGATCTTTGTTGAAAAACTTTACTCAAACTCTCTTCTATAGATAGAACAGCGTTTTCAGCAAGCTTTAAGTTATTGTTAGGTATCATTAATTATCAAAACTCATGTTATTTTCAGAAGCTAAATTTCTTAATTCTGCGAGAAAAGCATTAGGTCCTCTACCCTTAAAATAAGAGAGTTTTTTTGAAGTCTCATATAAATCAAGTAGTTCACCATCTAATTCTTCTGCCGTATAATCTCTAATTCCCGCTATTACCTCAGCAAAGCGTTCTCTTCGGGTAGATTTATTGACAGTATAAGCATCCATTACCTGTATTTTGCATGATCTCCAAGCCTTATTCTGGCAAAAATGCACTGAAAGAGCATCACTTAAACCAGAAGCTTCTTCATCCTCTATATACCAGTCAAAAGTTGAAGGGAGAGATTGTAATCCTGAAAATATTTCAAATAACTCACCAGCAGACAATGGATTACCAGAATCATTTTTCAAGGGTAATGCAGACTCTTGCAAAGATTTCCATAACTCTGGGTAATCACTTTCTAAACGATCCCTGATTTTTTCTATACCTTGATCAAGAATCGTATTAACTTGAGCTATAGCAAGAAAAACTTCAGGGCCAGGCGAAGATAACTTTCCATTCCTAAGATTAGAAATTTGCGAATTGTGAACTTTACCTAAATCAAGAATTTCGGAAAGTAATGGCAAAACTCTATGTGACCAACCATTTCTCTCATGCCAGAGATGTATCAAATGAGCCATAGCCCTTCGACCTCTAGATAATTTATCGCGATACCCGAGACTCACAGATAATTAAACTTATCAATAGTATAGTATGATAATATTACATATCGGTAATTTTGAAAATAGAATTTCAATATCATGAACTCAGTAATTTTCCAAGAAACAGCAAAATTAAAAAAACCTGTCCCTGCAGAAAAAGTTATAGAACTTTCAGATAAATTGCTTGAACCATCAAATCACTCTAAAAAATATCCTCCTAGATTACACAAAACATGGGGAACCATCCTTTTTATGATTGCTATCCATTTGCTTTCTCTTGTTGCCCTAAAACCATTATTCTGGAGTCTCCCCGCAGTTATATCATTGTTATTTCTTTACTGGTTAACAGCTTGTTTAGGGGTTACGCTTGGTTATCACAGATTGCTTTCACATAGATCATTTATAGTTCCAAGATGGCTAGAAAGATTTTTTGCTACTTGTGGAGCTATTAGTTGTCAACATGGGCCAATAGATTGGGTTGGCTTACATAGACATCATCATTCTTTTTCAGATACAGAAGTTGATCATCATAATAGTAAAAAGGGATTTTGGTGGAGCCACATGGGTTGGATGTTTCAAGATGTTGAGGCTTTAAAAGCGGTGCCTAAACTAAGTGCAGATTTGATTAAAGATCCATACTATAGATTTCTTAATAAATATTTTCTACTTCTACAATTTCCTATTGGTTTATGTCTTTATGCAATAGGTCAAAATTTAGGAGTTGGAGGATGGTCTTTGGTGCTCTGGGGAATACCTTTAAGGTTGGTAGTCGTTTACCATGTAACATGGTTAGTTAACTCAGCAACTCATTGTTGGGGCAAAGCTCCTTTCGATAGTGGTGACTCATCAAAAAACAATGCTTGGGTTGCAGCTTTAACATTCGGAGAAGGTTGGCATAATAATCATCATGCATTTCCTAATTCTGCTAGACAAGGCTTATTTAGAGGTCAAATTGATTTAACTTGGGAACATATTAAGATTCTTGCCAAATTAGGATTTGCAAAGAAAGTAAAATTACCCTCTAGGTCTTATTATTAGATACATAAATCATTATTTTTATGGCTAAAAGAATAAAAGTCGTTTTAACTGAATCAATTGCCACTCTCGGTAGAGATGGTGATGTAGTAGAAGTAGCACCTGGTTATGCAAGAAATTTCTTATTACCTTTCGGCAAAGCAGCTAATGTTACTCCTTCAATTCTTAAACAAATTGAACGAAAAAGAGCAAAAGAAAAAATTGCTGCAGAAAAAGTGAAACAAGAAGCTATTGACTTTAAAACAGCATTAGCAACTATTGGTAGATTTACTATAAAGAAACAAGTTGGTGAAGATGGAGTCCTTTTTGGAACTGTTACCAATGGGGACGTTGCAGAAGCTATAGAGTCGGCTACAAAAAAAGATATTGATAGAAGAAACATAACTGTCCCAGATATCCATAATTTAGGCTCTTTTGTTGCACAGATAAAGCTACATCAAGAAGTTAGTGCGGAGGTAAAAATTGAAGTAACAAGTTCATAACTTTGTTGCATTATTTCGAAAAGAAGTCAGAGTATATATCTAAGTATTAAAAAATATGGTTGCAATTCCTTTTCCTAATAATGAAGCCAATGAGAAGGCTGGTTTAGTACCTCCTCAAAATATCCAAGCAGAGGAGTTTGTTTTAGGCGGTATACTTCTTGACACAGATGCAATAGGAAGAATTGCAGATTTGATTAAGCCAGAAGCCTTTTATATTAATGCTCATCAAGAGATTTATAAAACAGCATTAATGTTGCATGCGCAAGGTAAACCTACAGATCTAACTTCAATGAGTGCATGGCTTGCTGATAATGGAGCATTAGAAAAGATTGGAGGAAATACTAAATTAGTTGAACTAGTTGAAAATGTTTCTTCAACAGCTTCCATAGAACAAGTTGCTAACTTAATTAGCGATAAATTTATAAGAAGACAATTAATAAAATCTGGGAATGAAGTTGTTCAATTAGGTTTTGATCAAACCCAAAAAACCAATGAAGTATTAGATAAAGCAGAGCAAAAGATTTTTGAGATTAGTCAAGAAAAACCATCAAAAGGTCTTACCCAAGCCTCAGAAATACTTACAACCACTTTTAATGAGATAGAGGCAAGATCTCTTGGTAAGGAAGAGTTGGGAATAAAAACTCTTTTCTATGATCTAGATGCATTGACTCAAGGATTTCAAAGAAGTGATTTAATAATAGTTGCAGGTAGACCCTCTATGGGTAAAACCTCAATAGTATTAAATATGGCGAGAAACGTCGCCAAATCCCAAGAATTACCTGTATGTGTGTTCAGCCTTGAAATGAGCAAAGAACAACTTACATACAGATTACTGTCTCTAGAGGTAGGAATTGAAAGTGGCAGGTTAAAAACAGGAAGACTCACTCCTGAGCAATGGCCATTACTTGGAGAAGGGATTGATAGTTTAAGTCAGACACCTATATTTATTGACGATAAACCTAATTTAAGTGTGCTTGAAATGAGAGCACTATGCAGAAGATTGATTGCTGAACAAAAGAAAGATCTTGGCTTGATTGTAATTGATTACTTACAATTAATGGAAGGAACAACACCTGATAACAGAGTACAAGAACTTTCAAGAATTACGAGAGGTTTAAAAAGCATGGCAAGGGAATTAAATGTGCCAGTAATTGCCTTATCCCAATTAAGCAGGGGAGTTGAATCAAGAAACAATAAACGTCCACTTTTGAGTGATCTTAGAGAGTCAGGTTCTATAGAACAGGATGCTGACTTAGTATGTATGATTTATAGAGATGAATATTACAATCCAGAAACAGAAGATAAAGGCATAGCAGAAATTATTATCACTAAAAATAGAAATGGCCCAACAAATACTGTTAAATTATTATTTGAACCACAATATACAAGATTTAGAAATATAGCGAATTAATTACTGAAATGAAAATCCCACCATCTACAAATGAATCTTTTGACATTATAGTTATCGGAGGCGGGCATGCAGGATGTGAAGCTGCAATTACTACAGCAAAATTGGGATTTTCCACTGCGTTATTTACAATAAATTTAGATAGGATTGCTTGGCAACCATGTAATCCTGCCGTAGGTGGACCAGCAAAAAGTCAATTAGTCCATGAAGTTGATGCTCTAGGTGGCATTATTGGACAATTAGCTGATATCACAGCAATACAAAAAAGAATTTTAAATGCAAGCAGGGGACCTGCTGTTTGGGCATTAAGGGCTCAAACTGACAAAAGAGAGTATTCAAAGAGAATGATAGAAATACTTCAGAACACTGATAATCTATCTCTGAAAGAAGCAATGATTACCGAACTGGATATTGCAAAAACTGTAGAAATTGGATTGAACGCAAAAAAAATCTTAAAAAAAAGAATAAAGGGTGTAAGGACTTTCTTTGGTAGTTATTATTCAGCAAGATCAGTAATCATTACAGCTGGTACGTTCTTAGAGGGAAGAATATGGATAGGAAATAAATCAATGTCAGCCGGTAGATCAGGCGAACAAGCAGCAAAAGGTCTTACGCAAAATTTGCACGAAATTGGTATCAAAACAGAACGTTTAAAAACAGGAACTCCAGCAAGAGTTGATAAAAGAAGTATCATTTTTGATGAATTAGATATTCAACCAAGTACTGCACAAGATAAATATTTTTCGTTTGACCCAAATATAAAAAATAATATGCCCCAAGTTAGTTGTCACATCACAAGAACAACTACCAAAACACATCAATTAATTCGAGACAATTTACATTTAACACCCATTTACGGCGGTTTTATTGATAGTAAAGGGCCAAGATATTGTCCATCAATTGAAGATAAAATTGTTAAATTTGCTGATAAAGAATCACATCAAATTTTCTTAGAACCAGAAGGAATAAATACGCCTGAAATATATGTACAAGGATTTTCTACAGGTTTACCCGAAAATATTCAATTAGAACTTTTAAGAACCTTACCTGGATTAAGTGAATGTAAAATGTTGCGACCAGCATATGCTGTCGAGTATGACTATATTCCTGCAACACAACTCCAAACATCACTCGAAACGAAAGAAATTGAATACTTATTTAGCGCCGGACAAATTAATGGGACTACTGGTTATGAAGAAGCAGCAGCACAAGGATTAGTTGCAGGGATCAATGCCACAAGAAAACTAAACAAAAAAGACCCAATAATCTTTACTAGAGAAAGCAGTTATATAGGAACAATGATCAATGATTTAATTACCAAAGATCTCAAAGAACCATATAGAGTTCTCACTAGTAGGAGTGAATATAGGTTAACTCTTAGAGGAGATAATGCGGACAGGAGATTAACAACGTTAGGTTATCAAATAGGGCTAATTAATGAGAAAAGATGGTCGGCCTATCAAGAAAAAATGAAACTTCTTGAAGAAGAGAAATTTAGATTAAATAATACTCGTTTAAAAAATACCGATGAAATATCAAAAAAAATAGAATTAGAAACGGGATCAAAGATCAAAGGCTCAACAACTTTGAAAGAACTCTTAAAAAGACCAAACTTTCATTATTCAGATCTAATTAAACATAATTTATCTGAAAAAAATCTAAGTTCTTCAATACAAGAAGGTGTTGAAATAGATATTAAATACGAGGGTTACCTTAAAAGACAAAAAAACAACATTGAACAAATCAATCGTCAAAGCTGTAAATCTCTACCTCAAGAAATAAATTATGAAAAGATAGATACATTATCTTTAGAAGCTAGAGAAAATTTAAATAAGGTAAAGCCAAAAAATTTTGGTGATGCGTCAAAAATTCCTGGAGTTAGCAAAGCTGATTTAACTGCATTACTTGTTTGGCTAAAAATAAGAGAGATAAGTAAAGAAAAGTCAAATATTTTTGCTGAAAAAAAGTTATCATCGTAAAAGCAATCTGTCAGAGCACTGAATAATAAACTTTTTAAATCCCCAAAAATATTATGGGAAGAAAAAGCCTCTACTTTTTTAGTGAAAAATTCACTCCCCAAAATATCTGGTCCATGGAAATTAATGCTGCTTGGAGATGGAAGTCCAACTAGACATCTACAACTATTAACTAATCAAGAAACAACAATTAAATTGATTTCAATGCAATTAGATCCACTATTCAGTAAGGAGGGTCCTCAAGAATTGAATCAATTAAATGGCCCTCTAATTAGAAGACAAGTATGGATTAAAAACAATAATAAAAACTTAGCATGGGCTGAAAGTTGGTGGAATGCAGAACAAGTGAGTGAAAATTTAAAAGCCAAAGAAGAACCAATTTGGAAAAATTTAACGCAAGATAGATCAGAATTATTTAGAGAAGTTGATCGAATTTCACTTGTTAATTCAAAATGGTTAGAAGATCAATTTTGTTTTAAAGGTCCATTCTGGTCCAGAAATTACAGATTTTTTCGTAACAAAAAACCTCTAACAATTATTAGGGAGGTTTTCAATCCACATTTAGAGATTTTACTAGGTTCTTCTGGAATTAAAGAATTTGCAAGTCTATACTCTTCTTCTTCTTGATCTAGGAAGATTTCTTGATTTTGATTGAACTTGTTGGTTTAATTGATCTCTTGATATATTATTCTCTTTTTCTGAAGATCTTTGCCATCTTTCAACTTTGAAATCCATTTCATCTGGCCAATCGCCATCTTTATTCTCATTCCCATAAGGTAATTTTTTTTGCTCAGTTTTATTTAAATTTTTTGGTTGTCTTAAAGATATTGCTTCTAAAGGTCTTTTTGAATACGTTTTAGTAGATTCATAAGAATTTGATTCTCTATTAAATGTCTTAAAATCACTGTTATCATCATAAAAATTATCATCATTCCAATCATCATTATCTTCATCAAAAAATAAATCTACTTTTTCAGATACCCATCTTCCCACTTTTTTAACACTCTTACTTGTTATTCCTTGAAAATCTGAATTCCTTCTTTTACCTGGCCTAGCACCAGAAACTCCATCAACGAATTGTCTTCCAGTTTCAAAAATTTTATCAACTTGTTTATCAACAATATTTCTA
>QCPY01000014.1 GCA_003212375.1 Prochlorococcus sp. AG-442-N17 | reverse complement strand
GAGTTCAAAGATCTTATGAAAAGGAATAATAATCTTCCAATTTACGGAGTTGGATTATCTTTAGGCGGAACAATTCTTTTAAATGCCTGCCTAGATTACGATGAAAACAAAGGAGAAAAACTTTTAGATGGCCTTGCTTGCGTGAGTACCCCTTTAGATTTATCTTCATGCAGTCTCTGTATTGAAAAACCTAGAAATTATATCTACCAAAAATGGTTACTTCACCGCTTAAAAAATCAGTTATGGGACGGATTTAATGATGAGGGCAAAATTCTTAATAATGAGAAATTAAGAATAAAAATTAGAAATTTAAAAAGTATAAGAGAATTTGATCAAAAATTTACAGCTCCAAGTTGGGGATTTAATTCTTTAGAAGATTATTATATTAAAGCTTCTCCAATACATAGAATCCAAAACTCAATAAAAAAATTACCTCAAATGCTTTTTATTCATGCCAAGGATGATCCCTGGGTCCCATATAAGGATACTTTGAATTTAAGAAAAGAATCTATTGATAAATTCACTATTTTTATAACTGATAAAGGAGGTCATAATGGTTTTCATTCGATTAATGGCTGCTGGTCAGACGAAGTCGTAAAGAACTGGTTTATGAGTATCTAGGACTATTTAAAAATGGTGTTTTTTTGAAAATCCATTTTTCTATTGGCTTACCGTTAATAATATGTGAGGTAAAAATTTCAGAAATTTTTTCAGGAGAAACTTTCTCATACCAAACACCATCAGGCCAAATAAGAAGAATTGGGCCGTTCTTACATACCCTTAAACAGTCAGCTTTTGATCTTAATATATGAACGTTTTTTGTAGAGGGATCATTCTCAAATTCTTTTAAAGTCTTTTTCAGACATTCCCACGTTTTTTGACCTTCATTGCCTTTAAAGCATTTCTGTTTTGTGGGTGTTGCGCATAGTAGAAGATGTTTTTTTATATTCACTTTTATCCAATACTTACGTATTTTTTCCCTTTTTTAATTTCTTGCTCAACAAAAAGTCTGGCCCAATTGTCTACTTCAAGAATATCCTCCAATTCGGGACTCAAATTCAAATCCTCCATATGTGATTCACAAGCTTTACTTATAAATGTTGGAATTTCTTGAAAAGAAATTTTTTCTTTTAGGAATTGTTCAACGGCCATTTCATTAGCAGCATTTAAGACTGCAGGCATAGTCCCAGAAGATTTTCCTGCAGCATAGGCAAGTCCCATGCATGGATATTTAAACTCGTCTGGCTTTTTAAAAGTTAATTTTCCAATTTCACTAAGGTTTAATCTTTTCCAATTTGTTTTAAATCTTTCAGGCCAACTCATCGCATATAAAATGGGTAGTTTCATATCTGGCCAACCTAATTGAGCTAATACTGAAGAATCTTCCATCTCAATCATTGAATGAATAATACTTTGAGGGTGGATAACTATTTCGATATTTTCGTAAGAGGTTCCAAATAAATAATGAGCTTCAATAACTTCTAATCCTTTATTCATAAGAGTTGCAGAATCTACAGTTATTTTTTTTCCCATATCCCAATTAGGATGTGAAGTCGCATCTTCCACTGTGACATGCTTTAAATCCTCAACGGCCCAATCTCTAAAAGCACCACCAGAAGCTGTTAAATGTATGGCTTTTAAACCCTTAGGGATCTCTCCTGTTGAAAAATCTGCATTTTCATAATTAGGTAATCCTTGCAAACATTGAAAGATAGCAGAGTGTTCTGAATCAGCAGGTAAAAGCCTACTATTATTTTTCTTTAATGCAGGAATAACAATTGGTCCTGCCGCAATTAAAGTTTCTTTGTTAGCAAGTGCAATATTTTTCCCCGCATTAATTGCTGACATTGTTGGAATTAAGCCTGCACAGCCTACTATCCCTGTTACCACAGTATCTGCCTTATCCCATGCTGCAACTGCGTTAATCCCCTGCTTTCCACCTAAAACCAAGGGAGCAACATCCAAATCTAAGTTATTAATATTATCTTTTAAATCTTCTATAAGACTTTCATCCTCAATTGCAACTACTTCTGGTTTATGTGTTTTAACTTGTTCAGTTAATAACTTAATATTTCTTCCTGCAGAAAGAGCTACGGCTTTAAACTTATCAGGCTGCTCACTAGCTATTTCGAGAGTTTGAGTCCCTATCGAACCAGTAGAACCGAGCACAGTAATGTATTTCAATTTTCTCTGATATTTCTAATATCTTCCCATTTAAAGGTGTATTTAAAAAACAAAAATTTCAAATTGGTTTTTTTCTTAAAATTTAGACCCTTATCCATGTTGTTATTTCCTTTGATTGATCAATAAGTTCAATACCTTTTTCTTTTAACAAATTCCTTATTTCATCCGCCTTCGCATAATTCTTTTCCATTTTTGCTTTTAATCTTTCATCAATAAGCGATGATATTTCGTTTTCTTTTATTTTACTTTCTTTTACTAAAACCTCTTTTTTAAGACCAAGTACCTCGGTCAACTTTTCAAGAGTTTTAAAATTCTCAAGTAGAAAGAATTTTTCATTTAGGTCTATTTTAAAACCTTCAACCCTTTGAAATTGGTTTAAAAAGTTTTTTAATGGTTTCGCTAAATCGTAAATAATTGCAATAGCACCTGCTGTATTAAGGTCATTTCCAAGAGCCTTAGAAAATTTAAGCTTTTTTTGAGATAATTCAAAACTTATTTTCTCTTTATATTCTTCTTCGAGAGATTCATTTTTTTCAATAGATCTAAAAGCACCTTTTGTAAGGTCCATAAAAGAAAGGGCTACATTAATGTTTTTCCAAGCTTCTGAAGCACTCCTTAAAGCTTCTTCAGTAAAATCGAGTGGTTTTCTATAATTCACAGTCATAACAAAATATCGCAAAGTCATAGGGCTTATACCTGACTTAATTAGCTCTCTGATTGTTTTAAAATTTTTAAGGGATTTACTCATCTTTTGTCCATTTACATTGACCATCCCATTGTGTAACCAATAGTTTGCTAGCTTTTTGCCATTAGCTGCTTCTGATTGGGCGATTTCATTCTCATGATGAGGAAAAATCAAATCTGAACCACCTAAATGGATATCAATAGTATCTCCTAATTCATCTTTAACCATCGCCGAACATTCAATATGCCATCCTGGTCTACCTTTACCCCATGGCGAATCAAAGAATGGTTCATCATCTTTGGCTTTTTTCCAAAGTGCAAAATCTTGCGGATTTAGTTTTTTACTATTTTCCTCATTAGCCATTCTTCCTTGCTGATTGATATTTTGTTCTTGTATATTTTGATTACTTAGCTTTCCATAATTTTTATTTTTAAAAACAGAATAATAAACATCTCCATCTCTAGAATAAGCATAACCTTTGTCCTCGAGGATTGTTATGAAGGAGCAGATATTGCATATATGATTAGTTGCTCTTGGCATACTATCCGGTCGCATTATCCCTAAAGAATCCATATCTTTATGAAATTCAATGATATTCTTTTCAGATACTTCCTTCATTGAACTGCTTTCTTCTTTCGCTTTTTTTAAGATCTTGTCATCAATATCTGTAAAATTTTGAACATACTTCACTTTGTAATCACTGTAAATTAAAAATCTTCTCAATACATCCCAAGCTATATAACTTCTAGCATGACCAAGATGACATAAATCATAAACAGTTACTCCACAACAATAAATTTTTACTACATCATCAATAGGCTTAAAAACCTCAACTCTTCTGCTTAAAGTATTAAAAAGTTTGATCATCTTAAATTAAGTATTTCATAAGGTTTATTTTGTCTCCATCCAATTGTCTCCAATACCAATATCAACTAAAAGAGGCACATTTAATTTTACACAATCTTCCATAGTCTTCTTTACTAATTTCGTCGTAATTTCCAAAGAATCTGGTTCAACTTCAAACAATAATTCATCATGAACTTGTAAAAGCATTTTTGCGGGAATATTCATTTCTATGAATTTCTTATTTAGTTTAACCATTGCAATTTTAATAATGTCTGCACTTGAACCCTGAATTGGTGCATTAGCTGCGGCTCTTAATGACTGTGCTTCCATGCCAGCCCTTCTTGCAGATTGCAGGTCAATTTCATAAGGATCTTTACCTATCAATCTACCAAGTCCATTTTTATCAAACTTAAATTCTCTTTTTCGACCAAAAATTGTTTTTACATAACCTTTTGATAAGGCAAGCCTTTCTTGGAGTTCAAGAAATTTGAAAATTTTTGAATATCTTTCTTTGTATTTTATTAGGAATTCTTTTGCCTCTGGAGTACTTACTCCTGTTGAACGGGCAAACTTTTTTATGCCCATTCCATAGATAACTCCAAAATTTATTGTTTTCCCAACTCTCCTTTCGTCGGATGATATTTCTTCTTTCTCGAAAATTAATCTTGCAGTCAAAGAATGAATGTCATCATTTTTATGAAATGCCTTAATTAATATTTCTTCATCCGCTAAGTGCGCAAGTATTCTTAATTCGATCTGAGAATAATCAGCTGATAAAAGTTTCCAATTTTTTTCAGGCAAGAATGCTTTTCTGATTCTCCTACTAAATTCAGTCCTAACCGGAATATTTTGAAGATTAGGATTACTACTACTTAGTCTTCCAGTTGCTGTAGCAGCTTGATTAAAGTTTGTATGAACCCTTCCCGTCTTTTCGTTAATAAGATTTGGAAGAGCATCAATATAAGTGCTAAGTAATTTGCTGAGAGTTCTATGTTTTATTAAATGTTGGATTATTTCATGTTCGTCGACTAATCTTTCAAGAACTACTGCATCTGTACTCCATCCTGTTTTTGTTTTGCGTGATTTCTTTTTATCCAAATTTAATTTTTCAAATAAGATCTCACCGAGTTGTTTTGGCGAAGATAGATTAAAATTTTCCTCTGCTAATTCATAAACTTTACTTTCAATATCTTCTAAGGTACTTTTTAGTTCTTTTGAGAGTTTATCTAAATAAGGGATATCGATGGTTATTCCATTCATTTCCATTTGAGACAATACCGGCTCTAACGGCAGCTCGATTTCTTTGAACAATTTGATTAATTCATCTTTTTCCTTTGAAAATCTTTCTTTAAAAATTTTGACAATCTTAAAAGTTAGAAATACATCATAACCGCAGTAAATACTTGCTTCATTAATATCAACAAATGAAAAGTCTTTATTTTTCCCAACTGTTTCTTTAAATGAAGGGGGCTTAAATCCAAATAATCTAAAACTAATTTCACTTAACCCATGCTTCTCCTGGTTATTAAGAAGGTAGTCTGCTATCAAGGTGTCAAAGGTTACGCCTTTAAGATCAAGTCCATGATTAAAAAATATTTGCCTATCAAATTTAGAATTTTGGAGTGCCTTTTCTTTTTTCGGATCTTCTATCCAAGTTCTTAGTTTTGAGAAAACATCTTCAATTGATAATTGATTTGGTGTCACTTTATTTGTTTGATGACCAAGAGGTATATAAAATAAATCATCATTTTCTTCTCCAAGACATAACCCTATCCCAACAAGTTCCGCATCGATTGGATTTAAACTATTGGTCTCTGTATCTAAAGAAACTATCTCATTGGTCTTGTCTAATCTATGAATTAATCTATCAAGTAATTCGAAATCATTTACAATAATTACCTTAATTTTAGGGATTTTATTTTCACTATTTTCTAATTCATTTTTACTGGAGACTTTTGGTGGATGCCCCTCCTCTTTAGCTACATTATTTTTGTCAAAACCACCTTTGCTGAAAGTTGAATTGAAAATATCAATTTGTCTAAGTAGTGTTGATAATTCAAGTTTTTGCAGTGACTCTGAGAGTAGTTCTTGATTTATATTTTTTAATTCATAACTGTTACTTAAAATTAAAGGCACCTTAGTATTTATTTTTGCTAATTCCCTTGAAAGAAAAGCATTATGTTTATCGTTTCTGAGCTTTTCTATAACTGAACCTTTGATGAATCCTTTATATTTTTTATTATTGTTCTGCTGAATCTTGTCCAAAGCCTGATAAATCCCATCAAGAGTGTTGTTCTCTTTTAGTAGATTAATTGCAGTTTTTGGACCTACCCCTTTAATACCCGGAATATTATCAGAACTATCACCAGTTAGGGCTTTAAGATCAACTACTCTTTCTGGCGCAACACCTAATTTTTCTTTTACTCCATTTTCATTCATAAGAGTTGGATTACCACTTTTCGCATATGGACCACCACCCATATAAAGTACATAAATATCTTTTTGATCATCTACTAATTGAAATAAGTCCCTATCTCCAGAAAGAATATTCACGCACCATCCTTTAGAAGAAGCATCATTTGCAATTGTGCCTAGGAGATCATCTGCTTCATAACCGGGTGATTTAAAAATTGGTAAATTTAGGCTTTCTTCTAAGATTATTTCTAGTTGTTCAATATCCTGAAAAAAAATATCTGGTGCTACATCTCTATTGGCCTTATAATTTGGATCTAATTCATGTCTGAAAGTTGGTTTTTCGGTATCAAACGTAATACAAACACCTTCAGGACTAATATTTTTGCAATTATCCAGAAGACTTTTTAGAAATCCATAAGTCACACTTGTTGGGAATCCTTCTTTAGTTGTTAAACCTCCATCAATCCCTTTACTAAATGCATAGAAGCTTCTAAAAGCAAGTGAATGACCATCGACTAAAAGTAAAATTGGTTTTTTAGAGTTTTCAGATTTTAAACTCATTTTCTCTTCTTAGCCCAAGGTGGAATATCAATAAAGATTTGCTCTCCAGGTTCTAATCCATCAATTACTGAAGTTTTATTTCCACTAGTAATACCAATTTCGATCTTTTCAAATTTGGGAGAATTGTTTTTATCAACTTTCAAAATTCCTTTTTCACCTTTTTCAGTGACAATAGAAACTGTTGGCACTAAGATTTTTTCTTCATTACCTTCGACTCTAAATTCAAGATCTGCAGTCATTCCAATTTTAATTTCTTCAGAAATATCTTTAAAATTTAAAGTTACTTCGAATGAAGTTACATTATTATCTTTTACAGCTCTTGTAGCTATTTTTTTAACTATTGCACTATATTTTTTTGAGGGATAAGCCTCAATTCTTACTGAGGCTTCTTGACCTATTTTTATTCTGCCAATGTCACTTTCAGGAACTTTTGCAACAATTTCTAGGCCCTCTGATAGTTCAAAAATAAAGTTTTTGGTTTTAGGGTCTGAACTTAAGTTTGTACTTGGTGTGACATAAGATCCTATCTCAGCATATTTTGCAGTTATCTTTCCTCCATAAGGAGCTTTAATTAGATAGAAACTTTTTTCAGCTTTTGCATCATTAAGTTTTGCGCTACTAATGTTGTAGTTATTTTTATAACTTTCATAGTCTTCTTTACTTACAGCACCTTCTTGATATAAATATTCCCTTCTTAAAAATTCAGTTTTTTGTTTTTCTACATTTAATTCAAGTTCTTCAATTTTATAGATAAAGTCTTCATCATCAAGAGAAGCTAAAACCTGATCTTTTTTTACAAGATCGCCCTCATCTACTTTGATTTGTTTTATTACACCTTGCTTCCGAGGCCCAATATTGCTTGTCCTTATTGCTTTTACTTCACCACTAGTATTAATTGAATTTGAGAGAATTCCTTTTTCAACTTGAACTACAAAATCAGAAATATCTTTTGACTTATTTTTCTTGAAGGAATTGGTTATAAAAACGAAAAATATAGCTAGAGAAAGCAGTATAATTCCACTTCTTAAATTTATATTTTTTTTTATTAAATCAAACATTTTTTTTAAAAGCAGAAATAGAGAATATTTAGGAACTAAATAAATAATCAAGACGATTATAATTAACTTATCCAAGATTGGTTAAGTAAATACTATATTACTAGAAGATGTTTTCTTGATAATTTTTCCATAAGTTTTTTCAAATGTTAAAAGCAGGTATTATTGGATTACCAAATGTTGGAAAATCAACTCTATTTAATGCACTTGTAGAAAATGCTAAGGCCCAAGCGGCTAATTTCCCCTTTTGTACAATAGAACCTAATAAAGGAATTGTTTCAGTCCCTGATCAAAGGTTGCAAGAGTTAGGTAATTTAAGTTCTAGTAAAGACATTATCCCAACAAAAATTGAATTTGTAGATATCGCAGGACTAGTAAAAGGAGCTAGTAAAGGAGAAGGTTTGGGAAATAAATTTTTATCAAATATTAGGGAGGTTGATGCAATAGTTCATGTTGTAAGGTGCTTTGAAGATAGTGATGTAATTCATGTTTCTGGAAAGGTAGATCCCATGGATGACATTGAGATAATTAATCTGGAATTGAATTTAGCTGATTTATCTCAACTCCAAAAAAGAAGAGAAAGAATTAAAAAACAGGTTAGAACTAGTAAAGATGCAGCAAAAGAAGATTCCTTATTAGAAAAAATTGAAGAAGAGCTAGAGAAAGGCCTTTCAGTTAGATCAATATCTTTGAATGAAGAAGAAAATTTAATAATTAAGCAATTAGGCTTCCTTACTGCTAAACCAATTATTTACGCAACTAATTTGAATGAAAATGATTTAGCTGAAGGTAATGATTTTTCATCAAAAGTTCAAAGTTTTGCAAGCAATGAAAATACAGAATGTATAAAAATATCAGCGCAAGTCGAATCTGAATTAATAGAGTTAGAACCAGAAGATAAAAAAGATTACCTTATGGGTTTAGGAGTAGAAGAAGGGGGCTTAAGTTCTTTAATAAGATCAACCTATAAATTATTGGGATTAAAAACTTATTTCACTACAGGAGAAAAGGAAACAAAAGCATGGACCATAAAAGATGGGATGACAGCGCCACAAGCAGCAGGAGTTATTCATACTGATTTTGAAAAAGGATTTATAAGAGCTCAGACTATTTCCTATCAAAATTTAATAGATTCTGGTTCAATTGCAAATGCAAAAATTAAAGGTCTATTAAGAAGTGAAGGCAAGGAATATGTTGTAAATGAAGGGGATGTTATGGAATTTTTATTTAATGTGTAGTACCTCTCTAATTTTTCATTTTTAAGATGGTAAAGTCAAAAAATTTTTTAAAAAAATAATTCAAATTTTAATTAAAAAAATTTTTTACTTTTAATGGAATCAAATTTCATGGAGGTAAATTACTTATCATTTCTTTATTGTAATTGGGTTAAATGTGCAGGTGTTGGAATTATCTTTCAACTGTATTTTCAATATCTTCTAAAAGATGCTTTGTTGATCTACTAAACCCGTTAGTTCTTAAATAATTTTGAGCTTCTTTAAATTTCTCAGCTATTCTTTTTGCATAGGGAGTGTTCATTGATGTTTGAGTCATAATTTGAATTGCTAGTAAAACCATATTCAGTTTTTATGGCATAGTTTGAAAGTATTCAAAATTACAAGAATCGCAAAATAAGGTTTTTTACTTAGTGTTTTAAATAATTATTTTATTCATAACGCAATTGGTTTAAACTTTCCCCTAGATAAATAATTATTACACAAAAGTTAAAAGGTAAAAAACTTAAATTTTAAAAATCTTTTATTACTTTATTTATTAATTACTATCCATAAATAAATTTTAAAGTTATTGTGATTATCTATTTGAAAATATTATAAATATGTTACGCAATTTTTTTTCTATACAATATGAGGAAATATTTATTCAACTTTCAAAAGATTATCAATTTTTTCAAGTAATTTAATCACATTTAATCCTAATTTTAAATCTCTAATATTAAAATTTCTAGAAAATATGTCATCTACAAATTCATCAATTAATATGTCTAGTGAATTCTTCTCATGATTTATATCATTACTTTTTTTATTTTTTTTGATAAGGTCTGTTTTAAGTATATTCCCGTTTTTCTTTATTGAATTATTGTTTATTGGATCAAAAATATATGAATGATTTTCATAATTTACTTTAAATATTCTTTTTTTATTTTCCATTAGATTCCCAATATTTATTTCTGCATACTTTTTATTTTTAAAATCAAGAATTATCTTGAGGTTTGAGGCTTCTATACAATTTATAAAATCCTTTTTAACAATTTCTGCTTTTATTTCTGATGGATATTCGCCTAGGATATCAAGACACATAGATAAATCATGTGGACCCCAGTCCCAAAGAGAAGATACATCTTTCCTAAATGGTCCATAATTACCCCCAATGGAATAAATTGACTTTAAGTTATTTTTATTTTTGAGCTGTCTTTTTAATAATCTGTATAAAGGATGATAAAGATAAACATGATTAACTTTTACAAGCACTTTATGTTTTATTGAAAGTTCTAAAAATTCTGAAGCATCTTTTAAGTTTAATGTAAGAGGTTTTTCTATTATCACAGGCTTACCATTTTTTATGGCCTCGGACGCAATTTCAAAATGAGTTTTAGGAGGCGTTGCGATAATTATCCCATCAATTTCAGATGAGAGGGTTATATCATGCCAATTATCAGTGACATCATAATCTTTTACCAAATTTCGTTTTTCTTTGAAATTTTTGAAAGCAATTTTTTTTAACGACACTTTCTTCTTCTTCTTTAGGGTATTTATATAATTCTTTCCCCAGTTACCAGCCCCAATAAGTCCAATTCTTAGCTCATTGGACATTTATTGTTTACCTGTATATACCTTGTCAGACCATTTGATATACCTTCTAATACCCTCATTAATATCAATCTTAGGTTTATATTTAATTTGAATTTTTGCTTTTTGTATATCTGGACATCTTCTGTTGGGCTCATCTGCAGGATAGCTATCTGGATAGTCAACCTTATGATATTCAACTTTCTTGCCCAAAATTTGTTCAATTTTTTCAATTAGTTCAATTACTGAAAGCTCTGGTTCTGGATTCCCAATATTATATGCTTCTCCAGGGACACCGTTTAAAATTACGCGAATGAATCCTTCCATAGCATCAGTGATATAACAGAAAGTTCTTGTCTGATTACCATTACCATACACTTGAAGTGGTATATTTCCTTTGATTCTACTAGTGAAATTAGGCAAAACTCTATAATCAGTTTCTTGCATCCCAGGACCAAAAACATTAAATGGACGTATAGTATTCGTCTTAATACCTTTTAAGTTGTGATAAATATTGCATAGGGTTTCTCCTATTCTTTTGCTCTCGTCGTAACATGCTCTAGGGCCATTACAAGAAACGTTACCTCTGTAGCTCTCTTTTGTAGGAATGTTTTTTGGATCAGGGTCTCCATAAATCTCTGAAGATGAAAAAAATGTGAGTTTTGCAGAATTTAATTCAGCTAATTCGAGCATATTTTGTGTTCCTTTTGTAGCAACTTCTAAGGTTTCTAATGGATAGGCTCGATAATAGTATGGGCTTGCAATTCCAGCAGCATGAATTATAAAATCAACTGATTTATCTAATGTAAATTTTTTAATAACATTGTGGTTTATAAATTCTATATGTTGATAAATAGGTACTTCAGCCCCTTCTTTACCTGCGGTAATTAAATTATCTAAAACTATTACTTTAACTTTTTCTTTAAGAACTCTCTCATTAAGGTAATTAAAAATTTCTATAAAATATCTTCCTAAAAACCCTCTTCCTCCAGTAACCAAGACTGTTTTACCTGAGAATTGATTTGAAACATCACTCAAATTATCTACTATTTGTTGGATATCATTTAACAATAAAAATTTACTCATTTTAAATAATTTGTAGATTAGGAAGTGGAATAATAAATTTTCCTCCTGACTCAGTAAATTTACGATTCTTTTTGACAATAGAATCTGCAAAATTCCAAGCCAGGATTAATAAATAGTCTGGCTTTAGTTCATTTATTGCAGAGGATGCAAGGATTGGTATATTCAATCCAGGACTATAAAGCCCCTGCTTTAATGGACTGTCATCAACTATAAAATCCAAAACATTTTTCTCAAGCTCAAACTCATACATTAGAGTTGTTGCTTTGGCGGGAGCTCCAAATCCAGCAATTGATTTATTTTGAGCTTTTATTTTATTGATAAAATTCCTGAGTTCTTTTTTCCTTTCCTTGATATTGTTTGCAAAATTAATGAATGTATTTTTTTCATTTAATGCAAGTGTTTTTTCTAAATCTAAAAGATTTTGAACCGAATTATTAATTGGTCTTTTATCTTCTCTATTTTTTACTACACATCTTATTGATCCTCCATGGGTATTTACTCTTGAAACATCAATTAATTCCATATTATTTCTTTGAAAAAATTTAACTAAGGGAAATACAGAATGATAAGAGAGATGCTCGTGATATATAGTATCAAATAAAGTTTTTTGATAAACATCTACCAAATAAGAAACTTCAAAAATAAATAAACCCTCTTTCGATAACAAATTTTTTACTGCTTTTGTAATACCTATAAGATCATCAGAATGAGCAAAAACATTATTAGCAGTTATTAAGGAGGCTGTTGAATATTGTTCTTTGATTTTGATCGAAGTATCTAAGTTAAAAAAATCATTAATAGTGTATACTCCATCTTTTTGAGCTTTTTTTGCGATATCAATTGCAGGATCAACACCAATTGTTGAATAACCCATTTTTTGAAAAAATTTCAGTAAAGTCCCATCATTCGAACCAATATCTAGTATGTAACTTTCAAGTGAAGGTTTATAAGTTTCTATTATGGATTTTGCATAATTTGAAAAATGTTCAACAAAAACTGGGGAAGTTCCAGATACATAAACATAATTTTCGAAAAGTTTAATTGGGTCTACAACTTCTACAAGCTGAACATGAGTACAATTTTCGCAAAAAAATAACTCTAATGGATATTTTGTTTGTTGATATTTAGTATTTTCTTTTGATACAAAAGCATTAGCTGGAGGAGTTGAAGCTAATTTAAGAATGGAAACAAGTTCTGAAGATCTACATAATCTACATGATAGTTTCCTCTCTGTTTTCATTTTAATCTTCGGGCTTCCAAGAAATTGAATTGCTAGAGTCAATTAAGTTTGTTCGAATGACATCTAATTCATATGTTTCTTGATCGCGAGGGTTTCTTGAGAGGGTTAAAAATAAAGTATCTTCTGGAAACTTCATACAATGTTCAACTAAAGGTGGGGTGAAGACCATATTACCTTTTTCAACAATAAGTAGTTCTGGTGTTTTTTCTGAATTTACTTCTTTATAGTAATATTCTATCTTTCCAGAGATTACATAACAGTAATGCCAGTCTGTTTTATGGTAATGATTAGCTCTTAAAGAACCTGCTTTAGAGTGAATCATCACAGCGCTTTTCATTATGGAATCGACCAAAGGTTGAATTGATCCTCTCAAATCAACAAAAGGTTTTTCTAAATTGACTAATGGATGTTTTGGCCAATCCTTCATTTCATCTTCTGTCAAAGGTTCAATTTTAAGGGGAGCCATAAAAGTATTTTTAATTAACGGAAAATCCTTTTTAAAATTATTGTTAGTAATACATTTATAGCATTATGAGGTCTTATTTTTTTTCCTTCTTCATATGTTCTTCCATAATAATTAACTGGAACCTCATAAAAAGAACTACTTTTCGATACTATTGTCGAAAGTATTTCTGCGTGTTGTTCCCACCCACTTGTTAATAAGTTATTTGGATTTATTAAATCAGCTTTGAAAATTATGTAACAACTGTAAATATCTGTAAAAGTAGTATTATTCATTATATTAAACAAGAAAGTTATAAATTTATTACCTACTTTGTGCCAAAAATAATAAACTCTTGTCAATTGAGATGCGGATAATCTACTACCTATTACTAAATCAGCATCGAAAAGCAAAACTGGTTCAAGAAGTTTCTTGTAATCTTTAGGGTCATATTCAAGGTCTGCATCTTGAAATAATATGTATTGTCCAGATGCTTTTATAAGACCTTTTTTTACCGCTTCTCCTTTCCCGCTATTTTTGGGAAGTTTAATAAGTTCATCATATAAATTTCTATTTTTTTCTAGTAAATTTAATGTTTTATCAGTTGAACAATCATCTATTACAATTACTTCTTTAGTTACTCTTTCTATTTGAGCATCAGCAACTTTTTCTAAGATTTTTATTATAGTATTTTCTTCATTATAGGCAGGTATAATTATTGAAAGTTTTATCATTTAGAATATTAAAAATTTTAAGTTTTACAATATAAATTGATGTATGCATTTACCTTATACTAAAAATATGTAAATGTGAATTTTATTTTTATCAAAAAATAATTTTTTTTATTTATATATCCAATCAATCTTATTCAAGAATTAATAATATGAAATAAGATTCAAGAGAAAAGTAATTATTGAGTAACTCTAGTAAAAATTTCTTAATTCAAAGTGAATATAGTTCAAACTAATTATTTAATTAAGAACTCATAGATATTGAAGTAATAAAAAATTCTAATAATTAGAATTTCTAAGTCTTTATAAAAAATTTTTGTATTCTAGAGTAATGGATTAACAAAATTCTTTTATGGTTGACCATGTCAAAATTATTATTAGTTTTTTTTTCTATAGTTACATTTTTTATCACTTTATTTCTTCTATTGATTTATAGGAAAAAAAATAATCCATCGACAGATTCAAAAATTTTTTTACCTTTAATACTCACTCCAAAGAAAGAAGAAAACAATCCTGATATAAATACTAATAATTGGTATTTACATAAGAGTAGATTAATTAAATTTGGTAGATCTCAATATAAAGGGTTAACTTTTTTTGTTAGTTCAGAGGGTAGAATTTATTATCTTTCTGAGAAAGGAACTAAAGTTTTTTGTTAATATTAGAAATTGATTTTTTAAATATTAAAAGTCAAAAACACATGATAAAAACTTGTATTTCTATAAATTCAATAACACTAATAAAATTATTAAAGAGATATGAATTAATATCAAGATGCGACCAAAAAATTAAAACAACAAGAAAAGACCTTTAAATTAGATTGGTTTTAATTGATCTGCTAGAAAAAATTTATTACCAATACTTAAATAAAAAAAACAATAAATGATGAAGTATTTATTTGTATTATCTGAAAAATTCTACAGGTTAATTGAGTGGGAATGGAATTTCTTAAAAAATCTTAGAAGGAAAAAAAGAAAGAATATTATACTTAGAAGCTTTTTTGCACTTTTTAGTTTCCTTTCAATTTTGTCGATATTTTTTGTTCCACCTTATATTTTAGGAATTGTATTAGGTGAGGGTATAAAATTTAGCATATTTTTTCTTTGGATATGGATTTTAAATTTAAAGTTTTTTTGAAAAATTTCTTCTAAACCAAATTTTGATTTAAAATCAGGATTATATATCTTGATTTAATGCCAAAAATATTTAAGGAAAATAAATTCGCATTATTGGGATCAAATATTTTAATTATTGCGATTTGGATATCTTTGTCTTCAATGGTTATAAATTTATTTGTTTTAGATAATGCTCCTTTTTATATATATAATATTTGTTCTTTGATAAAGTTTCTTCCCCCAATTTGGTTGACCTGGTTTCTATGGATCAAGAGAGGTGGATTAAATAGATAGAAGGAAATATACATAATTCTTAAACTTACTTGAAAATATTAAGTTGTAAGTCCTACTTAAAATTATTTTTACAAGAAAAGGAAATGGGAAGTTCTTTCTAATACAAAAGGACTGTTTGTTTATAAATATTTAATTAAACTAAAGTTTTCGCTATTTTCTCGGTACGCGAACATTTATGACTATCGATTTCAAAACAAGAAAGATTAAACTGGCAATCTACTGTCTATTTCTACATCTCCAGAATCCATCAAACGCCCAATCTTAATAACTAATGCCATATCTAGTCTAGAAAATTTAGATTGATTATTAGTAATCCAATCTAATTCGGATAAAGTTATTACCCCAATTGTATTAACTTTAAGAAAGAGTAAACCTAAATTCATTTTTCTAATTAGTTGCTTTTTTGCCTTTAGCAATCATTAGTACTGGTACTAACAAATAAGTAAAGAAGGAAATTAGGAATATATCTAAGTTCATCTTAAAACAATCCTGGTATTATCCAGCCAAACAAGCCGTAATTTACAACTAAAGCGAAGAATCCCATCATTGCCATTCTTCCGTTAGTTCTCTCAGCATTTTTCCAATAGTTGATATTAGAGTTTTCCATTTGTATTTTAGTAATAATTTGAATAAAGTTTTAAACGAAGCCTGGGATTATCTGACCTGTTGTCAAATAAGCACCAACAGCGGCTATTAAGCCTATCATTGCGAATCTTCCATTAAGTGTTTCGGCAACTACTTTTTCTTTTTCGATTGTTTTTGTTTTTTTGTTTTCTTTAGTCATTTTTATAAAGGGAAAATTAAATTAATTTTTTAGTTTTGAAATTACTTGAGGGTAATAAAAAAAGTGTTGTTGTAAAAACAACTACTAAGAGTAGAAATCATTTGATGGATTTAAATCCTTTAAATTATTTCTGGAAAAGCTAAGAAGAAATTGGATGAATTTCTAAAAGATTCCTGGAATGATTTGTCCTGTTGTTACATATGCACCTAGCAATGCAAAAAACCCGATCATTGCCCAACGACCGTTAACTTTCTCTGCATTTTGAGGGTAACCGTCATATGAGACAGACTCGTCTATATATGGGCGAGTTTCTGCGGGAAACATATTCTGTCTTCCGCCTGATTCTGTTGTTACTTGAGAATTAGCCATTGCTAGTTATGTAATTGTTAAATAATGTAACACAAGTATTAATCAATGTAAAGTAAATGGGCCAAATTAATCAATTTTTGTACTTAATGTATCGTAAATGATACATATATGTCTTAAACTTATATGTGAGTTTTGGTTTGACGCTCGAAATTTATTTTAGAAATTTTGGATTTTCGGCTTAAAGTTTAGCTCTTTCTAGGTGTACCTTTTGGCTTGATGAGGTTTTGTTTTATCAAGATTAATTCTTTATCTGCTGGGAAGATTATATCTTTAATTTTATATTCATTCTGATTAGTCAAGATTGTGTGATACCTCATCCCAGTCATATTTATGAAGTTTGTTTCATTGTTCCTGTTCCTAGCCTAGTGGTATTCTTCTGGTCGATTTTAGTTCGGCCAGCTATTCTAAATGATTTGTGTAAAAGAGGTGGTTAAAGTTTTTGATATTGTCCCATGGCGATTTTGCATCTTTCAAGGAATACTAGGAAGTCTCCTCAGCGTTGAGAAGTCGGCCGTTGAGCGTATCAATATAACTGCTTTAAGAAAAATTAGGCCAAACATAAGCTTCACAGACTACTACAAGTAGATAATACATCTGTACTAATTTTATATATCTATTTTCTAAGGCGTCAACTTTTTTGGACAAAATACTTATTTACTATTTAGAAATTTCTATTTTAATTAAGAAAAATTATTATATTAACCCATGAACCATAGAGAGGATTTAGAGTTTGAGCTTCAGAAAGTCAAGCTAGCAATACAAGAAGTTATTGAAGATATCTGCATAACTGATAAGGAAAGGCAAGAAAGAATAAAAAAACTAATTGATTACAAGGAAGCAATAATATACAAGGGAAGGGAGCTTTGTATTGAATTAGAGGCGGCATAGATTTATGTGTAATTATTAATTGTTAAAAGTAATTTAGTGGCTGTTATTATCGTTTTATTAGATAAAACTCAATTTTTATTAATGCCGTATGGAACGCCTGATTTGATAATACTTATATTGGTTTTTGTCGGTTTACAAGCTTGGTGGATAATTCCATTAAGTAAAAGTAAAAATAAAATTAATAAAAGGGATAAAGAATTAAGAGATGAAATTAAACAGTTGGAAAAATTATTTAAAAAATAACTTAAGTTTTTAGGAGGAGCAGCTGTAATGTGATACACCTCCACTATTATGAAATTCTCTTGGCTTGAGAAGATTGTATTTTTGTGATATTTCCAAAGATTGCTCTCCATATGGATTACAAAAGATATTTTGTAATTCTTGAATTAAGCTGTAATTTCCTTTCTCAGCCTCTTCGTATGCTGTGACGATCTTCCATTCACGCCAAGTAAACTTTGGGTTTACTTTTTTCATTAATTTGGATATTTCTTTTGTATTTAATTTTTTATTAATACAACCATGCCATTTTGTTAACCAAATATTCCATTTTGTTTTAAGTTCCTCTGTAGGAGGTAAGTAAAAACACTCTTTCAAAAAAGATATATTCTCAGGTACATCAGAAAGCTTTCTGAAGAAAATAGTGAAGTCAGCTTTAGAAATTACCATAAGATTAAAAAGTTCATTGATAAGAGGTTCGTTATATTTCTCTAAGCCAAGCTTTTTGGCCCACATTAATTGCATCTTTATGCACATTAATTTTGAAAAATTATTTTTAATTTGATCTAGTTTTTCAGTATCCTCTTTATTCTCTAAAAGTAATGGTAGGAGAGACCTACAAAACATCTTAAAATTAATTTCGGCAGCAAAAGGCTGATTGAAAAATGAAAAATGTTCCCCACCCCCTGTCCAAGGTTGAAATCTCGGATCAAATAATTCACAAAAACCAAAAGGACCATAGTCCAGAGTATATCCTCCAACAGCGCAATTATCACTATTAAAATTACCTTGACAGTAACCAACCCGCATCCAGTTAGTGACTAATGATATGAGTCTTTCTCGATATAAAAAAGCTAATTCAATAACCTGTTCATTAAATGAATATCTAGGATCAATTTCATCTTTATAATTTCTATCTATAAGGTGCTGCACAATAATTCTAAGCTCATTAAAAGCTTCTTTATGAGAATTACTTCGTACTCTTCGAGCGAAGAGTTCAAGCTGACCTACGCGCAAAAATGATGGCGCGACACGTGTAGTAATTGCGGAATGATTGTCAACCATGATATCAGGTTCAAAATGTTTAGAACCCTTTGTATACCATGGTCTCCTAACTATTTCAGTTCCTGATACGTAGAGTGTGAAAGATCTTGAAGTAGGAATTCCTAAGGCATGCATTAACTCCTGTGCAAGAAATTCGCGAACGCTTGATCGTAGGACAGCACGACCGTCTGCGCCACGACAATACGGTGTAGGACCTGCTCCTTTAAGTTGCATTTCCATTCTTTTCCCTTTAAATAATCCTTCGAAGACAGAAATCGCACGACCATCACCATATCCATCACCTGTACCAAATGGACATTGCTGTGTATATTCTGTGCCATAAATAGACAATGCATACCCCGTTGCCCAACCAAGGCAGGTTATTGAAGGATCTGAAACTTTTATATCCCCTGAAAAAAAACTACAAAACTTTTTATCTTTTGTAAGATCAGAACTTAATCCCAATTCTTCAAAAAGTATTGAGCTATGCGCGATATATTTTGGTTCTGGAATTGGTGTTGGAGTTACGGGAACATAATGACCTGAATAGACTGGTCTGGGTCTGTGATCATTTCCATCATTCGTGGACTGAGGGTCAGCTTTAAGATAATTAACTAAAGAAAAATCTGCTAATTTTGAAAACTCAGAGAAATTTTTAATTTCTCTATCTTTGGATGATTCGGATTTTGATAACATCAATTTCAGCCTTTATTTTTAATAAAAGTTTTAATTGCCTTAAGGTAAACAATATTAAATATCTTATATAGAATTTTATATTTTTAGCCTAGAATTTTAGTTAATACAAATATGAAAAAATTATACTAATTGCTTATTAAGAAAGTTATTTTAATTTGTTAATTTGAATAATAATAATTAAATCTAATCATAATTTTGTTTGGTAAATTTAATATTAGTAGATTAAAAAGTATAAAATGCTGAATTCAGATAAAGTATCTATTACAAATATTGTCAAGCATATTAGATCTAGTGAAAGAAAATTTAAGGAAGGAAATTTTATAGGTGCTTTAGAAGATAAAAGGGAAGTAAAGTTAATCTTGAATTCTAAATTTTGTAATAAAGAAATAGTTAAACAATTTAAAAAAGAATTATCCTCCTTATATTCATCCAAATTTGACTTAATAAATGATCATAAATTAAGACTTGATGAATCACAAATAAAAAAGATAGTGAATTTGTTAGAGCAAAAAAGTGATGAAAAATATCGTAAAGGAGATTTCAAAGGAGCTATTCGAGCATTGAGGAGATCAGAGAAATACTTGGCTAATTAGAAAATCCCTATTTGATTTTTTTTATAAAGTTTGTTTTTATAGATTTATATTTATACCTCTCATTAAATTTATGGTCATGCCTCAATCTACATTGGAAAGTTTGTTATTTTTTTTAGTACTATCTTTGGTGGCTTCTTATCTTGTAAAAATTAAATATGGCTCTAATTTGAAAGTGCAAAAATAGTTTATTAGATTGTTTTTTTTAATAACTTTATAAATTCTCTTATAGAAGATTACTCTATCTTTATTAAAGATATATAAATCTCTAATGACTGAAAAAGAACAAATTACTTCCTTACTTTATGAACTTGCCACTCCAAGTAAGATGGGCTCATTTTTTGTAAATAATGCAACTTCAGATTTCTTGTTTATAAGACCAAGTGGTAATCCTATAAGCGCAAAAGGATTTGAACAAATGATGAGTTCTGGTGATGTAATTCAAGAAAAAGCTGAAATAACAAAGATACATAGGTTTGAATTTCTCAGTAGTGATGTTGTTATGTGTGTTTTTACACTTGGAGCTAAGTTTTCTTACAAAGGTACACCTAATGATGATTTACCTACTGTGACTTCTATTTTTAAGAAAGTAGGAAATGTTTGGAAAATTCATTGGTTGCAAAGATCATCTGGCGACTCAGATTTATCTTTGTGGGATTAGCAAATATTATTAAGTTCATGTATGAAATTTTTATAAAAATTAAATTTTTTAATTGAATTTATATTCTCAATCATATTTTTTCCGAATTTATATACAAGTAGATATCCCTTAGCTTCAAATATTGGAGATGGTGAAATAATTTTTAAATATGTCTTTTCAAGTTGCGATCTTTAAATCCTTGATTAATTAAGATTGATTTTTGATCTGGATTAGCTGTAAAACTTTAATAAACGCCGTTACAGTTAAAGCCGCTGCAATCTATAACTCTGAAAATATTTACTACAAAATTATGAAATTTGTAATCAAAAAAGAAGGCCCATGTAGTGAAAATAGCAAAAGCGGAAAAGGCAAAAGCAGCATACTGCAACCAATGAGTACCTGTACTGTCTATTCCATTTTTATCGAATTCGGATTTATTCAATTTTTTTTCTAGATTTTAAAGAATTTTGAATGCTACTGTTGAATTAAATTTATTAATTATTGCTATTCCCTGAATCTTGATAAAATCAGCAAAAAAAACAAGAGTTAAAAACATCACCAAAAGTATAGATGAAGCCCTTCAAATGATTAATTAATTTGTAAATATTGTGGATAATATAAATACAATTAAAAGTGATAAGAATAAATCTTTATAAGCTTAACCTTAAGTTGAGAGTAGAATTAATCAATTAAATTTTACAAGCTTTAATTATCTTCTTAAAATAGTTTTTTGTTAGATTTAAAAAATGTAAAAGTAAAAATTAAACCTAATAATTTTTTATAAACTACTGAAAAAAGATCGCAAAGTTCTCAGTTCTGATGGGAATTCATCTCCAAGCACCATATACAATCCTACCAATAATTTCTCTTATCGCCTTGGAACTTTTATTTAAACTAGAAGCGCTAGGCATCCAATTAAGAGGATTACTTAATGATGCAGAGAAATTTTCACTACTTTTAAAACCTACAGGATAAGGTGAAACATTAATTCCCTGTCTCTCAAAAATTTTTTTTGCTCTTTTCATATGGAATGCACTAGTGACTAATATTATATTTTTTTTATCTGAGTCTAATTTTTCATTAAGTAATTTCTTTATTGCTACGGCCTCTTCGAAAGTATTATATACGGGATATGTAGTGAATAGGTTTTCTTTTGGAATACCAATTGCAATCGCTTCTTCAATAGAGATATTTCCTTCTGGAGGTAAATTAGTATTGTGAGGAACTACTCCCCCAGTAAATATTAATTTATTTGATTTATTTGCTTTATAAAGATCAATCCCAGCAAGAAATCTATCTGAAAGTCTACCTTTACCACTTAGTACAACAATACCATCTGCAGAATTAAGGGCCGCATAATCCAATCTTTTCCAAGGAAATTCCAATAATCTCCATAAGCTTTCAGATAAAACTCCATTGCTAAAAACAAATAAGAAAATAAGTGCCGAATAAATAAATTTAATTTTTTTTTTAAAAATAAAAATAATCAAAAGTATTAGTACTATTCCTAATGGAGAAAAAATTAAAGGTAATAACTTACTTAGTAAATACATATTTTCTAAAAATACTTTTATTCAAATAATCATAACGAACCAAAGAAAATATTTTTTAAGTAAATCTAATTAATAAAACTCTTTATAAATAATTCCCAAAAAAAATAATTGAAATAGTTAGAAGTAATGCCAGGCTATAATATTTGAACCTTCGACTCAGTTCTCTTAAATAACTAGTTAAGACAAATTTATAAATTTAACTTAAAGCTATAAGCAAAGTAATAAGTCCTTTTCCCTTCTGCGAACTAGTAAGATTTATTAATACTTAATAGATCTTTCCCTGATTTTGTTTGAACAAACTTATTTGTTCTTATTTAAAAAATATACCTTTAGATTTATATTGCTAAACATTTACTAAACTATTGAAATGAGAGTAAATAAAGGTTACTGGATATGGGGCCTATTTCCTCCTAAAGATACAAATCTTTTAAATGAAATAAAAGCTAAAGTGCAAAGTAAATTAGAAAGTCCAGTTTTTGAAACTCACATAACTCTTACAGGACCATATTTGAATATTGACAAATCTTTTCAAAATAAATTAAAAATTTTTGGAAAAAATAATTCCCAAATTTTGTTGGATGTAGATGGATACGATTTCAAACAAGAAAAATTTCAATCATTTTATATTGCAATTAAAAATTCTAGAAATCTTAAGGGACTTAGAAAAAATATTTACGATTTAAATAAATATGATTTGGAAAATAATTATTATCCTCATATTAGTTTGTCTTATGGTAATCACATATTAAAAGAAAAAAAAAAGTTGATTTCAAAACTACCTGAATTTAATAAATCAATTAAATTGTCAAAAATTGCATTAGTTGAAGTAAAAGAAGACATGAATGTTTGGAAAATTTTAGAAAGTTTTAATTTGAAATAAAAAGATATCAAAAATTACTCTAATGCTGAAGGAAGATATTCTCTTGGATCGATAGTTGGATCATCAATTCTGATGATGCTATTGTAACAAAAACTACCAATAACGGGTTGTAATGATTTCTTCAAAATTGAGTTTATACCAATTTTATTTGAAGATATTTTATTTTTTTTTGAATCCAAAGACTTTCTTTTAATCAAAAGGGCATTTTCAAATTGAATCTTTAGATTTGCTATCATATTTTGAAGTATTGAATCTTGATAATTTAATAATTCAACAAGAAAATCATTATTTTTTTCAAGAAATTGAAGTTTTTCAATTAAAGATTTTTCATCTTTAAAGTAACAGTAATTGTGAAAAGGAATTTTTCCATAACAATCGTTGTAATGAAGTAGACAAAGTGATCTTGCTGACATTGCTTCTAAGAAACTATTTCCCCTAACAGGCCTTCCACTTAATTTAATGAAGTATTTGGAAGACGCAAGATTTTTTAAATTTTTTTCAATATCTCCAGAATGAAATTCAACATTTAAATTTAATGAATAAAATTCTTTTAATAACCCCTGATTATCTGATGGACTAATTTTGCTGTTGATTTCTACACAAATGCCTTTTTTATTTTTTGAAGTCTTGAAAGTATCATAAATATACTTAGGTGGTATGAATGTGTAAGGCATATTAATTGTTTTAAGGTTTGCAAAAGGAGTGTTTGGATAATCATGAGAAATAAAGTAATCCCAACATCTACTTAGGACAGGAAATCTTCCTTCTCCAGTCATGCAGGTCCATAAAATATCAGGATGTTTTCTTCTTATTGATATTGGAACAGCAAAATTAAGGCTTATTACAATATCGTATTTTGACCAATTTATTTTTTCAGCATCAAGGGAGAAATCATTTGGACATCTAAAGGGTAATCTAGAAGAGTTAATTCTTATCTTGGTGCTTTCAATTAATTTATAATCTTCTTTTGATAAGCAATTTTTAGGTATTTGACTAAATCTAATCTTTTGTGCTGCTTTTGAATTATTACTTTTTACTATAAAAAAATCACTCCCAAATATTTCTAATAAGCCTATTGGTCCAGTTCTTAAAAGAGTTGATCTTATTAGATCTGAGGAGGTGTCATTATTATCTCCGATCCATAGATCCTGATAACATGCCTCTTTGATAAATGCAATTTTAAACATTTAAGCTTTAATTTTTAAATAGAATGAATTATGCTCTAATCCTTCTGGAGTGCATTTCAAGATAATTTCCTTGCAAGAATTTAAATCCATTTTAAAAAGTTAATTTTTCACTTCAATTGATATTGGATAACATAATACCAAGCTTAGAGAAGTTCTATATTTTTTTTTATGAGTTTACATTTTTATGAAATTATATTTAGTGAAAAGAAATAATTTAATTAAAAACCATATTTTATATTTATTAAAAAATATTTTATTTAGGAATTTTGAGCACTTTACTTTATATGTTGAGTCATCCATTGAATAAAAATCAATGTCACAAGATATCTAGCTAGAATTTGAACCTGTGAACAAGTTCTGCGATAAAACTAGGTTTTATAAGAAAATTTCTTTGAGATTATGATCCAAAATTACTCTAGAAAGTGAAAAAAGTTTGAGACTGCAAAATGAATAAACTTCGAAGATAGTAAGTGGTATTTATGGAATTTAGATTTTTCTAAAGAGCATCCCTTCTAAATAGTGTCCTCTTTTTATAACTTAAATAGAAATAATTGATAGTCGATTTAAACTTAGTTAGATAAAACTCTTTTTTTATGGAAATTAAACTTTACCAATGGTGGAAGAATCACCGAAGATTAGTATTCTTAGGTTTGTTGCTATCCATTGTCGCTTTTTATCTCAGAACACCTTTTGCTAGGGAAGAAAAAGTAAAAGATACCTGTGCCAAATTAAATTCAAGCTATCAAATTAGAGGTGATGAAGCGATGAAGAAACTTAACTTAAAGGAAATAAAAAACTATAATAATCGTGAGTTAGCAAACTATTACTGTGAGAGATATTTAGGAATTAAATAAGAAAAAATGAAACGCTTTATACTCACATTACTAGCAAATATGGCTTTATATACGTATGGAATGCAAATTAATTTGCATGGTTTGAGCTTAACTTTAGTATTGGATCAATAATTACTAATTGCTTATTTAATATGAAATTAGAAATTAATTTTAGAATTTCAGAAATTATTAAAGCTTGTAAGAGTATCCATTCTTTCAACAAGAATGAGAAAATCAAATCTTAATAAAAGAGCTAGTACTATTAAAGGAAATTTATGGATAAAGACTCTAGGAAGGTAACTAAAGAAGCATGGTTAATATGCCCCAATCGGACTGAGGTTAGGCGTTTCACAAAGAATAGAGATAATAAGGATAAGTTTTTTGATTATATGTTTATTGATAGTGGGATAGTTGTTGGTTCATTGGGAGAGAAACCGCCGCTTATGAAGACAAGAAAAGAAATTAAATTAGAAGCTGCTCGAAAAGAATATCAAAAGTTAATTTCCGCAGGATGGCAAGTTACTGAACCAAAATGGTAAAAGAATTTAGAGGACCTCTTAAAATTTTAGATCTCTAAATAAACTAAATCCAAAATTTTGCAATATATAATTATTTATTAACTAATAAGCACCTGTAGATTAATGACATTGTTATTTCCGATCGATAATTACTTGCGGCCTTTGTCTTAGAATGATTTTTATCATGCTAAAGAAAAAGTTCTAAAGACTTGATGGGATCTCAATTTAGTTATCCAACTGCTAATGATTCAATAGCCATAATAGGCTTAGGTTACGTTGGCATACCACTTTTGCTAGAGATTTTAAAAACCTCAAGTAAAAGGAAAATCGTAGGTTTTGATATTGATAAGCAAAAAATTAAAAGTATTTCTGAGGCAAAAACACTAGAACAATACGGCTATAAAAGTAATATTAGTGAATATGTGAAAGATAATGAATTAAAGCTTATTAGCGAATCTACTGAGTTGACTAAATGCAAAATATTTGTAGTCACAGTTCCAACTCCTATTGATCATTATAAATCGCCTGATCTAAAAGCATTAATAAGTGCAAGCAAAACAATAGGAGAAGCAGTAGCAAATTCAGCAATAAAAGATAATAAGTTTTTTGTCGTAATCTATGAATCTACTGTGTACCCTGGTGTTACTGAAGATACCTGTAGGTTTCATTTGCTAGATAGAGCTAATCAAAAAAAGGAAATGATTAAAGTAGGATATAGTCCTGAAAGATTAAATCCAGGAGATACCAGAAATACCCTAAGTAATATAGTTAAAATTGTTAGCGGAGAAGATAAGGAAACTACTCAATGGATAAATGACTTTTACAAAAGATTCATCAAAGCCTCTATATTTGTAGCAAAGAATATTAAAACAGCAGAAGCCGCTAAGGTAATTGAGAATACGCAAAGAGATTTAAATATATCGTTGGTAAATGAACTTGCAATTATTTGTTCAAGAATTGGAATAGATACTAATGATGTCTTAGATGCTGCATGTACTAAGTGGAATTTTATGGATGTTAGGCCAGGTCTTGTAGGCGGGCATTGTATTGGCGTAGATCCATATTATTTGGCATATAAAGCTGAATCTCTTGGTTTACACTCAAGAGTTATATTGTCGGGAAGAAGTGTTAATGATGGTATGCCAGGTTGGATTGCAAGAAAAGCTGTAAAATCGGTAGTAACCGTAAAAGGTCCTGGCAAGATAATCAAGTG
>QCPY01000013.1 GCA_003212375.1 Prochlorococcus sp. AG-442-N17 | reverse complement strand
TTAGAGGAGATCTCTCAACACCTGCAAAACAATGAATATAAACTGCACCAGAAGACTTTAAAGATTCTATTATTTTAATAATTTTTTTTATTTCATCAATTTCAATTTCTTTATTTACTTTGTGGTCGGGTAAAGTGAATCTCTTGAAATTAAATAATAATTTAAAATTTTCATCAAAAGGGGCCTCTTTTTCATTACATAAATTTAAAATAGATTTAATGTTTTTATTAGCTAAATATTCAAAGTGAGATTCTTTTAAAGGAGCTGGACCAACTGCTAATTCATTATTTAATACCCAGTCTAATTTAAATCTTTTTTTCATTTCTAATCATCTAACCATTTCAAACTTTTATCAACAATAATTTTTAGTTTTTCAATAATTAGCTCTTTAGCTATATTAAATCGATTATCTTTATCTCTCATTTTCTTAGCTGCAATAGCACCAGCATCTTTACTTTCTAAATCTTCGTTAATTCCATAGGCACTATAAGTGGCATATGCATAATCCTCATAATTGTTACCCAAGGAATTTTTGGACTCTTTTTTGACAGCATTAGAAATAATTCCTAAAAAATTTGTACCACTTTTTAAAGACCTACTTATAGATTCTTTTGGTAGTTTTTTATCTACTGAATTGGTGCTCACTAACAAAATCAGGCCATCAGATTTTTCAGATACTAATAATGAATCAGCAAGACCTATTACTGGAGGAGTATCAAAAACTATTAAATCATATTTATCATTTTCTTTAATTTGATTGATAAAAGTTCTCATTCTTTCGGAATTTAAAAGTCTGGTTGGATCGGGAGGCTTAGTTCCTGCAGTTATTACTTCCCAGTTTTCAAATCCTGGAACAGCTTGTGTGACGTCTGAAAGTTTTAATTTTGGATTTGTAAGAATATTTGATAAACCAGTTAGGTTATTCAAACCTAGTCGTGAATGTATTTGAGGTCTTCTTAAATCAGCATCAATTTGCAATATTTTTAAATCCATCTCACTTAAAGTCTTTGATAGTAATATATTGATTAATGACTTTCCCTCTTTAGGAACAGAACTAGTCATAGTAATAACTTTTATTGGATTATCACTATTTAGAAACCTAAGAGAGGTATAAATATTTCTAAGCGACTCCTGATAAAAAAACCTATCATAAGACTCTATATTTTCATTTTTATTAATTAGAGATATATCATCAACTATTGACTTTTGTTCCTCTCTTATATCGCTAAAGTACTCTACATAAGGTATGTGTCCTAAAAATGGATATTTCAATTCATTTCTTACCTCCTCAGCAGAATGAAAAACATTGTCAAATTTATCTCTTAAGAGTGCTAAACCATAACCAACAATAATCGCAATCAATAAAGATTTAGATAGTTCTTTTGTGTAACTTGGGTATACTCTAGTTGGCAAATAATAGGGAGGTTTTATAACAGTCCAAGGCGAACTATCTTGAGCAAGTTCTAACCGTAGTTGTTCTTTGGCAGAGTTAATACCTGCAAGATTTTCTGTCGAACTTTCTAATTCAAAATTTATTTCAGAATATTCATTAATATCAACTAGTAAATTATCAAATTTTTTAGTTAAGTCAGATAAGGTTGATTTTTTTAGTTTTATATTATCTTCAGCAGATTTAATGGCAATATCAACTCCTATTAACTGTTTTTCTTTAACTTTTGGTTTTAATTCTTCTAATCTAGATCTTATATTTTTAACAACGTACGAATTTGGAGTATAAACTCGAAGTGCATCTCCAAGTTGTTCATTTAATTCTTTAACTTGTGAACTTAATTTTTCTTCAGGATTAGTTATTTCTACAGTGGCTGCATTATTTTCCTCTCCTACTAATTCTTTATAACTTGAAGAATTGACATTACCTATTAATATATCCTTTTTAATATTTTTTAATCTTGAAATAAGACTTTCTAATCCTATAATTTCTAAATTAGTTTTATTTATAATTTCTTTTAATTTTTCTCCTTCAACAAATGGATCAACAAAGTTTTTTTCTCTCCTGAATTTTTCTAGTTTTTCTAATAATTGAGTATTTTTCTTTCTTATTGATGGTTCTTGATTACTTAAAAAATCTAATCCATTAGATAATCGTTTTTTAGTACTTGCTGCGGCGTAGTTAACATATAATTTACTAAGATCATCTAATAATGATTGATCATCTTTAGGATTTCTACTCTTCAAACGAACATTTAAAATTCCAGTAGCTTCTCTATCTATTTTTATAGTTATTCTTTGTGCAAGAGAGTCTGTCTTAAGTCCATATTTTTTAGATATATCTTTTAAAACTAATTCACTTAATAAAAGTTCCCTTAGGGTTTTGATATCTAGTTCTAGATCTGCAGTAGCGGCACCCATGAAAATATTAGGTGATACTATTCCATCTGCTGTGTCAAATGAATCTTGCGTAGTTTGTTTAATAGGATCCTGAATTAATATTGAAAATTCCCCTCTAAAAATAGGATTATAAATTTTTTCCCAAGTTGTTCTTATTAAGGTAAAAGATGAAAATATTACAAGAGTTAAAATAAAAAACTTTTTTCTTCTTAAGATTAGGCTAAGTAAAAAATCAATTGAAGTTTTTTCTTCAGACTCAGAATCTTTAAGTACTTGGGAAAGATTATTTTCTTCATTAGAATTTTCTTTGGAAGTGTTATTCAAAACTAAAAAAGATTTTTATTAGGCTTATTATGTCATATAATAGGGGGGTTTACTAAAATAATAGCTTTTAAATATTTATTAATGAATAAATTTATTAGAAAATTATTTTTTTTAAAGTTAGGTCTAATTACCTCTATAATTCCCTTTAATCCTATACAAAATTTGTATGGTGAAACAATAAATAATTCTACCGAAAATAATATAAATAAAGAAATTAACTTACAAGTAGATGCATATATTTTAGGCCCGGGCGATGAATTAAATATTGAGGTATTGGATTCTGAGATATCTTCCGGAAAATACACAATTCTTAATGATGGAACTATAAATATTCCTTTAGCAGGTGATATTTTTTTGAAAGGCATAACTTTAAAAGATGCTAATTCTGAAATTAAAAACAAGCTTAAGAAACAACTTATAGAGCCAGAAGTTTCCATTCAAATAATAAAACCTAGGCCAATGACAGTTTTTGTTCTTGGAGAGGTCGATAGGCCAGGCATATATACTTTAGATATTTCTGGAATTAAATCTGCCATTGAACCATCAGGTTCAAATATTTCAGGAATGCCCACCTTAATAAAGGCAATTCAAAAAGCTGGTGGAATAACTCAATCAGCAAATCTTAAAGAAGTAGAATTAATAAGATTGCTCCCAGGTAATAAAAATGAATATAAGATTTCAAAACTTAATCTCCTTGATCTAATTTTTGAAGGAGCGAGAGATAATAATCCTTTCCTTTTTGATGGAGATATTATTAAGTTAAAAAAATCAGAAGTAGATCCTTCAAAGAGAGTTGAAACCATCACTTACAATAATTTATCTCCTACTCAAATTAAGATAAGCGTTATTGGAGAAGTGGTAAAACCTGGAAGATTACTAATAGATTCAAATACACCATTGTTGCAATCAATTTTAGAGGCTGGTGGTCCAAAAGGTAGTAGATCTGCAAAAACAAATATTGATTTGTTTAGGGTAAATAGAGATGGTACCGCTTCTCACAAAAAGTTCAAACTAGACTTTAAAGCTGGAATATCCCCTAGTAATCCATTATTAAGAAATGGAGATGTAGTAAGAGTTAGAAGAAATTTAATAACAAAAGCTTCGGATTCTCTGGATACCGTAGCGAGACCACTTTCAAGTGTAGTAACTGTATATTCTTTGTTTAAGATACTTGATTAAAATTTTTAATTAAATTGATTAGTAGATAAATTTAAAATATTAATAATCCTTAATATCGATTCAGTTTTATATTGATAATTAATTCTTAATAAGTGTCATTTTTATATTTTTTAAAATTGATTTTTCAGAATTTTACTTTTTTTAGAGTTATTAATTATTTATAGTTTTAACCAATAGTTTTAAAAAAAGTTAATAAAAATTGTTTTTAAAGATTATTGTTTGGAATTTTTTATTTTAAAATTCAATGTTCTTTTTAATTTATTTTTTATTCTCATTAATAAATTTTTCTTTAATCGTATATTATTCCCTCCAAAGTAAAAGTCAAATTGATATTTTTCGGCTTTTTTATCACAGACAAAAAATTTTGGATGGATTATTTTACTCCCGATACTATTAATAATAGTAGTATTTTTTTTCTCCCATTTAGTGTGGGTTGCATCACTATTAAATCCAATATTATTGATAAGGTTTTTGTTTGGTATAGCTATTAAAGCGTTATTTAATAAACAAGTAAGAACCCATGAATAGTCCCAAGTATCTGGGTTACCAGTTTCATAAAAATTATCCCATATATTTGTCCAATACTCTTTTTCTGTAGGGTCTTCAAAAATATTTACAAGTATATTTGAAGACTTAATATTAGGCCAATTTTTTATACCAACATCGTATTCATCCCATCGATTTTTCCATGTTGCCCATCCCCAAATTAATGGAATTTTTCCAAAATAATAACTTCCTGTACCTCTCATTATATTGTCCTGATTATTACTACCGCTTATACACCAAACCCTTTTATCTAATTTATATTTTTTAAGAAGATTCTGGCAAAACATAAAAAAGTCTGGATGAGCAACATTATCATCTTCAAGAATTATTCCTTCCTCAACATTATTGAAAAACCAGTTAATTGCATTAACAACTCCAATTTTACATCCTAAGTTTTTATCACTTATTTGCCATTTAACTTCGCAATCCCAGTTTATGAATTTTTTACAAACTTCTTTAGTTCTTTCTACTTTAAGAGCTTCTTTTCGATCACCTAATCTAGGTCCATCACAAGATATAAATAATTTTTTTGGCTTTATTTTACGGAGAGAATTTATGACTTCAAGGGTCTCTTTTGGTCTCCTCCAAACTATTAATAATATTGGAGTAGAGAAATATTTTATATCCATTTAAGATGAGTCTTTTATTTGGTAATTATAATAGAGATATTGTTAATATTTCTTTAATAAATATTTATTTGGAACTCATTTTATCGAATAAAAACTAACAAAGAGCTTTTTGGGAAAATTATTTCTTAATTTTAAACAACGTATGAGACTTCTTTTTTATAAACTAAATAAAAAAGTTCTCATTAATATTGAAAAAAAGATTTTATAGTAGGTATATTTTTATCAACATCAATCTCTTATTTTATGAACTTATTTAACTATAAAGATATAAATAAAAACTTTTGCATTAAAGCTTTGAAGAACGAAAAAATATGGTTTACAAAAATTTTTGCTAAAAATATATTAATGCTTATAATTTTTAATTTAAATGCCTAATACAACAATAAGATTATTTTTTGGTTAATGGAAAAAAGATACCCTAAAATTTCAGTTGTTATTCCCTCCTTTAATCAAGGTTCATTTATTGAAGAAACAATTTTATCGATAATTAATCAAAAATATCCAAATTTAGAATTAATCATTATTGATGGATTAAGCAAAGATAATACTTTGGAAATAGTGGAAAAATATTCCGAATTTATAAATTACTTTGTAAGCGAAAAAGATAATGGCCAATCTCATGCTTTGAATAAGGGTTTTAAAATTGCTTCTGGGGAGATTTGTTCATATTTAAATAGTGATGATATTTATATTGACAATATTCTCTGGAAAATAGCAGAAAAATATAAAAATAATAAATTTAAATGGATTTATACTGATGTCTTATTCGGTAATTCAATTGAAAATAGTGAATATTTTGAGAGAAGAATTTCATCATTTGAAGAGTTTTGTGCTATTCAAACTATCGCTCAACAAGGCGTATTTTGGGAAAATAATTCTTTAAGAAAGCCTTGGTTTGATGATAATTTGTCTTATGTGATGGATCATAAGTTTTTTATTAACTTATATAAAAATTTTGGAAAACCAAAATATTTAAATACCACAGGAGCATTTTTTAGAATTCATGAAAATTCAAAAACTTCAAAATATGAAAAAATTTTATTTAAAGAGAGAAGACAAATAGGATTGGAATATGCATATCTTTCAGGTAGTAAATATCAAAAGAATAAAATTATATTAGAAATAAAAAGATTAGAGTTAAAAATAAAAATGAAAAAGACATACACTGATATGTTACGTTCCAAGAAATTAATCAGAAAAATTAATTTATTTCTAGAGATGATAATTATATTTATTAAATCTCCTTTTAAATTAAGAGATCTATTTTTCTTTGGATATTTAAAAAAATCAATAGTTTCTTTTATAAATTAATTATTTTTTATGGAAAAAAGAATAAGGTATCTTCACTTGTCGGATAATTTTTACCCTCTTATGACAGGAGGTACTGAAATATTTATACAACAATTAATTAATGTACAAATTAGCCTTGATAATAAATATGAAGTTATATGGGTATGCCATAAATCGAATAATTCAGAAAAAATAAAAATAAAAAATTTAGAAAATTATAAGATTTTCTTAGAACCTGTGTTGCAAGATAATAGATTAAATACTTTTTCATATATAGTCAAAGAAATTCCTGGATTCTATGAGTTACTAAAAAAATTTAAACCTGATATTGTGCATGTCCATTCTTTGGGAAGTAGAACTACAATTAATCATATAGAAGCAATAAAAAGTTTTGGGGCTAAATTAATATTCACATTACATACCCCTCCTTGTAGTTGTATGGGTAATTTGTTAAATGCATCTCATGATATTTGTAAAGGAGATTTAATTGATACAAGATGTACTTTTTTTAGATTGAAAACAAAAGGTATACCTGATTTGTTATCAAAATTAATTGCATATCAAGATGGGTGGCCCTTTTCTCCTAATAATAAAAATGTATTTGCACGATTATTAACTTCAAGAAAATTAACTTCAAATATGCACGTATCATGGATAAATTTAATAAATAAAGTTGATTTTGTACATGTTTTATCTAATTGGGGGAAAGATATGCTTATAAAACAAAAAATAAACTGTAATAAAATTAATCTTATTAGGACTGCAGGCCCAAAGAAATTATCGTATAAAAAAAGGTTACCAATGGAAGATAATTTCTTGAAATTAGTCTTCTGGGGAAGATGTAATCCTGAGAAAGGACTGCATATTATAATAGATGCAATTTTATTTCTTAATAAAGATTTACCTATTCAATTGGATATATATGGTCCTTATTGGGGCGATGATAGTTATTCCAAAAATTTAATCAAAAAAATTCAAGATGATTCTAGAATTAATTTTGTAGGTAATTTGGCACGAAAAAAACTTTTGAAGAAATTACAAGATTATGATTTAGCAGTTGTTCCTTCAATATGGATGGAAACAGGACCATTAACTATCCTTGAGGCTTTTGCCGCTGGAATACCTGTAGCAGGAACAAATTTAGGAGGAATAAAGGAATTATTAAAAGATCAAGCAGGATGCTTTCTGTTGTCTTCTGATCCATTAGCTTGGAGAAATTTATTCATGAATATTCTGAATAATAAAATTATTTTATCTGAATTTAAATCTCCAAAGATTAGGACTTTTTATGATGTTGAAAGTGATTTTGAAAAATTTATTTTAAAAAAAATTTATAAAAAAAGATAATTTCGATATCTGAGATATAAATAAGATATTAATAATTAAATTTATAAAATAAAATTGATTTATAACTATGAAAAAAAGATTTACTTTTATAATTAATCTGCAATGAGTAAAACGAAAATTAATAGTTGTGATATTTTAATAGTTCTTAATTCTCTAGTGGCAGAAGGGTGTCCACAACTTGCTTTAAACTTAGCTGATTATTGGTCTTCTAAGAAAAAAAAAATTGAGATAATTTGTTTCGATAAATATCCATTAGAAATACTTAAAGAATTTGAAGAAATAAATATTGATGTACATTTTTATAAAGATTTTAAAAATAAATTCTTAAGGTATTTTCTTTTAATTTATTACACATATAAAATATGTCTTCAATTAAAGCCTAAGGCTGTTCTTTGTTTCCCTTTCGGATGGCACGCTTTTATAGCTATCGGTGCAAAGTTTTCAGGGGTTAAAAATATTTGTACTCATATAGGAAATTATCCTCCAATCTATGATAAATCAATTCTTAAATTTAGATTACTTGTTCATTTAGGAAGATTATTCACCAAAAAATGTATTTGTTGTTCAGACTATATTATGGAAGCTAGCAAAAATTATTTTTATCTACCAAAAAAAGATCTTTGTAGAGTTTATAACTGCTGTGATTTAAATAGATTTAAAAATTCAAAACAAACCATTGAAATTAAGCCTGATAAAACTTTAAGGCTAGGGATGGTAGCCAGATTAGAGCAACATAAAGATCATGCAACGTTAATTAAATCTGTAGTAGAAATGAATAAGAATGGATTAAAAGTAATTTTAAGTATTATCGGAGATGGATCAAAAAGAAAAGAATTAGAAAAAATTTCCAAGGATCTTGGCTTAGAAACCATGGTTAATTTTTTGGGAGCTAGGAGAGATATACATAAAATAATATCTAAATTAGATATTTTTGTTTTCTCTGCTAAAGAGGATGAGGGATTTGGTATAGCTTTAGCTGAGGCAATGGTCGCAGGTATTCCAATATTGGCCTCTAATGTTGGTTCATGTCTGGAAATTTTAGGTAATGGTAAGTATGGAAATTTTTTTAAAAAGGGTGATCCTAAAGATCTAGCATTTAAAGTCTTACAAATGACCCAAAATACCAAAAGTATTTACGAAAAAAGTTTAAAAGCAAAAGAATACGCTATTAATAATTTTTCTATAGAAAATATGGCTGACACTTATTTTGATTATTTGATGATATGAAAATAAATTTTCATTTTCTAGATGGCATTAAAATCGGAGGTATTGAAAATCTTGCCTTGACATTATCTAGTGAGCAAATATCTAGTGAACAAAATTATTTGATTAATTTAAATAAAAAAGTTGATAATTATTCTGATTACTTTTCAAAAAAAAACAAATATAAAAACTTAAAGATCATATCGTTTGAAAGAAAGTTTGGCATTTTAATTATTCCTTTGTTAACTAAATTATTTTCTAAAAATAAACCTAATAATGTAATTATTTATTTCAATAATATAACTTCTCTTTGGGTTGTTATTGGAGCAAAAATTTCAGGAATAAATAATTTAGCTATTTGTGTTCAAAATTCAATTAAAAATTTATCTAATAAAAACTTAAAATTAATTGTTTTAATGCGTATTTTTAATAAATTAAATGTAAAACTTGTACCTTGTTCTGCTGCTATAAGAGATTCTTTTTTAAATTTAAATAAGAAAATTAAATTTTGTAATGTTATACCAAACTGTATTAATGTAAAAAATTTTCAAAATGAAGTTCAAAAAAATAGACAATTTAGAAAAATAAATTCTACTATTACTATCATTATGGTAGCAAGATTAGATGAGATAAAGGATCAAGAAACTTTATTAAGAGCTTATGCAAAGATCCATAAAAAATGTAATTTGATTTTAGTTGGAGATGGGAATAAAAGAGCATATCTTGAAACCATTGCGACTAATCTTGGTCTTAATATTAAAAAAATTTTTTTAGGTTCAAAGTTAGATATACCATTTATGTTGGCGAAGGCAGATATTTTTGCTTTTTCAACAACTTTATCAGAGGGATTTGGTATCGCTTTAATTGAAGCAATGGCAGCAAGACTACCTATTATTGCTACAGATGTACCAGCTTGTAGAGAAGTATTGGATAATGGTAAAGCAGGAATTCTTGTTCCAGTTGGAAGAGTTGACTTGTGGATTGATGCACTAAATCAAATAATTAGTTCTTCTGCTAAAAGAGATTACTATATCGATAAGTCTATTAAAAACTTAAAAAAATATAATGTAAATATTGTAAAGAATAAATGGAGTAGTCTTTTTGCACAAAGATATTAAAAATATTCCTCCTTATTACTAATCTAGATATGAATCATTACTAAATGAAATTAAGACTTAAGTGTATTTAATATAAGACTTTAATCTTTTGAATATTTATGAGGTTCAAAAGATGAAAAAATTTCAAATCTGTTTTGTATGAAAAAGATCTTTTAGATAAAGAGATAGATTTTTTCTACAAAAAAGTACATCTATAATTAAACAAGATGTTATTATTTCAAGATAACTACTTAGAATAGTTTTTATATATGTACGTAGATTTTCTTTTTAGTTTAAAATTTTCAGAAATATTTTTTTTTACAACCCTTTTTATAATTTGTTTATGGGATTTAGGAAAAAAATTTAGGGAAAAAAATTGGATTAATTTTTTTAAGCCAACTACACTATTTTGCTTATTAATAATTTTTTATTGTTTGATTGGTCCAATATTATCATCTGCTCAAGAAGATGGATCAATAATGTATCGTGCTGTAAATCATAGGGACTTTTATGAAATCGGTTTGATAGCATCCCTCATAACTTATTTATCTTTCAAATTTGGTTTCAATTATAAAAATTATTTCAAAATAAAAAAATTTGGTATTAATAAATTAAAAGAATATCGCCTTAAAACTAAAGATTATTTATTTCTTCATAAATGGGGAGAAAGAATCATCTTATTTACATTTTCTTTGCAATTTTTGTATTATGGGGCAAGCTTAATTCCTAGGATTCTTAATACTAGTATAAATTCGCCATTATTCTATGTTGGGGTTGCTTCTTCATATATTGGAGCAACAGTAAATTTCTTGATATTTGGAGTTCTTTTATTATTTATAGCCTTGTTAAACGGAACTAAAGAAAGAACTAAATTTATTTTTTACTTAGCGATAACAGTTGGATTATTTTTAAACTTAGGTTTTAGATATAGATTACTTTTATTATTTTTACCTTTAATTTTAATTTATTTCTTTTATAAAAAAATGAAACCTAGTATCGTATTCTTGTTGAGTTTATTTTTATCGGCTTCACTTTTTTTTGCATTTATCCAACTTGCAAGAGGTTATGGTACGGGCTTGAGTATTGAAACTTATAGAAAAGATATTGAAAACATAAAAGATCCAGAAAGCTCAGAATTGGCATACTTATTGAAGTCTGCATTCTTCGATACTAATGTTTTTCATACTGCTGCTGGTATGATTTATAAAACACCTGAAGAATATGATTATGTTGGAATAAAGCCTATAGTAAATGCAATTTCAGCACCTGTACCAAGAATATTATGGAAAGAAAAACCATCTGGAAAATATATAAACAATATTTATAGAAAAATTTATGAAGGTGCATATTGGGAAGTTGGAGCTGCTAATCTTGGATTCGCAGAATATTATTTATCTGGTGGATGGATTGCATTAATAATAACTAACTTTTTTCTTGGACTTTTGTTTAAGAAAATATGGTTTGAGTTTTTACTAAATTTTAATGATCCATTAGCACAAATAAGATATGGTTTATATCTAAGTTATATGTATATAATTTTTACAAGAGGATATTTGCTTCAATTAATATATATATATGCTTTTCTTTTTATTCCTTTTTATTATTTCGCACATATTTGGAACAAAAGATATAGATAATGAAGGTTTTACATATATCTTATTCATATGACTATTCCGATGGTGGTATAACAACTGTAGTTAAACAGTTAATAAGAGAACAAAAGAAAACACAAATTAAAGTTGAATGGTTAGCAAGTAATTTGTTCCGTAATCCTTTTAAACGAAGAAAATTAATAAAAGAAATTTTAAAAATTAATCCAACAATTGTTCATTTACATGGTCTTTGGCGACTTCATACAAGAATCACTAATGATTTGATAAAAGCTGGTATTTCATATGTAATTACTCCTCATGGGATGTTGGATAAATGGGCATTAAATGAATCAAAATTAAAAAAAATTATATCGTGGCATTTATGGGAAAAAAAAGCATTTAAAAATAGTTCATTTATTCAAATACTTTCTTCAGGAGAACTTGAAGATGTAAAAAAAATAAATACTGAATGGAAATGTCATATAATTTCAAATGGTATAATTTTGCCAATAAAAAAAGACTTGAATTTAAATGAATATCCAGAGTCTTGGAAAAATAAAATTCCAAGAAATTCGAATGTTTTACTTTTTTTAGGAAGATTCCATAAAAAAAAAGGAATTAATGAATTAATCAAAGCATGGGAGGTTGTATCACAATATTCATATAGTAAAAATTGGTGGATTTGTTTTGTTGGCTCTGGAGATTTAAAGATACTTAAAAAATTTGAAACACCATCTCTAAATAAAAGAATTTTTGTCTCTAAACCAGCTTATAATTTAGAAAAAGAAAAAATATTTCGAAATTCTTCTGCTTTTATCCTAAGCTCTTTTTCAGAAGGATTACCAATGGCAGCTTTGGAGGCGATGTCATATGGTATGCCATGCTTAATTAGTGAAAATTGTAATCTAACCGAAGCTCTAAATATAGGAGCCGCCATAAAAACAAATCCATCAGTAATTGAAATAATTCAATCTTTAAAATATTTGATTCAAATGAATGAAAACGAGAAAAAAAAGATTTCTAAACTTGCTTATGAATATGTTTCTATTAATCATAATTGGTCTAATTTGACATCAGAATTAAATTATTTATATAGATCAGTATGTGAAGATATCCTATGAAAATATATATTTTAAATATTGAAAGATGTTTAATATAAATTTAAATAAAGAAAAACTTGATAATGAGATCTCAAAAATTAAATTTATATGTGAAGAAAAAAAATAAAATTTCAATAATAATAGCTAAATTAATTTGGAATTTTTTTGGGAAACCTTTTTTCTCATCATACTTACCTGGAACATACTGGAGAAAATTTATTTTAAGAATTTTTGGAGCAAAAGTTGGAAAAGGAGGTAAATTAAAAAATAATATAAAAATATCAGAACCTTGGAATTTATCAATAGGTGATTATTGCTGGATAGGTGAAAATGTGTGGATAGATAATTTAGCTTTAGTTAAAATTGGCAATAGAGTTTGTATCTCTCAAGGAGTATATTTATGCACCGGTAATCATAACTATAAAAAAGAATTATTTAATTTAATTTTGAAAAAAATTGTTATTGAAGATGATTGCTGGATAGCTGCAAAATCAATTGTTGCTCCTGGATCAATATTAAAAAGAGGTTCCGTGTCATGTTTAGGTACTGTAGTCTCAGGTATACTTCAAAAAGATGGAATTTATAAAGGCAACCCAGCTAGGCTTTTAAAATCGAAAAATGATAACCTCAATTAAAATAGTTGTTCCAACTTTAAATTCTTATTCAATTCTACCTAAGTTGATAAATTCATTAAAAATTCAAACTTGGAAAGATTGGAATTTATTGTTTGTCGATGGAGACTCATCTAAAAAACATTTTAATTGGATTAAGAATTCATGCCTTTCTGATTCGCGATTAAATTTGATAAAACAAGAGAAGAAATTTAAAGGGATTTATGGCGCGATGAATCAGGGTTTTAAAACTATAAAAGATAATGAATTAGTTCTTTTTTGGGGCTCAGATGATTGGGCTATATCTCCAAGAGTTTTTGAAGATATTATTTTTAAGGTAAATTCATATAAAAAAAAATATGATCTTCTTATTTGTAGAGGTCGATATATTGATTTTAAATCAAAAAAAATAACAAGAAAATCTAATTTTTTCGAAAATAAATTTTTAAGTTCTCTTGATAAGAAAATGTTTAGAAAAATTCTTTTTCTAGGTATGACCCCTCCTCATCAGGCTACATTTTTTACAAAAAATGCTTTTGATAAGATTTCAAGTTTTTCGGAAAATTTAGAACTTGCTTCAGATTTAGATTATTTTCTTAACTTAAGTTGCATTGATAATATTTCAATACTAGTTCTAAATAATGAATTAGTTAATATGTCTACAAATGGCATTAGCTCTCAAAAAAACATTTTAAGGTTTAAAGAAGTGTTTTATTCTTATAAAAAATTTTTTGGGATATATTTTTTTGTACCCTATATTTTAAGATATATCCGAAGAATATTTATAAGAGTATTTAATGAAAAATGAATATTTATCTGTTTGGTAAAACCTCTCTATCTGGAGAAGTTTTTTATGATTACTTTAGTTTAAAAAAAACAAAATTTAAAATATATTCTTTTTCTAGAGACCAAAAAAAAGGTTACAAAACTGATCTAAAAAATCCTAATTCCTTTTCTCTCATCAACAATGATGATTTTATATTAATAAGTTTTGCTCCAATATGGCACTTGGCTGATTTTTTAAATGAACTTTTTTATCATGAAAATTATAAATTGAAAAAACTTAAAGGTATTATTGCTTGTTCATCAACTTCCGCATTAACAAAGAGATTTGAATCTAATGCTTTTGATAAGAAACTAGTAAAAAGATTATTAAATTCTGAAAAAAAAATATTTTCAATAGCTGAAAAACTTTCTATAAATTGTCAGATAATTAGACCAACTATGATATATGGTTCTTTTAAAGAAATTAAGGATAGTAATATTTCGAAAATTTTATTTATTATGCGTAATTTTAAAATAGTTTTTCTTCCATCAAATTCAGGCTTGAGACAACCTATCCATGCTTATCAATTAGCAGAAGTCATTTATTTTTTAATGATGAAATCATTAAATGCAAAAAAGAAAGTTAACAAGTTAATTAATTTAGGTGGTGATAATATTTTAAATTATGAGCAAATTTTAGAATCTTTAAGGAAATCTTTAGCTAAAAATGATTCTGCAAGAAAATGCCTTATATTAAAAATCCCAAATAGGATTTTCTTAGTTTCTATACTTCCAATAATGATTTTTTCTCCGAAATATTTTGCAGCATTGTCTAGAATCTGTTCTAATTTAGCTAGTTTCGAAAAAGCATGCGAAATTACAAAAACTAAACCCAGAAGTTTTCCTTTTTCAAAGGATTGAAAATAATTATGATAAATATAATTTTTTTGGGATACTTTTTTTTAGGTTCATTTTCTTCTTTACTTATTTTGAAGAATGGGATTAAATTTTTTGAAAAATTTTTTTTAGATAACCCCAATAAAAGAAGCTTACATATTAAACCTGTGCCTAGTGCAGGCGGTCTTTCTTTTATAATTCCTCTATTGCTTTATGACTTATTATTCTATTATTTGAAAAATTCTGAAGTAGATATTCCATTATCTTTATTTTGTATACCTTTAATATTCATAAGTTTTTTGGATGATTTAATAAAAGTTTCGCCAAAATATAGATACTTTTTTCAATTAATCACTTCTATTCTCATTCTTGAATTTAGTAATATAAGTTTGTTTGTTTTGAGTCCAATATTTAATATTTTAATTTTAATTTTTTTAGTTATTTTGATGACCTCAGTAATTAATTTTACTAACTTTATGGATGGTTCAGATGGATTAGTAGCTGGATGTATGTTTGTTATCTTTTTAATAATAAATTATAAATTTAACTCGAACATATCTATTATTATCCTTTTAGGCTCGCTATCAACCTTTATTTTTTGGAATTGGAGTCCTGCAAAAATTTTTATGGGAGATATAGGCAGCACTTTCTTAGGTGTATATTTTATTGCAACTATACTTCAGTTCAATGATATAAATGAAATTTTAGGATTATTATTGATTGCAAGTCCAATTTATGGAGATGCCTTAATTACTTTATGTCGGCGTTTTTTAAAAGGCCAGAACATATTCAAAGCTCATAGGCAGCATCTTTACCAAAGACTACATCTAGGAAAACTTTCAAAAAAACAAGTAGCTATAATATACATCTTGCTAATTTTAACTATAGGAATTGTTTACATAAAATTAAATATTTTTTACGAAATAGGAACTATCTTTGTTTCTTTCTTTATAATGAATCTAATAGAGACAAAATATGCTGTGTCTTTTGAGGAAGCAATCAATAATAAATTAATCTGAAAATTTTATTTTGAAATGAATAGTTTTTTATTCTTAAAAATAGGTTCAATATTAAGGTATTTGCTGAATTTAAAAATTAAGTATAGAAAAATCTACTTTATATTTTGTGATCTTTTACTTTTGACTTTTTCATATGTATCTTCATTATGGTTATTAGATTTAGGTTATAATATAAAATATAAATATTTTTTGTTTTTTCTTTTTTTTACTTCACTTTATTTAGTTTCCGGGAATTATTATAAAAATTTAACTAGATATTCTTCTAGTTTAGGTTTCTATAAATTAGCAATTAAAAATACTCTATTAATTATCTCTATACAAATAGTATTTAAAATATTTTTTGGTTTTAATTCTTATCCTTTTAGGTTTTGGTTGCTTTTAGGTTTTTTAAGCTCCTCCTTTACAATTGTATTTAGGGTTTTTGTAAGAGATCTAATAACTTTTTTTAATATATCTCCTAGAAATAATGTAAGTAAAATTGCTATTTACGGGACTGGTCAAAGTGAAGTAAATCTGAGTCAGCAAATTCTTTTAACAGGATCACATAATATTGTCGCGTTCATTGATGACAATCCAGATTTAGAAAATAGAGATATTAATGGGATTAAAGTTAAATCTCTAAATCAAATATCTAATTTAGATTTTGATCAATTACTCGTTTCAACTTTATCTATTAATTCAAATCAATGGTTGAATATATTAAAACAAATAAAAATTATAAAGCCTAGAATTAAAATTCTGAAAATCCCTTCAATTAATAGTATTGAAAAGGGAATAGAAAAAATAGATTCACTAAAACCAATTTCTTTAGATGATCTCTTATTTCGTGAAACTGTTCCCCCTAAGGAGAACTTACTTGGTCCAGGAATTAAAGACAGAGTTGCTTTAGTAACGGGTGCAGCTGGTTCTATTGGTAAAGAGCTAAGTCTTCAAATTCTATCTTTAAAACCCTCAAAATTAATTGTTGTTGATTTTAGTGAGCCTAACCTTTTTGAGCTAAAAAATCTATTAATTCAAAATAACTTTCATAATCAAACAATATATTGTGAATTAGGGAATACTGCAGATGATAAATTCATGCAAAATGTCTTTATAAAGCATAATCCGGATATTTTATTTCATGCTTCTGCCTACAAACACGTAACTTTATTAGAAGAAAACCAAATTGAGGCTATAAAAAATAATATAAAATCTACCCTCAATGTTTGTAAGCTTGCTTATAAATTTAATACCAAAAAACTTATTCTAATTTCTTCTGATAAGGCTGTAAGGCCAACAAGCCTTATGGGTGTTACTAAAAGAATTTCAGAATTAATTGTTAGTAGTTATGCAGAAAAATCTAAAACTACAAAGAATAAAGAAAAATTAGTATTTTCAATGGTTCGTTTTGGAAATGTTTTAGGTTCCTCAGGCTCGGTTGTGCCAATTTTTCAAAAACAAATAGAAAATGGGGGACCAGTAACTGTTACTGACCCTAATGTAACAAGATACTTTATGACTATTGCTGAGGCTGCTTCTTTAGTTATTCAATCATCTGTATTAGCTAAAGGAGAGGGGGAAGTTTTTTTACTAGATATGGGGAAGCCAATGCAAATAAAAAAGCTTGCAGAACAAATGATTATTTTAAATGGTCTTAAAATTAAGAATGAAGCGAATCCTGATGGAGATATTGAGATTGTTTATAGAGGTTTAGGGTCTGGAGAAAAACTGCACGAAGAATTATTAATAGATGGGAAATCAGAAAAGACTGCTCATCCATTAATTTTTAAAGCAATAGAGAAATCTCTAGATTTCAATCATTTAAAAGAGAAACTTGATAATTTATATATATATCTAAACAAAAATGAAATCAAAAAAACAATTGAAACTCTTAGTGATATTATCCCTGAATGGTTAAGAGAATAATTTATTAATATAACCTTAATTAATTATTTTAATTAGTTATGAATAAGTTAAGTTTTTACCAAATATTTAATAGATTCGTTTTGAAAAATGTTTTATTCACTCATTTATTCTACCGTAATCGTCTTTGAACCTTACAATATCATCCTCTCCAATATAGTCTCCACTCTGAATTTCGATTAGGATTAAATTAATTTTGCCTGGATTACTTAATCTATGCCTTGAACCTAAAGGTATAAAAGTACTTTGGTTTTCGGTTAAAACGAAACTTTTATTGTCTAATTCAACTTTTGCTGTGCCTTTAACAACTATCCAATGTTCAGTTCTATGATGATGCATTTGAAGGGATAGTTTTGATCCAGGATTTACTTCAATGCTTTTAACAAGCCACTTTTGATTTTCTATCAAAGAGGTATATGAACCCCATGGTCGATATATTTTTCTATGTGTATTAACCTCTTTGTAACCTTTTTTTTCAAGTTTATTTAATACGGTTTTTATATTACCTAACTCTTTTTTGTTGGCAGCAAGGATTGCATCAGAAGTCTCAACAAGTATTAAATCTTTTAACCCCAGAGTAACTAACAAACTATTCTCACCTTTTATATAGCAATTGCTTGAACCTTCATTAAACACTTTACCTTTAATAACATTACCTGAGGAATCTTTTTTTTCGTTATCCCATAGTGATTCCCAATTGCCAATATCACTCCATCCCGCATCTAAAGGAAGAACTAATCCTAAATTAGTTTTTTCCATTACGGCAATATCTATTGGAATATTTGGAGATTGAGAGAAAGAAGCGCCTTCAATTCTTATAAAATCAAGATCTTTAACACTACCACTTAGTGCCTTCTTACAAGATTCTAAAACTAAAGGTGCATGAGTATTAAGCTCTTTAATAATTAAACTATTTTTGAATACGAACATTCCACTATTCCAAGTATATTTCTTTGAATTAAAAAGTTTTTGAGCTAATTCTTTATTTGGTTTTTCTATAAATCTTCTAATCCGACTACCCTTAATATTATTCTTATCAAGAACAAATTCACTTTCTATATATCCATAACCTGTCTCAGGGTGACTAGGAATTATGCCAAATGTAACTAAATTATTTTCAGATGCTGATTCGAATCCTTTTTGCAAAACTTTTGAGAAAATATTAACATCTCTAATTATGTGATCAGCTGACAATATTAATAATAATGCATCTTCTTCCTCTTCTTCCAAAGCTTTTATTGCACCCAGAGCAACAGCAGGAGCAGTATTTCTCCCTTCATTTTCAAGTATTATTGCTTTTGGTTTAACATTTATTTCTCGCATTTGTTCTGCTACTAAAAATCTATGTTCCTCATTGCAAATAATTATTGGTTCAGTAATGCACCTTAAAAGGGATATTCTCTCTTGAGTTTGCTGTAAAAGTGATTTGTTATTCTCTCCGTAAAGAGCTAAAAATTGTTTGGGATAACTTTGTCTTGAAAGTGGCCATAATCTAGTACCTTTACCTCCACATAAAATTATAGGAATTATTTTTTTTTCCATTAAAATTAAACTAAATTATTAAAATATTACTATAAAGATTTTTTTGACTTAACAAATAAAAAATTAATTTTTTTATTGTTAATAGCATAATTACGTATAATTTATTTTAAATCAATATTAATAACTTAGAATAATAAGTTTTTATGGATGGATCTTTCCAAATATTTCAATCAAAAAAGTAATTAAATTGGACAAAAATTTATTTCAAAGTTATTAAAAATAGTTTATTAAAAATAAGTAAATTTTTTTATTACGAAAGTTAGCAATCCTCTTATAGATAAATCAAGTATGAAAATTTAAATGTATTAATTACAGAAAAAAAAATGGAAAATCTAAATTTTTAGACCATTTTATAAATTGTACTAATAATCATTTCCTTACTCATTATGTTTATTTGATTCTCAGCTGATTCTCTTTAAGTTCTTTTTTATAGTCTTTATAAGTAGTTCTGAGTCCTTCCTCCAAAGATATTTTTGATTTCCAACCTAATTTTTCTAATTTTGAAACGTTCAATAGTTTTCTAAATGTCCCATCTGGTTTATCTTTGTTCCAAATAATATCTCCACTGAATGAGGTGATATTAGCAATCATTTCGGCAAGCTCTTTTATACTTAAATCAATTCCTGTTCCAACATTAATCCAATTTAATGGCTCTCCTAATTTATCTAATGGTGCATCTTTTTTATTTGGATCCCAATTTTCTAGGGCAAAAATTGAAGCATCTGCAAGATCATCAACATGTAAAAATTCCCTCCTTGGATTTCCCGATCCCCAACATTCTATATAGGCTTTTTGCTCTTGTTTATGCGAATGGAATCTATCAAGTAACGCCGGAAGAACATGACTATTTGAAGAATGATAGTTATCGCCTTTCCCATAAAGATTTGTTGGCATAAGAGATATTGCATCAAATCCGTATTGTTTTCTTAATGCCTGACATAACTTTATCCCACTAATCTTTGCTAATGCATACCATTCATTAGTTTTCTCAAGAGAACTTTTAAGTAATTCATCTTCTTGTATGGGTTGATTAGAATTCTTTGGATAAACACAACTACTCCCAAGAAAAAGAAACCTTCTTACTTTATTTTTCCAAGCACTTTCAATAACGTTATTTTGAATTTTTAAGTTATCTAATAAAAAGTCAACAGGGTATTTGTTATTAGCAAATATCCCACCTACTTTGGCAGCTGCGCAGATTACTATATCAGGTTTATTTTCATTAAACCAATGAAAGACTAAATCTGAATTTTTTAAATCAAGTTCTGAACTATTAGGAAAAATTAAATTTTTAAATCCTAAATTATCTAACTTTCTTATTATGGCACTTCCAACCATGCCACTACCACCGGCTATAAATATTTTATCTTCCTTATTTAATAGAGTCATCTAATATAAATCGTTTTTATTCTTTAGAACTATTTATTTGAAAACCTGATTTTTTTAAAATTGAGTCTTTCCTTGCTTCTTCTTTATCAAACTCAATCATTTCTTTTATTAATTCTTCTAGTGAAGTCTTTGGTGTCCAACCTAATTCTAGAGCTGCTTTTTTTGATTCGCCAAGAAGAAATTCAACTTCAGTAGGTCTAAAGTATCTGGGATCAACTCTAATAACTATTTCCATAGTGTCAGCTCTTCTTCCTACTTCGTTTAAACCATTACCTTCCCAAATTATTCCAGCCTTCCCTTTATCACTCCATCCAAGATAAGAGGCACTTATCTCAGCAAATTTTCTAATACTTTCTGCCCTTCCAGTTGAGATTACATAATCTTTTGGTTCCTCTTGTTGTAGCATTAGCCATTGCATTTCTACATAGTCTTTTGCATGTCCCCAATCCCTTTTTGAATTAAGATTTCCCAAATAAAGAATTTTTTCTAAACCTGCATCTATTCTTGCAAGCCCTCTGGTTATCTTTCTTGTTATAAAAGTTTCTCCTCGCCTTGGGCTTTCATGATTAAAAAGAATCCCATTACACGCGTACATACCATATGCTTCTCTGTAATTAACGGTAATCCAATAAGCATATAATTTTGCTACCCCATATGGACTTCTGGGATAGAAGGGTGTTGTTTCATTTTGAGGGGTTTTCTGAACTAAACCATACAATTCACTGGTACTCGCTTGATATATTTTTGATTTTTTTGAAAGACCTAATATTCGAACTGCCTCTAGTATCCTTAGGGTCCCTAAAGCATCGCAGTTGGCAGTATATTCTGGAGTTTCAAAACTTACTGCTACATGACTCTGAGCCCCTAAATTATAAATTTCATCTGGTGAAATATCTTGTATAAGTCTTATTAAGTTAGTACTGTCAGTAAGGTCGCCATAATGCATGAAAAATCTTGGATTATTTTCATGTGGGTCCTGGTATAAATGGTCTACTCTTTGTGTATTTAGGCTACTACTTCTCCTCTTGATTCCATGAACTTCATAGTTTTTATTTAAAAGAAATTCAACTAGATAACTTCCATCTTGTCCAGTCACTCCTGTAATTAAAGCTTTTTTCTTCATCATTTTATTTTTTTATACGCTTCCTAATGGATTCGAACCATTGACCCACTGCTTAGAAGGCAGTTGCTCTATCCAGCTGAGCTAAGGAAGCTCATGTTTCTAATTTTTTTAGTTACTCATTTTTTAACTGAGTTAACAAAATCTTTAAAAACAGAAACAAATTAACTTTACTTTAACCCTATTATCTTAATACAGCCTTGCACTAGTAACCAGTAATTCATTAAATTTAAATACTATAAACAAAATTATTATTAATATAAGTATTAAATTAGAGTATTTTCTAAATTAAAGATTTACAAAGTTATAGTCTTTACCTTTTGACTTGCAATATTTATTCAATTCAAAATAAGTAAAGTCGATTCAATAGATCATAATAAACTATAAACTTAATAAATTAATATATGTATACCAAATGGGATAAAAAATATACCTTAGAATTTTGTATATATTCAAACTACTTTTAGAAAGAAAGGATTTAATATATCAATTATTATGATAAGAAATTTATGAAAAATTATTTTCCATTAAATTTATATATAGAATAAATAAATATTATTTATTAATTTTGGCTAGAAGGCTTTCAGATAATCAAAAGGAACAATTAACCCATGAATTTATTAATGGAAAAAATATTAATGATTTAGTAGAAGAATTTCGTTCTACTAAATTAACAATTTCAAAATATTTAAAAAAAAACCTAGGAGAAAAAACTTTTCAAAGTTTGTTAGAGAAAAGTAAATCCTCCAAAGAATTATTTACTAATCGAGAAATTAAATCTACACTTGAAAATGAAAATTTACAGAATAATTTAGTCTCAAATATAAATATTGCTAATAAAGAAGTAGCAAACTCTAACCTTATAGAAAAAGAATCAGATTTTGCTCTAAATGATTTTGTAGAGGTAGCGCCTCTTAATTATGAAATTGATAATATAACCCAAAAAGACCTATCATCAATTCCTATCTCGGATATAGATTTCCCAAAAGTTGTTTTTATGATTGTTGATAATAAAATTGAATTACAAACAAAACTACTTAATGATTATCCTCAGTGGCAATTCCTTTCCAAAGAGGAATTAAATAGAAATACAATAGAAATATTTTATGATTTAAAAATTGCAAAAAGCTTTTGTTCAAGAGAACAAAAAGTTATTAAAGTCCCAAATACTGATGTTTTCAGAATTGTTGCCCCACTTTTGATATCTAGAGGAATTTCAAGAATAGTTACTTCTGATAAATTAATAGCACTATAAAATAAATTATTATTCCTTCTTTTTATAAAAATTTAGTGAAAGAAGGTTTCCAAAAAGAGACCCACTTATAAAACTTGTACCAATTATGAATCCTATAGGCAACGATACAGTTTTATCTAATAAAAAATCAACCCTGCTTCTATTACTGCTATTCTGGATTCCTATAACTAAAATAATAAAAAGAGAAGTATTAAAAGTAATTACAAAAAATATCTTTTTTAATAAGTAATTCATGCGATCATAATTTTTATAATTCGTCTTTAATATAAATTATAAATTATTTTTCTAGTAAGATTTTCTTTTTTTGCTAGATATTTTGAAGCTGCTGGTAAGCTTAAGCCTGCATTAACTAATGAATAAAGTTCTTTTTTATAAGTTTTTCATCAAAGTCCTGTTTTTTAGTTTTATTTATACCTTTTATCACAACAGTTATTTCTCCGATAATTATTTTCCCTTCAAAAAAATCTAATACCTCATTTATATTATTGCCTATATGTTCTTCAAATTTCTTAGTTATTTCTCTTGAAACTTGAATCTCTCTTTCCCCTCCACAAAACTCTTTTAATTCTCTCAAGAGTTTAATAAGTCTTTGAGGAGATTCAAATAATATTGTTGTCTTTTCATTATTACTAATTTCTAAAAGAATTTTTTTTCTATCACTTTGTTTTTTTGGCAGGAAACCTTCAAAGATAAATTTGGATGATGGCATTCCACTTGAAACAAGGGCAGCAATTGCTGCGCAAGGACCTGGAATGCATATAATATCTACTCCGAAAGACTTAGCTTTACAAACTAAATCTTCTCCAGGGTCACAAATACTTGGCATCCCAGCATCGCTAACTAAAGCAATAGATTTACCATCAATCAGATCATCTATTAAAGCAGGCGTCTTTTTAAAAGAATTATTCTTATTAAAGCTTATAAGATTATTTTTGATTCCAAATTTATTCATTATCTTTTTTGTTTGTCTTGTATCTTCACAAGCAATTAAAAAAACATTTTCTAGAATTTTTATAGCTCTTGATGAGAGATCGTTTAAATTTCCAATTGGTGTACCAACTAAATACAAAACACCATTTTCTGGTTCTTGATTTCTGTGCGATAATGAGGTTTTATTATTCATTAAGTGGTTAAATTACCAGAAGGGGTTGATATTAATAATCTTATCGATGATCTGAGAATTTTCAGCTGGGAAGCTGCAGATATTTTGCTTCAATATTCTCAAATTCTCAAGAAATCAGATAATAAAACTAATATTCTTAAAAATCATAATGAGAAAGATCCTGTAACAATTGCTGATTTAGAGGTAAATGATTTAATTCTCAATAGGATGCATTGTAAATATGAAAATGTAGGTTGGAAATACTTAAGTGAAGAAAATGTAAAAGGAGAATTTGATTATAGCGATATCAGTTCTGATTGGGTTTGGGTACTTGATCCCTTGGATGGTACAAAAGATTTTATCCAAGGAACAGGTAATTATGCAATGCATTTTGCTTTGAACTATAAAAAAAAACCTCTTCTTGGGGTTGTCCTTATTCCAGAAAGAGACGAATTATGGATATCAAATGGTATGAATGTTTGGTGCGAGAGAAGGGATAATTTAAATCCCAAATTAAATTCATTTCCCAACAAAAGTCTTTTTGAGATGACTTTAGTAACAAGTAAAAATCATAGTAATCCAACTTTAAAGTATTTAATTGATAAGGTATCTTTTAAGAGTGTTGTAACTATGGGAAGTATTGGTTGCAAAATTGCTTCAATAATTAGAGGCGAAAGTGATATTTATATCAGTTTAAGCTTACCCAATAAAAGTTCTCCTAAGGATTGGGATTTAGCAGCACCAGAAATTATATTAAAAACAGCAGGTGGAGCTGTTACTAATTTAGAAAATGAGGAACTATGTTATGAAAAGCCAAATTTTGAGCAGGGAGGAATAATTATTGCCTCAAATAATAAAATGATGCAGTCAAAATTATGTTTTCAGATAAAAGAAATAATAAAAAAATATAATATTTATCCTTTTGTGTCTTAATTAAGGGGGGCTACAGGAGTTGGTGTCGGCTCTGGGTACGACATTCCCCCATTTTGAGCAACCCCTCTCAAAGTTAAATTAATTCTACCTCGGCTATCAATTTCTCTCACCCTCACAGTTACTTCATCTCCTTGCCTTACAACATCTTCAACTCTCTCAACTCTAGCTTCTGATAACTGAGAAATATGAACCATTCCTTCTTTCCCAGGAAGAATTTCTACAAATGCTCCTATAGGAATAATTCTTGTAACCACTCCTGAGAAGATCTCGCCTTCATGCACTTTTCGCGTTAGGCCCTCTATGATTTTTTGAGCTTCTTCAGCAGCAGCCCCATCATGAGAGGCAATAGTTACAATTCCTCCATCTTCTATATCAATTTTGGTATTAGTTCTCTCAGTAATACCCTTGATAGTCCTCCCTCCTGGACCAATAACTGTTCCTATAAGCTCTGGATCAATCCTAAAGCTTAAAAGTCTTGGAGCATGAGGTGATAATGATTCTTGAGGTTTATCAATTGCTTCTTGCATTTTTTTTAAAATATGCAATCTTGCTGGGCGAGCTTTTTTAATTGCATCAGAAATTACAGAAACTGGTAATCCTGTAATTTTCATATCCATCTGTAATGCAGTAATCCCTTTTTCGGTCCCAGCAACCTTGAAATCCATATCTCCAAGAAAATCCTCTATACCTTGAATATCAGTAAGTATTCGGACTTCTTTACCTTCTTTAATTAAACCCATAGCAGTACCACTTACGAGAGCTTTCAATGGGACACCAGCATCTAATAACGAAAGTGTGCTCCCACAAACAGAACCCATTGAGGTGGAACCATTTGAGCTTAAAACTTCGCTAACTACTCTTAAAACGTATGGGAATGTCTCTTTCCCAGGTAGTACCGGAATGATTGCTCTTTCTGCCAAAGCTCCGTGCCCAATCTCTCTTCTTCCAGGAGTTCTCAAAGGCCTAGTTTCTCCAACTGAGTAAGGTGGAAAATTATAGTGGTGTAGATAGGTTTTTTCAGTGCTTGGATTTAAATCGTCCATTTCCTGGGCATCACTAGGAGTTCCAAGTGTTGTAGTTGATAAAACTTGCGTGAGACCTCTCTGAAATAAGGCGGAGCCATGAACTCTTTTTGGAAGTATTCCTGCTTTCGCAGATATCTTCCTAACTTCGTCAAGATCTCTCCCATCAACTCTTTTCCCATCATTAATTATTTGGGACCGCATTAATTTTTTGGTAAGTTTTTTAAAGTCGGAATTAATTAATTTTTCATTTTCTGAAGTTAGAACTTTTAATTGATTCTCATCTTTTAGAGAATCTATTTTACTTTGCACTTCTAGTTTTATTTTATCTAGTTCTAGATCTCTTTCTTCTTTAGATTGATCGTATTTCTTTAAAACTAAATCAATAGGTTTTGTACAGTTTTTTTCTAAATATGCAGCTAAAGTTTTATCTTCTTCAGGTTCTGAAGGTTTAACTTGTGTAATTCCTAAGTCTTTGAGGAGATTTTCTTGAGCTTTGATCAGTTCGGATACTGCTTCGTATCCAAAATCTATTGCTTCGATTGTGTCCTGTTCTGAAAGTTGATTTGCACCTGCTTCAATCATTACAATTCCTTCCGGAGAACCCGCTATAACAATATCTAGATCGCCTTTTTCGATTTCTCTATAACTTGGATTTAAGATGAAATCATCACCCAATAAACCAACCCTCACAGCAGCCATTGGTCCGTAAAATGGAATATCTCCTAATAATGTCGCTATAGAGGCTCCAGTTACGGCTAGTACGTCAGCTGGTACCCTTTCATCAAGTGAAAGGCAAGAAGCAACTATTTGTATTTCATCTCTAATCCATGCTGGAAATAGTGGCCTCATTGGCCTATCAATTAATCTTGCAATTAAAGTAGCTCTTTCAGGAGGTCTCCCTTCTCTTCTCATGAAACCGCCAGGGATTCTTCCTGCAGCATACAATTTTTCTTCGTAATCGCATATTAAAGGCAGAAAGTCAGCAGATTCTTTCTTTATTGTTTTTGTCGCAGTAACTAATAAAGATGTGTCGCCACATTCGATCATTACGGCTCCATTAGCTTGAGGAGCATATAGTCCTGTAGTTAGTCGTATCTCTCGTCCGTCAAACGTGATCGACGTATTTTTTCCTTCCACTTTTTAAATTATAAATTTAGACATATATTTATTCTTACATCTCGTAGGGACATATTGAGTAAATTATTTAGATAAGGATTTATAATAATTCTAAGAAGTTTCTTGATAATAATCTTAATCACTTGGTAATACTTGTTTTTTAGCGAAATAAAAAATTAAATCTTTGTTCAAAAATTATAAATTTTCTTTAATCACCAACTAGATTTCACAACACCTGGGAGTTCTCCGTTATGAGCTCTTAGCCTTAGTTGGTTTCTGCATAATCCAAAATCTCTATAAACACCTCTTGGTTTACCAGTTGCCCAACATCTATTCCTAATTCTTGATGGAGCTGAGTCCCTTGGTAGCCCCTGTATCTTTCTATGTATTTCTAATCTTTCCATAGGATCTTTGGCAGCTTTAAATTCATCTAATAATGATTTCCTTTTAGGAGCATATTTTGTTACTAGTTTTTTTCGTTTTACATCCCTAGCAATCATTGATTTTTTTGCCATTAAAATTTCTTATTGATTATTTAATAATACTAACAGCTTATCTAACATAATTAAAAATTTAATTATTGATTTAGTAGTCTTTGTACTATTAGTAATTGGCTAGTATCCCTGATTATTAATAAAATGC
>QCPY01000012.1 GCA_003212375.1 Prochlorococcus sp. AG-442-N17 | reverse complement strand
TTTTCATATCCTAATAACATAGTTTATCTCAAATCATTATCCCAGCTTTTTGCTGAAAAATTAATTAAATAAGGGATTACTAACTTTTTTATAATTTGCAAAATACCAAATAAATTATGAGGCCGAGCGTGCTCGGCCTGTGGAAGACCATTTTTTTAAAAAATCAATTTGCTCTTTAGCTGTCCTTGATAGCGGAACCAATTCAGAAACAGCTTTAATTAAATCTTTTTCCATTAGTTCTCTTTTTTCATCGAATGAAAAGTGCATTCCTTCGATAACGGCTTGTTCTAGTTCTGCTCCAGAATATCCATCAGTACGATCAATTATTGTTGATAGGGGAAAATTATAATTTGGCCTCCTTTTTTTTAAGTGTAAATCAAGTATGCTCATTCTCTCTTCAGAATTTGGTAAATCTAGGAAAAATATTTCATCAAATCTACCTTTTCTTAATAACTCTGCTGGGAGTTTATTAATTGAATTAGCAGTGGCAATAACAAATACGGCCGATTCTTTCTCGGCCATCCACGTTAACAAACTTGCTAAAACTCTTTGACTAGTTCCTCCATCACTTCTAGCATCTCCTCCAAATCCCTTGTCTATTTCATCAATCCATAGAATGCAAGGTGACATAGCTTCTGCTCTTGAAATGGTCTCTCTTGTTCTTGCCTCGCTAGATCCCACAAGACTTGAAAATAACCTTCCCACATCAAGTCTAAGAAGGGGCATTGACCAACTTTGTGAAATAGACTTGGCAGTTAATGATTTCCCAGTACCTTGAGGCCCAACTAGTAATACACCTTTAGGGATAGGAAGTCCGTATTCTCTGGCTTCTTTTGAAAAAGCTCTGTATCTTTGTTTAAGCCAAACCTTTAGTACTTTTAATCCTCCAATCTCATTTTGAGTTGAATTGCTTTCAAAAAATTCTAATATTTCACTTCTGGCAATAACTTGTTTTTTCTCTTCAAGAATATCCTTTATATCATCTTTGCTTATTTTTCCTCTTTGAGTAAGTGCTTTAGCTGTTACTTGCTTTATTTTTGTCTCACTTAAGCCACTAGATGCTATTGCAAGTTGGTTCAAGTCTTGTTCGCTTAAATCTGAGTCAGTATTGAAAGCAATTTTTTTTATAAGAGTGGTCAACTCATTTATATCAGGTAAGGGTAAATTTATTATTGTAATTAAATCATCAAGCTCTTCAGATGAGGGCAATATATGAGAACTAATAATGAGGTTATTTCTTGTTTCCCTTAGTGAAAAAGATAATTCTTTTATTGTCCTGCTAATTGATGGATCATCATAAAATTTATCAAAATCTTTAACCAATAATATTGTTTGTAACTCTGATGTTTGTTCTTTTAGCCAATTAAGAGCTCCTAAAGGGTTATTAGAAAACTTACCTTTTTCATTGAGTAATCCTACAATTCCGTTAACACAATCCCAAGATACGAATCTCTTAATATTTAATCTTTGACATGTTTGATTGAGAATTTTATATAATCTCTCTTCCTCTTTAGTTCTTATCCAAATTAAAGGAGTTCTCGATTTTATAAGTAATTCTAAATTTTTACTCCAAGAATCCATTATGTATAACAGAAGATTAGATTATTTTTTGTTATTAGGTTCAAATGGTAATCTTTTTTCTGAAATATTAGCAGTAGAGGGAGTTACTTTATTTTGATTCATTAATTGTTCATCCAGAATTTTTTGTAAGTTAGCTGGGAGAGCTTCTTTGTTTAGGAGAAAAGTCTGTAATGCTTGGAAGATGTTTGCAACAACCATATATAACAATACGCCCGCAGGTAAAGGAAAAAATAAGAACATTCCAGTTATCATTACTGGAGTTATTTTATTTGCTGTAGATTGTTGAGCATTTGAAGGCATCCCTTGACTCGATAAAACCTGGGAGAGAAGCAGGGTTAAACCAAAAGCTCCAACTAATGTAGCGATATCCCAGTTTATTGAACCATCCACGTAAAAACCAACCTGACCAAGAGCTTTAATAAACAAGAATCCACTTTTTGCCGCTAGCCCAGGAATTTTAGCTTCTATTGTTGCATCACCTGGTTTGATAGCCGTAACTAAACCATCTTGATTAACCTTAATATTTTCTGAACCTTTAGAAACAGTCCAGGTAGGAAGAAATTTTGAACCATTATCGTATTTTGAGAGAATTTCTGAATAGCTATTGCCATTAGTTGTCTGCAAGTTTATCTTTACTGAATCTTCAGCACCTAATTTTGTACCGTTTGGTAATGTTGCAACTACTGGAAAATGAGACTTTTCTGTTACGAATATTGAATGACTTGGAGACTTGTAGGGCTTTGGATCAATAGCTGCTATTTGTTCTTGAGGAACAACTTTTAAATTTATATTGTAAGGGACATCAGCGAAGGGCGAACCTCTTAGGGTCGCAAATAACGCAAATAAAACAGGCATCTGAACGATTAAAGGTAAACATCCTGCAAGGGGGCTACCAAATTCGTTCATTAATTTACCAAGTTCTTCTTGCTGTTTTTTGGGATCACCGGAAAATTTAGATTTTATCTCTGCTTGCCTTTTTTGCATAACAGGTTGTGCTATCTTCATTCTTCTGGCACTTCTTATTGATCCTGCGCTAAGAGGAAAAAGTGCTATTCTTATTACGACAGTAAGTGCAACGATTGCTAAGCCATAGCTTGGGACTAATCCGTAGAAAAAATCTAGAATCGGGATTAGTAATTTTTCTGAAATGAACCCGATCACAATACTAAAGTAATTTTTATTTTATTTGACACTTTATTTTACAGGATAAAAACGCTTTTGTAATTAATTTATTCAGGATTTGGTTGCAAAACCCTCAACCGCTTTAAGATTTAATATCTCTGATCTTTTAACCATATTTTCCTCAATAAACTTTTGTTTTTCTCTAAAAAGGGGTAATGATTTCATTTCAACTTTAGAACCATCATTAAGTATTAGAACCATATCTCCATATGATCCAAAGCCTCTTGGGATAGATCTTATTTCTTCTATATTCTTTAAAGATACTTGTGTTTTATTTTTCCCAAACCATCCACCATCAATTGTTATTCTCTTATTTGTAATTTTATATCTTAACCATAAAGCTCTAACTATTGCCGCGAAAGTAAATGGAAGACCTAAGATAGTTAAGGCTGCAAAAAGATTTATTATTAAATCACTTTTGGCAGGGCCACCTTCATAAAAGGTTTCTTCATTCATGTTAATCATTTAAAAAGACCTGACTTATAAATTAGATGTTGAAATTCTTCAAGAAGTTTAATTCTATCGCTGAAGGAAACACCAGCTTTAAGGTTAACAAGTAACCAATAAGGTTTGTGGTTCTTCTCTTCACCAAAGTTTTTAAATAACCAATCCTGCAATAGTCTCCTTATTTTATTTCTTAAAACAGCTTTTTTTGAAACTTTTTTACTAATAGCTATTGCAATCTTTAAATTTTCTAAACTATCGATGTTTTTATGAGAGATAAGAATATTAGGGTTTGATCTTGCTATTTTTAAAGTCATTAATTTTCCGTAATATTTAACCGAATTTTTATGAATATGATCGAAGGCCCTATGACCTTTTAGACGCATAGCTTTTGGCAAGGCCATTGTTATTTTGTATTTTTAAACTGCTATTCTGTTTCTGCCTCTTTTTCTTCTGCTTTTAATAACTCTTCTTCCTGTATGTGAACGCATTCTTACCCTAAAACCAGATACGCGTTTTCTTTTTCTTGATGTTCCGCCTAATGTTCTCTTAGTCATTTTTTTTTATACTTGTTAACAATTTATCATTTAATCGATCAAAATAGTTGCGCTCCCTAAATAACTTGAAACGGAATCATTTCCAAAATACTGCCCAAAAGAATGAAATTGATATAGACCAGTCCTTCTTGGATTAAACACTTTTATTACTATTGCGTAACTATCCTTATTTCTAGGAATTGGAGTGTAAGGGAATATATCTAGCGAAGTTTTGTCTTCGTTAAGTTCAATATCTGCAGGTATATCCTCAATACACTTTGTACGAGTTTCATAACCACCTATTCTTACTTTGCAAAAACTTATTTTTTCTTTTTTAATTTCTGATTTGAAAGTTTTAGGTATCTTCAAAGTTATTTTTAAAAGACTTTCTTTTCTGTCATTGGGTCTAAAAAAGAAAAAAATTGTATTCCTAGCTTTACTCAAATTATTTTTTTGAAACCATTTTAACTTTCTATAACCTGAGTCTTCGTCCCATTGGAACTCTAAAGCTGCTTTAGCTTCAGTATTATTTAGTAATGGAATAGACAGTAAAAATGGTGAAATTAATAGTACTTTAATAAGTATGTGTTTTTTAAAAAATTTTTTGAGATTCTTATTCATTGTTTTGGATTAAATAATCGTTTTATTAACTTTTATTTTACATAAAAAACTTTTTAAAGATTAACATCTATCGGTCCTTAAATTTGAGGCACCACGTAAGTAAGGGTGATTAATTGAGGAATTAGAAGGTAAGATGACCAGTGCCATTAATCTAATACAAAAATCAACATCATCAGAAAGATACATTTGTTGACAGTCTAAAAATGCTACCGAGTCAAGTCCAAACCTTTTTCTTGCAATAGAAGCTGGGAAACATGCATCCAGATCATTAGTAACAGTAAAAATTATAGATAATATATTTTTTGGGTCTAAATTATTTCGCGAAATTAATTCATCAATAAGCTCAACTACTGAATTCTCAATCTCTTTTGTTGAATTTCCACTTGAAGTTGTAGCTCCTCTTATAGCAGTAACTTTTTCACCATCGAGATAATCCTTTTTCATATTTAAATTCAAGGTTTATATAACCAAAGCATTTTATTAGATGAATTTAATTCAAAAAATATATTTTGAACAATTTTACTTCCAGGAATGAGCCCGAGTATTTTCTTTTTTTTCTTACCAAAAGTTACAGGTTGTATTTTTGGATCGATTTTAACCATTTCAGCTGCAAGATCTCTCGCTGCAAATTCATCACCAATTTCGTCGACTAAACCAAGTTCTTTGGCTTGAGTTCCAGTAAAGATTCTTCCATCAGCAAACTTCTTTACATCTTCGATGGGCAAATTCCTACCTTCTGCAACCGCCTCAGTAAATTGTTTATAACTTTCATCTATTAGTCCTTGTAAGAGTTTTCTGCCTTCATCACTTAAAGGTTTATCAGGCGAAAGAATATCTTTATAAATACCACTTTTTACAGTCTCAAACTTTATACCGATTTTATTCAATAGCTCAGATAAATTATTTCCTCTTATTATTACACCAATTGAGCCCGTAATTGTTCCTGGGTTAGCTACAATTTTGTCGGAAGCTACACCGATGTAAACCCCACCAGAAGCAGATATGTTTCCAAAACTAGCAATTACTTTACATCCTTTCTCTTTTAGTCGTTTAATAGCAGAGTATATTTCTTGGCTATCACCAACGGTCCCACCTGGTGAGTCGATTCTCAAAATTAATGCTGGAAACTCTCTATCTTCAACTTGTTTTAAAGCTTTGATGACAGAAATTCTTGTTGAACTTGTAATTGGCTCATCAATTACTATCCGAGCCATTCTTTTTTTTGACTTTCGTCTAAAAGGCCAAATCATTTTTTTAAGGTACAAATCATAAATCTACTTTAAAAAGACTATCAGCAGACCAAATGAATTCAATCCTAAATTGGTTTTTAATGATACTCCCTTTTGCACTCTGGGGTACTTCGATGACAGCAATGACACCATTGGTAGCAACTGCTGGAGGAGAATTAGTTGCCTCATTAAGATTGCTTCCTGCAGGAATTCTTGTTCTTATTACAACATATTTATTTAAAAGAGATCTAAAAATTTATAGATGCGATTTGAAATGGTTCATAGTTTTTACTATTGTAGACGCAACTTTTTTTCAATTATTTTTAACATATGGAATTTCAAAAACAGGGGCTGGTCTGGGCTCTGTTTTGATTGATTCGCAACCCTTACTGGTAGCATTATTGGCACGACTAATTTTCGGTAATTTAATCAATCCAATAGGATGGCTAGGATTGCTTTTTGGTTTAGGCGGAATAATTTTTTTAGGAGTTCCAAAAGAACTTTTACAAAATTGGTGGTTAATGTCTGATAAAAATATTACTGATGTTCCACTAAATATTGGAGAAATATGGATGCTTGGAGCATCTTTAGCGATGGCATTAGGTACAATTTTGATAAGATTCACATGCACTAAAAGTGATCCAGTTGCAGTTACTGGATGGCATATGGTTTTTGGTAGTTTCCCTCTCATTATCAAACATTGCTTGCAAACAAATTTCCAATTAATACCAGATTGGTCAATATATGATTGGGGGCTCATGTCATTTGCAAGTATCTTTGGAGGTGCTTTAGCATATGGATTGTTTTTCTATTTTGCTAATAATAAAGAAATAACAGGATTTAGTACGCTTGCCTTTTTAACCCCAATATTTGCTCTCCTTACAGGTGGTGTTTATCTAAATGAAAGATTAACAATCATCCAATGGATTGGAGTAGTTTTTGTACTGATTTCAGTTTTCTTGGTAAGCCAGAGAAAATCTTTATGGGAAATTTCAAGTAATAATACTAATATTTAGTAAATAGAATTGGAAAATAGTTTTAAGAATGCATATAGTTTTAATTAGTACACCTATTGGATTTCTGGGCAGCGGTAAAGGTGGCGGAGTTGAGCTTACTTTAGGTTCTTTAGTCACTGGTTTACTAGAAAAAGGTCATACGGTTGATGTAGTAGCTCCAAAAAACTCTAAATTGATACAAACTAGTAATAAAGCAAAAATACATTATGTAGAGGGGACAGAACAAAAAAGTTGGCAACATCAAGATTATTATTCTTTAGTAACAATCCCTGACAACTCGCTTTTATCTGGGATGATCGAAAAGGCAATAGCTATTAGTAAAAAGGCAGATATAATATTAAATTTTTCTTATGACTGGCTACCGATTTGGATGACACTAAATATAAATATCCCAATTGCTCATATTATTAGCATGGGCTCTGAAAGTTCTGTGATAAGTAATTTAATTTCAAAAGTTTACTCTAAATATCCTAATAACTTTGCTTTTCATTCAAAAATACAAGCTGAAGATTATCCTTTCATTGATGATCCAATTGTTATTGGAAATGGATTTATATTAGATAATTATGTTTTTCAAGATTGTAAGAATGGTCCGCTGGGTTGGGTTGGCAGAGTGGCACCTGAAAAGGGATTAGAGGATGCAGCATATGTAGCTAATGCACTAGGTGAAAAACTTAAAGTTTGGGGAATTATTCAAGATCAGTCATATGCTCTAAAAATAGAAAAATCGTGCTCTGCTGAGATATTAGAATGGAAAGGTTTTTTAAAAACGGAAGAGTTACAAAAAGAACTCGGAACTTGTAGAGCTTTACTTAATACACCTAAATGGAACGAAGCCTACGGGAATGTTGTAGTTGAAGCATTGGCTTGTGGAGTTCCTGTAATAGCTTATAAAAGGGGAGGACCGAGTGAAATCATTGATCATGGCAGAACGGGTTATCTTGCCATACCAGATGATAAGGAAAGCCTTCTTAGGTACTTGAAGAGCATAAATAAAATTGACCGGAAGCTTTGTAGAGAATGGGTAGAGAATAACGCTTCTTCAAATATATTTGCTAGTAAAGTTGTGAAATGGCTTAGTATGATTATTAGAGAAAACAAATCTTAAAAAATACTTTTTAAGTATAAATATAGGACCTTGCTTCAGAAGAAATTTTGATCTATTTACTTTATATAAGGAGGTATTGAATAGCTTTGGGTCGATTTTGGCAAAACTTAATTCAGTTTTGTCTTAATCATTTTTGATGATATTCATTTGAGACGTAATTAATTGTTGGCCTATATGAAGAAAGGAGAAAGTTCGGAGTGTACGGAATTTATAATCTTATAAAAAAAAGCGCAGTAAATGCTCGATCAACTAATTAACTAGGTTATAGCTTTAAATTTAGCTGTAAAAGTAAACAAGTCTAAAAATTTTAAGAAAGCCTTTTTTTAAGCATTTCATTTTTAAGATCCTCTAAACTACATTTATAGGGAATTTCTACATTATCTAAACTTTCAAGCAATTCTAGATCAATAACAGAGTCCTCTGCGAGAAAACTGAAAACCTCATTAATACTAATACCCATATCTTGAGCCATTTCTGAAATAAGCCTAAAAGTATCTCTTCTCACAGAAATTTGAAGATCTATAGGAATATATTCATTTTTAGGATTTATTGACTTCATAACATAAATCTTAAGACATTATGTGATTATCCGGATATTATATTTACAATATTCATTAAACATGTATCAAAAAAAATTAAAAATACCTATTCATTGATCTAATAGAATACTTTTAATTAGTAATTTTTAGTAAAATTGCTAAAAAAGGGATAGTAATTATTGAAATTAACGTTGTTGAAAAAAGAATTGTAGCCGCTAACTGTTCATTCTTTTTAAATGCTTCAGCCATCAAGATTGTTGAGACTGCAGATGGAGTACCAGCTTGAAGAACAACTGCAGACGTCTCGTTAAGATTAAAATTTAAGATTTTGCTTACAAAATATATAATCAAAGGCATAATAATTAACTTTAATATTATTGAATATTTAATCCCGTTATCAAAATTAAAAAATTTAATTTTGTGATTTGTTATTATTCCAAGTCTGGTTCCGACAATAACTATTGCTAAAGCTATGACAATTTTTGCTGGGATCCACAGATAATCGCCCAAAACGCGTTCTAACCCAAAAAGATATGCAATCATCACACCTATAATCCCTCTTGAGGCCGGACTGTTTAATATCGCTTTTAAAAGTTCTTTAAATTTAAGTTTATTATTTGAGTTCTCATTTTTTTGCAGAAAGAAAGGTCCAAATATCCATGCAAAGAGAGTTGTTCCTAAATCAAAGCCTATTGTAAAATTAATAGTGCTTATTGGAAGAAGAGCTATAGCAATTGGGATTCCAAGAAATGATGTATTTCCTATTAAGCCAGCTAATTGTATGGAATAATTAGGTAGTTTAGTTTTTAAAACTGAAAAATAATTAATTAGAATTATCAAAAATCCAATTAAAAAAAAAGCAATCAAAGCAGTTTTAATTAAATCTGTATCAATTCCTTCTTTTAATAAGAGGCTCATGACACTCAAAGGAATACCATATTTAATAAGAGGAATAGCTATGGATTCTGAAAGTTTTGGTTTTATTTTTCCAATAAAAAAACCAAAAGTTAAGAATGGTATGATGTTTATGAAAAGAGCGTAAATAGTATTTTTCTTTTAGTTATGTAATTTTAACTTTATTGGTGTAATGTTATGTATTTTTTTTAGTACAAGTTAAATTTAAATAATTTTCCACACTGCATTTTCAGGAATCAAGGGAGTTTTTTTAAGATCTTCTGGTTTTTTTGTGACAACCCGCCAGTTTGGAACTCTACAAGTGACGTACGAGGGACTTTCTATTAATACTCCTGGTTTTTCATCAAAAGTGCAATTAAAGCCTTCTTTCCAATGTCCACCTTCATTCAGACTTCCTTTAAACCAAACCCAGCATTTTGTAGTTTTCAAAACTAATATATAATTTGATTTATGTTAATACTTATTGAAACATTTTTTGAGAAAATTGATACTTTTATATTTATTAACTATCACTAATTATTATTTTCTTTCATAGTATATTTTTGAAATCAGAATAAAGAAATTTAGAATAAAAGTAATTATATTTGCAATTAGTATAGGTAGTGAAGATATTGCATATCCGTATATGATCCAAGAAACCACACCGCATATAAACATTATCAAAGTTACTAAAGAGACATCATCAGCTTTTTTGGTCTTTAACGTTTTAATTAGTTGAGGTAAAAATGCAACTGTAGTTAAAATAGCAGCAAAATATCCAAAAAATTCAATATGCAGAGAATACATTATCTACATTTCTCTGATAAAAAAGCTAGAGGATCAGACATTTCAGAAGAATACCCGAGGACATCATTAGAAAAATACTTGTAAATTATTTGCTCTTTATCGTTTAAAAGAAATGAAGCCCCTCTTTGAGGTAGATACTTATTATCAAGAATATAATCATTCCAGTTTTGAAGAATTTCTAACATATTATTTAATCTATAAGTAGCTAATTCAAAAGGTCTTAAATAACCATCCCCAAAAGTATATTTGAAAAAAACACCAGAAAATTTAATTAAATTAAAGAGGTTTATATGATCTTCATCATTAAAAATTTGCTTTGCATTTTTATCCCCTGTGTAGCCTCTGATAACCTCTTTTATAGTATTTAATGAGTTTATTCCTGATAACATTATCAACATATTTATCCATCCTCCAAAACCTATGTCAACCCCTTCTGAAATCTTAAGGTCTTGGTGAATTTTATTATCATGAACAACCTTTAAATTTTTTTTTGAAAATCCTGTAAACTTGCAAAATTTTTCTTTACCGACTTTATTGCCAATGGCTACAGCAAAAATATCTATATTATTTTTTTGATTATTATTAATAAATTTTTTTAAATTTTGTATATATTCAAAACTATCGAAATCACCTAAAAGGCCCAATAAAATTACTAATTTATATTTTTTTGAACCTGAAAAATTAAAATCTTTAATTAATTTATTGAGGGTTTTTTTTTGATTATTAGTAATCATGATTAGATTCTTAATAAAATAAATTGCTAAGGAAAGCTATTTCTTACGTAAACTTGTATAAAAATTTACGTGAAAAAGTTTTTATAGAAATTTATTTATCTTATTTTAATTTTATTATTTTAAGGTAAACAATTTGAAGTTATGACCGTAGGAATTTATTACGCAACTACAACTGGAAAAACTGAAGACGTAGCAGATCGTCTTCACAACTTTATTTCTTCAGCAGAATCACCTAAAGATGTATCCGACGTTGATGATCTATCTGAGTTCGAAGGTCTTGAAGGAATTATTTGTGGCATCCCTACATGGAATACCGGAGCAGATGAGGAAAGATCTGGTACAGCTTGGGACTCCATATTAGAGGATATTGGAGAGCTAAGTTTGTCAGGGAAAAAGGTTGCTATTTTTGGGTTAGGAGATTCATCTACTTATACAGAAAATTATTGTGATGCAATGGAAGAATTGCATAGTTATTTCACAAAAGCAGGTGCCGAAATGGTTGGCTATGTTGACAAATCTTCCTATACATTTGATGAGTCAAAGAGTGTTATTGGCGAAAGATTTTGTGGTTTGCCACTTGATGAAGATAGTGAATCTGATTTAACTGATGCTCGTCTAGAAACATGGGCTTCTCAATTAAAAGGTGAAATACCTTCATTGGCGTAAAGCTTAAAAACATTTGGCTTTACCCTTGTAACATTTGTTCTCCTTAAGCATGTTTTTTTTACATAAGTATTTAAAACCCGTAATGATCTTGTAAAAATCAGTCGAATAAGCAATATGCTCAATTTGCTGTTTATTTAAATCAAGTGTTACAAAACTACGGAAAATCTGATGTTACCTATGACTGGTATGCGGGAAATTCTGGCGTTGTTGGCCGTTCAGGTAAATTCATAGCTGCTCATGCTGCTCATGCAGGATTAATGATGTTCTGGGCAGGAGCTTTTGGATTATTTGAATTAGCGCGTTATGACGCCAGTATTCCAATGGGTGCTCAGAAAGCAATTGTTTTACCACATCTAGCGGGTATCGGGATTGGTGGAATTGAAAATGGTGTCATTACAGAACCATATGGAATTGTTGTAATTTGCACATTACATCTAATCTTCTCTGCGGTATTAGGAGCTGGGGGATTATTGCATTCCAACAAATTTGCAGGTGATCTTGGAGATTATCCCGAGAATAGTAAGCCGCAAAAGTTTGATTTTGAGTGGGACGATCCAGATAAATTGACATTTATCCTAGGACATCATCTAATCTTCTTAGGTCTTGGGGCAATTATGTTTGTTGAATGGGCTCGTATACATGGAATTTATGATCCAGTGATAGGTTCAACTAGAAAAGTTATTTACAATCTAGACATTACTGCTATTTGGAATCATCAATTTGATTTTCTAAAAATTGATAGTTTGGAAGATATTATGGGTGGTCATGCGTTCTTAGCCTTCCTAGAAATTATTGGTGGTGTTTTTCATATTTGTACAAAACAATTTGGAGAATACACAGAATTCAAGGGTAAAGGATTACTTGGTGCTGAGGCGATTCTTTCTTATTCAGTAGTGGGCGTTTCTTATATGGCCTTTGTAGCAGCATTTTGGTGTGCCTCAAACACTACTATTTATCCAGTTGATCTTTATGGGGAACCTTTGAAGCTTCAATTTGAATTTGCTCCTTATTTTACTGACACTGTTGATTTAGGTTCTGGAACATATAGTTCTAGAGCATGGCTTGCTAATACTCACTTCTATTTGGGTTTCTTTTTCTTACAAGGTCATTTATGGCATGCGCTAAGAGCTATGGGATTTGATTTTAAGAAAATTGGTCAAGCATTTGACAACATAGAAAACACAAAAATTACACAAAATTAGTTGAATTAATTTAAAAAAGACCTCTTTACTTCAGTAGAGAGGTCTTTTTTTGTAATATTTTACCAATATAGTATATTAATTTTATGAATTTAACGGAAATAAACTGCAAAGAACTTTTTCAAAAAGCATATGAAAATAGATATACGTGGACAAATGATTTTATTGGCTATAAAGGTAAATGTATTTTTGCAGTAAATAATGATAACTATGAAGGTAATTTTGTCATAGGAAAAAATTTTAAACCTGAAATTTTTAATATTTATGATCAAAATATAGTTAAAAATATTTCTTCGCAGTTATTTGAAGTTTGTATTCACAGAGTTAAAAGAGAATTTGATGAAATCCACTTAAAAAATAATTTTAATTTAATTAAAGATTCAGATAAAGGAACTGAAATGAAAGTTTCCGGTAAAAATGATGGAGATAAATATAGGGTCAAAAATAATTGTATAAACATGGTGTATAGAAAAATTCACGGCATAATTATAGAAATATTTGTACAAGAATTCTTAGATACTGGGAGTGGATTTTTAAGTAAAAAATATACTAGCCAACAAATTGACCCTATTACACTTAAAGCCAAAACTTTCAAGCTGGAATATGAAGATCAATTTAAAAAGATTGGTTCTGAGGATATTTGGATACTTAATTCAAGATTTATTAGATACTTAAATAAAAATAAAGAAGAAGAAATACAAAAGTTTATTTTCGAGGACCTAAGCTTACTATCCTAAAAAAATCTTCTATTCTACTAATCTAAATCCCTTATCAAGTAACTTCTGGTAAAGGAGTCGAGCTCTAAAGGCAAGAATTTGCTCTTCATTTTCATTACTAATTACATGAAAGTAATTAGCATCAAGCTTATTTTTACTAAAAGATACATGGGCTTCTCCTAATCTTAAGGTCCAGTTTTCTTCTTTGGCTAAATGTTGGTTAGGCCCAAGATCCCATGGACATTTTTCAGGATATTTTTCTCTTTTGGATCCCATTGAATTTTTTTAACTACCCAATAATAAGCATTATTTAAAAGTTAGGCTATGAAATTAATTCTTATGAAAGAGTATGCTTTGAATAAAACTATTTTTAGTATTTATTTGCAATCAAACAATAAAAAGGATCGTTTTTTAGAAAAGGTAAGAAATTAAGACTATTATTATTAAATTTTTTAATTATTCTTGGCTCTTTAAATCCGTTTGCAATTAATACTTTTCTAACATATTTTACTCTTTCTTCTTCTGTTGAGTATGTCCATATATTTGGGGCTTTATGCCAAAAAGCTCTATTTGAAAAAGATACTAAAATTTTGCCATCATCACTTAGGACTCTCACAATCTCTTTTGTCAGTTTTTCTGGGTATTGTAAATATTGCCATGCTGCAACTATTAAACAATAATCGACACTTTTACTATCTAAGGGAATTTCTTGGCTTAAATTAAAATTTTGAATCCAAAAAGAATTAAAAGATTTGTTTCTCTCTAGTTCCTCTTTGTTTAGTCCATGTCCAATTACTTTTTTATATTTTTTTTCATAAGGAAGATAACTATCCCAACTTGACATTAAATCAAGGACAGTAGAGTTCTCTTTAATTTCATTTTTATAAACAGAAGATAGATATTTTCTGAAATTTGAATCTAGATGATAAACAAATTTTGGATCAGAATAAAATTCCTCATCATTGCTTTCATCAAGCTTTTTTCTTTGATAATTATTTAAAACTTCCAAAATAATTTATAGATCCTATTTACATAATTTAATGAATGTATATTTATTTCGTGCTTAATAAAATTAATTTCTCATTAATAATTAAAAATTTTGAAAAAAGCTAGACATTTAAAGAAAAAAAGTTAAATTATTAATTATTTGATTAATAATGACTGATTCAAGAAGAAGTAAAAAAAACAGATCAAAAAATTATCTTTTTAATCCTTATCAAAATGGAATAAGTTCATACGATTTAGCATATTTATCCTCAAAAAGAGTATTAAAAAATAAAAATGTTAATCTTAAAATTGATTCCAAAAAAGATTATCTGGCCGCATAAATATGCCTTATATTAATATTTTAACTTCAGAAAAAGTAGATAATAAACAGGAACTTCTTAAGGAAATTACAAATTTAATTTCATCTTTAACAAAAAAATCAAAAAAATTTGTAATGGCAAAAATAGATGATAATTCTAAAATGTATTTTGAAGATGAAAGTCCTTGTTGCTTTTTGGAGATAAAGTCAATAGGTTCTCTCAATCCTAAAGAAATGGCAAAACCTTTATCTGATTTTGTCTATGAGAAGATGAAAATACCACTAGATAAGGTTTATATTTCTTTCGAGGATGTTCCTCCTTCAATGTGGGCTTGGAATGGCAGAACATTTGGCTAATATTGATATTGATTAAAATTACATGGAAATAAATAATTTAGTTGAATTAAACAGTCTTAGAACAGCCCCTGAGTTAAGTAATAGCCAAATAAAAAAACTACTTAAAGAACTAGAGTCAAAAATATTTGCTGCCGATTGGATCACCATAGGAATAATGGCTTCTAGTGATAATCAAGCTATTAAGGCAATTAAATCAATTACTCAAAAATATCCTGCAATTAAATTTAGGGATTTAGATTCCCTTCATGCTGATGGAAGTGTTTTTTTAAAAGGTAATCAAAAAACTGGAAATGTTTTTATTAGATCTGAAAAAGGTCTTGGGGTAGGAATTTTATTAACATGTCAGTATGAGAAAAATTCTAATGAAACTAATACTTTTGGACCATTGCCATTAGAATTTTTTTCCTAGTCAGTCTCTAATTTATGTTTTTATTAAAAATCTTTAATCTCAAGAACTTGTTATCTTTCAAGCTATTTCAATTATATTGCCAAAATTATTTTTGTTATCCATTTAAAAAAGCTTTGTTATTATGATTTATGGCATTGCTCGAAATTTTAAAACTTTATAATTAGATGTTTTTTCAGGATATCATTCAAAACTTAAATAAATTCTGGTCAGAAGAGGGTTGTCTAATTATGCAGCCATATGACACTGAGAAGGGGGCAGGCACAATGAATCCTCACACTTTTCTTAGAGCAATTGGGCCAGAACCTTGGAGTGTCGCTTATTCGGAGCCATGCAGAAGACCTACCGATGGAAGATTTGGAGATAACCCAAATAGGGCTCAACATTATTTTCAATATCAAGTAATTATAAAACCATCTCCTGATGGAATTCAGGAGAAATATTTATCTTCACTAGAGTTTTTAGGAATTAATCCTAAAGAACACGATATAAGATTTGTAGAAGATAATTGGGAGTCTCCTACCCTTGGAGCATGGGGTGTAGGTTGGGAGGTCTGGTTGGATGGAATGGAAGTAACACAATTTACTTATTTTCAACAATGTGGTGGAGTTGACTGTAACCCCATTCCTATTGAGATAACTTATGGAATAGAGAGAATTGCTACGTTTTTACAAAAAAAAGAAAGTATTTGGGATTTAGATTGGAACAAAGATTTCAATTACAGTGATATTTGGCTTCAATTTGAAAAAAATCAATGTGAATTTAATTTTAGAGAATCAAATCCTGATAATATTCGAAAATTATTTTCTTTATACCATGAAGAAGCTAATTCACTTGTTGATAAAAAACTAACTTTTCCTGCACTAGATTTTGTTTTGAAATGTAGTCATTGCTTTAATTTACTTGATGCAAGAGGAGTAATTTCAGTTACTGATCGTGCGCAATATATAGATAAAATTCGAAAATTAGCTAGAGAAGTAGCATCCTCTTGGATGCAGGAAAGAGAGTCCTTGAACTTCCCTTTATTAAAAAAATCCTTGAATTAATAAAAAAACTGCAGTTAAGTAACAATTGTTACGCAAGAGTGAATCTATTAATCCTTCTCAGAAAAGTTACCCTCGATACAATATGGTTACCCATTTACTGGGCATTTTTCGTGTGAGGTAAAATGAAACTTTTTCAACAAATGTTGGTTGCTGTCGCTTCTGTAGGGTTAATTGCACCTACAACGGCTCAAGCATCTGACGTTTTTAATCTCGAAGGAATTAATTCTTACGTTCGTAAGAATTCAACTTCAAGAAAACAAAAGCTATTTAATAGCAACTCATTTAATAATGAATTAGCAACACAAAAGGTTAAAAGTTCAATAGTAGAGAACAATTCTTTTGAAGCTGGTTCTTTTTCAGATACTACAACTTTAGATAGCAAAGTAGTTTTTACTGTTGGGGGTGTAGCTGCTCCAGTTGATGCTAACGGAGCTGCTCGTCATAGTGAGGCTATAAAATCTACCTATATGATCCAAAATAACCTTAATACAAGCTTTACTGGTGATGACAATCTTTACGTTAGATTGAAATCTGGTAATGCGGGTGGTTGGCAAACATCCGATGGTTACAAATATGGAACATATTTGTCTTCAGCTAATGGAAATGCCGATTTGCTAGAAATTGATAAAATTTGGTACTCATTCCCTATTGGTGAAAGACAAACCTTTTGGATTGGCCCGAGAATTGAAAACTACTATATGCATGCGACTACTCCATCCATATACAAACCAGTTACAAAACAGTTCACATTAGGCGGTAATGGAGCTGCCTATGGTGCAAGTACTAATCCAGGATTCGGTTGGGCTTACAAGGCTGACAATGGTTTTGCATTTAGTACAAACGCTGTAAGTAAAGAAGGTGATGCTTCTGGTGGTTGGGGTACTAGAGAATCTGATACTAGTTGGGCCACTCAAATCGGTATTACAAAACCTACTTACTCGGCATCAGTAATCGTTAACATGAAGTACAACGGCTGGACCGATTCTTATTACACGACTCCACTAGGAAAAGCAAGAAGTAACAATGCTGATAGTACAAACATTGGTTTAAGAGGTTGGTGGAGGCCTGAAGATTCTGGTACTGCAGTTCCCTCGATATCTCTAGGTTATGACACTTCTAGTGTAGAAGGACAAGATCAAGATACCTCAGCTTATTTTGTGGGATTAACATGGCAGGACGCCTTCACACCTGACGATAGAATTGGATTTGCGTTCGGTCAGCCTCAAACAAGGGACGATGAAACAGTTGATCCACTATCTTGGGAAATTTATTACTCCTACCAAATGAACGATGCTGTTACAATTACTCCTGCTATATTTGGAGCATCAGATAGAAATGGTGGAGGCGATGATCCTGATAAAAGTGAAGATCTCTTAGGTGCAGTTGTTGAAACAACCTTTAAGTTCTAAATTTAAATAAAAAAAACACCATAACTGGTGTTTTTTTATCTTTTTAAAAACCGCTAAAATTAGCGGTTTTTTTTTGTTTTAATTAATTTAAATTTACCAACAATTTTCTCCTTCTCCAATAGGAATACACATGCTAGATTTTGCAGCTTCATCTGCTAACTTTTGAGCTTCTTTATCTAGGATAAAATCAGCCTCAATACTCATATCAGTGTTCCATTCTTTTAATCCTCCAAGATCATTTTCTCCCGCTTTTATTGAATTGGGATCTATAGTATTAACTGCTAATAAACTTGTTGCGGCTATAAAAATTGCCATTGAACTTTTGCTTGGCATTTAAAAAATTGAAATATCTTATTCATATATTAATTATTAAAAGAACTATTTTCTATGGTGTGTATAAAATGATTCTTTAGTTCCCGAGTAATCTAAGTAAATTTGAGTAAGATTTAAATATTAGATCAAGTTGGTCAGATCTCCCATGTTGAGCTAATAAACCTTTCGCTCCAGCATCTAAATCAAATAAATATTCTCTTTCCTCAATAGACTTTACATAACTTTCAATCCAACCCACGCATACTAATCTCTCACCATTTTTAACTTCTTTTACAGAATGCAAGTATGTGCTGGGATAGATTATTATCTCTCCAGCATCAAGTTTAAACTCTTTTTCTGAATTTATTGTCTCAATTACTAATTCACCTCCCTCATAATCTGATTTTTTAGTTAACGAAATTGTGAAGGATAAGTCAGACCTTCCTGAAGACATAAAAGGGTTGTCAATATGTCTACCATAATGCATATTTTTTAATGATTTTGTAAACATTATTCCATGGATTATTTTTGGCAATGCAAAGCTTTTAATTAACGGGTTAGAAAGAATCTTTTTTTTTATAAAAAGAGAATATTTTTTTGATACTTCAGAATTTCTATTTAATTGCAGATTTTCTTTAACTGTTGAAGCATGGCTGCCTGCTGTCTTTTTGCCATTTTCCCAAAGTTCACTTTGGTTTTTTATATCATTTTTTAATATCTCTAATTCTTTATCAATAAGTAGATCATGAGTTAAAAAATTCATTTTGATTATAAAAAATGATACAAGACGCTGTATAGAAAATTTCTTTTAGAATTCTTGTGCTTCTAAAATATATAAAGTAACCATAGATACTATTTAGAAAAAGTGCAAAAATTTAAGAAATTTATCTACTCAGCATTAACATGTACATTTCTCTTTAATGTTATTTCTCCTGTTAATTCTACAGGAAGAGAAGTTAAGGTTTATTCTGGTAGACATTACAATACTGATAGGACCGTTTATAAAAAATTTGCTCAGGAAACTGGTATTAAAGTAAGGCTTATTGAAGCTGCAGGAATATCTCTTATTGAGAGATTAAGAAGAGAAGGAAAAAATTCTCAAGCCGATTTAATTTTGCTTGTTGATGCAGCAAGAATAACTAATGCTGCTAAAGCAGGTTTGCTTCAAAAAATTGAATCTTCTAGTCTAGAAAATGATGTTCCTGTTGGATTGAAAGATCCTGGAAAAGAATGGTATGCATTGACAAGAAGAGTCAGAGTTATGGTAGCTAATCCAAAAGTTGTAGATGTAAGCAAAATTAAAGACTATACAGATCTAGCTGATCCATCTTTAAAGGGGAAAGTTTGTTTAAGGAATAGAAAGAGTCCATATAATCAATCTTTAGTAGCAAATCAAATTGTTAATAAGGGTCAGGAGGCTACAAAAACATGGTTAAATGGAATGATTTCTAATGTTTCTCAACCATTTTTCCCTGGAGATATTTCAATAGTTAGAGCAGTTTCGAAAAAAAAATGTGGTGTTGGTATAGTTAATCATTATTATGTTGCGAGAATGCTTGCAGGTGTAAATGGTAGAAGAGATACTTTATATTCCAGAAAAACATCTGTTATTACTCCAAACCCAGCTCATGTGAATATAAGTGCTGGAGGAGTTGCTAAATATGCCACAAATAAAGCTGAAGCTATAAAACTTTTAGAGTTCCTCGCCTCTCCTGAGGGTAGTAAAGGATTAGCAGCTCCTACCTTTGAGCATCCATTAAAAGAAGTTAATCAAAATCAGATTGTTAAAAACTTTGGAGAATTCAAACCAGATAAGGTTACTGTAGAGGACCTTGGGAATAATAACTCAATGGCGATAAGAATGATGAAGGATGCTGGTTGGGATTAAAAGTAAGATTCATTATATTTATATAGTATTTAATAAGGGAGAGGTGGCTGAGAGGTCGAAAGCGAACGATTCGAAATCGTTTAACAGATGTCTGTTCGTGGGTTCGAATCCCACCCTCTCCGTAATATTAAATTCCCTATAGGTCTCATAGTTATTAAATAAAAAAAGATAAAGATAAAGATAAAGATTTTATTTAATTAAGTATTCAAAAAAGAGAAGATAATAATCCTGAATTTTCAAGTTTATTGAGAATTTCTGATAACTTCTAATTGTTCAATCTAGTTTTATTCAGAATTATATATTCTGCAACAATTTTTGCTATTTCTTTCATTCCAAGAAGACTAAAATGAACACCATCATGAAAAAAATTCTTCTTTATTTCAAATTGATTAAGATCTAGAAAATTTAATTCTTCAGAGTTTTTCAATCTTTCATTAATTTCAATTAAGTAATTATTATAATGGTCTTTGAAAATTTTCTTATGCTTCATATTTTCTAATTGTTTATAAATATGAGATGGATTTGGAGGACTATTCTTATCCCAAATAAATGACAAATTTAATAGCTTAGAAGAATATAAATTACTTAGATTATTGAGAATCTTTATATTTTCTACAAAAGGTTCTAATTTTTTAGAATTATAGTGAGGATCAATCTTTAAGTTTTTTTTTGTAATAGAGTAAATTAATCCATTTGGTTTTTTGAATTTAAATTTTACAAGTAATCGTTCTATAAAATCTATATATTTGCTATCTGGCAAAGCACAAATGATGTTATTTATTAAACATTCGTTTTGTTTAAAATTATTTTTCCTGGCATGACTGTAATCTGATTTAAATTCATTAGTCATTATTGCCCACAATACATCGTTTACTCCTTGGTAAGAGATAATTAAATCTGGATTAAAATTCTTGCCTTTACAAATATAAGAAAATAGACATTCATAGGACGTATAACCTGAAGAAGACAAATTTAAAACTTCGTATGTTTGATTATCATCTTGGATTCTTTTAAGATTATTTAGAGATTTTTCTAAGAAATGTGTAAAAGTAAAATTAGGATTTTTTTTGATATTTTCAAATTCAGGCGGTAATCTTTCTATTGGTGAAGCTCCAAGGACTAATATTCTAAATGTATTTTCTTTCTTAATCTTTGTATATTCCTTCTTACCAATCAACCCTTGTGAATTTGTTGGCAATGGGAATGGAGAATTTTCAACTGATTGATAAAGACAATAGGGGTGCTCCTTAAAATATAAAGATTTTCTTTTCAATTTGAGAAGACAAAAATGATTCTATACTAAATATTAACATCGTTATTTATTCCTAAGAAATATAGGTTTTTATTTTGAAAAATATTTTTTAAAAATCTATTAAAATGAAACTAAAAGTTTCAATCCCAAATTTCTAAGAACACAATTAGAAATTATAAAAATCAATTAAATAATAAGATCTTTCCTGTTTATGGCAAGAGACAATTAAATCAATCGCTAGAAATTAATGATTGGTATTTAAAGGAGGTTTAGAACCAAGAAAATCAAAGATAAAATCATTTTTAATCACTTCTTTCCAAATCAATAGCATTGCTTATATTTTTATTCCCATGGAGCTTGTTAACAGCAAAAACAGTAGTCCATCTCCCCTTATTGTTGATGAAATTAGGATTTTTTGTTTCTGGATCAATCAAATCAACTCCATGTGGGACCCTAGCATTTAAGAATAAAATATCACCTGGTTCCATTAAATTATCGAAGTATACTTTGCTCCCATCAGATCTTTCTGCAAAACCTCCACCTGAAAAATAATCTCGCCCTTTCTTGTTCATTAACATAAGAGGAACTGTCAGTTGATGACTATCGACAGGATCACGATGCTTATTCATTGCTCCAAGCCCGCATGGATAAAAATGAAATGACAATCTACCAATACATCCATCTTCTGATTTTGTTCCTAAAAACTTATTAGCTGGTTGACCTGATAACAAGTTTCTAAGTTGAAATACTGCTTTTGCTTTCTCAAATAAGTTAAACACATCCTGATTCCAAGGAAAAAATGAAAACTGATGAAAGCATGATTGAGTATATGAACGGGGGTCCCATGAAATAACTCTATGGTTATTTGCACACCCTTCTTCTATTTTCTGATAGTAAGGCAATGAACATCTTGATATATTACTTAGGTAATTACAAATTTGATTTAAAAGTTTCTCAGAATAAACGGATCTAATTATCAAGGCATCTCCAAGTTTTATCCTTTTTATGGTTTCTTGGATTGTGTTCTCATTATCAATTATTTCTCTAATAGAGGATGAATAGAAAACTTCATTCAACTCACTTTGTTTCAGCATGTTTATTTCCCTGGAACACTATATTACTGTTTAATGGATCTTTTGTGGCGTATTTTATTGATAGAAAGATTTAGGAAGTGTAATTAAATGTTGATATTTAGCTATTGCGATAAATATTTTAGAAGAAAATAGATTATTAAATATTGATTGAATCAATGATAAATTTGATATTAATTAAGTAATATTCGTATTAATAAATCTTTGAAATATTTATGAATAACAATAAAAATAAAGCGTTTGAGATTAATAGAATTAATAATGCTTTTTCATACATAAAAAGAAAAGAATTTGAGAAAGCTGAAGATATATTTAAAGACTTGATTAAAAAAAAGACAACTAATTTCGATGTTTATGCAAATTTTGCTCGAATACTTGGATTACAAAATAAAAAAAAAGAGATGATTGACGCATATATACAAGCTTTAAAATTAAATCAAAATTTTCCTGAAGCTTACTCTAATATAGGTAATACTTTTTTTGAAAAAAAGGAATTTAAAAAAGCTATATCTTATTATGATCAAGCTGTAAAACTTAATCCTAATCAGGCAGAACCATTTTATAATTATGGAAATGCTTTAATGGAAGTTGAAGATTTTAAAAAGGCCATTTTATGTTATGAGAAGGCTATAAAAATTAACCCTAATTTTTATTTGGCATATAACAATCTCGCAAATGTATATGCAAATCAAGGGGATTTAATTAAGTCAATTAAATATTTCAAAAGAACTTTAATTATTAATAATAAGCATTATTCTGCAAGACATAATCTTGGGATGATTCAATTATTATGTGAGGATTACGATGAGGGCCTTCTAAATTTTGAATTTAGACATAATAAATTAAAAAGAAATTCCCTCCACGCTAAACCTAAAATCAAAAGGTGGAATGGTGAAGAGATAAAAATAGGAGAAAAATTACTAGTTATATCTGAACAGGGCTTAGGAGATACTGTTCAATTAATGCGATACATTCCAAAATTAAAACAAGAAAAAATCAATGTTAGATTTTGTGCTCAAGAAAAATTACATAAACTTATTAAATCTTCTGGAATTGATTTAAATCCTCTTAATACAGAACAAGCAAATAAAATTTCTGAAGGTAAATGGATACCATTACTATCTTTGCTTAAATATTTTAAAGTTAATACTAAAGACCCAATTTGTTATGCGCCCTATTTAAAAATAAATAATAAATATTTTCAAAAGTGGAAGACCATTTTTTCAAAAGAAAAAAACCCAGTAATTGGTATTAACTGGCAAGGCAACCCTTTGGCTGAAAAATCATTGCTGAGAGGTCGATCAATTCCCTTGCAAATGTTTTCTAAGATTATTGATAATAATGAAAATATTAAATTACTTTCTTTGCAAAAAGGTTTTGGTTCTGAGCAGTTAGAAAAATGTACATTTATAGAAAAATTTGTAAATTTTCAAGATGAAGTTAGCAAGATTTGGGACTTAGAAGAGACAATTGCTATAATAAAAAATTGTGATCTCATTATCACAACAGATACTTTACTGGCTCACTTAGCAGGTGCTACCGGTAAAAAAACTTGGTTATTATTGAAATATATACCAGATTGGAGATGGGGTTTAGATAGTGAAAAGACTTTTTGGTACCCTTCTTTAAAATTATTTCGTCAAAATGAGAACAAAAGTTGGAAAGAAGTTATTGAAAGATTATCATTGGAGATAAATAAAAAATTTACTAAAAAATCTTGAGTATTGAAAAACCTTTTTTTAATGTCTTTGCCCCTATTTCAGTAGGAGAATTAATTGATAAATTAACTATATTAGAAATCAAGAAAAAATATATGAGTGGAGAAAAAATCAAGAATGTCAATAATGAATTGAAATCATTAAAAGTTATTCTTCATGATGAAAAATTAGATGTTGATCAAAATTTATATTTGAAGCTTAAAAAAATTAATCTAAGTCTTTGGAAAATTGAAGATAAAATTAGAATTAAAGAATCTTTAAAAGAATTTGATGATGATTTTATCGAATTAGCTAGATCAGTTTATAAAGTAAATGATGAAAGATCACTAATTAAAAGAGAAATTAATTTAAAATATAATTCTGTAATAGTCGAAGAAAAGTCCTATAAAAATTATTAATGTTCTTAAAAAGTAAATAGACGGCCTTTGGTTTGTAAAAAGAAAATTAAATATTGTTTGTTCTTTAACTAATTGATTTTTAAGTAGGTTCATACTTAAATAAGATTAATATTTGTAATAAGAGGATGTTAGGAGTAAACAAAAAAGTGAATTTAATGAAATTCTTAGACTCGATGAAATTTAGTTTTTGGAAACCATCTTTAATCTTTTACTGGCTAGCTATTATTTCTTTTTTGTTTTGGCTAATAATTGGCCCTTTAAGTTGGAGAAATGCAGATGATTACGGTACTTTTTTTGATGTGATTAAAAAAATAAATTCATTTGAATCTAGTAATAATTTCCATCTTTACTCCAAGATTGCCTATCCAATAGATTTTCAGAGTATAAAGCCTCTAGAATTGTTTCAAGCTATTCAAAAAACATGTAGAGAGGGTTGGAATACTTATCCACATTTATGGGGTTTCATATATCTTCCTCTTACTATTCCATTCTTAAAGTTTGGATTGGATTGGACAAGATTTGCAACCTTAGTTGTTGGTTTTATAAGTGCAATTTTAACAGCATATCTTTTAAGCAATATCATAACAACTATCTTTTATTCATTTAAAAAAAAACTTAAAACTAAAAATTTTAAATCAATAAGATATTTAATTGATTTTTTTGCAATTTCAATAGTCTGTTTTAATCCAGAATTAATGTTACATGCGAGCTCGTATATGCCATATCAGCTTCCAGCTATAAGCACTCTGATTTGTATAGCTTTATTTACATCTTTTTATACTTATCAAACTAAGATAGATGGCAATAATGAAACCATTACGAATAAAACCTTTGATATTTCTTTGACTTATACATTTTTAATTGCATGGCTTTCTTCGATGTTGGGATTTCAAACGATATTTTTATATCTTGGTTTATTGCTAGCAAGTTTTTTCTTTGCAATAACTGAAAAATATGGATTGAAAAGTGTTCAAAAAATATCTCTAAAAATATCTCTAAAAATATCTCAAAAAATATCAACAATTTTCAAGAATGCCAAGTCAAAATTTTATTCACTTTTAGGCCTGACATTGTCCATTACCCTTTTATTAGGTTTTTCTAGATATCATTTTTTAAAATTAATATATCAAATCAAATCAAATTCTGGTACAGGGACTTATGTATATAATGACGGATTTTATAAGTTGGATTTACTGAATTATTCATTAAGTACAAATTTTATAAATTTATTTCATGCCATGTCTAGATTAGTTTCTTTATCAATTTATCCTTTCAGATATGGTCAAGACATTTCTTCTTTTGTTTTATTTCTTTTTTTAATACCTTCATTTGTTTTTTTGTTTAGAGCTACTAAGCTCACAAAAATAGTTTTATTAATTATTTTAAGTATTTTATTTATTACGATAATTTTTGCCTTTAAAGGAAACTATACTTTCGCTCCATCTAGACATAATATTTACTTATTCCCATGTTTTTGGATTCCCATAATTACTTATTTTGTGTACCTTGGAGATCAAGTTTTAAGTAATTATCGCTTTTATGTTAAATTTTTGCTTCTTATTTCCTTATCTTTCTTTTTTACATCTGGACTTTTTGTTTCTATAAACGCAATAAATTATACTAAACAACAGAAGGAAAAATTATATCAAATGGCTTATAAAAGTAATATCTTTCCCGCTACAATAGGACAGCATGATTTGTGGTCTCTATATTGGACTCATGGAGATAAAGAATGGAATGCGGTAGTCGGTAAAGAATGTAGTATAAACAATCAGCTTTCGGCTACAAATTTAGCTTTTATTTATGGAAATATAAAACCACTACAACTAAATAATAAGAACCAACGAGAGGAATTAGAACTATTTTCTGATGGTTGTATTAAAGCATCAGATAATTTGCAAATAGTTGATTCTTATGAATTTCAAAGGGATGTTCACCTTGAAATGGATGAATTTGTTGGTTGGAGTGGCTCTAGTGCTTATGGCTATTTGATTTCTAAGTTAAATTGATATATGTAGTTTTTGGGGAGTATGATAATTAGGTTTAATTTGGCGAATCGAAGATTTTTCTAAATGAGGTTATTTTTTTTTATATTAATATTTAGTCAATTAATAAATTCTCTGGTTGTTATTGCAGAGAAAAAAAAAGACTCAAGCGAATTAAATTCAATTAGATGGGAAAAAGTTCAAAATAAAAAATCAAAAAATCTAAAAAAGATTATCTGGAAATCTTATAAAGATGATGAAAGTTATTTTCAAAATGAATTTGACGTAAGACCTGAGATAAAAAAACTTAATGATTACAGAAATGCAAATAAAGATAAGGAGATTGATATATTTCAATTAACTCTAAATAAAAGAAATAGATTGCTTGATTATGGTGGGATCACTGTAAGCAATGCTTTAATTCCGAAGGCTGGGACTTCACAAATAAATTTAGATTATGATTCTGAAGGCAATTTGTTTGGATTTTATGGTTATTCTTTCTCAGATTTTTTTCAATTAGAACTTAGTACTGGATCTTTTAATGATGTAAATTTAGTCGATAATAAATTTTCTAGTTTTCAAAGTACCTATTTGAGTAAGAATAATTTTAACTATAAAGTAGGAGGTAAGTTGTCACTCACTCATCCACAAAATAATGAGTTTTTTTGGATAACATTGAGGACATCCTTAGGAAGTAATGATCAATTTAATCAAAGTTACCTAATCACCGAATTGATAAATACTTTTAGATTAAATAATAAAGTTGCTTTTAATTTTAGTCCAAAATACTTTCATAGTGATGTAAAAAGTTTTGGTGGGGTTGGAGTTTCAAGTTATATAAATTTATTAGATAATCTGCAGCTTATCCCTGAAATGAATATTTCACTCAACAGTGATTCTGATTTCGCCTCTTCTTTAGGATTAAGATATTCTTTTAAATCAGGTCAAGCAATTGATTTATATTATTCCAATTCAGCAGGCGTTCAGGATATCGGACAACTTCTTGAAGATAAAAAATATCGATTTGGTATTAGGTTAAATTTTTTATATTAAATAATAAAATAATCTAGTTTTCCCAAAAAGGGTCTGTAGTTAAAGAAACTTTTAATGAGCATTCTTTCCCCTTTTTAATATTATTAATACAAGCTCTTACAGTTTGTCCATTGACATCTATTTCACATGCTCCACAACTTCCTGTTAAACACCCAGTCGGAATTTCTATCCCAACCTTTTTAGCAGTTGAAAACCAATCATCTCCTTCGTAAGCATACATCTCAATGTTGTTTTGCCAGGTGATTTTAATTTTTGATTGTTTCAATTTAAAAGTGATGAAATATTAAAGTGTTTATTAAATTCATTTGAAAGATTATCAATAATAGATTCTCTTTTCATTTTATAAGATCTGGTTTTTTTCTTTGAGAATGGTAAATTTTTACTTTTTCTAATTAAATTAATATAGTGATCTCTCCATTCATCATTTTCAAAGATTCCATGAATATAAGTTCCTGCAATAGTACCTCCTTCACCATTCTCTTTAACCCAGCCAAGATCTAAATCTTTAAAAATAGGCTTTACATTAAAGGTGTCTTGCTTAATATCTAATTCAGTTACTCCATTATGTATTTCAAACCCATTGATCTCTGTTAAATTCGGCCACACTGATTCACAGTTAATTTGTCTTGTTGTCTTATTTTCAAGAAAAATTGTTTTTAAAGGAAGTAATCCAATTCCTTCAATTGATTGATTTAAATTATCTTTTGACCCTTCTTTTAAAAATGGGTCTTCAAGAATTGTCCCCAACATTTGTAGACCTCCACAAATCCCAAAAATATTACCATGATTATCAGAATAATCTTTTATATCTTTTGATAACCCAGACTCCTGAAGAAAGAGTTGATCTTTAATAGTCTGTTTGCTTCCAGGGAGAATAAGAAAATCAAATTTATTCAATTTTTGGGATTTCATTACCCACTCAATTAATATAGATTCTTCATTCTCTAAAGGGTCAAAATCTGAAAAGTTACTAATAGATGGTAATTTTATAATTCCAACTTTTATTTCTGGTTTGGAAATATACGATTTTCTTTCTAATAAATCTAAAGAATCTTCTGGGGGGAATTTATCATCTAACCAAGGAATTATTCCTAAAACAGGAATTTTAGTTTTATTTTCTATCCATTTTTTCCCTTCTTCAAATAATGTCAGATCCCCTCTAAATCTATTTATTAATATGCCTTTAATAAGTTTTTTATCTTCTGGTTCTAGTAATTCAAGAGTACCTATGATTTGAGCAAATACACCTCCCCTTTCAATATCAGTAACCAATATACAATTTGCCTCTAAATACTTTGCTACTCTTAAATTAGTAAGGTCCCTATGAATTAAGTTCATCTCTACTGGACTTCCTGCTCCTTCGATTATTAAACGACAATTTGGGTTTTTTGAATAAATAAAATTTAAACTTTTTTTAATAACTTCCCATCCTGGAATAACCCAATCTTTGTAGTAGTCTTTGGCTGTTGTAATACCTATACTCTTACCTAAATGGATAACTTCACTCGTTGAATTACCTTGTGGCTTTAATAGAATTGGATTCATCTCTGAAGAAGGAATAATTCCGCAAGCAAATGCTTGTAAGGCTTGTGAATATGCCATCTCTCCGCCATTCCAATCAACCCATGCATTATTACTCATATTTTGTCCCTTAAAAGGTATTGGTTCTTCGCCAAGATTTTTAAGTAATCTGCAAATTGCTGTAACTGTTAAAGATTTGCCTGCTCCACTTGACGTACCCAAAACCATAATTGGCTTGTTTTTAGGATTAAAGTTTTTTGTAAATTCCATTCGTTATTGATATTAAATTTTTAATTTAATAAACTGCAAAATAAACTATAATTTATTTAAAAATTTAGTGTTAATTCTAGCCTCTGCCTCACTATCTAGAAAGAAATTACTAGAAAACTCGCAAATCAAATTTATTCAAATACCAAGTAATTTTGATGAAGCCTCTATAAACGAGAAAGATATATCTAATATGGCCCTCAAATTGTCATTCCAAAAAGCTAATAGTATATCGCTTAATATTAAAGAAATAAATCTACCAAAAGAATTTAATTATAGTTTTTTGGCAATCCTTGGATGTGATTCAATATTTGAATTTAATGGCATTGCTTTTGGAAAACCATCAGATAAAGAAGAGGCTTTCAAGAGATGGAAAAGGATGTCTGGGGAATTTGGTTTTTTACATACGGGACATACTCTCCTTTTAGGAAATTTAGATTTTTCTGAGAAAGTCATTAGAGTTTCTAAAAAAATAAGTGAGACAATAAGTTCTAAAGTATATTTTTCCAAATTACAAGATGAAGAAATAAAAAGTTATGTAGATTCCCTTGAGCCACTAAATTGCGCTGGGGGTTTTGCTTTAGAGGGAAGAGGAGGGAAATATATCGAAAAGATAGAAGGTTGTTTCAGTAATGTGATGGGTTTAAGTTTGCCATGGCTTAGAAAAAGTTTAATTAATGAAGGATTTTTTACATAAAAAAAAGCCCTACTTTTTGTAGGGCTTCAAGAGTATGATTTAAAATTAATCTAAATCTGACATTTCTAAAGCTGGCTCACTCTTTCTGTCGATTCCTTTTTCGAAACCAGCAGCGGCTGCTCTAGCACGACCTGCATGCCAGAGATGACCTATAAATGTAAACCATCCTAAGAAAAATTGTGCTGCAGCTAACCATTGTCTTAAGTTTACAAAGTTAACAGCATTAGGCTCAGTAATAATACCTCCAACAGAGTTAATAGAGGCATTAGGAGCATGGGTCATATATTCAGCAGCTCTCCTTACTTGCCAAGGCTGAATATCATTTTGAATTTTCTCAAGGCTCAATCCGTTAGGTCCTCTAAGAGGTTCTAACCATGGTCCTCTGAAATCCCAAAATCTCATTGTTTCACCACCAAATATAATTTCACCTGTAGGAGATCTCATGAGATACTTACCAAGACCAGTTGGTCCCATTGTTGAACCTACATTTGCTCCAATTCTTTGGTCTCTCACAAGGAAAGTAAAGCTTTGGGCCTGTGAAGCTTCAGCATTTGTTGGGCCATAAAATTCTGAAGGATAAGCAGTATTGTTAAACCAGATGAAAGTTGATGCAATAAAACTTGCAACACAAATTCCACCAAGTGCATAACTAAGTAGTCCCTCACCATTCCAAATGAATGCTCTTCTAGCCCATCCAAAAGGTTTGGTAAAGATATGGAATATACCTCCAATGATTGCAGTTATACCCACATAGACGTGGCCTCCAACTATATCTTCGATTGAGTTAACACCGATTATTGAACCAGCACCTCCCCATGGAGATCTAAATAGATAACCAAGAATAACTCTTGGATCTAAAGTTGGATTCACGAGTCTGACTTCTCCACCACCAGGCGCCCACGTATCATAGGCTCCGCCAATGAAACACCAGTTCACTGACCAAGCTAAAGCACCCACACCTAAGACAATCAAATGATATCCAAGGATATTAGTCATTTGGTTTTTGTCTCTCCAGTCGGTAGAGAAAAATGGAAAATCTTCTTCAAGTTTTTCTGGTCCTGCTAATGAGTGATAAATACCACCAAAACCAAGAACTGCAGAAGCTATCAAATGAACCACACCCGCTTGGAAGAAGGGCATGATATCAGTAACTTCACCACCTGGACCAATTCCATAACCAAACATTGCAACGTGTGGCATACAAATTAGTCCTTGCTCCCACATTGGTTTATCAAAAGTGAAATGATTAACCTCAAAGAGCATCATTGCTCCAGCCCAAAAAACTATTAGTCCAGAGTGAGCAATGTGAGCTCCTAATAAACGTCCAGATAAATTGATTAGTCTAGCGTTGCCTACATACCAGGCATAACCAGTTTCCTCAATACTTTGGTTTGGAGCTCTTAATAAATTATTAAAGGGCGTTTCCACGTGGAAGAACCTCCTCAGGGAATACAAAGTTTTCGTGTGGTTGATCCACAGAAGACATCCATGCTCGCATACCTTCGTTCAAAAGTATATTTTTTGTATAGAAAGTTTCAAATTCTGGATCTTCTGCTGCACGGATTTCTTGGCTTACGAAGTCATAAGCTCTTAGATTTAGTGCTAGGCCAACAATACCAATTGAAGATGTCCACATACCCATAACAGGTACAAATAACATCAAGAAGTGAAGGAAACGCTTATTAGAGAAAGCAATACCAAAAATTTGGCTCCAAAATCTATTCGCAGTAATCATTGAATAAGTTTCTTCTTCTTGTGTTGGATCAAAAGCTCTAAAAGTTGAACTTTGAACTTTACCATCTGTATAGATACTTGTATCTTCATACAGGGTGTTTTGTACAGTGGCTCCGTGTATTGCACAAAGAAGAGCACCTCCAAGAATTCCAGCAACACCCATCATGTGAAATGGATTAAGAGTAATGTTGTGAAAACCTTGAATGAACAAGATATAGCGGAAAATTGCTGCAACTCCAAAAGAGGGTGCGAAGAACCAACTATGTTGTCCTAATGGGTAAATAAGGAAGATACTTGTAAATACTGCTATTACTGCTGAAAAAGCTAAAGCGTTGTAAGGTCTAATACCAACAAGACCAGCAATTTCAAACTGACGAAGCATAAAACCAATAAGGCCAAATACTCCATGTAATGCAATGAAATTCCAGAGGCCACCAAGTTGTAACCATCTTACGAAACTACCTTGGGCTTCAGGGCCCCATAAAAATAGAAGACTGTGTCCCATGGCATCTCCAGGGGTACTTACAGCTGCTGTTAAAAAATTACAACCTTCTAGGTAGGAGCTTGCAACTCCATGTGTGTACCAAGAGGTAACAAAAGTTGTTCCTACAAACCATCCACCTATCGCAAGATATGCGCAAGGTAAAAGGAGTAGTCCGGACCAACCAATAAATACAAACCGGTCGCGCTTCAACCAATCATCAAGGACGTCAAACCATCCTCTTTGTGGTGCGCTTCCAACTGCGATCGTCATGAGAAATCGTTTTTAGCATCGGGATACGCAGTGACTTTAACAAAGATTGAGAGTAAAGTGGGGAAATATTTGTATATATGAAATGGGTTGTAAAGCTTTCCTGACTTATTTATTAAAAAATAGTTAAGATTACCTTATAATTATTAATTAATTAATTGGAGTGAGCTCTTAAAATAAATAAATTATGGAATCAAATCTTTCTTCATTTAATAAAATTGAACAAAAAATAAATGGGTCAAGAAAAATATCAAATTATTTAATAGGCGGAATGCTTACGATCGGAGGGTTAGGCTTTATTTTGGCTGCCATATCGAGCTATACAGGAAGAGATCTACTACCTTTAGGTAATCCTTCATCCTTACTTTTTATACCCCAAGGAATAATAATGGGAGCTTATGGAGTAGTAGCGAATTTATTAAACATTTGTTTATGGTATTTAGTTTTTATAAATTTTGGCTCAGGTTACAATTCTTTTGATAAAACTTCAAAATCTATAGAAATTAAAAGAAAAGGACTTTTTAAAGATATTGAAGTTAAATTAAATTTCGATGAAATAAAATCTGTGAAGTTGGATATAAGTGAGGGATTTAATCCAAGAAGAAGGATTGCATTAGTTTTGAAAGGAAGAAAAAAGACACTTCCTCTTAGTGGAGCCGGTGAGCTAAAACCATTACTTCAAGTTGAAGAAGAAGGAGCAAAACTAGCTAGATTTCTTAATGTGAATTTGGAGGGTTTAAAATAATAAATTTTTATTTATTAAAACCACTTTTACTAATTAAGTTATTTTTATTATTAATAACAGGTTGCAGTTACAATAGTTCTATAGACACTAATTATTACTGTAAAAGACTTGAATTAAATTGTATAAAAAGAAATAGTTTTGTGTCTTTCAAGACTTCTGAAGGGGATTTTGATGTAATACTTTATGGGGAAAACAATCCAGTAACGGTAAGTAATTTTATTAAAAATATTAAAGATAATATTTATAAAAATAAAAGGTTTTATAAGATAATTAATTTTCAGCAAGTTCAATTAATTCATTCAGGTGTTTACTCAGAAATCAATTCTTATAGAGGTAAAAATCAAAATTTAATTAAAATTAAACGAAATATCCCCTTGGAAATAAAATTAAAAAAAGAAATCCATCCAAAATATAGATATGAAATCGTAGATCCCTCAAAAATTGTCAAGCTTACAAACGTTTTTGAAAAGGGCTCAATAGCAATGGTAAAAAGTGGGAAAGGAAATTCATCTTCTACAGAATTTTTCTTCGTAACTAATAATTTTCCAGAATTAGATGGAAGGTATTCAGTCTTTGGAAAAATTGTTAAAGGGATTGAAATTCTAGATAAATTAGACACTGAAGATTTGATTTATGAAATAATGATTTCTAATTAAATTTCTAAAGAGTATTTATTTATTTTTAACATTTCAGTGTTTACTCCCGAAGATCGCTTAAGGGCAACTTTTCCTGTTCTGGCAATCTCAAGTATTCCATAAGGTTCGAGAAGCTTTTCTAAAGCAACTAATTTCCCCGGATCTCCTACTACCTCAAGAGTTAAAGCAATATCAGACACATCTACTACTTTGGCTCTGAAAATCTGAACGATATCCAAAATATTACTTCTAGTATCTTCTTTAGACGAGACTTTAAGAAGCATTAATTCCCTCTCAACAGCAGCAAGATTAGTAAAGTCCACGACTCCAAGAACATTAAATAATTTATTAAGTTGTTTTGTCATTTGTTGAAGGGTTTCATTATCTCCTTCCACCACCATTGTTAATCTAGAAATTCCTTTAGATTCGGCAGGGCCAACAGCAAGACTATCTATATTAAAACCTCTTCTGGCAAAAAGACCTGAGATTCTACTTAATGCGCCTGATTCATCTTCCACGAGTACTGATAATGTATGTTTCATATTTCAAATGGTTTTTAAATTCCTAATCCATTCATGGGAAATTTCATTAAACAATGAGGGATCTTCATCATGCACACAATGGCCTGAATTGGGTATTATTTTTAATTCTACCCATCTATGGAGATTTGCAATCTTTTTACCAAGAAATAAAGGTATGAAATTATCTTTTTCACCCCATAACAACAACAAAGGGACTTTTTTTGAATGCCTGAGCTGCTCCAAAAGATAAGAGGCTTTTAACTCCTCCACTCTCGTAGACATGCCTATGCACATAGCTCTTAATGATCTTGCCGCAGACTTTCTTAAAACTGGTTTTCTTATCATATAAATTAATTCTTGATCTATATTATCTTTTTTGCAATATGCAGAGTTAAGTCCT
>QCPY01000011.1 GCA_003212375.1 Prochlorococcus sp. AG-442-N17 | reverse complement strand
CCATTCCAGTTAGATATATTTCATCATTTTGAATCCTACTATTAACGCCTATTGGAACTTGACATCCACCTTCGAGTTCTCTTAAGAATGATCTTTCTGCTAAGCATCTTTGGGTTGAGAACTTATCTTCTAATACATTTATAATCTTGAGCACCTCTTTATCATCAGATTTACATTCAATTCCTAAAGCACCTTGTCCTACTGCATGAAGGGAAACCTCATTAGGAATGATTTGGTGAATTCTTGATTCAAATCCCAATCTTTTTAAACCTGCTGCAGCAAGAATAATACAATCAAATTCCCCAGAATCTAATTTTTCTATTCTCGTTATTACGTTTCCCCTAATGTCTTTGAAATTAAGATCTGGAAACTTATTTCTTAGTTGAGCCAATCTCCTTAGGGAACTAGTTCCAACAATAGAACCTGGAGGTAAACTCTCTAATTGATAGATTTTATTTTTTTTATTAACTACTAAAGCATCTGAAGGATCCTCTCTTTTTGTAATACACCCTAATGAAAGTCCTTCAGGTAAATTAGTTGGCAAGTCTTTTAATGAATGCACTGCAATATCTGCCTGACCTAAAAGCATTTGAGCCTCTAGTTCTTTGGTAAAAAGCCCTTTATCGCCAATTTTTGCTAATGCGACATCCAGGATTTTGTCACCTTGAGTTGCCATTGCCTCTATAGATACTTCCAATTCAGGAATATTTTTTTCTAATTGCTCTTTAACCCATAATGTTTGAACCATAGCTAATTTACTTCTTCTACTAGCTATCTTTAATTTAAATTTAGTCATTAAATATTGGTTTAATTAGGTTTATGAGAAAGTCGAATCTACTTTAAGATAATATTTGCCAACATTTGTAAGCTTTAAAATTTTATTTAACTTTTTTATTTAATATATTCCTTTAAAACCCCATTCCTATTTGGATGCCTAAGCTTTCTAAGCGCTTTTGCTTCTATTTGTCTAATTCTTTCCCTTGTTACATCAAAAATTTGGCCTATCTCTTCAAGTGTTTTCATCCTCCCATCATCAATTCCATATCGCAATCTAAGCACATCCCTTTCTCTCGGGCTTAGAGTTGCTAAAACTCCTTCTAAATCTTCTCTTAACAAAGTTTTAGATACATCTTGCTCTGGATTCTCTATATCAGCCTCTATAAAGTCTCCAAGCCTCGAATCCTCTTCTTTCCCAATAGGTGTCTCAAGTGAAATTGGAAGTTGAGCACTTTTAGCTATAAATCTTAATTTCTCAATTGTCATTTCCATACTTTCAGCTATTTCTTCTTCACTAGGCTTTCTCCCAAATTCTTGACTAAGAACTTTAGTTGTTTTTTTAATCCTAGAAATTGTTTCATATAAGTGAACTGGTAATCTAATAGTTCTACTTTGATCTGCTATCGCTCTTGTTATGGCTTGACGAATCCACCATGTAGCGTAAGTAGAAAATTTATAACCTTTTTCATGGTCAAATTTTTCTGCAGCCCTTATTAAACCTAAACTCCCCTCTTGTATTAAATCTTGAAAAGATAAACCTCTATTCATATATTTCTTAGCAATAGATACAACTAGTCTTAAATTAGATTGCACCATCTTCTCTTTAGCTCTTCTTCCTAAAAGAAGTCTCCTTCTGAATTTTGAAAGAGGCATATCTATTAATTCAGCCCATTCTTTAACTGAAGGGAAATATCCTTTCTCAGACTCGTATTGTGTAGCTAACTCTTCAAGTTGGAGTAGATCAGCTATTTTTCTTGCAAGTTCAATTTCTTCATCAGGTCTTAATAATCTAATTCTTCCAATTTCTTGAAGATAAACTCTTATTGAATCTTCTGTATATGTTCCCTTTGGTCCAAGCTTTATGTTCCCAAGAGTTTTAGCCTCTTCATCAGAACCATCAAATTCATCATCATTCTCAATACTTCCTTTATCTTCGGAGGGATTTTCTTGTAAGTTTTGAATATTATCTTGATCTATGATAATTTTTTCATCTTCTCGAATGTTTTCTAAATTTGAATCAAATTTTTTAGTAATTTTTTTCTTAGAACTAGGATTAGTATTTTTTGATTTTGCTGCTACTGGGCACATAATAAACTCCTTTCTACGGTGAATTTAACTAAGTAAAAATTTAATTAAGGGAATTTTATACATTTAGTAGTAAAAATTTGCCTTGAGGATTGGAAGATCTAACTCACAAAAGTTGTGTTTAGATAATTTTTTTTTTAAATTGTTGAAAAAATTAAATAGTGTTATAGATTACCTAAAGTAAAAAGTCTTGGGATTTCTCAGACAGGCGGATCAATTTTGAATTTTAATTCAATGATCAAAGCTTCATGTCTCCCTTAAGAGCAGGATACTTACAATGTGCAAAAACACTTTGTGGAATGTTCAACAATCCAATACTAAGAAAAAGTTTTGATGCCGGCAAGTAATAATTTATCAAATATCTCTTTTAAGTTCGAGATATTGCTTGATATAGGTAGTCATAGTAATAGTTTTTCATATTTAGATGGTAATAATTTAGGGGTAGAAATTGGAGATATTGTTGTGGTAAGACTTAAAGGAAGATTATTAAATGGACTGGCCATTGATAAAAATCCTTTCTTAAAGATAAATAAAAATAAAAAAGATTTTGACGCAGAATCTAATTTTGAATATTTGTATATAGAAAGTATTGTACAAAAAAATGTAATTAAAGACTGGTGGAGAGAGTGGTTGGAAGATCTAGCTTTGTTTTATCGGGTAAGTAGTTTAAAAATGTTTAAAACAGCTTTACCCCCTGGATGGATTGGTAAGCACAAAAAAATATCTCAAAACTTTAAATATCAAATATGGATTGATTCGCAAAAAGATTTGGAACTTAGTAACTTTCAACTTACTAAAAAAGAAATTTTATTAATAAAAATTTTGCGTAATAAAGGAAACTGGCAAAGCGAATTAATAAAGGCTGGCTTTAATTCAAATCTTATTAATTCAATGGTTAGTAAAAACTTATTAATTAAGACTAAAAGAAAAAAAATGTTGCATAAAAAACTAAGCTCTTTTAACAATGATTTTTTTGAGTTTGAAAAACCAACTCTCACTCCTGAACAAATAAATGTTTACAAGAAAATGCAAGAGATGCAGCCTGGAGAAGTCTTATTGCTATGGGGAGAAACAGGTTCTGGCAAAACAGAAATTTATATGAGAATGGCTGAAGATCAACTCGTGAGCAAAAAGAGTTGTTTAATACTGGCTCCAGAAATTGGTCTTATTCCTCAACTTATTGATAGATTCAGTAAAAGATTTCAAATTAAAGTATATGAGTATCACAGTAATTGTTCTTCGAAGCATAGAACTTTAGTTTGGAAAAAGATAGTAGACGAAGATGAACCTGTCATAGTTATTGGAACTAGGTCGGCAGTATTTCTTCCAATTCAGAATTTGGGCTTAATAATAATGGATGAAGAGCATGACATTTCATATAAACAAGACAATCCAATGCCTTGTTACGATGCGAGAGATGTTGCTCTTGAAAGAGTAAAAAGAAATCCATCAAAATTAATTTTTGGAAGTGCAACTCCTTCAATGAGGACTTGGAAAAGAGTTGTTTTTGAAAAAAAGTTTAGGTTGCTGAGAATGAAAGAAAGAATATCCAGAACTCAAATACCAGAAATTAAAGTTGTTGATATGCGAGATGAATTTCAAAAGGGAAATACTAAAATTTTTTGTAGAGAATTATTAGAGTTACTTTCTCAACTTAAAAATAATGATGATCAAGCAATATTCTTGATTCCTAGAAGAGGTTATAACGGTTTCTTAAGCTGTAGAAATTGTGGATTTATAATAAATTGCCCAAATTGTGATGTACCTTTATCAGTTCATGTGGGCATTAAAGGTAAACGTTGGCTTAATTGTCATTGGTGTGATCACAAAGCAAAACTTATCAACACTTGTCCAGATTGTAAATCAAATGCATTTAAGCCTTTTGGGATAGGGACTCAAAGAGTCATTGAGTTCTTGAATAATGAATTCCCTGAATTGAAGGTACTTCGTTTTGATAGAGATACTACTTCGGGTAAGGATGGTCATAGAAATATACTTTCAAAGTTTTCTAATGGGAAGGCGGATATTCTTGTTGGGACTCAAATGTTAGCAAAAGGTATTGATATCCCCAATGTTACACTTTCAGTCGTTATCGCGGCAGATGGACTACTTCACCGACCAGACATTTCTGCAGAAGAAAAATCATTGCAATTATTTCTTCAATTAGCAGGCAGAGCAGGTAGAGCCAAAAAAACAGGAAAGGTTATTTTTCAAACTTATAAACCAAGTCATCCTGTTATCTCATATCTTAAAAATAGAGATTATGAGGGATTTTTAGCTGCAAGCTCTAAACTAAGAAAAGATGCAAAACTTTTTCCCTTTTGCAAGGTGTGTGTTTTAAAAGTGTCTGGTGATAACTATGAATGTACTAAAATGACCGCATATAATATGGCAAAATATTTGATAAGTTTTTGTAACGATAATAATTGGAAGATAATTGGCCCGGCTCCAAGTTTAATCCCAAAAGTTGGGAATAGATTTAGGTGGCAAATTTTAATACATGGTCCAGAAAATTTAGAATTACCTCTGCCAGATAGGTCTAATTTATGGCAAATTATTCCTAAAAATGTGTTTTTATCAATTGATTTAAATCCAGTTGAACTATAGCTAGTTTGCGGGGAGTCCTGGTAATTCGGAACCTATCTGGTATCTATAAAACCTTATAAAATAAGCTAATAACAATATAAATAAAATAAATAAAAAACCTAATAATAATTTGTTCCAACTCCAAAAATAGAAATTTAAGCTATTTATTTCTCCAGGGATTAATTTCCACTTTATATAATTTTTAGATACTTCTATATTAGGTTTATTCTGATCCTGAACACTAACTCTATTTGGATTAATAATATTGAAGGTTAATTCTAAATCCTCTATTTGTGGAAGAATTTGAAGATCCAAATCTATTTTGTAATTATATTTTTTAAAAAAGAAAAAATTATTTTCAACGTTATTAATTTTCATTTCTATTGATTCTCCTAATAAATCCCCTGCTGTTTTTTGTATCTTATAAAGAGTTTTTTTAGCCGTTGTGAAAGTTAAATTTTTATTTTTAAAGGAAAAATCCAATTCCCCTTTTAATATCTCTGCCTCAGGAAAAATTTCTTTAATTTGTTGTTCCAAATTTATTTGCCAAGGAAATTTTTTAATATATTTACTTTCAATTTCGAAATTATTAGTAATTGAGTCAATTTCACTTAGATCGAGAGTGTTGTCAATTTTAACGCAGCCACTTATAAGTGGAATTAGTAATAACAACAAAAAAGAAATTATAAATATAAATCCTTTTTGAAATGTCTTTGTTTCCCCAGTGGGAATATTTGATGTATTTATAAACTTTTTTTCCTTTTTTTCCTTTTTATTAAGTTTTAAAGAAGAAAGAGATGTATTTTTTAGGTTAGGATTTCTTTCAATAGTAATATTCCAATTCTCAGGTTTTTTAATCTCAGGAGAATCGATAATTTCCATTAAGTACTTTGCGTTTTCTCTAACTTTAAAATCATGAGATTTTAAAAGTTCTTTGCAAAATTTTTTTGCCTCATCTTTTTTATTAATCCCCGATAAGGCCGTTATTATTATGTTGCGTAAATTAACCCCTTCTTTACTTGAGGGAGGATAAGATTCGATTATTGGGTATAAAAATTTAATACAGAAATTATATTCACCTTTTATGAGTGCTAACTCGGCTTTCTCTACAACTTGTTTATATGAATCCATTCTCAAGCATTAATCATAGTTCCAATACCTGAATTAGTAAAAATTTCTAAAAGCAGTGAATGTTCAATCCTTCCATCAATTATATGGGCAGCCTTTACTCCTTGAGCTAAGGCTCTAATGCAACATTCCGTTTTTGGTCGCATGCCATTTGAAACAATATTTTTTTCAATAAATTTTCTAGCTTCTTTTAGGTTAATTTGTTTTACAAGACTATTTTTGTTTTCCCTTTCTCTGAGTATCCCAGGTGTATCAGTAAGAAGAATAAGTTTTTCTGCATTTATTGCAGCAGCAACTTCGCCTGCTACGAAATCAGCATTAATATTATGAGAAATGCCATCTACCGTAGACCCAATACTAGAAATAACAGGAATATATCCTTTAGCAATTAGAGGATCTAACAATTCAGGATTAATTTTTGTTACCTCTCCAACTAATCCATGACTTCCATTCCCTAATTCTCTTGACTGAATTAAGTTACCATCTAGTCCTGAAATCCCTACAGCTAATGAGCCCGTTTTATTGATACCTCTTACTATTTGTTTATTTACTCTTCCCATTAACACCATTTCAACTATTTCCATTGTTTTTTTATCCGTAACTCTTAGACCATTTTCAAATATTGGAGATATTTCTAGTTTGTTTAACCAACTATTGATTTCGGGACCACCTCCATGAACTACAACGGGACACACTCCAACACTTGATAAAAGAGCTATGTCACGAAAGAAAGCTTTTTTTAAGTGTTCCTCCTGCATGATGGAACCGCCATACTTAATAACAATTTTTCTACCTGAAAAACTTTGTATATATGGAAGCGCTTCGCTTAATATTGATACTCTTTGGGAATCATCCATTATGAAAGGAGTATTAAAATTTGATTGAATTGAGAAATTCAATTTTCATAAATATATTCAAATATCTAATAAAAGAAAATTAAATCGAATTCCTTTTTATTATCGTTGATAATAAATTCTGATTCAAGACCTTTGACAAAAAACCTATTTAATCTTTCTTGTTTTTCAATCCACTGTTCAAAAGGGACGTCATTAATTTCAAAATGCATTCTAAAGCCATTCTTTTCTTCTTTTGTAATTTCTTCAACCTCTCTAAGTTGAGGAGGATTATCTTCATTCCATAAATTTAAAGACTCTAATGAAGATTCAAGATGTGCTTTTATACCATATCTCCATCTGGTTACATCCCTCACTAATTCGGTTAATTCTTTGGGCCTATTAAATCTATTTCTCCTAAAGTCCTCCATATTTACTAATTTAACCGGAGGTATTTCAGATGTTTTCAAACCTAGTCCAATTAGTAAAATGGGAACTCCATAAAAGAACGTAGGCACACTTAGATTTACTGATTCAGTAAAGTAAGCTGACATTCCAATAAAAGCTAAAACACCTCCTGTAACTGTTATTATGTTTGCAGGAGATAGGTATTTCTTCATTTTGATTATTAGAAAAGTTTTTTAATATTATGCAAGATCTTAATTCTATAAATCAAGAAGATCTAATCTTAAAACTTGATCAAGATAGAGCATGGCTATTGGAGAATCTTGATAAAGGGAAATGGTCAGAGATTAGGAGTGAACTTGCTGATCTCGAGAGAAAAATAAGCAAACTCATTATACGTGTTCAAGAAACAGATCTTGATACTTGATTTAAAAAGGTATTTCGTCAACCTCAGGTACCAAGGGTGAACTGTCCCATTGTGAAGTTTCGATATTGTCTGATTTCTCTTCAGGAGAATTGCTTTCTTTGCTATCAGAAATATTATTTTCTTCTTTCTCTGAGGCTATTCCCCCAGCTGGACTTATATGATGGATTCTTGAAGCCGTCAGTTCAGTCTGTTTCTCTTTTGTACCATCTTGTCTAGTTACCGAGTTCATTCTAAGACGTCCCTCGACTACAATGTTTTGACCTATTTTCAATTCTTCCACCATTTCTTTTGCAATAGTGCCCCAACCTAGAACTTTTAATTCCCTAGATGGATCTTCATCTCGTAATCCTTTGAAATTGACCATCATTTCAGCAATGGCTGTTTTACTCTCTTTTGTATATCTCATCTGAGGAGCGGTATTTATTACCGCTTGAATTAAACAATGATTCATTAACTTCTATCTAATTAAAGACATATTGATGCAAAATTTAAAAAATTGCCAGCAAAATGTTTGGATCCTTTCAGGAACATCTGATGGACCAGCAATAGTTAATAAACTTTTAAAACTTGACTACGTTGTATTTGCAAGTGTTGTCACGCATAAAGCAAGCAGGTCTTACGCTAAAAATCTAAAGTTACACATCATTACAGGAAAATTAAATGATTCAGGTGAGATTATAGATTTTATCGAAAAAAATAAAATTAAATATGTAATTGATGCGACCCATCCTTTTGCTTTTATTATTACTAAAAATCTAATTGAAGCATGCCAAAAAATTAATATGCCTCTTTTTGTTTTTCAAAGGCAGTCGGAAATAAAACCATACGATAATTTTTATTATATAAATGGTTTAAAAGATATAGATAAAAAGAATCTTGTAAATAAAAATATTCTTTTAGCAATAGGATCTAAATTACTAAATGAAACAGCAAGCTACTATTCTAATTGCGGTGCAAATGTATTTACAAGAGTAATTCCAACATCTGACAGTATAACTAAAGCTTTTGGGTCATGCATAAAAAACTCAAATATAGCAATTCTTGAACCTAGTAAAAAAACAGGGAATATTATAGAAAAAAAACTTTGTGATTATTGGGAAATAGACTATATACTCTGTAGAGATTCTGGAAGTTATGCACAAATAAATTGGGAGGAAATTGTTTATGAAAGTGATATGAAGTTATTTTTGGTTAAAAGACCAAAATTAAACTATAAAAATTCGCTCATATTTTTTGATTATGATAAATTGATAAATCAAATAACTAGAAAAATTTAATACTTAAGTATGAAAAAAGTTTTACTTTTAGTATTGACTGAAAAGAATAAAAAGGGAGCTAAAAAAATTGCAAAATTACTTATTAAAAAAAAACTTGCATCATGTGTCTCCCTAAAAAACATTTATTCAATTTATGAATGGGAAGGTAATATTGAGCAGGTTAATGAAGTTGAAATTACAATAAAAAGTAAACCAGAATTAAAAAAAGCTTTGATAGTTTTTTTAAAAAAAATTACATCATATGATCTTCCTCAAATTATTTATAAAAAGTTTAATTCTGAAAAAAAATATCTAAATTGGGTAAATAAATCTATTTCAATCTAAATTTGAGTGTATTAAATTTTGAAGGTCAATATTAGATCTAGAGCCTAGCTGGGTAATTATATAACCAGCGCATATTGAACCCATTTCTCCGCACCTCTTTAAAGCATAGTTTTTAATTAGTCCATGAATAAATCCACCAGCATAAAGATCTCCTGCACCAGTCGTATCAATAATATTTCCTAATTTTTTAGGTTTTACTTCTTCAGACTCTCCTTTATTAATAACTAAAGAACCTTTACTGCCTAAAGTTATTATTACCAATTCACATATTGAAGAGATCAACTTTTTGCAGCTTTGTAAATCATTTTTCTTAAAAAGACTTAAAACTTCAGATTCATTGCAAAAAACCACATCTATATAGTTGTCTATTAATTCTAGGAAACTTTCACGATGTCTATCCACACAAAAAGAGTCTGACAATGTAAGTATTATTTTTGTATTTGATTCTTTGGCAATCTTGGCGGCTTTAATAAAGGCATTTTTAGCTAATTCACTATCCCATAAGTATCCCTCTAGATATAGATATTTGCTGTTTTTTATTGAATTATAATTAATATCTTTTGGCTCAAATTCAACCGATGCTCCTAAATACGTACACATAGTTCTTTGAGCATCTGGGGTTATAAAGATTATAGAGTGTGCACTAGATGGCCCTTCATTCATAGGCGGGGTATTGAAAATAGTATTACTTTTTTTAATATCAGTAGAAAAAAATTTCCCAAAATAGTCATTCTTTACTCTTCCTATAAATTGAACATTATCACCTAATTCAGCCAAACATACTACTGTATTGGCAGATGAACCCCCTGATACCTTTTTTATTACTTGGCAATTTTCTAATAAATCTTTGGATTCATTGGAATTGATAAGATTCATAGATCCCTTTTTAAGGTTATTTACCTCTAAAAATTGATCTTCTACGTTCACGATAATATCTACTATCGCATTTCCTAAACCTACAAGATCAATATCTTTTTTTTTATCGTTATGCCAATATTTTTCTTCCATTAATTTAAAAATTACTTAATTATCTTAGGAGTGCCCTTTTAGGCCCATGTATAGGGTCTTCAATTACTATGGTTTGATCTCTATGTGCACCTAATGAAACAATAGCAATTGGGACTTCCATTAATTCAGCAAGAAATCTGAGGTAATTCATCGCATTTTCAGGCAGATCAGATAGTTTTCGGCAATTAGCAGTAGAGCATTGCCAACCTTTTAATTTTTTAAATATTGGTTTACATTTTTTTAAATCATCAGAATTTGTAGGGAAATAATCTATTTCTTTACCATCTAATTCATATGCAATGCAAACTTGAATTTCATCTAATTCATCTAGTACATCTAATTTTGTTACTGCCAAACAGTCAAGACCATTTACAAGCACAGCATATTTACCAATAATTCCATCAAACCAACCACATCTCCTCCTCCTCCCAGTTGTAGTACCAAACTCGCTTCCTCTATCGCAAAGTTGATCATTAATACTCCCTTGTAATTCTGTTGGGAATGGCCCCTCTCCAACTCTAGTGGTGTATGCCTTTGCTACTCCTATCACCCTGTCTATAAGAGTTGGCCCAACTCCTGCACCAATACAAGCTCCTCCTGATATTGGATTTGATGAGGTTACATAAGGATATGTTCCATGATCTAAATCAAGTAAAGTTCCCTGTGCTCCTTCAAATAAAATATTTTTTTTGTTTTTTGCGGCTAAGTGAATAGTCCTTGTACAGTCAACTACATTCTTTGATAACCTATTCCCATAATTAAGATATTCTTCAATTATTTTATCTTTACAAAGAGGTTTTATCCCATATATCTTTTCTAGAAGTCCATTTTTTTCTTTCAGTGGGATCTCTATAACATCTCTTAATCTATTTTCATTAAGTAAATCTCTTATTCGTATACCATTTCTTTGTGATTTGTCGGCATATGTTGGACCAATACCTCTTCCTGTTGTTCCAATTTTATTTGAACCTCTATCAGCTTCCATAGCCTCATCTAATAAACGATGATAAGGCATTGTTACATGAGATGTTGATGATATTTTTAATCCTGAAAAATCTATTCCATTCTCAATTAACATATCAATTTCTTTCAGCAATATCTTTGGATCTACTACTGTTCCTGATCCAATTAAACAGGTAGTGTCTTTATAAAGTATTCCTGATGGAATTAAATGTAATTTTAAAACCTTATCATCAACAACAATAGTATGTCCTGCATTTACACCTCCTTGATAGCGCACAACAACATCTGCCGAACGACTTAATAAATCGGTTATTTTACCTTTTCCTTCGTCACCCCATTGGGCTCCGATTACAACAACATTAGCCAATTTTAAAAGAGCATTATTTTGTACGAATATATAATATATTCAAAATTCTTGGATAACTTTTAAAAAGTAAATCATTTGTATTAACTTTCTCTGAGAACCATTTTTTCAGCCAGAGAAAATTCTTTAGTTAAACGCTCCTTAAGTTTATCTGGGAGAGGCCTAGATGCAAAGTTTTTGTAATGACCTGCCATAGCATTCAAAGCTGTTTGCATTGTGGTAAATGATTGAGTTTTATTAACCATCCCTCTATTTCTATATCTAGAAATATAATCAGTTATAAGAGTAAGTGATTCATTTCTGACCTCATCCCTATCAGGAGAATCTTTTGGTATGTCAACTGCTATCTGTAATGTTTTAACAACTGATATTGTGTCTTTAGCATAATCTCCTGTCATAGAAGTCTTTGCTGCATATGAGGGAGAATTAAATAATGTAAAAAATATAGATAAAAAAATGATTAAAGATATAGCTTTTATAAAAAATCTAGAAAATAATGCATGCCTCTCTTTAACTAACATAACTTAACTCCGAAAAAATTTTTAACTTGAAGAATTTTCATTGTACATTACTTTTGATTCAGAAATAAATGTTTCTAATAAATTCTTTGATGCAACCTTAATTTTTCTTTTGCTGGATCTACATAAAAATTCAACTTCTTTATTTATAGAATCTCTACCAATAATTATTTGAAAGGGGATTCCAATCAAGTCTGCATCTTTAAATTTAACTCCTGCTCTATCGTCTCTGTCGTCTAGAAGTACATCGATTTTTTTGCTTTTAAACTCCTTATAAATATCTTCGGTAAGTTTTTTTTGATTTGGATCTTTTAAATTAGTTGGGATAATTAAAACCTCAAACGGAGAAATTTGAATTGGCCAAGAAATTCCATTCTCATCATGATGTTGTTCAATAGCTGCTTGGGCTATTCTTGTTACCCCAATGCCATAACAACCCATCCATAAATTTTTCAATTTACCATCTTTATCAGAGAATTTTGCATTCAATTTCTCACTATATTTTTGGCCTAATTGAAAAATATGTCCAATTTCAATACCTCTTTTTTCTTGTAACTCTTCATTATTTTCAAGGCTTATGCAATCCCCTTTTTTTGCGTTCCTAATATCAGATATTAGAAATTGTCTCTCAATAAATGAAAATGTTTGGAATACTTTGTGAAAATTAAGTTTATTGCCGCCACTCACAAAACTTGGAAGGCTACTGGCAGAGTAGTCAGCTATTCTTATCCAACTTTTATTCCAATTGGAATTCTTATTTATTGTTTCATCACTTAAGTCTGGTCCAATATAACCTAATGGAAAATTAATTAGATTTTTTTCAATCAGTGCATTATCTTCAACTATATTGAGATGAATCAAGTTTGATTTAAATTTTTTGTTTATAAAATTAAAAAGCTTGATTTCATTTATATTTTGATCTCCTCTAATACATGTGAGGATTGGGACTTCAGATTTATCATTAAATTTTGCAACGAAAATAACTACTTTTACTACCTGACTGGGATCTAAATTATTTTTTTGACATATATCAAATATTGATTTTTGATTAGGTGTTTTTAAATATTCATCTTTAAAATTTTCAAAAGGAACAGCTTTGGAAGGTAAAGAAACGGCTTTTTCAATATTAGCTGCATATGAACCGCTCTCAGTAAATAAAATAGAATCTTCCCCTGCAGCGGCGGTTACCATAAATTCTTTTGATGCAGCTCCACCAATAGCCCCACTATCGGCTTCTACTCCGACGGCATCTAATCCACAATTTTTAAAAATATTTTCATAGGCTTTACCCATCTTTTCATAAAAAGATGACAAATCTTCTTTTGAAGAGTGAAAAGAATAACCATCTTTCATTATAAATTCTCTACTTCTCATTAAACCAAATCTTGGTCTTATCTCATCTCTAAATTTTGTTTGTATTTGATAAAAACATAAAGGTAGCTGTTTATATGAATTAATAATTTCCGATGCGATTTTTGTAATTACTTCTTCATGTGTTGGTGCTAAGCCAAATTCTTTTCCTTGCCTATCTTTAAGATTGAACATAATACCTTCACCGGCGGTGTACCCTTCCCATCTTTCACTTTTTTTCCATAAATCGGCTGGGTGAAGTTGGGGTAAAAGTAATTTTGAACAGTCATTTTTGTAAAGTTCTTTCTCAATTATGGTGGATATTTTTTCAATTACTCTAAGCATTATGGGCATGTATGCGTAAATACCACTATTAATTCTACGAATATAACCCCCTTTTAAAAGTAATTGATGAGAAATAATTTCTGCTTCAGAAGGAGTATCACGAAGCGTCCCCAGAGGAAATGAAGTGGTGACGCGCATAAAGGTAAAATAAATTTGTAATGTTTTTAATTTTATCAATTAAGGTGAAAAAAAAATAAGAAGTGTCTTGAGTCCCTAAAGGCATGTAGTTTAGGTTCATCCTATCTGCTAATTTTTGCAATAATAAAACTTAAAAACTTTTAAGTAATTTCATTAACTTTCATGACATTTTAAATAAAGTTATGGACAATATAGATTCCAATATTTCTAGTTCAGAAGAATTAGTTGGTATTGATGAGGTTCAAAAATTTCTTAACAGATCAAGAGCATCTGTTTATAGGTATACAAACACAGATTTTAGAAATCTAAATCCTAGTTTTAATCCAAGAAAATTAAATCCTGAATATAGAACGGATCAAAAAGACCCATTACGTTTTCATCCTAATGAAATTGCAAGATTTGCAAAAGATATCCTAAGAATTAAAGAAGTGACTGTAGAGGTATTAAATTCGCCATCTTCAGCGGCTCAAAACATACTTTCTCAAATTCTTGAAGAATTAAAAAGTATTAGAACTTTACTGGAAAAAAATTAGGCTAAAATTTAATTTTTAGACTACGTTTTGATTATTTGACTTTTTGATTGTAGGATAACTTTGTTAAGTTTATTACTCAACTTTTATCAAGTAGATTTCTTGAAATATACAAATTCAAAGCAGTTTGTATAAGGTAATTTAAGTGAAAATTTTTCACTTATTACCATATCAAGTGCATTGATAGGAGATTATGATTTAGACACCTTAACTTTAAGGAGTCTTTCAATATTTTTTCTTGAGATCATAATATCTTCTCTCACAATTTTATAGCCTTCTATCGGTGTTTTTGCTTGAAAGAACTTTTTCTCAAAGAAATGAGATTACTATTTTCACTAAATTAAAAAAAGATGGATCTTAGTTTAATACCTCCATCACCTATTAAGGGCATTGTCAATATAGTGGTTGAAATACCAGCTGGTAGCAGGAATAAATACGAATATTGTTCAGAAGCAGGAATTATGGCACTTGATAGAATTTTACATTCCTCAGTAAGATACCCATTCGATTATGGTTTTATTCCAAATACTCTCGCTGATGACGGTGCTCCGCTTGATGCAATGGTAATAATGGATGAGCCAACATTCGCAGGCTGTTTAATTAAAGCAAGACCAATAGGAGTTTTAGATATGCATGACTGCGGTCACTATGATGGCAAACTTTTATGTGTTCCTATAGCTAACCCCAGGCAAGAAAAAATTACGAGCATTAATCAAATAGCTCCTAATCAATTAGAAGAAGTGGCAGAATTTTTTAGAACAAGTAAAGGTTTAGACGGAAGGACAGTGCAAATAGATGGTTGGAGAGATTTTGAAGTGATTGATGAACTCTTACGACAATGTACACCTTCAAAGAAGAAAAACTTCAAAGTTCTAAAAAAATCATCACTAATAAAATAAATTGAAAAAGGTTATTTTTTACAGCTATTCAAAATGCTCAACATGTAGAAAAGCATCAAAATGGCTTGATCAAAATCATATTAATTATGAATTTATAGATATAGTCAAACAACCACCTTCAGAAAAAATTTTAGAACTTGCTTTAATACAATTTTCTTCTGATATAAAAAAGATATTTAATACAAGAGGTAAGAGTTTCAAATCAATTGATTTTGATATTTTTGATTTAACAAAAGAGAAAATTATTAAATTATTATCAAATGATGGGAAATTAATAAAAAGACCCTTTTTAATAATTAATGAAAGTAAATTACTGCTTGGATTCAAAGAGTCAGAATATAACGCTATTTTTAATTAGAGTTTTAATTTTATAATTTTAAAAATTTTATGAATTCCTCCTTTAAAAATATACTTATTGAATGGCTCCCATTACTCTGCTTGACTTTTTTTGTTTCTTCTTGCAGATCTTTTTTAGCTGAACCACGTTTCATCCCATCAGGTTCAATGCTCCCTGAATTACAAATAAATGATCGATTGATTATTGAAAAAATTTCTTTAAAAAACAAATTACCTCAAAGAGGAGATATTGTTGTTTTTAAATCACCTTTTTCTTTTGATGAAAAACTCATTAATTTGAGGTCTAACCCTTTACCAAATAATAGTTATTGCTTTTTTATGTCATTACCTCCAATGTCTTTCATTCCTGGTTTCAGAGATCAGGCATGTGATGCTTATATAAAAAGAGTAGTAGCCTTGCCTGGAGAATTAGTTAGTGTAAATGTTAAAGGTGAGGTAATAATAAATAATGAAAAGATTTTTGAACCCTATGTTATCAATTTCTGTTCTGATTCCTTTTTTAATGATTGTGGAGAATTTAAAAGTTTGATAGTTCCAAAGGACCATTTTTTGGTGTTAGGTGATAATAGATCAAATAGCTGGGATGGAAGGTATTGGCCTGGAGGTAAATTTCTCCATAAAAAAGAAATAATTGGAAAAGCTTATTTCAGATTTTGGCCTTTGAAAAATTTTGGTTTTTTTAGAAATCAAGTCCAACATGAATCACTTTCCCTTTAATTAGTTCGTTTTTCTTAGGGAAATTTGAAGGAGAATCATATCCTAAATTTATTTGATTATTTATCCACTTTATATCCGGGTCAAAAATAAGCCATCTTTTACTCCCTATGAACAATTTCTCTTGAGTTATTCCTAATAAATTAGAAGGACTAAAACTTAAATATTTCCATAGTTTTGATATCTGCCAAGATCTTTTGTTAACAAACTCTTCCCATAATAATGGTAAAACTAATTCAAAGGAGCTTATTCCTAGGGATCTATCATTTATTGGGACAAAGGTATCTTCATCATTTAATGCAATTGAATTTACTGCAATAGCATGAATTAAATCCTTTTCAAGACCTTTTATTAAGAACTCTCTATTTTCTTTAGATCCCAAAGGGGGATCTACTTTCCAACCAAGATCATCTAACTCCAGATTATTTGTATCTGCTATTAAATTCCACCAACTTATGGTTGTTAAAATTGGGATTTTTTGCTTTTCTATTTCTTTGAGAGAATTCGAATCTGAGATGTTTTTAATTATTATGTTTTTACTTGGGAATATCTTCTTGATTTCTAAGATATTTTTAACTTCAGTAAGTTCATTATTATTATTATCGATAACGTAAAACCCCGATTGAAGAGATTTCAGATCTATGTTCACAATTCCTTTTTGAACTGAATTTTTTTTAGTTAAAGAAAATATTATTGGATAAGATTTTACGGCGTCTAAAGAAAGACCTTTAAGAATGATTCGAGAATCAAAAAAGTTGCTTGTGGAAAGACCTATTGACCCTGATTTTAAAAGTTCATCTTGAGGAGAAAGGTTTATGCCTTCATCTTTCAAACTAAAACTTCCCCAAAAATAAAAATTCAAATCAGCATGATTATTTTCCTGAAAGGGTATTTTTTCAGGTTTATCTCTCCAAATGTTGCTATTTGGAAGAAAGGCGATTGCACCAAAACCTGATTTTTTTGCTCTTAACTTTAAATTTTCTAAGTTATCGTTTAATCCTGTTAAAGGATTTTCTAAATATGAGTGACTATCTACCAACATTGGGGCAATTAATTTATCGCCAGATTTAGAAATTGGAATACTTTTCTTAAGTGCTTCTTTTTTAGCTTCATCTCCAAATGCTTCTATTTTGCCATCAATAATTAATAAATTATCTTTGGCGACTTCAATATTTGGACCCATTAAAATGTTTATATTTTCAAAAAAAAATGTTTTCCCCATTTTTAAAGAGCTCCTGCTGCAGTTGAATCTAATATCCCACCAAGATGTGTAGTTATATTAAGAGCACTAATTACATGATCTTTGTTGGGATCATTAAAAATATCAATAATAGTTATTCCTCCATTACCTTGTTTGATCATCCAAATGTTGGAAAAATCAATTCCTAATATTTTACAAATAAGAGTTTTATTGACTGCATCATGTGCCACTAACAATGTTAAATCTTTTTTCTTTTGAGTTAAACAAATTTCTTCCCAAGCCTTAACTGATCTCTTAGATACTTCTCCAATACATTCTCCTTCGGGCATTATTACCTCTTCAGGTTTTTCATGCCAATTTTTAAGTAATTCAGGCCATTGTTCCTTAATTTCATCTTCTAATTTCCCTTCCCATAATCCATGACTAATCTCTACAAGGTCTTCAAGCTTTTTTATTTCTATATCAGACTTATTTTGAAGAATGATTTTAGCTGTCTCATATGGTCTATCCATTGAACTTGAAAAAGCTTTATTGAACTTAATTTCATTTAAATAATTAGAAGCTTTTTTCGCCTGATCTTTTCCATTTTTGTTTAATGGGATATTAATTTGACCTTGGAATCGTCCCTCTTTATTCCAATCAGTTTCACCATGCCTTATGAGGAAAATTCTTGAGTCTCCAATTTGATCGGGTATTTTTTTATTTAAATGAGAGGTTTGGTTTAAACATTCAACTTGTATTTTATATGAATCTCCTTTTTTTAAAATATTAAGGATTGAAAATGAAGCATTATCTAACTTAATTTTCCTAAAACCTTTTTTAGGTCTGCCAATTAATGAGAGAATTAAACATCTAAGAATTGCATTGTGACCAATAACTAAAATATTTGCTTTATTTTTTTCTAAATAGATTTTTAATATATTTTTAATAAATTCATCTGCCTGAACATATAATTCTTGAATCGGTTGATAAGTTAAATTATCAATACCCTCTAACTTTAAATTTTCAGGATCATTTTTCCAAAGAAGATAATTTTCTGGATATCTATTTTTTATTTCATTAATAGTTAAACCAGACCATTTATTTAAATCGACCTCTAACAAATTTTTGTCATATTCAATATTATTTTCTCCTTTTAAGTTTTTAAGAATCGTCTTTGCTGTTTCGGCAGCTCTTACAAGTGGAGATGAATATATTTTATCAAAATTGATGCTGGATAATGCTTCGCCCGACTTTAGTGCCTGTTCATAACCTTTATCGGTTAAATATGAATCATCTGTCCTGCCTTGAATTAATCCTTTTTCATTAAAACTGCTAAGACCATGCCTAACTAAAACTAATCTTAAACTCATTATATAAATTTAAAAATTATAGTATTTCAATCATCTCATGGCGTGATAAAAATAGGTATAAGAAAATTAGAAATTTCAATGAAAACTGAATTTAGTATCACATTTAATTATTAAATTTATGAATAAAAATGTATCGAAGACAAAATTATTTTTGGCTTTTATTTCTTTAATAATCACTTTTTTTGTATGGCAACAAGGGCTTCGCGATAGCCTTGGCAGACCATCAGTTGGCTTTGATATAAGTCAAAAAGAAAAAGAAATTACAGAATTAGCTTCGCCTGCAATACCAGAAAGACTAAAAAACCTTATTATTAATAATCCAATTGAAGAAATTAGTACTTCGCTCTCTGAGATTCCTTTTGATGAATTAACAGAAAGAAATAAATTAATTTGGATTATGTCTTTTAATAAAAATGAGATAAATATAAATGATGAATACTTGAATAGTTTCGATAATAACAACTATAAATTGGTACTACAAAATTTGAGGAAAAGTAATATTGATAATTCATTTAAAATTGATGATGATTTATTTAATTTGTTCAAAAAGGATAGATTTCTATACCACTTGTTGAGTAAAAGATTTGGCTTTGATGAGAGTCAATTTATTACAAATACAGTTTCAAAAAAAATGTTTTTAAAAATAATGGCTATTAGGTTAATACCTCTTTTAACTGTAGTCTTTGGCTCAATAATAGTTTTAAGAGAATTCTGGAGACTTTTAGCTTCAAGAAAAATTGAATGGAAAGAATACAAACCTTTAGATTTATATTTGTTAGATATGGTCTTGTTGATATCAGGTGGATTTGTTGTATTGGGAGAAGTTATCTCCCCATTGTTTTCAATAACTTTGGTAGATTTGTTAGCCTCTAATCTATCAATCGAGTTAACTCAATCATTAAAAATATTTTTTGGATATCTATTTATGGCGATCCCGCCTGTATTAATAATTTATTATCAAATAAGATCATTTGATAATCAATTTATTTTAAAAAAAGATTATTTTCAATTCAATTTTTTACCTATTAAAGATTCATTATTTCAAGGATTTAAGGGTTTTTTAATGATAATACCTTTTGTTTTGTTGGTTTCATTAATTATGAATGCTTTAATTGAAAATCAGAATGGAAGCAATCCTTTGCTAGAGATCGTTTTAAATAATAATAATTATTTTTCATTTATTCTTTTATTTTTAACAACTACATTTTTAGCTCCATTATTTGAGGAGGTTATTTTTAGAGGGGTTTTACTTCCAATATTGTCCAGAGACTTTGGAATTATCTTAGGTATTATAATTTCTGCTTTTATTTTTGCCTTAGCTCATTTGAGTATAAGTGAAATGCCTCCATTATTCACTTTAGGGGTAGGACTTGGAATTACAAGGTTAATTTCAGGAAAATTATCATCGTCTATATTTATGCATTCTTTATGGAATGGAATGACTTTTTTGAATTTGTTTTTGTTAAGAACATAAAGATTGATATCTACTACTTGCATAGCAATTTAAAAAATGTTTACTTAATGCATAATACTTTTTTAATAATAAAACCTAGAGATGAATATATTTGAGAATGAAAATTCTTTAAACAAAAGCCTTAACAATAATAATCAAATAAATTTAAACAAAATATCATTATTTAATTTAGTTTTAATTCATAAAATATTCAATAGCATAAATATATCATTACTTATTTTAATTGTTATTTTTTCTTTTATTTCTCTAAATAGCCAAAGAAAATGGACAACTATTTACAACAATCTTGCAAAAACAAGATCGAATAATAATAATCTTATTGATTATATTTCAAAGACCGAGGAATTCTATATTAATGAAATTGAGTCTCTTAATACATTAAAAAAAACAACTCCACAAGATTTAATATACCTTAATAAGCAAATTACTAAGCAGAAAAAAAATAAGTTAATTGAAAATATAAAATATATCCAAGATGGATTAAAGGATAGTAAATATCATCGAGGTTATTAATGAAAAGACATAAGAAAATTGTTAATCTTATACCTCTTCAAGCTCGAAGATTTAAGATTACATATATATTTTTTTTATTACTTATCTTTGGACTTTTTGGAAGGCTTGTAAACCTCCAAGTTTTTAGTTCCTCTGATTTACAAAAAAAAGCCAGATTAATTCAATTTACTAAAACTAGTTCTTTGAAAAGTAGAAGATCAATAGTTGATAGGAATAATAGATTGATTGCATATGATAAAACTCTATATAGATTATGGGCTCATCCTAAATACTTTCACTTCCCAGGGGATATAACGAATAGATCAAGAAGCATTGAAGAAGTAGTTAGTAAATTGTCTCCAATTTTAAAAGTAAAAGATCAATTTTTATTGTCAAAATTTGAGAATAAATTGCTAGGGATAGAATTGCTTGATGGAATAACTGAGAATCAAGCAAAAAAGATCCAAAGCCTCCATATAAGTGGTCTGGATCTTGTTAAATATTCTCAAAGATATTATCCTCAACGCAATTTATTTTCAAATCTCATTGGTTTTGTTAATTATGAGAATAAGGGTTCAGCGGGTTTAGAACTGCATTTAGATAATCAAATCAAAATAATAAATAAAGGTAATTTGTTAAAGAAAGGAGGAGATGGAACTCCTCTCCCAGATAATTCGGGCCCAACAGATTTTATTAGTGACTACAAGAGCTTAGGTTTAACAATTGATTCAAGATTGCAGAAAGCTTCATTTAAAGCTCTTAGTAAACATGTAATTAAGTGGAACGCAAAGAAAGGTTTTGCAATTGTTATGAATGTAAATAATGGTGAAATCTTATCATTAGCTTCAATCCCATCTTATGATCCAAATAAATATTGGGAATATAATTCTGAAATATTTAAAGGTTGGTATTCTCAAGATTTGTTTGAACCAGGCTCGACTTTTAAACCGATAAATTTAGCCTTGGCATTAGAAGAAAAAGTAATTCAAAGAGAAGGTTTTGTTGAAGACAGTGGGAAGGTTAAAGTTGGAGGATGGACACTTTCAAATTGGGATAAAAAGGGAAATGGATATATTGATTATCCAAAAGTTTTACAAGTTTCAAGTAATGTTGGGATGGTAAAAATAATGCAAAATTTGCCATCTAAAACATATTGGGATTGGCTTTATAAGTTAGGGATCAGTAAAAATTTAGAGACAGATTTATTTGAATCTACTGCTGGTCAATTAAAGTCAAAAGATATATTTGTTAGTCAATCAATCGAGCCAGCAGTGGCTTCTTTTGGGAAAGGATTTTCTATCTCGCCATTAAAATTAGCTCAACTTCATGCTGTGTTAGCTAATGGGGGGGTTAAAGTAATCCCTCACGTAACTTTAAATTTCAAAGAAAAACTTACAGATAATTTCAAAGAAGAAATCTTTTCCAAAGAGGTCTCGAGAATTGTACTTGAATGGATGGAAAGTGTTGTTGATAAGGGTAGTGGAGTTGGAGCAAAAATTGAGGGATATAGAATTGGTGGAAAAACCGGAACCTCTCAAAAAGCGATCGATGGAAGATATACGAGTAAGAAGGTTTGTAGTTTTGTCGCAACTTTTCCTATAAATAATCCTAAGTATGTTGTGCTTGTTGTTATTGACGAACCTACAAAAGCATATGCTTATGGTTCAACAGTTGCTGTACCTGTTGCAAAAGAAATTATTGAAAGTTTAATTGTTATTGAAAAGATACCTCCACAAATTGAGAAGAACAAATTAATTGTTAAAAAACCCTAAAATTATATGATTTTTTAGTTAATTAGTTCATCATTTGATGATTTCATTTGGAATTGAGGGTAACGTAAAGATATATACGATTATCTAGAAATGAAATCAATTTTAGAACAATTATCTACTATAACTACTGTTGTTGCTGATACTGGAGATTTAGATGCGATTAAAAAGTTTAAACCCAGAGATGCCACTACTAATCCTTCTCTAATATTAGCTGCAGCTAAGAATCCTGATTATGTAAAATTAATAGATCAAGCTTTGGAAAGTTCCAGAAAATCATTGCCTAATGGCTTTTCTGAAAGTGACTTTATAAAAGAGGCTATTGATCAGGTTTCAGTATTTTTTGGCAAGGAGATTCTCAATCTTATTTCAGGAAGAGTATCTACAGAAGTTGATGCAAGACTAAGTTTTGATACTGAAGCAACAGTTAAAAAAGCTCGAAAATTAATAGAACACTATAGAAGTTTTGGAATAGATAAAGAAAGAATTTTGATTAAGATAGCATCAACTTGGGAAGGAATTAAAGCAGCTGAAATTTTGGAAAAAGAAGGTATTAGATGTAATTTGACTTTACTTTTTAACTTTTGCCAAGCTGTAGCCTGTGCTAATGCAAAAATCACTTTAATCTCCCCTTTCGTTGGGCGAATACTGGATTGGCATAAAGCTAAAACAGGCAAAGATAATTTTTCAGGAGATGAAGACCCAGGTGTAATTTCAGTAACTAAAATCTACAATTATTTTAAAGAAAAAGGATTTAAAACTGAAGTAATGGGAGCAAGCTTTAGGAATGTTGATGAAATTAAAGAATTAGCAGGATGTGACCTTCTAACTATTGCCCCAAAATTTTTAGATGAACTTAATAGAGAAGAAGGTCAATTAATAAAAAAATTAGATAAAAATATTCAATCCAAGAGCTCTATTGATTATAAATTTGATGAGAAAGATTTCAGATTAAGTATGCTGGAGGATCAAATGGCAAGTGAAAAGTTAAGTGAAGGAATAACAGGTTTTAGCAAAGCAATAGAAGAATTAGAAGAGTTATTATTTAAAAGATTTTCAGAAATTAATAATCAAAAATTAATTTCAGCAACTTAGGATTTATCCTTATTAATTATCAATTTAAGCGTCGCTTTTGGTTAATAGTCTTTTTATAACTCTCTTCGCAATATCTTCATAACTCATTTGACCAGAAAGTATTTGAGCAATACGTTTTGGAGCTGTTTTTCGTTTTACCCCTAATTGATACCCTGTTTTTGGGAATCTATAAAAAATTTGAGCAATTCTCTTACCCCATTCCATAGATTTTCCCCACTCATTATTAATACTTCTTGAATAATGATTTAAATCATTTTTATTACTAGATAAATATTGGTCGATACTTTCTGCGGCATAATAACTACTAATTAAAGAAGGTCTAATCCCCTCCGCTAAGAAAGGATCGCAAAGTGATGCTGCATCTCCTACTGCGATTACTCTATCTCCATTGAGCTTGTGCATACCATTCCAAATTCTTAGTCTTTTATGCACTAATTGAAAAGATAAATCTTCAAATCCGAAACTTTTAATTACTTTATTGTTCAGGTCTTGATCTTCTAGAAGCTTATTATTTATAAAAGTGCCTAAACCAATATTTACACTGTCTTTCATTGGGAATGCCCAAGCAAACCCATACTTAACAAAACCGAATTCAAATCTAACTGAATCTTTTGGAATATTACCCAAACCTTTTAACCTTAATGCGATGGTATTGGCAAATTTTGGTTTTCTTGGACCTAATTTAAAATAGCCTGCCCATTTTGATTGTGAACCGTCTGCAATAACAAGAAATTTAGATTTAAAAACATCTTTATTACTGCACCTTATTATCCAAGTCTTATTTTGAGAAGTTATTTTTTCAATCTGCACAGGTCTAACGATTTTACTGCCATACTTTAGAGCTTCATCAAGTAATAATTGATCTAATTTTTCTCTTCTTATTATCCAAAAAGGTGATTCGCCAGAAAGGTCGGCGATCACCTTATCGCATGCTTTCCATCTGAATTCAACATTCCTGATTTTAGATTCTATTGCTTGATCAATATTTAATGGGAGAAATTTTTTCATTGAGGATGCCATTCCTCCTGCACAAGGCTTAATATTTCCAAATGCTTCTTTTTCTATAATACAAACTGAATAACCTTTTTTCGATAGGTTTAGAGCTGTCGATGATCCAGATAAACCACCTCCAATTATTATGGTGTCGAATTCCTTCAAACTTTAAGTATTTCTCTCTCTTTTTCCGCTAATTTTGTTTCTATTAGAGAAATATATTTATCAGTAAATTTTTGTATTTCTAATTGATTATCTCTCGATTCATCTATTGATATTAAACCTTCCTTTTCATCTTTTTTCTCTTTATCAACTGCATCTCTTCTTATATTTCTAAGGGCTACTTTACCTTCTTCTGCATACTTGGAAGCTAACTTACAAAACTCTTTTCTTCTTTCCTCAGTTAATGGAGGTATATTTATTCTTATTACTTTCCCATCATTATTAGGTGTGATACCTATATCACTGGTTGATATTGCTTTTTCAATTGCTTGTAAGCAAGAAATATCAAATGGTTGTATTGAAATTGTTTGCGAATCGATAGTCGTTATTGAGGCTAGTGATTTTATGGGTGTTTCTGCTCCATAATATTCAACACTAATTCTGTCTAGTAATGCAGCATTAGCTCTACCAGTCCTGATTGTATTAAAGTTTCTTTGAGTGGCTTCAACACTTTTATTCATACTTGATTGAATTTCTTGTTCTTTCATAATTAAAAATTTGTAATTTAAATAAGTTTTAGCTTATTAAAGATCCTATAGACTCTCCAGCAACAGCTTTGGAGATGTTCCCTTTTTTGAAGATATCAAAAACTTTTATGGGAATATTATTGTCTTTGCAAAGAGCAATTGCGGTACTATCCATAACAGCTATTTCATCACTAAGAACTTGTTGGTAACTGAGAGAAGAATATTTTTTTGCTTCATTAAATTTATTGGGATCACGATCATAAACCCCGTCAACTTTTGTAGCCTTCATCACAACTTCGGCATTTATCTCAGCGGCCCTCAATGCAGCAGTAGTATCAGTGGTAAAAAATGGATTTCCACATCCACCTCCAAATACCACAACTCTACCTTTCTCCAAATGTCTCATTGCTCTTCTTCTAATATAAGGTTCGGCGATCTCTTGCATCTCTATAGCAGTTTGCACTCTGGTTTCTACTCCAACCCTCTCTAATCCATCTTGAAGCGAAATAGCATTCATTACTGTTGCTAACATTCCTACATAATCTGCTGTTGCTCTGTCCATACCATCAGCAGAACCCTTTAGGCCTCTGAATATGTTGCCACCTCCCACAACGATTGCAAGTTGAACCTTATTTGCGATTACTTCCTCTACATCTTCAGCTATTGATTGGACTACAGCAGGATCTATCCCATAAGGTTTATCACCCATTAGTGCCTCGCCACTAAGCTTTAAAAGTACTCTTTTGTAAGTCATTCAATAATCATACTTTTAAGACCTTAGCAAGTAAATATGAAGAAGTTCTTTTTTAATATGAATTTGCTTGCTTCCTTAAACATTTCTCCATTAAATAATTGCCAATATATAAAATAATTTTTTAAATTTAATTAATCTAATACTCAACGCATTTTTGAGCTTTGATGCCTTGTTCTTTAAAGGGATGTTTAATTAATTTCATCTCTGTTACTAGATCTGCTTGATTAATGATTGATTCTGAAGCTCCTCTACCAGTTAGAACGATATGGTTTTTTCTATTACTTATACTTTGAATATATGTAAGTATCTCTTTTGGAGATAAATATCCAAGTTTTGTTGCGATATTAATTTCATCAAGGATTATTAATTTATAAGATGGATCATTAATGAATGATTTAGCCACTTGCCAAGCTCCCTTAACTAATTCTTCATCCCTTACTCTGTCTTGCGTTTCCCAAGTAAATCCCTCCCCTAATGCATGCCATGAAATATTTGGTGATAAAATCTTAAGAGCTTTTTCTTCCCCAGTAGTCCAACCACCCTTTATAAATTGAATAATAGCCACTTTGTGACCATGGCCGATAGTTCTTAAAGCCATTCCTAAGGAGGCAGTTGTCTTCCCTTTGCCATTGCCAGTAAAAACAATTAGTAAACCTTTTTTTATTTTCCTTTCTTTTAATCTCTCTAATTGAACATTTTTTCTTTGTTGCATTCTTTTTTTATATTGGGCCTCATCAATTTCAGGAGATAATTTCCCTCCCATCCCAAGTTGTTTAGCCTCAAGATCAAGGCTAGTTATTTTTCTTGAAAGGGAGGTTTTTTTATCTGACATAAGATTATTTATTTTGATTATAGTGATTTAAATATCATTTTTTTTATACTTTGAAAGAGCATTATTAACTGCTTGTTGTTGATCTCGTTTTGTAATCCAGTGATGGTATGTTTGCGTATGTAGACTAACAGAATGTCCCATCATTCTTGCGGCTACTGTATCAGGAAGGTCATAAAAAATTGTCCTCACGGCCCAAGCATGTCTAAGGTCATATGGCCTAATATTAAGGGAATAACGTTTAAATTGATCAGTTATTTTTTTTCCAATTTTTTGCAAAGTTGTAACTTTAAGATCTTTATTAATATTTGGAAGTAGTCCTGGATCTTCACCTAATTTGCAAAGTTCAAATTTATCTATCCATTGTGGATGAAAAGGCCAAACTTGATGCTCTCCTGTTTTTGTCGTGGGTAAAACTCGAATAATTTTATCCCCATAATTATTTAATGAGCTTAAATCACAAAAAAATACTTCATGGTTCCTTAACCCATATGTAGCCATAAGCCCAAAAACATATCTCCATGATTTGTTTGGTATTTTATTCCAAAGATCTTCAATAACCTGATCAGTAGGAAGATCTCTAAAGTTTGCTTTGTTTAAACCATATCCTTTAGACATTAGTTTCCAATCTTCAGGGAGTTTATAATCTAAAAATTTCGCTAAAACACTAAGTGAGGTTGAACATTGTTTTCTGCTTCTGCTTCCTTCTTTATAAGTTTTTAATGTGGATACGAAAATATTATCTAAATCTTTAGTATCTGCCTCGCTATGGATGGAAATCATTCTTTTTAGGTATGGCTCATAAGAGCTTTTCCAAGTTGTTTTTCTGGTGCTTGTTAAAAATTCGTTTTTGTTTTCCCTAAAAAAAAATTCCTCAAATTCGTTGAGTCTGATTAATAATTTATTTTCATCTTTAATTTCTTTTTTATGAGGATTTTTTACCCAATTTGTCCAATTAAATTGATTTAACTCTAATTGCAAAGTTATCAATTGCAATTTTTTCTTTGCTTCCTCTAAGCCAGTAAAATCTGCTTTAAGCCCAAGAGATATTCGCTGAACTGTAAAATTATGTTCATTATTTTTTGAAGGTAGTGAACCTCTAATATTTAATTTCTCGCCTCTTTTTTCAATTCTAAGTTTGCTTCCTTGAGTAGCAAATTCAACATTGATATTATTAATTTCCTGAATTAAGTTCATTAACTTATATAATTATCCTTATAATGGCGTTTCTAATGTTTATTTTCAATCTCCATACATTTTAAATGGAAAAAATAGGCGTTTTATTAATGAATCTTGGGGGGCCTGAGCGCATTACAGATGTGGGTCCATTTTTATATAATTTATTTTCTGACCCTGAAATAATTAGACTCCCAATCCCTGCTTTTCAGAAACCTTTGGCATGGTTAATAAGCACACTAAGAAGTACTACCTCTCAACAGGCTTACCTTTCTATTGGTGGTGGTTCTCCTATTAGAAGAATTACTGAGCAACAAGCAAGAGAATTGCAAAGTAAGTTAAGAGATAAAGGTTTAAATGTCACAACTTATATAGCTATGAGATATTGGCATCCTTTCACTGAATCAGCAATAGCGGATATGAAAGCAGATGGAATAGAGCAAATTGTTGTATTGCCTCTTTACCCACATTTTTCTATAAGTACAAGTGGTTCTAGCTTTAGAGAATTAAAAAAATTACGTGACTCTGATTCTGATTTTAAAAAAATACCTATGAGATGTGTAAGAAGCTGGTTTAGTCAATCAGGTTATTTAAAATCTATGGTCGAACTAATTTCGGAACAAATTTCTCTTTGTGAATCACCTTCTAAAGCACATATTTTTTTTACGGCTCATGGGGTTCCTAAAAGTTATGTCGAAGAAGCGGGAGATCCATATAAAGAACAAATTGAAGACTGTTCACTACTAATTATTAATGAACTTGAAAAATATTTAGGCCATAGCAATTCATATACTCTTTCATATCAAAGTAGAGTAGGCCCAGTTGAATGGTTAAAACCTTATACAGAAGAAGTTTTGACAGATCTTGGGAAATCAAAAATCAATGATTTAATTGTAGTCCCAATAAGTTTTGTAGGAGAACATATAGAAACTTTACAGGAAATTGATATTGAATATAAGGAAATTGCTGAGAAAGCAGGCATTGTTAATTTCAGAAGAGTAAAAGCTTTAAATACACATCCCACCTTCATTGAGGGACTTAGTGATCTTGTCATTTCTAGCCTAGAGGGACCGGTTATTAATATAGAGAAAGCTTCTGAGTTGCCTGAAAAAGTTAAACTTTATCCTCAGGAGAAATGGCAATGGGGTTGGAATAATAGTTCAGAAGTTTGGAATGGAAGGGTCGCAATGATCGTTTTCTTGATACTTTTTATTGAACTCATATCAGGCTCTGGACCCCTGCATAAATTAGGAATTTTATAAATAGCTACAATAAAAAAATTAAAATAAATCTAAGATCTCCCAATTTCGTAGTAATTTCTGACATTACGTTTATAAAGTGGGCAAAATTATTTAATTAAGTTTAATATTTATATAGAATTATTTTTCTTAGTGACACTTACTTCGCCACCTTTATCAAAAGGTGATTCAGAAAAAAAATACCCAAAATGGATTACAGGTGCAGAAGCACTTATGGACTCACTAAGAATTCATGGCGTAAAAGTCATATTTGGATATCCAGGTGGCGCAATTCTGCCTATTTATGATGCTGTACATAAAGCAGAAAGTGATGGATGGTTAAAACATTATATGGTAAGGCATGAGCAAGGAGGTTCCCATGCTGCAGATGGATATGCTAGAGCTACTGGTGAGGTAGGAGTTTGTTTTGGAACTTCAGGTCCAGGGGCCACAAACTTAGTAACGGGTATTGCAACAGCTCAAATGGATTCAGTCCCGTTGGTTGTGGTCACAGGGCAAGTGCCAAGACCTGCTATTGGAACAGATGCTTTTCAGGAGACTGATATTTTTGGGATAACACTTCCTATCGTTAAACATTCATGGGTAGTAAGAGATCCTTCTGATATTGCGAAAGTAGTTTCAGAGGCTTTTTTCATTGCTTCTTCAGGAAGGCCAGGTCCGGTTTTAATTGATATACCAAAAGATGTAGGTCAAGAATTCTTTAATTATGAAAGGATTTTACCAGGTGAAATTATTCCTAAAGGCTTTAAAAGGAATGGTGAAATTAATGAACATGATATCAATAAAGCGATTGAATTAATAAACCAATCGGAAAAACCTCTGTTATACGTTGGTGGCGGTGCGATATCTTCTGGGGCTCATAAGGAACTAGAAATACTAGCTAAAAATTTCCAAATTCCAGTCACAACAACTTTAATGGGAAAGGGAGTATTTGATGAAAGGGACGAATTGTCTGTAGGAATGTTGGGCATGCATGGAACTGCATATGCAAATTTTGCGGTTACAGATTGTGATCTTTTGATCGCTGTGGGAGCTAGATTTGATGATAGAGTTACTGGGAAATTGGATACATTTGCTCCATCTGCAAAAGTTATTCATATTGATATTGATCCTGCAGAAGTTAATAAAAATAGGCGTGTTGATGTTGCAATTGTTTCAGATGTAAGTGTAGCGCTTTCAAAAATTAATGAAAAATTCTTAATTAGTAAAACATCCTGTAATACTAAAAATTGGTTAGAAAAAATAAATTCTTGGAAAAATAAACATCCTTTATTTATCCCCCCAGAAGAGGGGGAAATTTACCCTCAAGAAGTACTTTTAAAAGTAAGAGATTATTCTCCTGAGGCATTTATAACAACAGATGTGGGGCAACATCAAATGTGGTCTGCTCAGTATCTCAGAAATATTCCAAGAAGATGGATTAGTAGCGCAGGTTTGGGAACTATGGGCTTTGGATTACCTGCAGCTATGGGAGTAAAGGCTGCTTTGCCTCATTCAGAAGTTATTTGCATTGCTGGTGATGCAAGTATTTTGATGAATATACAAGAGTTGGGTACCTTATCTCAATATGATTTAAAAATTAAAATAATTATCATAAATAATCGCTGGCAAGGAATGGTAAGACAATGGCAAGAAAGTTTTTATGATGAAAGGTACTCTTCTTCTGATATGAGTTGTGGAGAACCAGATTTCGTTAAACTAGCAGAATCTTTTGGAGTTAAAGGTTTTTTAATTTCAGATAGAAAACAACTAAATAATCAATTTAGGTCTGCTTTAGATTTTGATGGACCAGCCTTAATTAATGTACTAGTTAGGAGAGAAGAAAATTGTTATCCAATGGTCCCTCCAGGTAAAAGTAACGCTCAAATGGTTGGTTACGTTAATTGTGAAGACTAATCATTTTATATCAATAGAAATTCACAATATATAATCAAAATAAATAATTGAGTATTTATTAATTGAAAAAAATTATATTTTTAATAACTATTTTTGTGCTAATTGCTTTTTATCCGATCAGTACTAATTCTGCAGAAATTCTTCAAATAAATAATTCAAATAGTATTTTAGTTGGAGATCAAAATAGAGATCTTCCAATCAAATTGTTTTGTGTAGAAATTAATGATGTAGAAGATGAAGAAATAGCTATGAGTCTACTTAGAAGAGAATTTCCCAGAGGAAGTAAAGTAAAAATTAAGCCAATGGGTTTTGAAGAAAATATATTAGTTGCTAGAGTTTTTGATATTAGTGAAACTAAGGAGATGTCAGAGTTATTAAATGCAAAAGAATTAAATAAAGAAACTTGTAGCAATTAATAATCGATTATGAACTTATAAAATTCCATTGCCGTGAAGCTGTCTTAGATCTTCTCCAAGAATAAAAGTCATAATTTGATTCATAAGTACATAAATTACAGATATCAATATTTGAATTAGGTATGTTTTCATTCAAAAGTTGTATTTGAGCATATTTTTTTAGATCTAAGGGGATAGAATCCTCGTTTTTCAATTTAAATAAAATCCTCTCATCTTCTGAGAAATTGATTAATTCTTTATGAGCAGAATTTTTATAAAATTTTTGTAGAGTTCTATTATCTATGAGATAGTGCTTTTCTGATATTGAGGGCCCTACCGCCACAATTAGATCATCTTTTGAGCAACCTTTTTTATAAAAGATTTTGATAATATTTTTTATTATTTTAGTTTCTAAACCCTTTCTCCCGCAATGTATTGCGGCAACCAATCTTTTTCTTTTGTCGGCAAACAAAATTGGCATACAGTCTGCGGTATAAATCCATAAATTTTGATTATGTTTATCATTAATAATTCCATCACCCTCGACTTTTTCATTCCCTTGAGTCATTGATCCGAAAAATATTTTATTACTATGAATTTGATTTAAAACACAATTACTATTTTTTTTATTAAGGTGTTTTGATAGAAGCGATAATTTGATTTCAGAACTTGTTTTTGTAAAAAAACCATGTTTGAAATTATTTTTAACCAATATAGGAGATAAATAATATTTAAAGTTTTTGTCTTCTACAGCTAACTCATTTTCTTGGAAATATTGTTGGTTACAATTCATATAATTTGCTTTATGAAATCAATTCAATATCTCTTAAAATCCAGAAACCTGCGAATTTTTCAATAAAAGGAGTTGATTGAATGGATATAAACTGATAGCCATAAGAATTATTTTTAGTTTGAATGAATTTATCATTTAACGTCTTAGCATCTTTTTCTGATAAATCTGTTACTAACCATTTATTATCTTCTGAAGCTTCAAGAATGAGTTGGTTTTTTTCAATTTGCAACTTTACTGGTTCTAAACTACTAAACCATGCTGCGAGAGCGAGTGATCTATCTTTACTAAAAAGTCTAAGACCAGGAACAAAGTTTTCATTCTTTAATGATTTCTGAATTGGAAAAATATCTCCAAATTCAATAGGCCAATTTTGAGCAGTTTTTAATTGCTCTATAGATATTTCCGAGATTGTCAAAGCATCACCCCGAACGGCCTCAGGCAAAGGTTTAGCATCATTTTCAATTTTAGATGTAAATGTTGGCGCCAATACTCCTCTAACATATCCACTCTCAAGAGGATAAACCTCTTGCTCGAGAAATTTGATTCTGTCAAATAATTCATAAGTCCTTCTACTAACAAGAGCCTCAATCCCGATATTTTCTATGGATTTCTTAATAATTGATTTCATTGATGCTCTCCAAAATCTAATTTTTGATGGCTTTGCCCAACCTTTTTTTTCTGCATCGTCCAAAGCTTCTCTTAAGGATTTTGTGAGCCATATGGAATTTACTTCGTTTGCTGGACATCGTTTATTCCAAAGAAATATATCATCTGTTCTAAAATTTTTTGAAGACGAAATAATTAATTCCCATCTTTTTTTACCATTTTTTTCAATAATTGGTCTTGAATAAAAGTCGAGTTCCCAATCTGATTTTTTTAAGTTTTGGGCTGAAGCTATTTTTTTATTGAGAGTCATTTTCTAAATCTTTTTTATCGAAAAGTGACTTAGTTTTTTGTGCTCTTTCAGAGGCCTCTCGCATAACTTTTTCTTTATCAACTATTAATTCACCTGGTGAGTTTTCTAATAATGCAGTATTTAAACCTATTCTTCCTCTTTCTAGATCAATTTCTGTGATCAGGGCCTTAATAAACTCACCCTCAATAAAGATTTCTCTTAAATTTCTAATTGATCCATTTGTTATAGAAGATTGATGAAGAAGCCCACTAGCTCCTCCTAAATCAACAAAAAAGCCATATTGTTTTATTGCTAAAACTTCTCCCTCTATTAGTTGTCCTAATTTTAGTTCTGCAAACTTAGAAACTAATAGTGCTTTTTTCTCTGACAAAACAAGTTTGCGCGCCTCTGGATTAACTTCTAAAAATGCAACTTTTAAAGTTTTGCTCATTAAAGATTGGTAATCTTGGCCATCTTCAAGTTGCGATCTTGGGATAAAGCCTCTTAATCCATCAACATCACAAGTAAGTCCGCCTCTATTAAATCCGTTAATTGTGACTTTAATTAATTCTCCATTCTTTGCAGAATTAGCAACTTTTTCCCAACTTTTTCTAAGAATTAATGCTCTGGCACTAACAGTAACCATTCCATCTGCATTTTGTTCTTTGATAACTAAAACTTCCATTTGAAGACCTTTTGTGAATTTTTCTTTAAAATTAGTAATCACTCCCAGCCCACATTCTTTTTTTGGCATAAAACCTGGAGCTTTACCACCAATATCTATATATAATCCATCACTTTCTACAGCTATTATTTCCCCAGTAATTGTTTCTCCTGTCGCCCCAATCGGCTCATTTTCATTTAAGGCTTCTAAAAAGGCGCTTTCATCAAAATCAAATTCATCAACCTTCCTTTCTAATGCAAAATCTTGATCTTCATCTTGAGCATTTAAAGGTTTTGCAAGCTCTTGATAACTTTTGTTTTCAAATTTAATATTTGTGGAATAATTTTTTTTCTCTTCATATGAAGGTTCTTCAATATCTTGAGGTTTTATAGCTTTTATCTCTGTGTTGATTTCTTCTGAAGGACTTTGATTATTATCTAAAATTTCTTCCTTAGCACTATTAGTCTCTTTTTTACTTATGTGAAGAACCTGAATAGGTTTCTTCATAGCGTTGTTGTTGCCCTTAATTTTTTTATTATTTAGGGCATCTTTATTACTAACTCCCTTCATAGGTAAAATAAAAGTAATTTATTATTAGCACATTCTAAATGCTAGTACTCACAATTAAAAATAATGAACTTTAAATCAATACCTAGTGAATTCGAATATCTATCATGGCCAGACGTGAAAAATATTTCAAATGATATAAGATCTACAATTATCTGGCCATTTGGAGCGGTAGAACAGCATGGTCCTCACCTACCTTTAGCTACAGATAGTATTTTTGTTGATGAAATCATTTGCGAGGTTTTAAAATTAATACCCTCTGACATACCCATAAAAAAAATTCCAACTCAATATTTAGGTTTTTCTCCAGAGCATAAGGGATTTGATGGAACAATTTCCCTTTCTTCAAAATTAATAACATTAATGATAAAGGAAGTTGGAGTCCAATTAGCTGATATGGGATTTAAAAGATTGATATTGCTAAATGCTCATGGAGGGCAAATTTCCTTGCTAAGTACAGCAGCAAGAGAATTAAGAAGTATTGCGCCTAATCTTTCAGTTTTTCCATGTTTCTTATGGAAAGGTGTTAATGGATTAAGTGACTTATTAACAAAAAAAGAGATCGAGAATGGATTGCATGCCTCTTTAGCTGAAACGAGTTTGATGATGGCTTTAAAACCTGAACTTGTTGGTGATAAAAGACCTTGTGAGGGGAATGAAATTCAAATTCCGGAAGGTTGGAGCTTAGAAGGAAATGCTCCAATAGCTTGGTTTACAGAAGATCTAAGTGTGTCTGGAGTTATAGGAGATAGCAAAGGTTCCAATATAGAGCTAGGTAAGAGTTTAAAAAGTTTATTGGTCAATCATTGGTACAAATTAATTATGAATCTCATGAAATCAGACTGGCCAAATTAAAATAATTAAAGATTATTTAATCAAAAATATGGTTTAACAATTGAAACTATTTTCATCATATTTAAATAAACTCACTATAATTGTGTAAAACTAATGCATAATAAGCTAAAGATTACTGACATGCAAACACTCGAATCTAATAAAAACACTGTTGTAGAAAGTGCTATTGATGAAAATTCTTTAGATTTACCCGACTTTACTACTGAATCTTACAAGGACGCTTACAGCAGAATCAATGCGATTGTTATTGAAGGAGAGCAAGAAGCACATGATAATTACATTTCTTTAGCAACACTCATTCCAAACGAATTAGAAGAATTAACCAAATTAGCAAAAATGGAGCTTAAGCATAAAAGAGGCTTTACCGCTTGTGGTAGAAATCTTGGAGTACAAGCAGATATGATTTTTGCTAAAAAATTCTTTTCCAAATTACATGGTAATTTCCAAGATGCACTAAAAGATGGCAAGACAACAACATGTTTATTAATACAAGCAATTTTGATTGAAGCTTTTGCTATTTCTGCGTATCACGTTTACATAAGAGTTGCTGATCCTTTTGCAAAAAAAATTACCCAAGGTGTTGTGAAAGATGAATATCTACATTTAAATTATGGTCAAGAATGGCTTAAGGAAAATTTGGCTACTTGTAAAGAAGAACTAATGGAAGCAAATAAAGTTAACCTCCCATTAATTAAGAAGATGTTAGACCAAGTTGCTGAAGATGCTTCAGTATTAGCTATGGATAGGGAAGAATTAATGGAAGAATTCATGATTGCCTATCAAGACACACTCCTTGAAATAGGTTTGGATAATAGAGAAATTGCAAGAATGGCAATGGCAGCAATTGTTTGATTTATTTATAAATTTATTTAGTCTATTCAATTAATTTTTTCTAATTTAATTAATAGCTCTGTGCTATTGTTCATATCAATAATATAGATTCCATTTATAAGTTAATCAATGTTTGGGCTAATCGGTCATTCTACTAGTTTTGAAGATGCAAAAAGAAAGGCTTCAATATTGGGCTTTGATCATATAGCTGATGGTGATTTGGATGTTTGGTGCACAGCTCCGCCTCAACTAGTAGAAAATGTAGTGGTTCAAAGTGCTACAGGTATATCAATTGAGGGCGCTTATATTGATTCATGTTTCGTTCCTGAAATGCTTTCAAGATTTAAAACAGCAAGGAGAAAAGTATTAAATGCAATGGAATTAGCTCAAAAAAAAGGTATAAATATTACTGCTTTAGGAGGTTTTACTTCTATAATTTTCGAAAATTTCAATCTCCTTCAACATAAGCAAATTAGAAATACTTCTCTGGATTGGGAAAGATTTACAACTGGTAATACTCATACTGCGTGGGTTATTTGTAGGCAATTAGAAATAAATGCTCCAAAAATAGGAATTGATCTTAAAAGCGCAACTGTTGCTGTAGTAGGAGCCACGGGAGATATAGGTAGTGCAGTTTGTCGATGGTTAGTTAATAAAACAGGTATTGGGGAACTTATTTTGGTTGCCAGGCAACCAGAACCGTTAGCCTGCCTCCAAAAAGAACTAGATGGAGGAACTATCAAAAATTTAGATGAAGCATTACCCGAAGCAGATATTGTTGTTTGGGTGGCGAGTATGCCAAAAACTATGGAAATCGATACGATGAACCTTAAAAAACCATGTTTAATGATAGATGGGGGGTATCCAAAGAATTTGAATGAAAAATTCAAAGGTAATGATATTCATGTCTTAAAAGGAGGTATAGTAAAATTTTTTAATGATATTGGTTGGAATATGATGGAACTAGCGGAAATGCAAAATCCACAGAGAGAAATGTTTGCATGTTTTGCAGAAGCTATGATTTTAGAATTTGAAAAATGTCATACAAATTTTAGTTGGGGAAGAAACAATATTTCGCTTGAAAAAATGGAGTTTATTGGTGCAGCCTCTATGAAACATGGATTCTCTGCTATTGGACTTGATAAGCAACCAAAAGTACTAGCTGTTTGATCATGCCAAGACGTTATCTTCTCGATTTTGAAAAACCTCTTGTAGAGCTTGAAAAGCAAATAGAACAAATTAGAGAACTTGCTAGAGATTCTGAAGTTGATGTTAGTCAACAATTACTACAATTAGAAACACTTGCAACAAGAAGAAGAGAGGAAATTTTTAGATCCCTCACACCTGCTCAAAAAATTCAAGTGGCTAGACACCCACAAAGGCCAAGTACTTTGGATTTTATCCAAATGTTTTGTGACGACTGGATTGAATTACATGGTGACAGGAACGGAGGAGATGATATGGCATTAATTGGAGGTATAGGTTCGATAAATAATATATCTGTGCTTGTAATAGGTCATCAGAAAGGGAGAGATACAAAAGAAAATGTAGTAAGAAACTTTGGGATGGCAAAACCTGGAGGTTATAGAAAAGCTTTAAGGTTAATGCAGCATGCTGATAGATTTTCATTGCCTATTCTTACTTTTATTGATACTCCTGGTGCATATGCGGGTCTCTCTGCTGAAGAACAAGGACAAGGAGAAGCTATTGCAAGAAATCTAAGAGAAATGTTTGGTTTTCAAGTTCCAATAATTGCTACTATTATTGGGGAAGGTGGGTCTGGAGGCGCTCTGGGTATTGGGGTGGCAGATAGATTATTGATGTTTGAACATAGTGTTTATACAGTTGCAAGTCCCGAAGCTTGCGCATCAATTCTTTGGAGAGATTCTGCAAAAGCTTCTGAAGCTGCAACAGCACTAAAAATAACTGGAAAAGATTTGCTTGAATTAGGTATAATAGACGAAGTTTTATCAGAACCTGCAGGTGGTAATAACTGGGCCCCTCTAGTAGCAGGGAAAACACTTAAATCGGGGATTGAGAAGCATCTTAATGAATTATTGAAGATGAGTAAAAACGAACTTTTAGAACAGAGATATTCAAAATTTAGGGTTTTAGGTAAGTTTATTGAATCTAATAGTATCGAAGAAATTCAGCAAGAATTAACTCAAAAAATAGATTAAATTGAAGTTAGCATTCATTACAGGAGCCACTAAAGGCATTGGTAGATCTACAGCAATTACTTTCGCAAATGCTGGTTGGGATTTAATTTTACTTTCAAGAGATTTAGAGACGATGGA
>QCPY01000010.1 GCA_003212375.1 Prochlorococcus sp. AG-442-N17 | reverse complement strand
GCAAATGCAATTTCTTTATCAGATTTATTATTTCCATGAAAAACAATTTTCTCATTTGGAACACCACCTTTTAAAGCAGTTAGTAATTCACCTTCTGAAACAGCATCAAGGCCAAATCCCTCTGAGGCTACTAAATTACTCATAAAAAGTGAACTATTTGCCTTAGATGCATATATTGGAAGAGATACTCCTGGATAATATTTTTCTAATGCTTTTTTGTATGCTCTACAGGAATTTCTTAAAGTGAGCTCATCTAAAATGTAAAGAGGTGTATCGTATTTTTTTACTATATCTTCTATAGAACAACCACCAATATTAAGCTTTTTAGAACTGTCAATAGTTGTAGAGATAGGTACGATATTTTTATTAGGACTAGTTAAATCAATTTTATTTTTTAAAAATGAAATTTTATCTTTCATAGGTATTATTTTCAAACAAAAATATTCTACAACTTTCAGAACTTTTATAATGAGTTTAATTCTGGAATTATTTATAAACAATAACTAATTAAATGATTTGCGTTAGAGAAATTGATAATAAAGAACTTGAATTATGTTTTGAATTAGATTCAAATACTATTTGTTTATGGACTAGGGAGCAATGGGAAAGTGAGTTAAAAAAAAGCGGAGTCAAAGCAATTGCGATACTAAAAGGGAATAAAATAGTCGGTATTTGTGTTGCTCATAACATAATTGATGAAGTTCATTTAAATTATTTTTCTATAGACAAATATTTTCGTCGAAAAGGTTATGGCAGTTATTTAATGAAGTATTTAATAAAATACTGTAATAAATTAAATATTAAAAAAATATTATTGGAAGTTTCTGAAACTAATTCAATTGCTGAGGTTTTTTATAGCAAATTCAATTTCTTAACTGTAGGAATTAGAAAAAACTATTATAAAGACGGTACTCACGCTGTTTTAAAAGAAAAAAAACTATAAATTAAATATTAAATTTTTTTTTGTGCGGATTACCAGAATCCTTGAAATCACTTTAATATGCGGCTATATCATTAATGAAGTAAATTTTTTTAGAATAATTCATGATTTTGGGTATTCACAAAAGCTCATTCTGAACACAAAATTGTCTTAATGCTGGTAGGTTATTAACAGGAATAAAACCTAAAATGTTCGAAAGATTTACAGAAAAAGCCATAAAAGTCATCATGCTTGCTCAAGAGGAAGCAAGAAGGCTTGGACATAATTTTGTTGGAACAGAACAAATTTTGTTAGGTTTAATAGGCGAAGGTACGGGAGTTGCAGCTAAGGTACTAAAATCTTTAGGGGTAAATTTAAAAGATTCAAGAATTGAAGTTGAAAAAATAATAGGTAGAGGTTCGGGTTTCGTTGCTGTAGAAATACCTTTCACCCCAAGAGCTAAAAGAGTTTTAGAACTTTCTCTTGAAGAAGCTCGTCAATTGGGACATAACTATATAGGCACTGAACACTTGCTATTGGGTTTAATTAGAGAAGGAGAGGGTGTCGCAGCAAGAGTATTAGAGAATCTAGGTATTGATTTAACCAAAATTAGAACTCAAGTAATAAGAATGCTAGGAGAGACCGCTGAAGTTGGTACTGGTGGATCTTCAGCTAGTAAGGGAAATTTAAAAACAGCAACTCTCGACGAATTTGGTACGAATCTAACAAAACTTGCTAGCGAATCAAAGCTTGATCCGGTTGTTGGACGTCATGAAGAAATAGATAGAGTTGTTCAGATTTTAGGTAGAAGAACTAAAAATAATCCTGTACTTATAGGTGAGCCTGGTGTAGGTAAAACGGCTATAGCTGAGGGATTAGCACAAAGAATTCAACTTGGAGAAATCCCTGATATCCTAGAAGATAAGAGAGTTTTAACACTTGATATAGGACTTCTTGTAGCAGGAACGAAATATAGAGGAGAATTTGAAGAGAGACTAAAAAAAATAATGGAAGAAATTAAATCTGCAGGAAACGTTATTTTAGTGATAGACGAAGTTCATACATTAATTGGAGCAGGAGCAGCTGAAGGTGCTATTGATGCTGCCAACATCTTAAAGCCAGCTTTGGCTAGAGGTGAACTCCAATGCATAGGAGCCACTACTTTGGATGAATACAGAAAACATATTGAAAGAGATGCCGCTCTTGAAAGAAGATTTCAGCCTGTAATGGTTGGAGAACCATCTATTGAAGATACAATTGAAATTTTAAGAGGTTTAAGAGAACGTTATGAACAACACCATCGTTTGAAAATTACTGATGAAGCCTTAGAAGCAGCAGCGCACCTAGGTGATCGTTATATATCAGATAGGTTTTTGCCAGATAAGGCTATTGATCTTATAGACGAAGCAGGAAGTAGAGTAAGGTTAATTAGCTCTAAACTCCCTCCTGAAGCCAAACAAATTGACAAGGAATTAAGGCAAATTCAAAAGCAAAAAGAAGAATCAGTTCGAGATCAAAATTTTGATCAAGCTGGCCAGTTAAGGGAAAAAGAAATCGAATTGTCCACAAAAATCAAAGAGTTGTTAGAAAACAAAAAAGAAAGTTCAGACCAAAATGATTCAAGCGTTAGTGCAGAAACTGAAAAAGATAATTCAAATGTTATCCAAAGCCCTCTCGTAAGCGAAGAAGATGTTGCTCATATAGTTGCTTCATGGACAGGTGTTCCAGTCCAGAAATTAACAGAAACTGAGTCAGTAAAACTTCTTAATATGGAAGATACTTTGCATCAAAGGCTTATAGGCCAAGATGAGGCTGTTAAAGCAGTGTCAAGGGCTATAAGAAGAGCTAGAGTTGGTTTAAAAAATCCAAATAGGCCTATCGCTAGCTTTATTTTTTCTGGACCTACTGGTGTAGGTAAAACAGAATTAACTAAATCTTTAGCTTCATATTTCTTTGGTAGTGAAGAGGCCATGATTAGATTGGATATGTCTGAATTTATGGAAAGACATACGGTTAGTAAATTAATTGGTTCACCACCAGGTTATGTTGGTTTTAATGAAGGAGGTCAACTTACAGAGGCTGTAAGGAGAAGACCTTATACTGTAGTTTTATTTGATGAAGTAGAGAAAGCTCATCCAGATGTTTTTAATTTGTTATTACAACTACTAGAAGATGGAAGATTAACAGACTCCAAGGGTAGAACTGTCGATTTTAAAAATACGCTTTTAATAATGACATCTAACATTGGTTCTAAAGTGATAGAGAAAGGTGGTGGAGGTTTGGGCTTTGAATTTTCTGGTGATACAGCGGAAGATAGTCAATATAACAGGATAAAATCACTTGTTAATGAGGAGTTAAAACAATACTTTAGACCAGAGTTTTTGAATAGGCTTGATGAGATAATTGTCTTTAGACAATTAACAAAGAGCGAAGTTAAAGAAATAGCAGAAATAATGTTAAAAGAAGTATTTTCTAGATTAAATGATAAAGGCATAAAACTTGATGTTACTGATGCATTTAAAGAGAGACTAGTTGAAGAAGGATATAATCCATCTTACGGAGCGAGGCCTTTAAGAAGAGCTGTTATGCGCTTATTGGAAGATAGTTTAGCTGAAGAAGTTTTATCAGGAAGGATAAAGGATGGAGATAAGGCTTTAGTAGATATTGACGAGAATAAGAAAGTTACAGTAAATATTTCCTCAGAAGAATCTTCTCAAGAATTGGCAGGAGCAAATTTTTAATTCTCTATGATTAAATGCAATTAATATCACCTGAAAAAATATTTAGGGGTAATGGTGCCTGGCTTAAAGCTTTACCCGAAATAAAAAAAATTTCTAAACGCCCATTACTTTTAGGAAGAAGTGAATCAACTAACATTATTCGGCATCAAATTTATAAAGATTTGCTTAAAGAGGATTTAAAAATACATGTTGCAAAACTGAAATATGATTGTTGTTATGAAGATCTTGAAAGGTTAGAAAGCATTTCACTCAAAAATAATTGTGATTCTATTATTGCTATTGGAGGAGGTAAAGTTTTAGATTCTGGTAAATTTTTAGCAGACTCCCTTTCAATTCCTGTTATCACAATTCCTTTAAGTGCATCTACTTGTGCGGGTTGGACCGCACTATCAAATATTTATTCAATAAATGGCCAATTCATAAAGGACATTGAGTTAAAATCCAACCCTAAAATATTAGTTCTTGATCATGCATTCGTTGAAACAGCCCCGAAGAGGACACTTTCTAGTGGAATAGCTGATGCCTTGGCAAAATGGTATGAGTCTTCTTTGACTAGTTCAGAAGTTGAGGATGGACTGGTTCAACAAGCAATTCAAATATCTAGAGTACTAAGAGATCAGTTACTTATTTATGGAGAGAGCGCTTATAAGAACCAAACTGTTGAAAATCTTTCTTGGTGCAATGTTGTTGAAGCATGTTCACTTACTGCTGGCTTAATTGGTGGAATAGGAGGTGAAAAGTGTAGAACAGCGGCTGCTCATGCTTTTCATAATGGTATTACTCAAATAATTACAGATCATAAGCCGTTGCATGGAGAAATTGTTGGAGTTGGAATATTATTGCAGTTAAGATTAGAAGAAACCAAAAATAATAATAAATTAGCTAATCAATCCATAAAACAACTTTTGGGATTAATGAAAAACTTAAATTTACCAACTACGATTGCTGAACTAGGTATAAATGTTTTTGAAAATAATAATTTACAGAAAATTGCTGATTTTACATTTAGAGATAAATCTGAGATTCATTTTTTACCTTTTGAAATTAGTCATCAGGACATTATTGAAACTATTACGAATTTTGAAAAGCAAGAAATTAAAATATAATAAATTCTTTGAACAATAAATTTTATAATAATTCTAATAGTCAGAATATTGATTATTTTGAAAAAACTAAAGATACTATTAAAGATCCTTTAGGCTTAAACATATGTAATGATGTTAATTGGATAAAACTTGGAGAAGAATGGAATTATGCAGAATTTCCTGTGGTTATTGGGGGTTCAGGAAAACCGTTGCTTTTCTTGCATGGATTCGACAGTAGTTTTTTAGAATTTAGAAGAATATATCCATTTCTAAAAAGTAAATTCCAATTGATAATTCCAGACTTATTAGGCTTTGGATTTACTCCCAGGATCGCTTCAAATGAATATAATCCTCGTAAAATAATTTCTAATCTTGTAGATATTATTAATACTTTAACTTTAAAAAATAAGTTGATGCTTGTGGGTGCTTCTATGGGAGGTTCTGTAGCGATAAACTTATCTAAGGAAATTCCAGATCTAATTGATAAAGTAATTTTCTTATCACCAGCGGGATTTTTTGGAAAATCTAAAATTATTCCTTACCCATTAAACCAAATTGGAGCTACCTTTTTAGGCTTACCACAAGTTAGAAGGAGTCTTTGTAGGCAAGCCTTTGCTTACCCAGATAAAAGTGTTGGTTTTATGGAAGAGCAAATTGCCTCAATTCATCTAGGGTGTCCTGGTTGGAGAAATTCATTAGCCTCATTTGCAAAAAGTGGGGGATTTGCAAGGACATATGAATATATCCAAAATATTTCAATTAAAACCATTTGTGGAGAGAATGATAGGATTCTTGGGAAAAAAGAAATTAATAAAATAAAACAAATTGATCAATTAAATTTTGTTGCTTTGAAAAATTGTGGTCACCTTCCACACGTTGATTTGCCATCATTAACAGGCAAAATAATATACGATTTTTTTTGTGTTTAGCAAAAGCTATATTTGATTATTAATTAAAATACTTTAAGATTATCACTATGTAATAGATAACCGAAGGTGTAAAAATATAACTATCAATCCTATCAAGAATTCCACCATGTCCTGGCAAAAAAGTTCCAGAATCTTTTATTTTTGCGTCCCTTTTCATCATAGATTCAATCAAATCTCCTACTAGTGCCATAAGTGAAACCAGCATTCCATACAAAATGCCAATTAAAAACGGATTCTGCCAATTCAGTAAAAACGCAAAAAAAGTTGCTACAGAAATTGAGCATATTATTCCTCCTATCAAACCCTCAATAGTTTTACTTGGAGATATAGGAGAGAGGGCCTTTTTCCCAAATGACTTCCCAATGAAATAAGACCCAATATCACTCGCTACTATTAATAAACACGAAATTAATGTTAAGTAGAGACCAGAAGAATTTGAAAAGCTTGCGGATGACAATATTCCATCGGATGAATTATTTATAGTCACTTGAAATGACCTTAATTTAATCCAATAACTAGGTAAAAAACCTAAGTAAAATAATCCAAAAATAGATGCTGCAATATCAGAAATAGTACCTGACTTTGGCTGTAGCAATAACCATGTACATATTCCTACTGAGCATATTGGTAATATCGAGTTGTATATTTCTCTATCAAGGATTCCAATGGCTTCTAAATATGTAGAAATAGTAATTATGAAACATGAAAATAATGTAGTTTTAGTTGCTGGTCTTATTCCAGTGAATTCTGCCATTCTAAAAAATTCTACTAACGCAATGTAGGTAAGTAATGCGATTGCTATTGTGAAAAACCATCCGCCTAATAAAACAACTACTAATCCAAATAATCCAATTAGTAAACCACTTCGCAATCTCATATTTGATTTCTAATTATGTAGAACCCTTATGTAAGAATTTAACAGATCTTTGTTGTACAAGCTTTGAGTTTTTATCCATTCTATTCTTTCTTTGTCTATTCTCTCTCCTGGAACTATGAGAGGTATTCCAGGAGGATAAGGACAAATAATATCTCCAGAAATCATTCCCAAGGATTTAGTAAGGGGGATACTGTAAGTCTGACTATTCCAAGCAACTCCAATTGGTACTTCTGGGGATTGTACTAATCTAAAAGGTGGTTTTATAGCTTTCAAACTATAAGATTTGTTTGTATGAATTAGTAACTTTTCCCATAATTTTTGAAATAAAAAAATAAAATCCTTTTGATTTGAAAAACCTAGACAAAAAGTAAGTGTCTTCATTTCAGGTAATTCAGCAATTAGTCCGTTTTTATAAAAAAATCTATCTGCAGTAAAACCATCAATTCCAACTTTAGAAGTATTAAGTACTATTTTTAAAGGATCATTAGTTTTAATAAGAGGTATTTTTCTTTTTATTAACTCTTTGAAGATTTTTTTTGCTTCTGAAATTCTTTTTTTGTAGTTATTAAGATTTTCTTTATTAAGCCATTCTTTAATGGACTCTTCACAAGAAGAAAGCAAAAGGGAATTTGGACTGGTAGTCTGCAGTAGATTTATGCTTTTGATAAGTTTATTTTCTTCGATAAGATCGCCATTATGCCAAATCACTGCAGTTTGAGTTAGACCATTAAGTGACTTATGTAATGAATGTACAACCAAATCTGCATTTGCTCTCAAGGCTGATTTCGGTAAATTTAAATTCTCACAAAAAAGAAAATATGAACCATGGGCTTCATCAACTAAAACAGGTAAATTATGTTGATGACAAATTTTAATTAATGGTTCTAGATTCGTTGCATATCCTTGATAGTAAGGACTAACTAGTATTACTCCAACAATTTTCTTCTTTTCAAAATCTAGATTAGTTAACACGCTAGTAAACCACTTTTTAGTGATTGGCAAGTAATGTCCAGTTTCTGTTGAAAACTCTACGTCAAAAAAAATTGGAATAATATTTTGTAGAGCACAAGCTTTAATAACACTAGTATGAACATTGCGTGGCATGAGAAGATATTCTCCAGGATTAGCCATAGCAATTATCCCTGATTGAATTAAACCAGACGCACCATTTACCCCAAAAAAACAATTTTTTGAATTTACTCTCTTTGCAATTGATATTTGTGCATCATGTACTAATCCACTACAAGATAATGTTGAGCCTATTTCAGGGAGTTCTGGTAAATCCCAAAAACCAGGTTGTTCTTTTAATAATCGAATCAAGCCTTTTGGTAAAGCTTCTCCTCTATTGTGAGCAGGAAAAAAAAGAGACTTTAAAAATTTTTTAGTTAGAAAAGAAGAAATACTCATAAAGTATTATTGACACATATAGAATGTATTGAGAAAAATTCTTCTTTAATATTTTTAAATTTTAATGTCAAATTCTTATTCAAAATATTCACCAAAAGGAGATATGATTTGGTTGATTTTAAGGCCATGGATATTATTCCCTAGAATTTTTTATATCTTCTTAACTTTAATATTTCTATTAATAAGAATACTTTTTCAGGGTAACAGTAACAACAAAAATGTACAGAAAAATCTTTCAAAATATCTTTTTGATGTGATTACAAATTTGGGTCCATGTTTTATTAAATTGGGTCAAGCACTTTCAACAAGGCCAGATCTAGTAAGGCAAGATTGGTTGACAGAACTTACTAATTTACAGGATAATCTCCCCCCTTTTGATCACAAAATTGCTCTAAAAATTATTGAAGATGAACTCGGCGCACCTGCTGATGAATTGTTTGATAATTTCCCTGATGAACCTATCGCTTCAGCTAGCTTAGGTATAGTTTATAAAGTAAAAACAAAAAATAATTCTTTTTGCGCTGTAAAAGTTCAAAGACCTAATTTGTACTTTCTTATTAGAAGAGATGTCGTAATAATAAAAATCTTAGCAAATACATTTGGATCATTTTTACCGCTTAATATAGGTGTTGGTATTGGAGAAATAATTGATGAATTTGGTAAAGCACTTTTTGAAGAAATTGATTATACAAAAGAAGGGGAAAATGCATTGAAGTTTTCAGATTATTTCAAAGATAATCCCAATGTATTTATTCCGAGATTAGAAAAAGATTTATCCTCAAAAAGGGTCATTACGACATCTTGGATTGATGGATTTAAATTAAGGGATAAAGAAACATTAGAGCAAAATAATTTGATACCAGCCTCTTTCATAAGAACCTGCGTGATAAGTGGACTGCAGCAATTATTTGAATATGGTTATTTTCATGCAGATCCTCATCCAGGCAATATTTTTGCACTCAAAGGAGGAAGTGCAGATTATGGTCACTTAGCTTATGTTGATTTTGGGATGATGGATACTATTACAAATTCAGATAGGCTTACACTTATTAAAGCAATTATTCATTTAATAAATAAAGAGTATTTATTAGTGGCTAAAGATTTTCAGAAATTAGGCTTCTTGACTAAAGAACAAGATCTTAATCAACTTGTAGAACCATTAAAACAAGTCCTTGGTGGAGCTTTTGGGGCAGAGGTTGGTAATTTTAATTTAAAAAATGTAACCGATAAATTCTCAAAACTAATGTACTCTTATCCCTTTAGAGTTCCAAGTAGATTCGCCTTGATTATTAGAGCTGTTGTAAGTCAAGAAGGATTAGCTTTGAGACTTGATCCTGAATTTAAAATTCTAAAAATCGCATATCCGTATATTGCAAAAAAACTTTTAACTGATAATTCAGATGAAATTGTAGATATTCTTCTTGAAGTTGTATTTGATAATGAAGGAAGGATTCAGATAGATAAGCTTGAGAGTTTATTAAATACCCTATTTGCTGATACTGAAAATATCAATTCGGATCTTATCCCTGTTGCAAATGCGGGGTTAAAACTATTTGTAAGTGAAAAAGGTTCTGAAGTTAGAAAAAATCTTTTATTAAGTCTTATTAAAGATGATAAATTAGAACTTAAAGACGCTGAAAAGCTTTTAAGTTTATTGAGAGGTATGTTTAGTCCCTTAAAATTAGCCAAAAGTGCTTTCCAAAATATTATTTCTCCTGCTTAGCTTATAGCTTTGTATAAATTCATTGGTAATCTAAAAAAAGCTGATTGGAAACTTATAGACATTAACTAATAGACATCAAAAAGATAAAGAACATCAAATGAAATTTTTCAATAAAAACTTTCTCAAGAAAAAAAATAAAACTATAGGTGAAAAAAACAATAATAAAGAATATGATCGATATAGTGAAATTGGCAAATTAGTAAAAGATGCAAGGATTAAAAATAATCTTTCTATTAAAGAACTATCCCATATCTCAAAAATTCCAGAATCCTCAATAAATTCAATTGAGAATAATATTAAAGAACTAAGACCAAAATTTCCTTTTATAAGATCAATATTATTTAAGCTGGAAGAATGTTTAGCTATGAAAGAAAATACCTTGGTAGGGTTAGCTAATAAAGAGACTATTACTCTCGAAAAAAGTAAAAAAGAATTCTTAATAAGAAAGTTTGATTTTCTTGGCTCTTGGCAGGGAAGTGTTTTTTATTTTTTATTTTTAATTTTTACACTATTTATTCTTAATCGATTCTTTATTTCAAATATAGATATTATTGAGATTCAAATTATTGAAGAAAAAGGAAACCAAAATAGTTTTTGATTTCTAATCACTTAATCTTCCATAAGTATTTCCAAGGTCACTATATTTTTGTAAATTCATATCTATCTCGTCAAGGGTTTGATTTAATTTCCATTTCCAATTATTTTTTACTGTACCAGGGGTATTTAATCTACAGGAGTCATCCAAAGATAAGATATCTTGAATTGGAGATATGAAAAGGTTGGCTTTTGTTCTCATTCCAATTTCTATTAAATTCCATGAGGGATCATATGAAAATTCGTAGTTATTTTCTATTTCGTTTTTAATTTGTTTATCTAAATTTTTCCACCAAGAAGTGGAAGTGGCATTATCATGAGTGCCTGTATACACTACCCAATTCACTCCTTTTATATTTTTAGGCAGATATGGGTTTTTTTCGTCACCGTCAAATGCGAATTGCAAAATTTTCATTCCTGGCAAATCATAATTATCCCTTAAGGATTCAACCTCTTTAGTAATTACCCCTAGATCCTCAGCGATTATGGGTAAAAAATTAGATTTTAAATCTTTTTTTAGAATGTTTAGTAACTCTTTACCAGGGGAACTAATCCAAGTCCCATTAATAGCATTTTTAGCATTACCATCAACTCTCCAATATCCAGACAAAGCTCTAAAATGATCAAGTCTTAAAATATCTACAAGTTCAAATTGTCTTTTAAATCTTTCTCTCCACCATTTGAAATTTGTTCTTATGTGGTTGGACCAAGAGTAAGTGGGAGTCCCCCATAGTTGTCCAGTTGATGAAAAATAATCAGGAGGCACACCGCTTTGAAAAAGTAAATCTCCATCTGTAGATATTGAGAATAGTGATTTATTACTCCAAACATCTGCGCTGTCTCTTGAAACATAAAAAGGCAAATCACCTATAAGCGTAATTTCTTTTGTTTTGGCAAATCCTTTTAGTTCCAACCACTGTTTATCAAGATGCCATTGTATTAATTTTATTTTAAGTATCTCATTATATTTTCCCTTTATCCATGATTTGATAAATTCAATATTCTTGTGTTTAAATTCAATTGGCCATTCCCACCAGGGCAACATATTAAACTCCTCTTTGATAACCATAAATATTGAATAATCTTCAACCCAAGGATTTCTTTTATTCCACAAGTAAAAATCATTTTTCTTTTTTTCAGGTTGAAATTCCCAACCAATTAAAAGATGTTCCCCTATTTTTTTAGATAAATTATTTGCATAATCAAAGTTAAAGTGCGATTCATTCTGACCTACTGATTGTAATTCTTCTTTTTTAGATAAAAAGATAAAATCTTTTGCAATTAAATCCTTGATATCAAGAAACCAAGGATTTAGGGCAAAACTAGATGGTGAATTGTATGGGGATCCTGATGAATCTGCTGGATTAAGTGGTAAGAATTGCCAGTAATTGATTCTATATTTAGAAAGCTTTTTAATCCAATTTTTCGCACCTTCTCCAAACGTTCCACAGTAACTACCTCCCGGAAGGCTTGAAGGGTGAATAAGTATACCTAAAGATTTTTTTTTTAAAAATGATTCTAAAGTCATAAATATTAAGCAAATTTTGTATTTTTTATAATTTTTGTACCAATTAATATCTAAAATTTACAATAGATAAAAATAGCTGATTTAACAAATATATTTAGAAGTTTATAATTGTTAACTAAAAATTTTATTTATATATTTTTAGTAATAAAGCTATGGACTTGTGACTTTTTAAGATAAATTAAGTTAATTAATTTTTGCTAAATTGATATTTGGCACTACGATTAAAATAGAGTTTTTACAAGCTATTTTGTGACTAGTTATATAACTGCAGTGGATAATGAAGAACCAAATCTTAATCTAACCAATAGTCGATTAAGGTTAGTAAGCGGAACTTCTAACCCTAAATTAGCCAATGAAATTGCATCATATTTAGGAATAGAAAATGTTCCGTTAGTATCTAAAAGGTTTGCTGATGGTGAACTTTATGTTCAAATTCAACAATCCATAAGAGGTTGTGATGTGTTCCTTATTCAGCCAACATGTGCTCCTGTAAATGATAGCTTAATGGAACTGATGATAATGGTTGATGCTTGCAAAAGAGCCTCCGCCAGGCAAATTACAGCCGTAATTCCCTATTTCGGATATGCAAGGGCAGACAGAAAGACTTCAGGAAGGGAGTCAATTACAGCAAAACTTACAGCCAATTTACTTGAAAAATCTGGAGTAGATAGAGTTCTTGCAATGGACTTACACTCAGCTCAAATTCAGGGATATTTTGATATCCCTTGTGATCATATTTATGGATCTCCTGTTTTAATAGATTATCTTGAAACTTTAAATTTGGAAGAAATAGTCGTGGTATCTCCTGATGTAGGTGGAGTAGCTAGAGCAAGAGCATTTGCTAAATTAATGAATGATGCACCACTAGCAATTATTGATAAAAGAAGATCAGCACACAACATTTCAGAGAGTTTAACAGTTATTGGAGAAGTTAAAGGAAAAACAGCTATTCTCATAGATGATATGATTGATACGGCTGGAACCATTTGCTCAGGTGCAAATCTTTTAAAAAAAGAAGGTGCAAAGAGAATTTTTGCATGTGCTTCTCATGCAGTATTTTCTCCTCCTTCCTATGAAAGATTAAGTGCAAAAGATTTATTTGAGCAAGTTATCGTTACTAATAGTGTGCCAGTAATTGACGATGAAAGTTTCCCACAGTTAAAAGTACTTTCTGTCGCGAATATGTTAGGTGAGGCAATATGGAGAATTCACGAAGAGAGTTCTGTTAGTTCAATGTTTAGATAATTTAAAGATCTATTTTTTATCCTTTTTTAGTATTTCATTTACTTTTTTTGTCACTTCTTTAGGTACGCTATCAGGACAATATTGTATTGCTGTTGTAACTATTTGAAATTCTGCTCCTGCAAATAATTGATCTCTTTCTAATTTTTTATCACCTAATTCTTCAATTGCTCCTTTATGTTTCCCTTCTATTACTTGTACATAAGTTGCTGTTGCTATTCCTACAGCCTTGGGAAATTCTATACCAGCTTTTGATGCTATACAAAGATATGAAGCCCCCATACCTTTATATAAATATAAATCTTGTTCAGTAGCAGCTTGTAGTTTCTTATTGGATTTTAGTTCTCTATTAAAAAGAGTTTTATCAAAAAAGGTTAAATATAAAAGTATTGGGAGGCATAAAAATTTCAAGACCTTTTTTGAATATAGATTTGCAAACATTAATCAGTACTGCTTTATTTATTATTTAAAGATAACATTTTTTATTTTTAAACTTTGATGATAAATATAGTTTATGTAATAATTTTAATTTCATGATGATTCTCTACAATTTTAAGTTTATCCTTATTCCATGAATATATAACCCTATATCTATAGTTATCTTCATCAATAAGTCTTGTATGCTCAAGAATATACCAATCTTCATAGGATGATTCAAAAATCATTTCATGTTCATCAACTTGCTTAATATTGGATATACCATCAACATCACTTAAGTAAAATTTTTCTCTTATTAGTTGGTGACCCTTTATAAATGCCTGCATTTCACCTTTCTCTTTATATTTTGGATTTTCATCAAAAAATTTATATTTTTTTTCTGGGTACCATGTAAATTTAAAATGCGATTCCCATTCTTTTTTATTTTCAAGGGCTTCAATATTTATAAACATACAAATGTTATAAGTTTTCTTCTCTTCTTCAAGAAAATATGTTCTATTGGATTTCCAAAGCCCAAGGTTACGAGAGAACCATCTTCTTAGATTACTATCTAGGCTAATTTCCGGAGATTTGTAATCGCCGGAAATATTCTTATTGTTTTGATTAATAACAACCATTTATAAATATGATCTATTTATTTCATAGCTTATCTGTAAAATAAAAATAAATATCTTAATGTGTTTATAAGCAATAACAGCTTTTCAACACTTCAGGGGAAATGATTTGAATGAAAAAAAAGAACTAAAATTAATTTTAATTGCTTCTAGAAAACATCTTTCTAGAAGTGATCTAAAATCATTAATATCTTTTTTAGAATCGGATGAATGCGAATTTAAGATTTCTCTTCAAATTTCTGAACCCACGGTACAACCTGAACTCCTAGAATTGCATAGATTAGTTGCTGTTCCGGCTTTAATTAAATTATCACCAGCTCCAAAGCAAATATTTGCAGGAAGTAATATTTTGGCTCAGTTGCAGACTTGGTTATCTAGATGGCAACAGGAAGGCGTCACAAAAAATTTAGGTATTAATATTCAACCTTCTAAAATAGATTCAATTAGAACTCAAAAAGAATTTCTCCTTGAGGATGAACTTTTAGTCCTAAGACAGGAAAATGAGACACTTACAAAACGAATTGAGTCACAAGAAAGACTTTTGAGAATGGTTGCGCATGAATTGAGAACACCATTAACTGCAGCCACTCTCGCTATCCAAAGTCAAAAACTAGGACAAATTGATATAAAAAAATTACAAGATGTTATTAAAAGGCGTTTAGAAGAAATTGAACTTCTTTCTCAAGATCTTCTTGAAGTTGGAACAACTAAATGGGAAGCTCTTTTTAATCCTCAAAAAATTGATTTAGGAAATATAAGTGCTGAAGCAATTCTTGAATTAGAAAAGTTTTGGAGATTTAGAAAAATAGAAATTGATACTGATATACCCTCAGATCTTCCAAGCGTATTTGCAGATCAAAGAAGAATGAGACAGGTATTTTTAAATTTAATTGAAAATGCTCTTAAATTTTCAGAGGATTCAGGATTAATAAAAATTACGATGATTCATAAAACAAATCAGTGGGTGGAAATAACGATTTGTGACAAAGGGGCTGGAATCCCATTAAATGAACAAAAAAGAATATTTCTCGATAGAGTTAGATTACCACAAACATCTGAGGGTACATCGGGATTTGGTATTGGATTATCTGTATGTAGAAGAATTGTTGAAGTACATGGAGGAAGAATATGGGTAGTATCAGAAGTTGGGGAAGGTTCATGCTTTCATTTTACTGTTCCAGTTTGGCAAGGACAAAATAAAGATCAACAACACTTGACGAATGGATAGCTTTACTCCTAATTTTTTATAAGCTGTTTAGCTATTTCCTTGGCCCCATCGTCTAGAGGCCTAGGACACCTCCCTTTCACGGAGGCGACAGGGGTTCGAATCCCCTTGGGGCTATTTTTTAATTTTTAGAATTTAAATTAATAGTGGATTTTGCTTGCATATCTACTGCAACTAAATTTTCGGAGAGATCTTTTTTTAACCTTTTTTCTATCATTCCAATTGGCATCCATTGACAACCCTGCACAGTTAGATCATATATTAATGAATTCTTTGAGGTGTTTTTTATATTCTTAATTTTCCAGCTCCCTTCAAATCTTCTAAAATCTCCTTTAATAAGCGAAAATTTTAATAAACCAAGATCTTTTTCTTCAAATAAATTAATAGTTACTTCTGCTGAAAATTTCATTCCAAGGAAATCTTGTGCTCCAACTTGTTTAAGATGAACATTATTTTTATTTTGATAAATCTTTTTACTAGATAAAAGATTGGGAATATATAGATTAAGACGATCATAGTCAGTAAGTACATTCCAAAGAGAATCAAAAGTGGCAGAAGTTGTTAATTGTGCCGCAAGCCTTCTTGTTCCCCCCGAAAGCTTTTCCATGGTTTGCTCAATTGTCCTGTAATCATCATTTTGTGAATCTTTTACTGATCTTTGAGGGTTTTTCATAGATGAATTTTTTAATTAAATAAAAAATTATTCCTGAGTAACTATACCGGCAAAACCAAAAAAAAATAGATTATTAAATAAATTGGCTCTTATATATTCCGATCTCAAAACGTAACCATTTTTATAAAACACGTACAAATTAATATACAAATTGATAGTCTTTTAATATAAATACGTTCAAAAATGGTTTACTCAGAAGCAAAAGTTATCGCAGGTGGATTAGCTCATATTCCAATTGTGATAGGTGTTTTTTATTTTATAATGACCTTCTTCAATAAAAGAGCTTTAAAATTTGCTGAAGCAAATAAATCTAAAAAGCCTGAAGCGAAGAAAGTAGTCGACACAAAAACTGAATCTAAACCTATTGATGCAGTGAAGACTGAAGCACCAAAAGTTGTTAAGAAAAAGCATGCTGATGTTCCAGTTAATATTTATAGACCAAAGACTCCATTTATAGGAACTGTTACTGGAAACTATAGTCTTCTTAAAGAAGGAGCTATTGGAAGAGTAAATCATATTACATTCGATCTTAAAGACAGCGACCCTTTTCTAAACTATGTTGAAGGCCAAAGTATTGGCATTATGCCTGCTGGAGAGGATGCTAATGGGAAGCCACATAAATTAAGACTTTATTCAATAGCAAGCACAAGACATGGAGACGATTTTAATGGTAATACAGTTTCACTTTGTGTAAGACAACTTCAATATGAAAAAGATGGCGAAACAATTAATGGTGTTTGCTCCACATATCTATGTGATATTAAACCAGGAGATAAAGTAAAGATCACAGGACCTGTTGGGAAAGAAATGCTTCTCCCTGAAGAAGAAGATGCAAACATAGTGATGTTGGCAACTGGGACTGGAATAGCCCCAATGAGAGCTTATCTAAGAAGAATGTTCGAAGCCACTGAAAAGGAAAAAAATAATTGGAATTTCAAAGGAAAGGCATGGTTGTTTATGGGAGCTCCTAAATCAGCAAATCTGCTTTACGAAGAAGATCTTCAAAAATATCTTGAAAATTATCCAGAAAACTTTAAATACACAAAAGCTATTAGTCGCGAGCAGCAAAATGCTAAAGGTGGAAGAATGTATATTCAGGATAGAGTTCTAGAATCTGCTAATGAACTTTTTAATATGATAGAAGACGAAAAAACTCATATTTATCTTTGTGGATTAAAAGGAATGGAACCCGGTATAGATGAAGCCATGACAAAAGCAGCACAAGAAAAAGGTTTAAATTGGTCAGAGTTAAGACCCCAGTTAAAAAAAGCTGGTAGGTGGCACGTAGAGACTTATTAATTTTTCATAGGAAGATTTTTTAATATTTTTATATACTTTTTTGGTTTAGACACAAAATGTAGCTAATTGTCCGAAAAAAGACGATTTTATCTATATAGGCTTCATTAAAAATATGACCTCAGCTTTAAGTAATCCCCTTAGATTAGGTTTACGACAAGAGAGAGTTATTCCTCCGCAATGCCTAATTATTTTTGGAGCTAGTGGAGATCTTACTCATAGGAAACTTATACCAGCCTTATTTGAACTCTATCTTCAAAGAAGGATACCAAGTGAATTTGCAATAGTTGGATGTGCAAGAAGACCATGGACTGATAAAGAGTTTAAGGAAAAAATGAAAGCTAAGTTGGTCGATCAGATATCTGGCAATGAAAAGGAATGGGAAAATTTTGCTAACTATCTTTTCTATGAGTCAGTTGATTTGCAACAAAATGAGCATGTTGTAAGACTTGCTAAAAGATTAAACGAAATTGATAAATTACAGGCTACACATGGAAATAAAACTTTCTATTTATCTGTATCTCCAAATTTCTATGGAAGTGGATGTAAAGCTCTTAAGGATGCTGGATTAATAGATGACCCAAAGAAAAGTAGAGTTGTTATTGAAAAACCTTTTGGTAGAGATTATTCAAGCGCAAAAAAACTGAATAGGATTGTTCAAAGTTGTGCAGATGAAAGTCAGATATATAGGATAGATCATTATTTAGGTAAAGAGACTGTTCAGAACATACTTGTTATGAGGTTTGCTAATACTATTTTTGAGCCTATATGGAATAGGAATTATATTTCAAATGTTCAAATAACATCATCCGAAACGGTAGGGGTTGAAGATAGAGCTGGTTATTATGAGAGTTCTGGAGCTTTAAGAGATATGCTCCAAAATCATTTGACTCAAATGCTTGCTGTTACAGCGATGGAACCACCTGGTAAATTTGAGCCTGAGGCGATAAGGAATGAGAAAGCAAAAGTTCTTCAGGCTTCAAAGCTAGCAGATGAAATTGAGCCTTGGAATTGTTGTATAAGAGGTCAGTATACAGAAGGAGGAAATAGTTTAAAAAGACTTAAAGGTTACAGGGATGAAGATGGAGTGAATTTGAACAGTACTACAGAAACTTATATCGCCACAAAAGTTTTTATTGATAATTGGCGTTGGCAGGGGGTACCTTTTTACTTAAGAACGGGTAAAAGGCTCCCTAAAAGGCTAGGAGAAATTGTATTAACCTTCAAAGATGTTCCTGTACATTTATTTGAATCAACAATAATTAATCCTTCTCCAAATCAGCTTATTCTCAGAATTCAACCTAATGAAGGAGCTACTTTTAAATTTGAAGTCAAATCTCCTGGTTCTGGGATGAAAGCAAGACCAGTTGAGATGGAGTTCTCTTATGACGAATCTTTTGGTGAACCCTCTGATGAAGGCTACGTAAGATTGTTAGCTGATGCTATGCTTTCCGATCCTACCTTGTTTACAAGGAGCGATGAAGTAGAAGCAGCATGGAAACTCTATACACCGCTAATAGAATTAATGGAAAATTCTCCTTGGAAGTTACCTATTCATAAATATGAATCAATGACTTGGGGACCTCCTGAATCAGATCAATTACTTTCCCAAGATAATATTTTTTGGCGCAGACCCTAACTTCGTAATGAAACCTCAATTAACACTTCAATCCCCATTAGAACTTCCTCATCAAGAAATATCTAATTACTTAAATCAATTATGGATTTCTGAAGATGAAGACAATTCAGGAGCAAATACTTTTACTTTGATGATCTGGCAGCCTGCATGGCTTGAACAATATTTAGTACAGTTAGGTTTAATAGATGGACCAATTATTGGGACTTTAAGTCCAGAAATCATAAAAGTTGCTAAAAATCTCATATTAGAAAAAGGTATATCACGTACTACTTCCATAAATAGTCAAGAATTATTGACTTTTTTGAAGGGAGGTATAAAAAATAAAGATTATGAAGACTTCAGAGGGCAATTCTTTGAATCTTCAATAAGCACTTTAAATCCAAGAAGATTAATAACTTTAGCTCCAACATTAAATAAAGAATCAGAGATAAAAACATTTGTGTCCGCTTACTGTCCATTAAGTGATAATAATATGTCTCAACCTATCTGTGGTGACTTAGTTGTTATAAGGGGTGATTCTAATTCTATTAACGAGAAAGGATTGAAAATTATTAATGAACTATCCATTAAAGATTTACCTTCATGGTTGTGGTGGAACGGTAGTCTTGATGAATCACCAGAAATTTTTGATTTTTTTACCAAACATGGTACTAGGCTCATAATTGATACTGCTAATGGCTCACCCAAAAGATGCTTGGAAATTCTTAATCAATCAATAAATTTAAATAAGGATATTAATGATTTGAATTGGGTAAGACTTAAAAGCTGGCGAGAATCATTAGCAATGATTTTTGATCCTCCATCTAGGAGAGCTGTTTTAGACCATATTACTGAAATCGATATAGATATTTCAGGAAGTAATCCCTTACAGGCTTTATTTTTAATTTCATGGATTAGTGACAAATTAGATTGGGGTTTTGCAAAAATAGATAAAGACGAGGAATTTATAAAAATAGAATTCAAAAGAAATAATGGTGAAAAAATTGTTACTTCTATAAACTCATTGCCCTTAGGGAATCCCAGTATTCATTCAGGCCAAGTTATTGGGTTAAGGTTGATTTCCAAAATTAGTGAGGTACAAAAAAATAATACTTGTGTGATTCTTGGTTGTGAATCTGTTGAATGTATGAGACTTGAAGCTGGAGGTATGGCTGATATGCAATTAATAGAGCAAGTGGTTCCAAATACTTTTTCTTCATCAGAGTCTGATGTAAGTAAGTTATTAGGAAGTAGTAGAGGAAATACTAGCCCACTTTTTGAAAATGCTATTAAGATAGCTGTTCAAATATTTAATAGTCTTGATAAATATTTGTAATTAAATGCCTTGTGTAATATCTTCTCCTTCAACCGATAGTGGGAAAACCACTTTGTCACTTTTAATTTCTTGTTGGGCTTTTTCCAAAGGTATAAAAATACAAACTTTTAAAGTCGGTCCAGATTATCTTGATCAACAACAACTCAGTTCAATTGGTCAACCCATATGTAGGAATTTAGATATTTTTTTAAGTGGTGAAGAATGGGTTTATAAAAATTATTTTAAGCATTCTATGAAATATGAATTCTCTTTGATTGAAGGAGCTATGGGTCTTTTTGATGGATTAGGTGCGACTGCTTATTCAAGTACAGCAAATGTTGCCAAACTTCTTGATATTCCAGTAATCTTTATTGTAAATGCCAGTGGACAAGTAACCTCTCTTCTTCCAATCCTTAGAGGTTTTAAAGATTTTGATAATGGTTTGACAATAAAAGGAATTATATTTAATAACGTCAATTCAGTAAGACATAAAAAATTAATTAAAGAAGTTTTTAAAAATGAAGATATCGAAATTCTTGGATTTTTACCGTCCGATTCAAAAATAAAAGTTAATAAAGCTAATTTAGGTTTAGTTTCACCATTAGATAGTGATAGGCAAATTGATGTTGATTATTTTGCAAGTTTCGCCGAAAGAAATCTTGATGTAGATTCTCTATGTAAATTTCTGAAATCACCTCAAAAAAAATTATTAAATATTTCTACTAATAAAGACTTTAAAATCAATAAAAAGAAAGCTATCGCAATAGCAGAAGATAAAATCTTTCATTTCCATTACCCTGAAACGAAGGAGTTTCTTGATGAAATAGGGATTCCACTAATTTCTTGGAGCATTTTCAATAATGAAGAAATTCCACCTGAGGCCTCATCTTTAATTATCCCCGGGGGGTTTCCTGAAAAATATGCCTGTCATATTAGTGATTCAGATAAAAGCTTAAAGTCATTAAGGGAATTCCGCAAAAAAGGATTTATTTATGCAGAGTGTGGTGGAATGATGATTCTGGGAGACTTAATAACAGATGAGAATGGTAATGATCATAAAATGAGTGGTATATTACCATTTAAATCAAAAAAAAGTAATTTGTCGCTAGGTTATAGGTATATAAAGGGTTTAAAAGATACTCCAATAATTAAACAAAATCAATCAATTAGAGGTCATGAATTTCATTATTGGGAAGTTGAAGGTTCTTTAGGGTCTGATTTAAAAAATAATGACCATCAAAACCAGTTATCACCACCATGGAAAATTAAGTCCTGGGAGACTGAATTTAAAAATGAAGGTTGGTCAGATAAAAAATTGCATGCAAGTTGGATTCATTTACATTTACCAAGTTGTCCAGAGGCTGCAGCAAATTTTGTAGATGCTACACAAGGTGATTATTCACAAGATAACTAATTTATTATCCAATTAAATATTTTGAGAGGTGAACCAATAAAAAATACTCCTAGTAATGTAATTAAAGGACCTAAGAGACTTCCTACCAAAACCTCAAGTTTTGTATGTCCAAGGGTTTCTTTTAAAACAACTTCAGATTTAGGATCTAATTTTTTTGATAGTTTGTTAAGCTCTGCGGCCTGAATTCCTGCTGATTTTCTTACCCCGCTAGCGTCATACATAACTATTAGTGAAATTGCAATCGCCAGAGCAAATATTGGGCTATCAAATCCTAATTGAAATCCTATTCCTGATGAAGCCCCAGTTATTAAAGCGGAATGACTTGAAGGCATCCCACCTGTTTCAAACATAATTCCAAATCTAATTTTCCCTGTTGAAAAGAAATTAAAAATAATTTTAAAAAATTGAGCAAATAAACAAGATAACAAACTCCAAAAAAGGACTGAATTATCCATAAAGGCTGTAATTTCGTACATAATTTAATACTATTTACCTATCTCTATTCATAATGTAATCTGCTAGGGAGATTAGATTTTTTGCTTCAGATCCCCATGGTTCAATTGCTTTTTTTGATTTATCCACTAGATCTAAGGCTCTTTTCTTTGATTCTTCCATTCCAAGCAATTTGGGATACGTAGTTTTATCTGCTAAAAGATCTTTACCGGCTGTTTTGCCAAGTTTCTCGCTGCTTGAAGTTAAATCAAGAATGTCATCTATTATTTGGAATGCTAAACCAATTCCCTCTGCATATGTTGTTAAGGCTTTTAATAATTCTTCATTAGCTCCAGCAATCATGGCACCAGTTCTTACACAAGCTTTTAGTAAAGCACCTGTCTTATGAAGATGAATATACTCGAGGGTTTCGAGGTTAACTTCTTTCCCCTCACATTCTAGATCAACAACTTGTCCTCCAACTAGTCCTGGTGCACCTGCTACTAAGGAAAGTTCTCCAACTACATTTAATAATCTAGTTGGATTAACTCCAGGGCTTCTTAATGAGACCATTTCAAAGGCTCTTGTTAATAATGCGTCACCAGAAAGAATAGCTATTGCATCCCCATAAACTTTATGATTGGTAGGCCTACCTCTCCTTAAGTCGTCATTATCCATAGCAGGCAAATCATCATGTATTAATGACATGGTATGAATCATCTCTATGGCGACTGCTGTCGGAACAGCTAGAGCGGGATCCCCTCCTGCGAGTGAACAAGATGCTAGACATAAAATTGGACGGATCCTTTTGCCTCCAGCAAGAAGAGAATATCTCATTGATTCTCTAAGTATTTCAGGACTCTCTGGCCCTAAGGATAAATCAAGAGCTTCTTCTACGACCTTTTTTGTGTCTTTTAAATATTTTCCAAAATCTGAAATATTATCTAAAACTTTTGTCATTTTTTATATCGGGTAAAGTTTTTCTGCATCTCTTTCTTTATGGCAGGAGGTCTTTAAGAGTTGATGATAAACCAAATTGTTTTTGCCAACTGAAAATAGTATTTACTAGTAACATTGTTACTGTCATAGGCCCAACACCCCCAGGTACTGGTGTGTAAGCAAATACTTTAGGAATTACATCTTCTAATAATACATCTCCGCATAATCTAGTTTTGCTTTTATCTGAACTTGTTAATCTATGTATTCCAACATCTATAATAACTGCACCCTTTTTAACAAAACTTGAGTCTATGAGGTTTGGTTTACCTGCGGCAGCAATTAATATATCTGCTTCCTTGCATATTTTGTTCAAATTTATAGTTTTTGAATGAGTCATGGTAACCGTCCCATTTAAATTTAACAACATAAGAGAGAGTGGTTTGCCAACTAGAAGACTTCTTCCAATAACAACAATTTTCTTCCCTTCAATTTTAATATTTTGGGATCTTAGTAAATTAATAATCCCCGCTGGCGTGCAAGATCTCATCGCAGGTTCATTTTTTACTAACTTTCCAATATTTAGCTCATTCAATCCATCTACATCTTTATCTGGATTAATTTGACTTATCAATTTTTGCTCATCAAAATTCTTTGGTATTGGAAGTTGCAATAACATTCCATCAATATCATTATCAAGGTTTAGTTTATGTATTAATTGTTCAACTTCTTTTTGCTTGACTGTTTCCTTTAGATGAAAAATAAAACTCTTTATCCCAACTCTTGAACATGCTTTTTCTTTGTTTTTAACATAAACACCACTTGCGGGATCTTCCCCAATTCTTATTACAGCTAAACCAGGAGGCCTTTTTGATGTATTTATATATGATTCAATATCTTTTTTTAATTTCTCTTCAATTTCTAACGATAATTGTTTACCATCCAATTTTAATGACATTTAGAAAAACTTCTCCTTTTTACTCCTAGCATGCCTATAATTTTTAAATTAATCAAACAGATATCCTTATATTCTGTGCATAACTTTATAACTAATCTAAAAAAATTAAATTTCTTTTGGAGAAGAAGTCAGGTACCTACTAAGGAACCTATTCAAATTTCGACAATAGATAAATTAATAATCTTCCTTATTTGTATAGTTATTTCTATTATCTCTTCTTATAAAATACTTCTTGTCCCATTTTTGCAAAGTTCAATTATTATTTCTTGGAGCATATCTTTCTTTGAGGTTCTTATTAGTTGCAGTTTTTTAATACTAGTTTCTAGAAAAGAAACCCCAACCATTAATTCAAGGCAAATCCTATTAATTGTTTCTCTTCTTTTGTTTGTTCAGGCTATAAAAACTATTTTTGGATCTGGAATTAGTCCTTTATCAATTATTGTTCCACCTGCTTTAATTATTTCTCAAGGCATGGGATCTATAACTGCTTTAGCTTGGGTTTCAATAGCAACTCTAAGTTGGCCCGATTCAATAATTGAAATTAATAATAATTTACTACTCATAACATTAATATGCTCTTCCATTGTTTCTGTTCTTGGGGGGAAAATAAGAAGTCGAGCACAGCTACTTCAATTATCAATATTTGTTCCTTTAGGTGCACTACTAAGTCAATGGCTATTAATTGGAAATGATAAATTTTCTTTAGTTGATAATCAAGAATTTTTTGTTTCAAATGGTCAGATATTTTCGGATTCTCTCTTATTGGCAATAATTATGCTTATTACAATTTTATTTATTCCTATTTTCGAATCAGTATTTGGGTTGTTAACAAAAGCAAGATTATTGGAACTAGCTGATAAAGAGAAACCACTTATTAGAAGACTTTCTATTGAAGCTCCTGGAACTTTTGAGCATACTTTGTTGATATGCGGTTTAGCTGAAGAAGCAACAAGAATGATTGGAGGAGATATTGATCTTATAAAAACTGGATCTTTGTATCATGATATTGGTAAGTTGCATGCTCCAAATTGGTTTATTGAGAATCAAGATGGATCAAAGAATCCACATGATGAAATAGATGATCCATTAAAAAGTGTAGAAATTTTGCAAGCTCATGTAGATGAAGGTTTGAAATACGCTAGAAAAAATAGGTTGCCAAAACCCATAGCTAACTTTATTCCTGAACATCAAGGAACTTTAAAAATGGGATACTTTCTTAATAGGGCTGAAGAAAAAAAACTAAATATAAAAGAGAGTGACTTTAGATATAAAGGTCCTATCCCTCAATCTAAAGAAACTGCTATTTTGATGCTTGCAGATGGTTGCGAAGCAGCATTAAGGGCAATGGATATAAATGCTAGTGATCAAGAAGCATTAGAAACAATATCTAAAATAGTTATCTCGAGGCAAACAGATGGCCAGTTAGATGATAGTAATTTATCAAAAGGAGAAATTTTTCTTATAAAAAAATCTTTTTTGAATGTTTGGAAAAGGATTAGACATAGAAGAATTCAATATCCAACAACTAAAAATAATACTTTTTCCTAATCTAATATTTTTATAATCTAATAGTTCTTCTATGTTTTGGGTTGCACCAATATATTAAAGCCAAGGCGGCAAAAAAAGCAGATAAAAGTGTCAAACCACCAATTCCATAAATATCTTTAAGATTGATTAATCGAACAATAGAATAAGGAGCCGTTCCAGAAATTATCATAGAGAGAGATACTAAAGTTAAGGTGATGCCCCATTTCTTCTCCGCTAGAAGGGCGGAAGATGAAACTATTCCAACTATTGCTGAAGGCCAGCCAAGGCTTATTGCGAGTGTTATATTAGCCACTTTTAATGGGGGCCCATAACTTATTATTAAAGCGATTATGGGTAAGGCCATTATGTTACCTATAAGGCCAACCCATGCAAGAGTCCAATATCCAAAAACTCTTTCTTTCATATTTTGTTAATTTTATATAAATTCAAAGCTTTAATCTACATTATTAGATAGCGGGATTAAAGCTAAACTTAATAATCCCAGAAATTATTTAATTTTCGGAGTTTGAAATTAAATTATTTTCAGAATTTTCTAAATTATCAAATTGAGGATGAATAGAATTTTTTTTCTCTGAAAATACAAGCCTATTTAAAGCATTTACAAAAGCATTGGCTGCAGCAACAACCACGTCAGTATCGGCGGAATGCCCAGAGTATATTTTATTTTTGTTCCTTATCCTTATAGTAACTTCACCTAATGCATCTATTCCTTCTGTTACTGATTTAACTGAAAACTCTATTAATTCATTTGGAACTTTAGCAAGCGCATTTAGTGCTTTGCAAACTGCATCTACAGGACCAGTACCTATCTCTACAGCAGTATTTTCAGTATGTTCTTCAGTATTTATAAGAGTAACTGTAGCGGTGGGTTTGGATGTACTCCCGCAACTTACTTGAACGTGACTTAGTTGAAATTTAGACTCAGGAAGTTGAACCTGTTCACTAACAATAGCTTCTAAATCTCTATCAGTAATTTCTCGTTTCCTATCGGCTAAATCTTTGAAACGAGCAAATGCATCATTAAGGTCTTCCCTACTTAAATCGTATCCCATTTCTTCTAACCTTGCTCTTACGGCACTTCTCCCGCTAAGTTTCCCTAAAGAAATTTTATTATCATTCAAACCAACAGTTTTTGCATCAATAATTTCATATGTAAGCCTATTTTTTAGTACTCCATCCTGATGAATTCCTGACTCATGAGCAAAAGCATTTGCTCCAACAATAGCCTTATTAGGCTGAACATTCATTCCAGTTAAATTTGATACTAATCGCGAAGTTTTTGTTATTTCCTCTGTTCTTATAGCTGTTAGAGGAGTAGGTGAATCTGAACTTCTTCCTAAAAAACTATTAAAAAAACTTTTTCTTACATGTAATGCCATCACTAGTTCTTCTAACGATGCATTTCCAGCTCTTTCACCTATACCATTAATGGTGCATTCTAGTTGCCTTGCCCCATTTTTTGTTGCTTCTAAAAAATTTGCAACTGCTAGTCCTAAATCGTTATGACCATGAACAGAAATAATAGCCTCATCTATATTTGGAACATTTTTATTAATATCAAAAATAAGACTCCCAAATTCACTAGGAGTTGTGAAGCCAACAGTATCTGGAATATTAATAGTGGTAGCGCCTGATTTTATTGCTAGTTGAATTACTTCATAGAGAAATTCAGGATCACTTCTTGATGCATCTTCACAAGAGAATTCAATATCTTCAACCAAAGATTTAGCATAACTAACCATCTCAGGAACAATTGAAAGGACATCTTTTCTTGATTTTCTTAGTTTATGTTTTAGGTGTATATCGCTTGTAGCTATAAAGGTATGTATCCTTTTTCTAGGAGCAGGGCTTATAGCCTCATAACAAGCCTTTATATCATTTGTAGATGCCCTAGCCAATCCACAAATAATTGGACCATTTTCTCCTCCAACTACTTCCGAAATTTTATTTACTGCTTTAAAGTCTCCATGACTAGCAAATGGAAATCCTGCTTCAATAACATCTACACCTAATCTGGCAAGTTGATGAGCAATTGCAAGCTTCTCCTCAAGATTTAAACTTGCACCAGGAGATTGTTCTCCATCTCTAAGAGTTGTATCAAAGATCAATATTCTGCCTGGATCTTTGGACATTAGCTAAATACGGTTAAATATATATTAAGCCAATTAAAAAAAAATTACTAGATCTGGATTAATTAGGTTGAATTATATTGAAAAAACCCTTCAAATAATATTGATTAACTTTTTATAAATAAAAGGTCTTTATATTAATTAAATAAAGTATTCTTTATAAAAATAAATAACTAAATATTTGCCTTAAGGTGGAATTTTGATATTTAAAATCACTTAACTCTTAATTCATAAAAAAAGTATGAATGGGCCTTCTCCTAATATCAATTACTTAGGCAGATTGGCAATAGTTTTACATGCTCATCTTCCATATGTTAGAAAACATGAAAAAAATTCATTAGAAGAGGATTGGTTATTCCAAGCAATACTTGAATGTTATATACCATTACTTCAATCAATGGAATCTTGTAAACAGAATGATCCTAATAATACGAAATTAACTCTTAGTTTATCTCCTACTTTATTATCTCTTCTTCAAAATAAACAAATTCAAAAAAAATTCTCAACATGGATTAAAACAAGAATAGAATTTTTGATTGATTTACCTCCTAAAGAAAAAGCTGCCTCTGAATTTCTTATGAGGAATATCAAAAATAATTATGTATATTGGGAAGAATGTGGTGGGAATTTAATAGAAAGATTTAAAAATTTATGTATAACTGGAAATTTAGATATCCTTACTTGTGCTGCTACACATGGTTATTTACCAATCCTTAGAGAAAACCCTGAAACAGTATTAGGTCAAATAAATACTGCAATAAGAAGCCATGAAGTCATTTTTGGGTCAAGACCTTTGGGAATTTGGTTGCCTGAGTGTGCTTATTATGAGAATTTAGATAGTATTTTATTTGACTGCGGAATAAGATATGCAGTTTTAGACGGTCATGGTATTTTAAATGGATCTCCAAGACCAAGATATGGAGTTTATGCGCCTATTTGTTCAAAAAAAGGCGTGGCTTTTTTTGGGAGGGATAGTGAATCAACATTGCCAGTCTGGTCATCAAGTGAAGGATTCCCAGGAAATGCAGTTTATAGGGAATTTCATAAAGACTTGGGGTGGGAATTATCTTCCTCTGAACTTAAAAAAAAGGGAATTAATACAAGTAGGCCTCTAGGATTAAAATTTCATAGGATTACAAACAATAAATCCTCTTTAAGTAAAAAAGAATTTTATATAGAAGATGAGGCTATAAAAAAAGTTGAAGAACATGCTGATCAGTATCTTTTATCAAGATCTAAACAATTAGAAAACCTTGCCTTATCATCATCATCCTTTGAACCTTTGTTAATTGCTCCATTTGATGCTGAACTATTTGGACATTGGTGGTACGAAGGGCCAAGATTTATAGAAAATATACTGAGAAAATCTATACGATATTCAATTAAGCTCACAAACCTAAAAGAAATTCTTTTACAAAAACCTAATCTTCAAATATGTGATCCTGCTCCATCAAGCTGGGGACAAGGGGGATATCACAATTATTGGCTTAATGATAAAAATGCATGGATAGTTCCTCGGATCACAAAAGCCGGGGCAGTTTTTGTTGAATTATCTTCTAGAAAATTTAATGATCATTTTTCTATGAGATTATTAAAGCAAGCAGCAAGAGAGTTACTTCTTTCTGAGTCTTCTGATTGGAGTTTTATCTTAAGAGCAGGGACTACTACTGAACTAGCTAAAGAAAGGATTGATAGGCATCTTTTTAGATTTTGGAAATTGGTTGATATGTTAGAAAATAAATCTATTATCGATTACAAATTTCTTGAGGATATTGAGGAGGAAGATAGAATATTTCCTGAAATAACAATAAAGGATTGGCAATTATAAAAATTTTATTTTATCTTCAACATCCCCAGCTTAACTTTTAGGGGTGAATTTATAAACATTTTACTCATTACATAAATTAATTTTGGCAATGGAAGTGTATTTGTAAGAAAACCTACCCATTCTTTTGTTGATAATTTGAAGAAATTACAAAAAAAGCTCCTTAATCTACTCTCATCAAAGCTCATTAATCTTCTTAGTCCATATTGATAAAGTTTATGTCTTTGCGTTAATTCATATGGCCATAAGACTGACCAACCTCTTGTTGCCAATTCTATTGAACTATAGTTTGAATCTTTCAAAAAGATTGCTAATTTTTCAGCAAGAAGTGGCGCTCTTCTCAGTAAAGATCCAATCATATATCCAGATGCAGGATGAACCATACTTGCTGAACCTCCAAAACCAAGAACTGATTGATTTTTATAAGGTAAGGGCATATTCATGGGGAACAAGCAATTTTCTTCATGGAAAATCTCATTTACCTTTATACCTTTATTATTTAATCTACTTAAAAGTCTTTTTTTTAGATGAGCTTGAGATAAAGCAGGATAACTAGCTAGTGATGTCTCCTCTACAAAATAAGTTTCATTCCCAAGATCCATTGCATAAAGAAAAGAGGGAGACGATAACAACTCTTCATCACTTAAATGGTCAGAACGAAAATCCATTAGAACAAATTGGTCTTTATTTACAGGAGGAGAAGAAAATTTACCAACTATCCCATATGCAGCTTGTTGGGCAACTTCCTTTAGGAATGGCCTTTTAATAAATTTACTCTTGTGTCCACTTGCATCAATTACTAATCTTGCCTTTAGTTTTAAACCTGAAAAACAAATTACTTCAGAAATTTTGTTTACTGATTTAATTGATTGTGCAGTTTCATTTAACCATTCAATATTTTTGCAGGATTTCAAAAGTTCGTTTTGAAAAGCTTCCTGATTTATTAAACCATAGTCATAAAAATGTTTGGTGGGATTATTCCCTTTTTTATTTAATCCATCACCAAAGTAACTCAAAGTTTTTGACCATCTATGAGATAACAAAGAAGCTAAACCTAATTCTTCTAATTCCGATGCCCAAATCCCATAAGTATTTTCCCACTTTTCATAAGGGGATTTTTTTGATATTCCCTTTATATTAAGATTTTGTTTGGCTAACTCCGAAGCTAGGCATAATGCAGCAGGTCCAGAACCTAAAATTAAAATATCAAATGTTTCCATTGGCAATATTTAATCTCCTACTTTCTTAACTCTCTTCTTCTTTAGAAATTAAGTTACTATTATCATCGATTTGCTCATGTGGAACTAATACAACCTCAGATAAATGATCACCATCATCTAGCCTTTGTAATTTGACTCCTGTAGCAGCTCTTGATTGCTGAGAAATTTTATCTGCACTGGTTCTAACGATAACTCCCCTTTCTGTAACAAAAATCAGTTCTTCGCCTTCTCCAAGTACCTTAAGTCCTACAAGAGAATCATTGTTTATTCTAAATTTTATAGCTCTTAAACCCATCCCTGCTCTTTTTTGCAATCTAAATTGAGTTACGGGCACTCTCTTGCCTAAACCAAATGCACTAGCTACTAAAACCCAAGGCCCTTTTGAAGAATTACTTTCTATGTCTTCATCAATTTCATCGTTGTCATCATTAATATTTGCTATTTGATCTACTAAATCAGAAGTTAAAACGTCCATAGATACAAGTTTGTCTCCATCTTTTATATTCATAGATTTAACACCTCTTGCAGTTCTACCAAGAGGTCTTAATTCATTCATATCTAATCTGAAATGAATCGTCATCCCTTTGCTTGATCCAATTAGAACACTATCCCCTTCTGTCGATAACCTAACCCAGGTTAAAGCATCTCCTTCCTCTAGATTTATTGCTATCAATCCATTAGAACGTATTTTTGAAAAAGCTGATAATGGGGTTCTTTTTATGAATCCAGCTTTTGTAAGCATTAATAAATATCGATCATTGTCGAAAGACTCTACTGAGACGATTGAAGTAATTTGTTCTTCTCTAGGTATAGGGAGAAGTTGAACAGAAGGTGTTCCTTTAGCTGTTCTGCTACTCATAGGGACCCGATATGCTGGAAGTGCATAAGCCACCCCTCTGTCACTGAAAAGTAAAAGAGTATCATGGTCGTTGCAGCTTATAAATAATTTAACCTCATCATCTTCTTGAGTCTTAGTACCTGCTTTACCTCTTGACCCCCTGCTTGTAGATTCGAATTCACTGACTGGCATTCTTTTTAAGTATCCAGCTGAAGTTAGTAAAACAACCGATCTCTCATTGGCTATCAGGTCAATATCATCTAGACCACCACCTAAATTAAGAATCTCAGTTTTTCTTGGGGATGAAAACCTTTCATTTATTTTACTAAGCTCTTCAAGAATTATTTCATTTATACGTTCTTTATCATGCAAAATATCTTTATAATCTGCAATTTTTCTAATAAGTTCATCATGTTCTGATTTGATTTTATCCGCCTCTAATGCAGTTAATCTTCTTAATTGCATTTGTAAAATAGCATCTGCTTGAATTACAGATAATTCATGATCTTTTTGTAGTTGTTCTCTTGCTGTATTGGTATCTTTTGCTGATCTTATAAGGTAAATGATATCGTCCATGGCCTCTAGTGCTAGAAGTAGTCCTTTGATAATATGATCTCTTTCCTCTGCTTTTTTTAATAAGAAAGTTGTTCTTCTTTTAATTGTCTCAATTCTAAAATCTAGAAATACCTCTAACATTTTTCTTAGGGAAAGAGTTGTAGGTTCTCCATTAACAAGAGCTAAAATATTCGCACTAAAGTTGTTTTGTAAAGGTGTCAACTTAAATAGATTATTTAAAACAACTTGAGGATAGGCATCTCTTTTTAGCTCAATCACAATTCTCATCCCTTCTCTGTCACTTTCATCTCTAATGTCAGAAATACCCTCTAATTTTTTTTCATTTACTAAATCTGCAATTCTCTCTATTAACGCTGCTTTATTAGTTTGAAAGGGAAGCTCAGTAATTATTACTGCATCTTTTTCTACCCTCCCAGGAGATTTGATTTGTTCAATATCTGCGACACCTCGCATTGTTATAGAGCCTTTCCCAGACTTGAAGGTCTCCTTAATTCCATCTCTACCTAATATTTGTCCTCCAGTTGGAAAATCTGGCCCTTTAATTAATTCAAATAGTTCATTATCTTCAATTAAAGGATTTTTGATTATTGCTTCAAGGCCATCTATTAACTCTCCTAAATTATGAGGAGGTATATTAGTTGCCATCCCTACCGCAATTCCAGATGATCCATTTAAAAGGAGCTGGGGTATTCTTGCTGGTAGGACTGTTGGTTCTTGTTGTGAACCATCAAAATTATCAGAAAAATCAACAGTCTCAGATTCAATATCCTCTAATAAACTTTCATCTGTTAGGGATTGAAGACGTGACTCTGTGTACCTCATGGCGGCGGGAGGGTCATTATCAACTGAGCCAAAGTTTCCATGGCCATCAATTAATGGCATTCTCATAGAAAAGTCCTGAGCCATTCTTACTAATGCATCGTAAACAGCAGTATCTCCGTGAGGATGGTATTTACCTAAAACTTCTCCTACAACCCTTGCACATTTTCTGTATGGCCTGCCGCTTGTTAACCCAAGCTCATACATTGCGTAAAGAATCCTTCTGTGAACTGGCTTTAGCCCATCTCTTGCATCTGGAAGAGCACGACCAACAATTACGCTCATTGCGTACTCTAAGTACGATCGTGACATTTCATTCCTTAAATCTGTCTGAATGATTCGTTCGTTATCGTCACTCAAACCAGAATTCTCAGAATCAACAATATCTGACATATTAAAACCCTTTTTTTAATAATAATCCCTGATTGTCAGAATGAATAAAATATAGTTAATAATTAATTTTAAAACACTCACATCTTTACACAAATAATAAAAAAACTCTTTTGTTTTTAAACAATTATTGGCTTATTACCCCTTTAGTTGTTAGCTTAATCAGAATAAATAAAAAAAATCGTGAATATTGAAATTGGTTTAAACAAAAAAGTTAGAAGAGCCTATGGTATTGATGAAATAGCATTAGTGCCTGGAACAAGGACCTTAGATTACGATTTAACTAATCCTTCTTGGTCAATTGGAAATATTAAAAGAGAAATTCCAATTATCGCAAGCGCAATGGATAGTGTTGTTGATGTTAATACGGCAGTAGAGCTCTCTAAGTTAGGTGCTATGGGTGTTCTCAATATGGAAGGTATACAAACTAGATATGAAAATCCAAAAGAAATATTGAGGCAAATATCCTCTGTCGGGAAAAAAGAATTCGTTACTTTAATGCAAAAATTATATAAAGAACCTATTAAGGAAGACCTAATCTTACAAAGAATTAGTGAAGTTAAGGAAAAAGGTGGAATAGCAGCATTAAGTGGAACACCACAAGCTGCTATCAAATTTAAAAAAACACTCGAGAAATCAAAAATAGATTTATTTTTTCTTCAAGGTACAGTTGTCTCTACTAAACATTTAGGTATGGATGGTAAAGAGACATTAAATATCAAAAATCTATGTCAATCCTTGAACGTTCCAGTTGTTGCAGGTAATTGTGTGACTTATGAAGTTGCAGAACTTCTCATGAAATCTGGAGTATCAGGGCTTATGGTTGGAATTGGTCCAGGTGCTGCTTGCACTTCTAGAGGAGTTTTAGGAATAGGTGTCCCCCAGGCAACAGCAATATCTGACTGTAGTTCAGCTAGAGATAATTATTTTCAAGAAACTGGTCGTTATGTTCCAATAATTGGTGATGGTGGAATTGTTACTGGTGGAGATATTTGTAAATGCATTGCTTGTGGTGCTGACGCAGTAATGATTGGTTCTCCAATAGCTAAATCATCAAGTGCCCCAGGTAATGGATTTCATTGGGGTATGGCTACCCCAAGTCCTGTTTTACCAAGAGGTACAAGGATTGAAGTAGGTTCTACAGGCTCTTTAGAAAGAATTTTAAAAGGACCTGCAATACTTGATGATGGGACACATAATTTACTTGGAGCTATAAGAACATCAATGAGTACTCTTGGAGCTAAAAATATAAAAGAAATGCAAAATGTAGATATTGTTATCGCGCCATCACTTTTGACAGAGGGTAAGGTTTATCAAAAAGCTCAACAGCTTGGAATGGGTAAATAATATGAAAACTTTTTTTTTAATGTAAAAAAATTCGCATTTGGAGTTATCATTAAATTATGGGCTAAACCCCATACTCCTCACACACAAAATCGCCCGATTTATCGGGCTTTTTTAAGTATTTTGTTACTTATATGTGTTTATCTGTAATGAAATCATCACTTAAAAGAATAGCCTGCTAAATTTTCTAAAAGGAATATCTAAATTATGTCATCTGCTCCCGCCGTAACTGATTCTTCATTTGACAAAGAAGTTTTGCAAAGTGATCTGCCAGTCTTAGTTGATTTTTGGGCTCCTTGGTGCGGTCCTTGCAGGATGGTAGCACCAGTAGTTGAGGAGATCTCTAAGGACTTTGAAGGCAAAATTAAAGTATTTAAGTTAAATACAGATGAAAACCCAAATGTCGCGAGTCAATACGGAATCAGAAGTATTCCAACCTTAATGATTTTTAAAGGCGGTCAAAAAGTTGATACTGTCGTTGGAGCCGTCCCAAAAGCGACTCTTTCAAGTACGTTGTCTAAGCACTTGTAAATAAGGTATTGTCTAAAATAGGAATAATAGACTACGGGATGGGTAACATTCATTCCGTCACAAAAGCCTTAGAAAGCCTCGAAGAAGATATAGTTCTAATTAAAAATTCTCAACAAATTAAAGATTGTAAGGCTTTAATACTTCCAGGAGTGGGTTCATTTGATCCTGCAATGAATAATCTTATTAATACAAATTTAATAGTTGACATAAAAAACTGGATTAATAGTGGAAAATCATTCTTAGGCATTTGCCTTGGATTGCAATTACTTTTTGAATCTAGTGATGAAGGGTCAATTAATGGACTTGGAATAGTAAAGGGGCAAATAAAAAGAATCCCTCAATTATCTGATCAAAGAATTCCCCATGTTGGATGGTGTGAACTTCTTCCAACAAAAAATAATAGCTTATTAAAAAATGATGAATTAAATAATTGGGTATATTTTGTTCATTCTTATTATGCTGTTCCCTCAAATAAGAATTTTATAGCTGCAAATGTCTCTTATGGTAATGAAAAATTAACAGCAATAATAGAACAAGATAATTTGATAGCTTGCCAGTTTCATCCTGAAAAATCAGGAAAAACTGGAGAAAAACTTTTACGTAGATGGCTTAAAAGTATTCAATAGTTCCGTTTGAAAAATGAAAACAAATTTGAGGTTAATTGGAGGACGTAGGCTTGAAAGCTTAAAAACTTTCGATACGAGACCAACAACTTTAATGGTGAGAGAAGCTATTTTTAATATTTTGAAAAATAAAGTAGAAAACTCTAATTGGTTAGATCTATTTAGTGGAACTGGGGCTATATCTTGTGAGGCATATAATCATGGTGCAAAAAAAATAGTTGCGATTGAAAAAAATAAAAAAATATCAAAATTATGTTTAAAGAATCTATACTCTCTTCAAAATATAAATAATAGAAAAAGAGATATTGAAGTTATTTGCAAAGATGTATTGATTTGGACGAAGCCGAATGCAGAGAGAAATGTATCAACTACTAATGATCTTAATAAAATTAAATTTGACTTTATCTATCTAGATCCGCCATATAAAGCTGATTTCCATGAATTAGTTTTAAATCAAATTTTTAATTGTAATTTTATGAAAAAGGAAACTATTGTTATTTGCGAGCATTCATTAAATTTAGAAATTAGAAAGAATATTTTGTGGGAGATCTATGATGTAAGAACTTATGGTCAATCAAAATTGACCTTTTTAATCCATATCTAACATTCCTGAACCTCTTCTATATTGGTTCCATGCGCTAACGAATAATCCAAGTAATGTTATTGGGACTAATCCTAAAACTATTCCACATAAAAGAGGTTCAATCATTTTCTGGCAATTTTTAGTTTTCTCATTCACAATTGTTACACAGGGGCTATTTTTTGTGTCAACATCTTCATCATCTGCAGCAGAAAAAATTTTTATAATGAAATTTTGGAAACAATGTTTTATTGTGTTCTTAATTTTATTAATATGTCTTGTAATATTTTATTTCAATCACAAAGAGGACAATACTTATATTCTAAAAACACTTGAGTTAAGTGGTTCTGTAAATGAAGGAGATACTTTATTCAAAATGAATTGTGTAGGTTGCCATGGTATTACAGCTAGGGGATTAGTTGGACCAGATTTACATTCAATTACTCAGCGATTGAATGATAAACAAATAATAAGGCAAATTATTAAGGGTCTAACCCCACCAATGCCAAGTTTTGAAATTGATCCTCAAAATATGTCTAATTTATTAGAGTATTTACATAGCTTGAAATAAATTTGGGAAAAAATTTTTTTAACTTAAAAGTTGTATTGGTCGAACCAAGTGGTTCCTTAAATGTTGGAAGTATCGCAAGACTATGTTCTAATTTTGAAGTAAATGAATTAAGGATAGTTTCCCCAAAATGTGAGGTTTTTTCTTTAGAAGCAAAAAAGATGGCTCTTAAAGGTCAAAGTTATATAGATAAATGTAAATTTTTTAATAGTATCGAACAAGCAATTTTTGATTGTGATTTGGTCCTTGCTACTTGTGGAAGAATTGATTTAAGTAAAGATATTAAATGTGAATCTCCTGAGATAATATTTAAATGGATTTCATCTTTTAAAGAGATTAATAATTTAGCCATTTTATTTGGAAGAGAAGATAGGGGTCTAACTAATAGAGAATTATTTTTTGCTCATAAGATTATTAATATTCAAACTTCTCAAAATCATCCCTCATTGAACCTTTCGCATGCAGTCGCAATAATTTTGTATGAATTAAATAAATATTCAACAAATAACCTAAAGAAAGATAAAAAGGTTTTTAACCTTGCATCATCAAAACAAATGAATGCATTTTTTATAGACTTGGAGGAATTGCTTTTAAAAACAGGTTATCTTTTAGAACACACATCTTTTTCAAAAATTACTAAGTTCAAAAAATTTGTTTTAAAAGCCAAGATATCAAGCTATGAGATAAATGTTTTGAGAGGAATTGTTCACCAAATTAGTTGGTTTTTAAATAGTTGTAAAAGAAGGTAAATTTTATGTGGATAAGTAAAAATAGAAAAATTATTTATGGTTCTATTAAAAACTTCTTTATCAATTTATAGGAATAAATATAATCTTAATTATTGTTTTTATGCCAAAAATTAATGCCTAAAAAAATAATTTATAAATAGAAAAGAATGTAAATATAAAAAAATAAGTATATTCAATCTACTCAATTTGATTAAGATATTTACGAATAACATTTTCTGAAGTAACATCTATTGATCATTAGAAAATAAAGCAAAACTAAACAGTGAATACTACAAAGAAAAGAAGAGTTTTCCCTTTTACTGCGGTAATTGGTCAAGAAGAAATGAAATTAGCTCTTTTACTAAATGTTATAGATCCAAGAATAGGTGGGGTAATGATTATGGGTGATAGAGGTACAGGTAAGTCAACTACTATTAGAGCTCTTGCAGATTTGTTACCAGCAATAGAAGTAGTTAAAGATGATCCTTATAATAGTTCTCTCATAGATCCTGATTTACAAAGTAAAGAAGTCTTAGAGAGAATTGTTCAAGGCGACAGTTTAGAAAAAGAGAAAAAACAAGTACCAATGGTTGATTTACCATTGGGTGCAACAGAAGACAGACTGTGCGGGACTATTGACATTGAAAAGGCCTTAAGCGAGGGCGTTAAGGCTTTTGAACCAGGCTTACTAGCCAAAGCTAATAGAGGATTATTGTATGTTGACGAAGTCAATTTACTTGATGACCATTTGGTGGATGTTCTTTTAGATTCAGCCGCTTCAGGATGGAATACAGTTGAGAGAGAAGGAGTGTCAGTCAGACATCCTGCGAGATTTGTTTTGATTGGTTCTGGCAATCCAGAAGAGGGAGAACTTAGGCCTCAATTATTAGATAGGTTTGGTATGAGTGTTGAGGTTAAAACAGTGAGAGATGCAGAGTTAAGGGTTAAAGTTGTTGATCAGCGAACTTCTTTTGATGAAAATCCCGATGAATTTTCAATAAGTGTTGAGAAACAGCAGGATGAGCTTCAGCAAAAAGTTATTAAGGCCCAGGAGATTTTAAATTCAGTTCAATTAGATGATGATCTTAGATTAAATATATCTGCTATATGCGGCGAACTTGATGTTGATGGGTTAAGAGGAGATATTGTTACTAATCGATCTGCAAGGGCAATTGCTGCCTTTGAGGGAAGAACTGAAGTACAAGAAGAGGATATCGCAAGAGTAATTACTTGTTCTTTAAGGCATCGACTAAGAAAAGATCCTTTGGAGCAAGTTGATTCTGGTGAGAGAGTAATTAAAGCATTTTGTAAAGTCTTTGATTTAAATGACAAAGATAATCTTTCCAAATTTCAATTGGCATCACAAGAATAAACAGGTGAGAATTATTGGAATTGATCCTGGATTAGCAAGAGTTGGTTATGGAATTATTGAAATAGAAAATGAAAAAAAAATATTATTAGATTGTGGAGTTATTGAGACAGGTAAAGAAAAAAAAGAAGAAGATAGACTTTATGAGATATTCAAAGATCTGAATGAATTAATTAATCGTTTTAATCCAAATATAGCTGCTGTAGAAAAATTTTTCTTTTATAGATCAAGTACTACCATCAGTGTGGTGCAGGCTAGAGGTGTTATTTTGATGGTTTTGGCCTCAAGAAAAATTAAAGTTAGTGAATATTCCCCTGCTCAGATAAAGTTAACTATTGCTGGCTCTGGAAAGGCATCTAAGAAAGAAGTTCTAGATGCTGTGATGAATCACTTAGAACTAAAAAAGCCTCCTAAACCAGATGATTCGTCAGATGCATTGGCAATAGCACTCACAAAACTCAATGAAGAAGGCTTTAACTGAAAATTCAATATGACTATTTTTGAAAAAAAGAAATTAGAGAGGGATATGTTTAGAAAACTTAGAGATAAGAGTTCCCTTAAGCAAATGAAAAATGTAGAAAAGAATGTAAAAATATATGTTGATTCATTATTGAAGGAAGATAAAAAGATTGATTACATTGCAATATATTGGCCTCTAAAAAATGAAGTAGATATTAGAAGTCTTAAGGAAAATATATCTTTGGCTTTGCCTAGATGTAAAGGTAAAAAAGAGTTATCATTTTATCCATGGGATGAAAAACCTCTTACCAAAGACTCTGAGGGGATACTAAGTCCAAATAGCTCTTTTTCACTAAGTCATGAGCAGATAAGCATGATATTTGTCCCATGCCTTTCTGTAGATAGAAATTTAACAAGATTAGGTTATGGAGGAGGCTATTTTGATAAATTAAGGATCGATAAAAAGTGGAGAGATATTCCATGCATTGGAGTATTAACTTCTACTTGTGTAAGTACGATTCCATTAACCAAAGCTGAGTGGGATGTTTCTTTATCAGGGTTTATCACAGAAAAAGAAATATTTGTATAATAGGAAATTCATAAAGTGATTAATTTATAGTTCTAAGAAATGGAAAATCAGGAAAAATACAATAATTTATCAAAATTAGTAGAAAAGTTGAAGAAATCCGAAGATCCAAAAAGAAAATATGAGTACATTTTGTGGTTAGGAAAAAAATTGAAAGAACCAGAAAGTGAAATCCTTATTGAAGAAAATAAAGTTAAGGGATGCGTTTCAGAAGTTTTTGTTAAGGCAACTATTAAAGCCGGTAAATTATTTTGGGAAGGATATTCTGATGCTCTCATAACAAAGGGTTTGTTAGCATTTTTAATTAGTGGATTAAATGAGTTAACACCAAATGAAGTTGTTGAAATAGATAAGAAATTTATAGAAGATACTGGTTTGAGGGCAAGCTTAACTCCATCAAGATCTAATGGGTTTTTAAATATCTTATTGAAGATGCAGTCTCAAGCAAGTGAATTTTTGTAGGTCTAATAATATAAAATTAAACTCAAAATAAAAAGAAATAAAAATGAGAAAATGTAAAATTGGCATCATAGGTTTTGGAACTGTAGGTTCAGGGATTTATAAAATATTAAGTTATGAAGTTGATTCGCATCCAATTCTAAAAGAAATAGAAATTGCAAAAATAGCAGTTAAAGATCTTAGAAAAAAAAGGGATATTGAGCCAAATAATAATTTATTAACTGATGATCCATTTAAATTAATTAATGACCCTTCCATAGATGTAATTGTTGAAGTAATGGGAGGTGTTGATTTGGCGAAAGATATTATTCTGAAAGCATTAAAATCAGGTAAATCTGTTGTTACAGCAAATAAAGCAGTCATAGCAAGATATGGAGAAGAAATATATAAAACTGCATCTAAAGAAGGAGTTTATATATTGTCAGAGGCTGCAGTCTGCGGGGGGATTCCAATAATTGAACCCCTAAAAAGATCATTAAAAAGTAACAGCATAAAAAAAATGGTTGGGATAATAAATGGCACAACAAATTTTATTCTTTCAAAGATGACAAATGAAAAAGCTGATTATAAGGAGACCTTGAAATTGGCACAAAGCCTTGGTTATGCAGAATTTGATCCAACTGCAGATGTTGAGGGTCATGATGCAGCTGATAAAATTTCAATTCTTAGTGAACTTGCATTTGGAGGGAAAATCAAAAGAGAAGAGATACATTCTGAGGGTATTACTAAAATTAATCTCAAGGATATCGAATATGCTAATAAATTGGGTTTTGAAATAAAACTTTTAGCGCTCTCCGAAAGGAAACAAATTAATAGTAATGATTCGCTTGCTTTAAATATTTGGGTAGGACCTTCTTTGATTCCAAAATCTCATCCATTGGCAACAGTTAAGGGAGTTAACAATGCTTTATTGATAGAGGCTGATCCTCTTGGAGAGATAATGTTGTATGGTCCAGGTGCAGGGAGTGGCCCAACTGCTGCATCAGTAGTATCAGATATATTAAATCTTCATGCAGCCTCAGTAAAAAATAGTAATTCAATCGATCCATTATTATCTTTTGATTTCTGGAGAAACTGTCATATCATAGGATCTTCACAAATAAATAAAAAAAATTACCTTAGAATTATTTGTCTTGATAGTCCAGGCGTAATAGGAAAGATTGGCGATATTTTTGGAAAGAATAATGTATCAATAGAATCAATTGTTCAACTAGATGCAAGTGAGGATAAAGCTGAAATTGTCGTTATTACTCATGAGGTAAATAATGGAAATTTTGAGAAATCGAAAGATGAAATAAATTCTCTAAATGAAGTCAAAATTATTGCAAGTCAATTAAGTTGTATTTAAAAAAATAGTTTGCAAATTTCTTTATAGCTTGGTAAACCGAAGAAAGTAAGTGTTTGGTCTTAATGATTAATTCAAAACTATTAGAAAATAAAAATGAAAAAAATAATTTAATTTGTTCTGAAAACCTTTATAAAGGTGCTTGTGTAAAAATTAAAAATAGCAATAAGACTTTTCAAGTAATTGGTATAAATATCGTTAAGAAGATTTGTTGGGTCAGAGAGTGGCCTTTCGCTTGTGAGTCTAAAAAAACATTTGCTTTAGAACTAAGTCAAATAAAGTTACAAATTATTTGCTCAAATAATTTTTCAAAATAATTAATTACTAAAAAAAGTATGAAAAAAAATTTTTTATTATCAATATTCATTATTTTAATTTCTTTTTTACAGAATTCTTGCGGCTCAAAAAGAATATCAAAAAAAATTACAGTAGCAAGTTCCGGAAAAATTGAATCTTTAGATCCAGCTAGAGCAAATACTCTTAAAGCAAAACAATTAATCAGTTCTCTAGGAGACACGTTATATGAATTAAATTCTAATGGAGAATTAATCCCTGAATTGGCCTCAGAGATGCCAATTATTTCAAAGGATAGACTTCAAATAACTATCAATTTAAGAAAGAATGTTTTTTTTCACGATGGAACTGAATTTAACTCTAATGCTATAAAGTTTACCTTTGATAGATTCAAAAGAATTGGAACGATGAATTATATTTTAGGAAATAAGATTAAATCAATAGAAACACCAAGTGAATATTCAGTCATAATAAATTTGAATAAACCATCAAGTTCTTTAAATGGTTTACTCACATCAGTAAATTTAACTCCAATATCTCCTACATTTTACAAACAATATTCTGATAAGTTTCTAAATGATAATTTCGTTGGTACTGGCAAGTATGTCCTGACCAGTTTTTCTAATGAAGTTCAATCAATTGATCCATATTTGAATTATTGGGGTAAAAAGCCCTTAAATAAGGGTATTAATTTTGTGGGATATTCAAATTCATCTTCTCTTTTTGGCGCTTTAAAAAGTAAACAAATTGACGTGCTTTTATCAAATTCAATTGATGATAGTCAGAGAAAAACTTTAAATAATTTAAGCAAAAATAAACAGTTTAATGAAGGGAATAGTCCTTTCACTGAATTAAGTTTTATAAGCCTTAAAACTAGTTCTTATCCATTAAATAATTTTAATTTAAGACTTGCTTTGGCAAAAAGTCTTAATAGAAAATTGATTAGTGATAAAGTAAGTTATGGATTAAGGAAGCCATCTAGATCAATTATTCCTCCGATATTAAAAAAAGATAATCAAGAACTGTGGCCTAAATATGATTATTTAGAAGCCAGAAGGTTATTGCAAAAAGAAAATTATTGCAATGGAAATATTCTTAAAATACCCCTAACTTATAGATCGAATGTACCAGCTGACAAGCTTATTGCTCTGACATGGCAAGAAGAAATTAAAAGTTCTTTGAAAGATTGTATTGATATTGAACTCAATGCAGTTGAATCTACAACAGTTTATAAGAATCTAAGTTTAGGAATTTATACGGCAGTTCTTCTCGATTGGACTGGGGCTTATTCAGATCCAGAGGCCTATCTCACCCCTCTTTTAAGTTGTAATGAAATAGTTGATGACATATGTAAAAAAGGTGAATCTGTTTATAGCGGTAGTTTTTGGGGATCTAATAAAGTGGAAAGTTTATTTCTTGAGAGTGAAAACATAAGTGGAATTAAAAGATTAGAAAAACTTGTTGAAATTGAAAAAATAGCAGCAAGTTCAATACCTTATATTCCTATTTGGATATCCTCTCAAAAAGCATGGTCTCAAAATAAAATATCAAAGCCTATTTTTAATGGTGCAGGAATAATCTCATTAAGTGATCTTGAGTTAATTAATGAGTAGAAATTTAAATAAACTACTAAATTATTCCTTATTAAAAATCTCATTAATACCGATAATGTTATGGATAATTTCTTCATTAGTTTTTATTTTATTAAGAGTTGCACCCGGCGACCCTGTCGATGCCATTCTTGGATCTGGTGCAGATGAGGTTTCTAGGGAATATCTAAGAAATAAATTGGGGCTAAATGAACCTTTAATAAATCAATACTTTTCATATATTAAAAATATATTGCACTTAGATTTTGGCCAATCTCTTAGTACCCAAGAGCCAGTCCTAAATATCATTATAAAGTCATTGCCTGCAAGTCTTGAGCTTGGATTCTTTTCAATATTAAGTGCCATACTAATAGGATTCCCATTGGGATTAATTGGCTTAAGAAATAGAGGGAAAAAGACTGATTATATTGCGAGAATATTAGGAATTGCTACATATGCGATCCCTCCTTTTTGGGGAGCAATGTTAGCGCAATTATTATTTTCTGTATTCTTTAATATTTCCCCAATTGGAGGTAGATTTCCAATATTTCAGCAACAACCTCAAATTACAGGTTTTCTAGTTTTAGATAGTATTCTTTCAAATGATATTATTGCTTTTAAAGATAGTCTTTATCATCTAGCACTTCCTTCGATTACCCTTGGCTTTTTATTAAGTGGTATATTCAGCCGCTCATTAAGAGTAAATTTGAATAAGACATTAAAAAGTGATTATGTAAATGCTGCTATATGTAGAGGCATATCAAGGAAAAAAATATTTTTAAACCATGCATTGCCTAATGCTCTATTGCCAATTGTCACTATTTCTGGCTTGACTATGGCCTCATTAGCAGGTGGTGCTCTATTGTTCGAGGTAACTTTTTCATGGCCAGGTATAGCTTTAAGATTACATGATGCTATCTCTCAAAGAGACTATACCTTGGTTCAAGGAATTGTAATTTTTACCTCTATGCTTATAGTCTCTTTAAATCTCTTCGTGGATATTTTAATCGCATATTTAGATCCACGAATAGAGTACTAATTTTCGGAAATTTCTTTTATTGTTTCAAGATCTAATAGATGGAAATCAAGTCCCAAATCTCTCTGGTTTTTAACTACTTTAGGGATCTTTTGTTCTTTAATATTTTTTAAAAATTCAACTATAAATTTCGTAGATAAATCTTGCACTAATATTGGCTCAGAACCAATAAAAGATTTACTTATTTTGAAGACGTCATTATTTTCTTCATAGCCTTTATTAATTCTTATTGGAGAGAAATGACTCGCCCCTTCAATAATTAGAAATCTATTTGATGGATTATTTAAAGCAGCAAAAACTCTAAATTGTTCATTTATTAATGGTGTAATAAGGTCATACGTACCACCAATTAGAAGAGTTGGTGTTTTAATACCTGTACTATTTTCTTTTGGCCATACTAAACTGCCAAATGAATTAAAGCCTATAATCGCAGTGGCCTTATTAGTTTTATTTTTCTTAGGGAACGGTATTTCGCTCAACTGACATTGAAGTAATTTAGATAAATTTGTTACCGCAAAGTCTTTTAATGCTGAATCACATTCCACTTCTAGTTGATCACTAGGTTTATTACCTTCGTATAAAAGTGCTATTAAAGCACCAAGTGAATGCCCCATTAAAATGTAAGAATCATTAGGTAAACCAAATTCTCCATTTCCATGAGCTTTTAATACAGCATCTAAATCTTTAATTCTATATAAGAAAAAGTCTGCACCACCTGGTATAGCTTCCTTCCCTTC
>QCPY01000009.1 GCA_003212375.1 Prochlorococcus sp. AG-442-N17 | reverse complement strand
TTCGGTAAAGCGACAGGATGCAGTAAAGGTAGAGGCGGTTCTATGCATTTGTTCTCGAAAGAACATCATCTGCTAGGAGGATATGCTTTTATTGGTGAGGGTATTCCAGTAGCCTTGGGAGCAGCCTTTTCCAGTAAATACAAAAAAGAAGTGGCAGGTGACAACCAAAGCGACGCAGTAACAGCTGCTTTCTTTGGAGATGGGACTTGTAATAATGGACAATTCTTTGAATGTCTTAATATGGCTCAGTTATGGAAATTACCAATAATTTTTGTAGTTGAAAATAATAAATGGGCCATAGGAATGGCTCATGACAGAGCAACAAGCAACCCAGAAATATGGAGAAAAGCATCAGCTTTCGGGATGCATGGTGAAGAAGTTGATGGGATGGATGTATTAGCTGTGAGGGGCGCGGCACAAAGAGCTGTTGAAAGAGCAAGAGCAGGAGAGGGGCCTACTTTACTGGAATGCTTAACTTACAGATTTAGGGGGCATTCTTTGGCCGATCCAGATGAATTAAGAGCAGAAGAGGAAAAAGAATTCTGGGCAAAAAGAGATCCTATTAAGAAATTAGCGCAGCTTATGGTCGAGGGAGATTTTGCAAGAGAAGACGAATTAAAGAGTATAGAAAAGAAAATAGATTTAGAAATCTCTGAGTCTGTTAAAAATGCTTTGAATGCACCAGAACCACCTTCTCAAGAATTAACAAAATATATTTGGGCTGAAGAATAAATCAAATTCCACTGGGTAATTTTCTGGTTAAATTTCTTAGTTTCCTAAGAGCTTTTAGTTCAACCTGTCTTACCCTCTCTCTGGAAACTTCTAATAGCCTGCCTATTTCTGCCAGTGTATGCCTCTCATTTCCATCTAATCCAAATCGCAACTTCAAAACATGTTGTTCTTGTTCACTTAAATGAGTTAACCACTTGCCTAACTGCTCTTGGTGCATTTTCTGCTCAACTTGGTCTAAAGGCTCTTCATTATTACTATCTGCTATAAGATCACCCAAGAAACTCCTCCCATCGTCTCCATTTACAGGCGCATCCAAACTACTAGTAGATAAAGCTTGCCTTAATACAGAATCAAGTTCCTCTACATCTATTTCCATAGCTTCTGCGATTTCAATTCTACTTGGCATTGCTCCAAGTTTATGAGCTAATTCCCTACTTACTTTCCTAATAGTGGCAAGCCTCTCACTTAAGTGAACAGGTAAACGAATAGTTCTTGATTGACAGGCAATAGCTCTTGTCATACTTTGGCGAATCCACCAAAAGGCATATGTTGAAAACTTATATCCTCGGGTAGGATCAAACTTTTCAACAGCTCTTTCTAAACCTAAAGAACCTTCTTGAACTAGATCCAAAAGTTCTAATCCTTTACCTTGATATTTTTTCGCAACACTGACAACTAACCTTAAATTAGCTTTCATCATTCTCTCTTTAGATCTTCTACCAATTTTTATTGTTCTTTTTTCTTGAGGTGTAAAATCTTTTGTTTTTTCGTTTAATTGACCATCTTCAGTGAGAATCATCATTTTTTGAACTTGGTTACCTAATTCAATTTCCTCAGAAGGAGTTAATAAAGGAACGCGGCCAATATTAGAAAGATACCAACTAATTGGATCATTACCCCTTCTTTTGGGCAGTTCAGTTGATGCAGATAGAGATGAAGCCATTAGAAACCTACTAACTAGGTATTAAAACTCTCCTACATTTTTCGGGAAATAACCAATTACTTAATACCTGCTTCAGATTTCAGGTATAAATTGTGAAGTTATGTGTTTAAAACTATAAAAAACTGCTAATAATTGTTTTTTTCATAACATTTGTCTCGATTTTGTTTTTCTCATTAATTTAGATAATTCATCTCCAATCAGTGATGCTGTTGATCCTTTTTTACACTTTGAGGCGGCAAATGAATGCAAAAGTACATATTTAGCAAATAAATCAGTTGTTATATTTCTGCAAAAGGTTAAATCAATTGCAGAACTGCCTGCAACAAATCCAAATAAAAGATCTCCCAATCCAGCTCGCGCTGTCTGAGAATCAGTTCCATAAAGCTGCCATGCTTTTTTATTATCAGCAACTATGCTATTAGCTCCCTTTAACAAAACACTAATATTAAATTCTTTTGCAGCTTGGAAAGCTTTTCCAACATTTGTCTCACATTTTATTTTTGGGAATAATCTTGAGAATTCTTTGGTATGAGGTGTAATCCATGTTTTAAATTTTCTCTCTAAAAAGAAATCAGACCCTAACTTAGATTCCGAAATTCGATTAAGCGCATCTGCATCTAAGATCAATAACCCTCCATAATCCATTAGATAGTCTTTTGATTTTTGCCAATCATCATTATCAATTCCTATTCCTGGGCCGACAGCTACTGAATCAAATGCACTTAAATCAATATTTTCTAATGCATTAATTAAAGATGCATTTCCATTTTGATTAGATTGCATGGTATCTTTTAAAACTATTTCTGGAGCAACTTGCCAAATAGATTCAGCAACTAATTCAGGCAGGACAGCCGAGATATAGCCTGCTCCACTAGATATCGCGCCTTTTAATGCTAAGTATGCAGCACCAGGATATTTTTCACTTCCAGCTATTAATAATGTTCTACCTCTTGTATATTTATTGGAATTTTTTGGTAAAGAAGGTAAATCAATATTTTTTAAATCTTTGTAAGTAACCTTAAAAATCTTTTTATCAACTTTGGACAGTTTATTAATAGGCACCCCAACATCTATATGGTGCAATTCTCCAATAAAAGGTAATGCAGAATCTTGCATCAACCCAATCTTATTAAGACCAATTGCCAAGGTATAGTCTGCCTTTACTGCGTTATCTAAAAAAGGCTCTCCCTTATCAGGACATAATCCTGTTGGAATATCAATACTTATTACCTTGCCATGTTTATTATGAAATTTTTGATTAAATAGTTTAATTAATTTATTATCAACTTTTCTTTTTTGATTATTACCAAAAACCGCATCAATCCAAAGTTCTTTACCATTTGCATCAGGAGGCTCTACTAAATTTGTTACGCCAATAGATGTAAGATAATTAGTGTGGTTATTTGTTAGTATTTTTTTTATCGGAAATGGACACCATATCTGTACTAAAAAACCTTTCAAAAAAAGCTCTCTAGCTATTACTGCACCATCCCCACCATTATGCCCAGGACCTATAAAAACAGTTATTCCATATTTTAGAAGAGGTTTCCTTTTTAAGAGCCATCTACTAATTTGAATACCAGCTTTTTCCATCAATGCTTCTTGAGGCATCCCATCAGAAAACATTTCTTTCTCTAACATCAACATTTGCTTTGAATCAACAATTAAATGTTTAGAGTCAATTGTTGGCCATGCAATTTCGTTCATAATTAGTACAAAGCAATTGAAGTACTGTTCAAAATTTAAACTTCCATGTTAAAGACACAAAAGGATAAAAAATTAGAGAACTTTTTTTCTTCTAATAATAAAACTAAAAAGAAGAAAAATATTATTGTAGGTCTTTCTGGTGGCGTAGATAGTTCCCTTTCAGCTGCTCTTCTTGTAGAAAGAGGCTGGAATGTTGAGGGACTAACACTTTGGCTAATGAAAGGACAAGGCTCCTGTTGTTCTGAAGGATTAGTAGATGCTGCTGGCCTTTGTGAAGATTTGGGAATTAATCATAAAATAATAGACTCAAGAGAAATTTTCGAAAGAGAGGTAATTAAAAAAACTACTGAAAGCTATGAGAAAGGATTCACTCCACTTCCATGTTCGATGTGCAACAAGAATGTGAAGTTTGAAGAGATGCTTAATTACGCAATAAGCAAAAAAGACTTTACTCGTATTGCAACAGGACATTACGCAAGGATAAAAAAATCATCTTATATTGAAAATCCTGATTGCAAGAGCTTTGTATTTAAGGACTTCCTTCTTCTTAGAGGTGCTGACGAAAACAAAGACCAAAGTTATTTTCTTTATTCTCTTTCTCAAGAAGTACTAAGCAGATTAGAATTTCCTCTTGGTGAAATGAAAAAAGAAGACACAAGAAGGGAAGCCCACAGATTAGGCCTTAGAACTGCTCAAAAACCAGAAAGTCAAGATTTATGTTTAGTTGAGCACTATGGGTCAATGCAGATATTTATCGACAAGCACATTGACCCCAAAGAAGGAAAAATTGTGCATGTAGATGGGACAGTCCTTGGGACGCACAATGGAATTCAGCACTTTACTGTAGGTCAGAGAAAAGGGTTGGGCATTGCTTGGCCAGAACCATTATTTGTAAAAAGTTTAGACAGGGTAAAAAACGTAGTTTATGTAGCAGATAAAAGTGAATTATTTAATAATGAAGCAATAATTAGTAAGGTTAACTGGGTCTCAATCGAAGAACCAAAGCAAGAGATAGAAATAGAAGCACAAATCAGATATAGAAGTCATCCAGTAAAAGGAACATTAATACCTTTGAAAAATTTAGATAATACAACTACAACATTTAAATTAATTTTTGAAGAAAGTCAAAGTTCGATAACGCCTGGACAAGCTGCAGTATTTTATAAAGGAGAAATTTTATTAGGTGGTGGATTAATTAATTAATTTTCCAAAAGATATTTAATCCCATAAATAATATAAACAAAAACAAAATAGGTTTATCTCCAAATTTTGTGTAGAAAGTCTTTTCGGATGAAAAATTAGGGAACACTATTTCATTTTGCTCTAAATTATAATCTAAAAGTTTAATTATTTTTCCATCATCTTGAACTAAACCCGAAGGGCCGGTATTTGATACTAGTAAATTATTTTTCTTATTTTCAATACTTCTTAATCTAGCCAAAGATAGAAATTGATTATAAAGCTTTGCTGGATATGGATCTAAATTTGCTGCAGTTATTATTAGTTTTGCACCACTATTAATAGCTTTTCTTATTTTTAGTCCATCACTAATTTCATAACATATAGCTACTGCTAGTGGAGGCGTAAATTTAGGCTCAAAAAATCTTGAATCAGAGCCTGGTTGAATTCCTCCTACTGCAGATAATCCTCTTGAAAAACTATCTAGAAATCTAGGTATTTTTTCACCTATTGGAACAAGTCTATTTTTATCTATAAATGAGGTAAAAGATTTATCTCCAATTTGAAATCCGAGTAAAGAACTTCTTAACTCATTATTTGAATTTCTGAAACCTCCTGCCAAGGTATTAACCTTAACGCCTTTAGATAAATAAAAATTATTAGATAGAGTTCCTTCAGGTGCAACAAGAAGTTTTGCTTTGTTTGATAAAGCATATTGTTGAGCGATAGATTGTTTTTCTTTAATAAATTCATCATTTATTTTTAATTTTTCTCTTGTTGGTATATTAGTTTGCCAAATGGCTACAGGATATTCGTAATTTCTTTTTATTGGATTTATTAAACCTCCAAATAAATGTAAGAAAATAATAACCAAAAGTCCTAAAAGAAAGATTTCTTTAAAATGAAGTTTTCTTTCCCATCTACCTTGACTAAAAAAAATCCAAAATCCGATCAATATTTGTAATACGCATAAACCACTTGCGCCAATCCATCTTGCCAAACCAGCAAGATAAATATCACCTGGGATAAGACTCTCTCCTAAACCTATCCAAAAAAAAGGTGTTTGAGAAAGTATCAATTCACCAATCCCCCATGTCAAAGATAAAAAAAATACTTTTACTGTTAAAGGTAATATTTTCATTTTAAAAACATCCTCTTTCCAGAGAATAATTTCAACTAATAATCCCCATAAATAAACTAATATCCCTCCCAAAAGAGCGCAAAATAATAATATTGAAACGGCGATTATTAAACTTGCAAGCCATGAAAAACCAAGCCATGTCAATGGATGAAGATCAAATAACCATGAATGACTTATCAAAACGAAGAAAAAACCCCACCAAAAATTTGCTGCTCTTCTTACACTTCCCTTCCATAAAATAAATAAGGATATTGGCATAAAGATCAGCCAAAAGTGAGTTGAAACAGAAATTCCTCCTAAAATTCCTCCTAAACAAGGGTAAAAATATTTTCTTAGACTTTTAATCTGAGTTGGTATTAACAATCTAAAATTTCAAATTAAATTTATAATCACCCATTTATTGTACCTTCATTCTGTAGACTTAGTTCTAGTAACTTTCAAAATTTAAGTGAAAGAAGTCTTTATTAGTTTTGCAGTTTTTGTTTTTTGTGTTTCATTAACTCTGTTCAGTCAATTTAATTCACCGCAAGTTGTTAACGCTGCCGAATCAGAAACTCAATCAGTACAAAAAACACCTGTTGCTAAATCATCAAATGTCTCAAATAATAATATATTTGAACTAGACCCATCAGATCCAAATCCTATACTTTTCGCCATGGCAGAAGAAACACCATCAGATAGCAACTCAAGGACTACAGAAAGTGGTCTAATTATTGTCGATATTGTAAATGGGGAAGGAGATGAAGCCATCGCTGGGCAAACAGTTACCGTAAATTATACGGGGACTCTAGAAGACGGAACCCAATTCGACACAAGTATAGGTAGAGCTCCATTCAGCTTTCCCTTGGGTGCCGGACGAGTAATAAAAGGTTGGGACGAAGGTGTCGCTGGTATGAAGGTTGGAGGGACAAGAAAATTAACAATACCTCCTGAACTTGGATACGGATCAAGGGGAGCAGGGAATGTAATACCCGCCAATGCAACTTTGATATTTGAAGTTGAATTATTAAAAGTCAATTAAATTAAGTAAGAAAAATATCTAAGACTTTTCAATTTAGTTAATCTCCAAGTAATATATATACAACATTAAATATTTGAAATGCTACGTAAATTAATCAATTCTTTTCTAGATAAAAAATCCCCAATGATAGTCCATGCTCACTGTGACGGTCCTTGCGGTGTATATGATCCAGCATCTACGAGAGTTGCTGCTGAAGCAGTTTTATCAATGACAAAAAAACTTATTGCATTAGAAACTCCTTCTAGCACTGATTCAGCAGAGTGGGCTTCTTACAGTAATACATTTTCTAGATATGTTGCAGTGAAAGAAGAGCAAGCAAAAGAAACTAAGAAAGAAATTCTAATTTTGTGGACAGATTACTTTAAGCCAGTTCACCTAGAAACTTATCCAGACTTACATGAAACCATTTGGAAGGCGGCCAAATTATGCAGTGCATGTAAAGTTAATATTGACTTAGCTCAAGCTGAAGAACTCATGAGTTATGTAGAAAAGATACATAACATTTTCTGGGCTTCAAAAGGAAGATCAGATGCTTTTGTAAAAGCTAGTTAATCGGAATCATTTTCAAAAGCTTTTTTGATTTTATTTTATTTTTTTTAGGTTTAAGAAAAACTGCAACGATTAGCGGTGAATCGATGTTACCTTACCTAAAAGAGGGGGATATTGTATTTTTTAAAGGATATAAAAAAAATAAATCAATACTAAAAAATAGACAGATAGTTATTTTTAATCATCCACATAAAAATAAAAACCTAATAAAAAGGGTAAATTCAGTAAATCATAATAATATTGAGGTTATTGGCGACAATATTGAATTCAGCGAAGATAGTAATAAATTTGGATTAATCAGTAACGAAAAAATAATTGGGATTGTCACCTCTAAATTAATTATTCCTAAATTAAAAAAATTTTTAATTCAAAAAAACAGAAGCACTTCTTTGAATCCAAAATAATCCCAAAGAAAAGGAAATCCCTCCTGCTAAAGCTATTAATCTTTTAATAAATTTTTGACTTGCTTTAAAGGTTGTAAAAGATATTAAACAAGTAAAAAAATTCATACTTATTAGTGAACCAATCAAATATGAAATCAAATATAAGCAAGCGCTTGTTAAAGGTAGTGCTAAAGCAGGAAGAACTGCAAGAAAATGTGAACCTCCAGCTATACCGTGTAGCAAGCCTAAACCTGTCAAAGCATGTGAGTGCTTATTATTAATTTTTTGTTCCTTGACATGAAAGTGAAAGTGACGATGGGCAATTCCATTCTCATGCTTATGGGAATGCGAGTGGATACTTAATTGAAAAGAATTTTTTATAGCAAATACTCCAACAATTAGAAGAGAAATTCCAACTAGGAATTCGGCAATATTAGAAAATTGGTTTAATGGCGAAATATCCTTAATAAAAATCGCTAAGAAAGCTAACAAAAGGACACCCGAAGAGTGTCCTAAGCCCCATGAGAAACTATTTTTAAGAGCTTTTTTAGGATTATTAATAGCTGCTGGTGCCATTGCAATTAGATGATCAGCGCCACTAACAACATGCACAAATCCTGCAACTATACCAGTTAAAATTATAGCCTGCATATATATTCAGTACAATTCTGTTTATTCAATTTTATAGCACGATTTGAAGTCAAAATTAAATTGAGTTAAATAATTTCTTGAAAGATTGTTCAATATCAGTTTCTCTCATAAAAGTTTCACCAATTAATACTCCCTTGATTCCAATAGATCTTAGCGATTCTAAATCTTCGGCACAATTAATTCCGGATTCACTAATGGGGAGAATATTTTGTTTTAAAAATAAATCAGCATATGTATGCATCAATTCTATTGATGTTTTTAAATCCGTTCCAAAAGTCTTTAAGTCCCTATTATTTATTCCAATCAAATTAAAAGACTTTAACTTTAGAATCCTTTCTAATTCATTATCGTTATGGACTTCAACAAGAACACTCATCTTTAAATTATCAGCTATTTTCTTTAGATAAATCAAATCATCATCACTTAAAATCGCTGCGATTAATAATATTGCATCAGCACCAGATACTCTTGCTTTATAAATCTGATAAGCAGAAATAATAAAATCTTTGCAGAGTAGAGGGAGATTAGTTACTTTCCTTACAGTTTCGAGTATTTCATAACTTCCTTGAAAAAACCTTTTATCGGTAAGTACTGAGATACATGATGCACCTAATCCTTCATAACAAAGAGCTATCTCTTCAGGATTAAAATCTTCTCTAATAACACCTTTACTAGGACTAGCTTTTTTTATTTCAGCAATCACTCCTGGTTTTATTTTCGACTCCAAGATATTTTTATAAAAATCTTTAGGGGCAGGAAGTTTATCAATCTTTTTTATTAGATCTTCCAAAGAGACTATTTTTTTAAAATTTTTAATTTCAATGTCCTTGTGCCAGACAATTTCTTCGAGGATATTTTTTGCTTGTGCTTCTCTGTGAGGTACAGCATATTCTAAATTGTCAACCTTAATTGTTGGATTTGGCGGCCTACGTCTTATTTCCATTAATTATAAATACTATTTTATTTGAGAGGCCGCTTGTTTATATGCGACCTCAACTACTTCACTAAGAGTGGGATGGGTATGTACTTCTGTAGATAGTTGAATTACATCTTGGTTCCTTGCTATGGCATTAGAAATTTCTTGAATCAAATCAGCTGCATGCAGCCCAAAAATATGCGCACCTAATACTTTCCCATTATCTTTATTGAAAATCAACTTGAGCATCCCATCACTCTCCAATTCAGCCAATGCTTTTGAATTAGCCTTAAAGAAACTTTTCACAACTCCCAAAGTAAAATTTTCTTTTGCTGATATTTCTTTAGCTTCAGCTTCAGAAAGACCAACTGAACTAATCTCAGGATGAGTAAAGGTTGCAGCAGGGATACTTTTATAGTTAATTTCAACTTCACCACCACAAATATTATCAACAGCAATAGTGCCTTGCGCTGCAGCTGTGTGAGCAAGCATAAGTTTTCCTGTAACATCCCCGACAGCCCAAACATTTGGTATTACTTTTTCGCCATTAATAACTCTCATTTGATCATCAATTGGAATAAAACCTTTTACAGTTTCGATTCCAACAGAATCAAGATTAAGATTTTTACTATTAGGAATTCTGCCAGTCGCAACAAGCACTCCATCGACTTCTAAGTTTTCTACAATTTCTTTTGATTTTGGATCACTTAGTTCTATGTTTACAGGGCATCCAGGTGTGATCTTAGTCGCAAATACATTTGATTTTGTATCTATATCTCTTGATTGAATAAGGTTCTTCTTAGCAATTTTTGTAATATCTGGATCAAATGTTGGCATAATATTTTCCAATGCCTCGATCATGGTAACTTCGCAACCAAGTGCGGTATAAACATCAGCAAATTCCAATCCTATATATCCGCTTCCAATTATGGCTATCCATCTTGGGAGCCACTCAAGTTTAACCGCATCATCACTAGTAAATACAGTCCTATTATCCAAAGTTATTCCACGAGGCACAAAAGGAGAAGAACCAGTTGCTATAACAATATTTTTAGATGTGAGGATTTTATCGATTCCATTTTTCTCTCTCACACCCACTTTTTGATTTCCTTCAAGTCTTCCAATACCCAAAATAATTTCAACTCCAACTCTTTTGAGGGTTTTTGTTAAATTTTCCCTAACATTTAAAACTAACTTATTTGCATGATCTGCAATTTTCGATCTCTCAAATCTTACTGGGGAAGCGTGAATACCAAATTTGGCTAAGTGTTCATAATCAGCCATTTCTCTGACTTTCCCACTGGCTGCCAAAAGAGCTTTTGAGGGTACACACCCCTTGTTAACACAAGTGCCGCCCATGTCAGAAGATTCAACTATAGCGACTTTTAATCCCTTACTAGCAGCATGTTTGGCGGCATCAAAACCTCCATATCCTGCACCAATTACAATCAAATCAAAGTCAAAATTTGGATCAGTCACTTTTGTCTTATTGAAGTAGAAGTATATGCGACTCTTTTTCGTTCAAGTAATAATGGAACTGCAACACAAGCCACATTTAATGATTCTACAAGCTCGCTATGCGGAATAGTAATTGTTTCATCAAAAGCTTCTTGAATTCTTTTATGAATGCCTTTCCCTTCGTTTCCCAATATAAGTGCAATTCTTTTAGACCAATCAATTTCCCAATAAGGTTTTTGCGATTTATTAGGATTTATATTATGACTACTTGTAGAAATTATTTGAAACCCATTCTTTGAAAATTGATTTAATACCGGTAGTAAAGAATTAATTATTTCTTCTTCACTACCATCAAATCTTTTAAATGGAAGATGGAAAACAGATCCACAGGAAGCTCTTAATACCTTTTGCCCTAAAGGATGTGCCCCCCCTGCCAATAATATCTTATTCACACCAGCAGCTAAAGCTGTTCTAAAAAGGTTCCCCATATTTCCTGGGTCTTGAATCCTATCAAGGACAAGAATAAAGTCATCTTCATCATTCAAGTCATAATCAAGTATTGATGCATTCCTCACTAAAGCTGCTACTCCATTTGGATTTTTTGTTGATACCGCAGAAGCTAAAATCTCTTCTGAAACGACAGTTATTGATAATTTATTAATTTTTTGAATAAGTTCCTTATTATTATTAAGCCATTTTTCAGTTGCTAAAATTTTTGAAGGATGATTACCAGACTTAAGAAATTCTTCAATCAAATGGGTCCCTTCAATGCAAAAATAATCTTTATCTTTTGTATAAGACCCTTGCTTAAAAGATCTGAATCTTTTAACTAAAGTATTACTTTTGCTAGTTATTTTTGGAAAAATATTTTCTATAGTGATTTAGAGCTTTTTATATTTACCACATTTTAGTTCCTTAAATATTTTGATCAATAATTTTCTTTAAATCTTAAGTCTTAGCAATCTATAGTTTGCTTCCCTTACTATTAATTAATATTCATCACGTTACACAAGGTAGACTTACTAGAGTTAGTTTGTCATTATTAAACCAACAAAATAATTCTTAATGGTTTGCGAAAGCAACAATAAGTCATATCTTGAATCTCACAATTTAAAGATTATTGGCCAAAGTACACTGAAAGGAAAGGTAAAGATTAGTGGTGCAAAGAATTCAGCTTTAGTATTACTAGCAGCATCAATACTTACTGATGAAAAAATCATATTAGATAATGTCCCTCAGCTCACAGATATTGAGAAAATGGGGAGTATTCTAGAAAGTTTAGGAGTTAAGTTACAAACGAAAGATCATCAATTAACAATTGATTCAACGAACATATCCAACAAAGAGCTCCCATTTGAACTTGTTAATGGATTAAGGGCAAGTTTCTTTTGTATTGGAGGATTATTAGCTAGGTTTGGAGAGGCTACAATACCTTTGCCTGGTGGGTGCAATATCGGTAAAAGACCTATTAATGAACACATAAGAGGTCTAAAGGCACTAGGTGCCAAAATTATTATAGAAAAGGATATCGTAAAAGCAAAACTAGTCGAGAAGAGAAATAGACTACATGGTGCCAATATCAGATTAAATTGTCCAAGTGTTGGAGCTACAGAAACTTTATTAATGGCCGCATCCTTAGCTGAAGGGAGAACAGTGATAGAAAATGCAGCGAGAGAACCTGAAATTCAAGATTTATGTAATATGCTAAATAAAATGGGGGCAAAAATTTATGATGCTGGTAGAAAAAAAATAATTATTGATGGAGTTCAAAAACTTGTTGGCTGTTCGCATAAAGTAATTCCAGATAGAATAGAAGCAGGAACATTTTTAATAGCTGCTGCTGCAACTTCATCTTCAATTACAGTTTCTCCAGTAATCCCAAATCACTTAGAAGCAGTATTAAATAAGCTAGAAGAAAGTGGTAGTCAAATTACAAAAAAAGGAAATTCGATTTCAATAAAAGGTAACAAGATTGAGGCTGTAGATATAAAAACTGCTCCATTTCCAGGATTCCCTACCGACTTACAAGCCCCATTTATGGCTCTAATGACTATTGCCAAAGGAAGATCAAAGATCTCTGAAACGATTTTTGAAAACAGAATGAATCATGTAGAACTTTTAAATGAAATGGGTAGTTCTATAACTGTAAAAAATAATGTGGCATATATAACTGGAGTTAATAAATTAAGAGGAATGAAATTAGTAGGTTCAGATCTAAGATCTTCAGCTGCATTGATAATTGCAGCTTTAATATCCAATGAAATCAGCTTTATTTATGGTCTTGAACATCTAGATAGAGGTTACGAAAGTATTGAAATGAAGCTATCTATGCTGGGTGCACAAGTTACGAGAGAAATAGATATAAAAAAAACTAAGAAATCTATGCATGAAAGTTCAAACTTAAATAAAGAGGATGTATCTATAGCTAGTGCAGCTTGATCTAATAAATTCAGATGTAAGCTATATTGGCAAGTGATAGGCAACCAATAAATAGAAATGATAATATTAAAAATCGAAAAGACCAATATTTGTTTAATCCACTGATATTAAAGTTATTCATACCCATGTACCAGTATTTGATACAAAAGCCGTTAAAATTGCAGTCATAATAAAAAAATAGGGGGCAAACTTGAGAGATAACCTCCGATTTTTATTTTTGAATTTGATATTTTGCATTTTAGAGAAATTTCTTACCTAAATATATCATAATATAACAATCTGTGAAGCTAATTCTTGAAATAAGCCGGTTTAGATTATTTATTAGGCATAAATGTCTCAATTATGTACAGCATAAAATATTTTTTTTGAGTAATTATTTATGAAATGTGTTTGATTTGAAAAAATTTTTAAGTATTTTATATTTCCCTAACTGTTCTGCGTAAAGCAGGCGAAGGAGTGAATAAATGGATTATGGTTGATGTATAGAAAAAAATGGCAAATTCTACATCATTTGCTATGATTTTTATGCAATGTTATAGCTGAAAAGCCTTGGGAGCGTGGTGGAATTGGTAGACGCACCGCACTCAAAATGCGGCACCTTCGGGTATGTCGGTTCAAGTCCGACCGCTCCCACTTTAATGAATACTTATGAAAGATTTGATATATCTTTCAAAAAAGGTAATGGCTGTTGGTTATGGGACGAAAAAGGGAAAAAATATCTTGATGCAGTAGCTGGTATAGCGACATGTAGTCTTGGGCATAGCAATAGAATCTTAAGAAGAAAGTTATCTGCTCAGTTAAAGAAAATTCAGCACATCTCCAATCTTTATAAAATTGAAGAGCAGGAAGAATTAAGCAAATTTCTAACCAAACAGAGTTGTGCTGAAAGTGTTTTTTTCTGCAACAGTGGCGCCGAAGCAAACGAGTCAGCGATTAAATTATTAAAAAAATATGGTAATACAGCACATGCAGGGAAAGAGTCTTTTATTCTCGCTGCTCAATCTAGCTTTCATGGCAGAACACTAGCCACTTTAAGTGCTACTGGTCAACCTAAATACCAAAAAGGTTTTGAGCCAATGGTTAAGGGCTTTAAGTTTTTTAAATATAACGATATTGCTTCAGTAAAAAGAATATTTAAAGAATTAAAAAAAAATGACCAAAAAGTTTCAGGGATTTTAATTGAACCTATTCAAGGAGAAGGCGGAGTAATACCAGGAGATAAGTTGTTTTTTAAAGAATTAAGAAAAATTTGTAATGAAAATAATTCTCTTTTAATTCTTGATGAAGTTCAGAGTGGTGTAGGAAGAACTGGGAAAATGTGGGGATATGAGAATCTAGAAATCGAGCCTGATGGTTTTACCTTAGCTAAAGGATTAGGTGGAGGACATGCAATTGGTGCTTTATTGGTACAAAAAAAAGCGAACATTTTTTCCCCTGGAGATCACGCAAGTACTTTCGGTGGCAACCCATTTGCTTGTAGAGCTGCTTTGACAGTATTAGAAGAAATTACAAGACGTAAAATTCTTAAAAACGTTTACGAAAGAGGTGAGCAATTAAATGAGGGATTTAGTCAAATTTCAGCTAAATTCCCCAATATTATAAAAGGCATTAGAGGATTAGGATTAATACAAGGCCTTGTTATAGAAGATGCATATACTGATGCAAAAACAATTACATTGAAAGCTTTTCAGAAAGGTTTGCTTCTAGTCCCAGCTGGAGGGAATGTTGTTAGGTTTGTTCCTCCACTAATAATTACGAGAAAAGAAATCAATATTCTTTTAAAAAAATTAGAGTTAATTTTTGAAGAGCTATAAATTTGAGAAGTTTTGACCAAAGTAAATATTGAGAATTTTGATTTACTTTCACCCAAATTTGAAAGGGAAAATATTCAATTAGGTTTATCAAGAATAAAAAAAGCCCTTAAGGAATTAAATAATCCCTGCAAAAATATTCCCGCGATTCAAATTGTTGGAACAAATGGGAAAGGTTCTATTACAGCTTTCATAGAAAATATTCTTTATTCCGAAAAAAAGAATGTTGGGGTAACTACTTCGCCTCACCTTTTGGATATTTGTGAAAGAATCAGAGTCAATAAAGAAAATATTAATAAGGAAGAATTTGAAAGACTATTTAAGAAAATAGAAAATAATCTTTCAACCCATAAATTAACTCCTTTTGAACAAATTATTTGCTGTGCACTAGAATTTTTTGATTTACAAAAAGTAGATTTACTAATTCTTGAAGCTGGATTAGGTGGGCGATTAGACGCAACTACAGCTCATAATTTCAGACCAATAATTGCTATTGGCAACATAGGTTTAGACCATAAAGAGTACCTTGGCGATTCAATTGAAAAAATTGCCATAGAGAAAGTAGCTGTAATTGAAAAAAATGCAGTGGTTATTACTTGTTGTCAAGATAATAAAGTTGAAAGCATAATTAAAAAAAGAGCTGAAGAAGTAGGAGCAAAAATCATATGGAAAGAACCTTTACCAAGCAATTATGAAATTGGCTTAAAAGGAAATTTTCAAAAACAAAATGCAGCTGTTGCGATTGGTGCAATTGAAGCACTAAATAACTTAGGATTTAACGTTAAAGAGAGCTCTATCAAAAAAGGACTAAAGAATACAAAATGGAACGGGAGGCTTGAAATAATTAACTATTTAAATAAAAAAATACTTTTAGATTCTGCACATAACTACTCAGCGGCAAAAGCCCTTTCGGAGGAAAGGAAAACTTGGGTAAATAATCAAGAAGGGATTTATTGGATTTTAGGAGTCCAAATCCAAAAAGACATTATCTCAATGATTAAAGTTCTTTTTAAAAAAAATGATCACATACTTTTAGTTCCAGTTCCTAATCAAAAAAGTTGGCGATTAAATGATCTTTCTAGGATCAATGAACTTAAACATTTTAAAATAACTGAGTTTGAGAAAGTTGATCATGCTATTAATTATCTTTTCGAGCTTAAAAGATGGCCGAAATGCAATCCTGTGATAACGGGTTCAATCTTCTTAGTTGCAGAGTTTATTAAATTTGCAAATAAATAAGAGTTTTAAAAATTAAACTTATCTTTTATTTCCCACCCCTCCAATTTACCAGGATTTAATAAACCTTTAGGATCATATTTTATTTTTGCTTTTACTTGATCAGAATCAACAACTCCTAAGCCTCCACCTTCAACAGTTAATACATGGGGATTAAAAATGATTGCTCCAAGTTTCTTGCAACTATCAATTATTTGGTTTAATTGTTCTGAACCATGCCACTTTATTACAGGCAAAGCTGCTAATCTAGGAACCCCTTGTTGAGCTACTGCTTCAATGTGCCAAAGAATATCCTTACCCCATTTTTCTCTCAAACAAGAAATTAATTCAAATTCCTTATTTAAAGGTAATAGCATCTGTAAATATGTCCAATTTTTGTCCTTTGCCCTCATGTGAAGGGTTGTATGATTCCATACGACTTCAGAGATTCCATTTGTTAATTGATCTTCTTCTCCAAGGAGAAAAGAATTAACTTCATATTTTTTACAAATTAATTCAATAGTTTTTATCCCACCAAGAGTTGATTGAAGCAATATCTTATTACATTTAGATTTAGCTTTGAACCAAATAGGCATTTGATCTACAATTTCTTTCTCAAGAATTGCGCCAAGCTTTAAGTCAATTGATGCGATAGTGCATGTTTTTAAAATATCGATTGTCTTATTTAACTTTTCACAATCAATTACTATGGAATGCCACTTTCGTTTGATATCTGTAGAAATTAATAATGAAGTAATAATTCCATTAGTTCCATATGCATGATTTAAAGGTTCTGATTCTTGAGCATCAAAGCTCATTAGTCTAGGCTTTTCATTTATTGTCACAGCTTCTAGGCCTAAAAGATTTCCAGGATCTCTTAAAAACCCCCACCTAATAGATCCAATACCCCCTGAACCACCAGCAATAAAACCTCCTATAGTTGCAGTTTTCCACGTACTTGGAAGTAACCTTAATTCTCGTCCATATTTTTCTAGTTTTTTATTTAAATCTCCCATTAGGCATCCAGATTGTACCTTTACGAAACCTGTCTCTGGATAAAACTCTTCTAATTGATTTAAATAATTCATTTGCATGACAATACCTTTGAACAAAGGGACAGCCTGACCATAATTTCCTGTACCTGAGCCTCTTAATGTAAGTGGGATATTAAATTTCCAACAAATTTCTGCTACTTTCTTTATCGCATTTATATCAAAAGGTCGTACTACAAAATCAGCAATACATCCATCTAATTTTTCTTCCAGAATTGGTGAATAGTTGTAAAAGTCTTTTGAAAGTCTTTTTACATCTGAAGTCCTTTCGATAATTTCTAAATTTTCAACTTTTTTTAATTTTTCTATTAATTTTGAATTTCTTAATGACATTAATAATGATTTTCTCTTGGTATAAACTAATTGATTAGTTATACAATTCGCCTTTTATTAGAACTTTTCTTTTTAAATTATTTGAAAAAATATCCGCCCACTTTTCAGCACTTAAAAGAATAAAGTCTGCAGGACAGCCTTTTTTAACCAATCCATCCCAATTTAAATTTAATAATCTACTTGGTGATAAAAGGATCGAAGATAATGTCAATCTTTCCCAAGGATTGAGTTGAAGCATAGGGATTGCGAGAGACATTAAATAAAAAGGGTCATAATTACCAAATGGATACCAAGGATCTTGAACATTATCACTCCCTATAGAAACATCGACTAATGATTTTTGTAGTTGCTTGATTGGTGCAACAGGTCTATATAAAGATGTAGATTGATCTTTGCGATTGAGCAACCAAAAATTTGTAAGAGGCAAAGCAATTACTTTTATATCTTTCTCAGCAATTTTAATTCCAAGATTAATTATCTCTTCATTTTTTAAAAGTAAAATGCTACTCAAATGACTACATGTTATTGGAACTTTGATATTTAATCTATCTACAGTTTCCAAAAGAAGTTTAATACCAGCTCCAGGTTCAATGGTTGATTCATCTACGTGTAGATCAATTTCTAATTTATATTTATCTGCTAATAAAAGGATTTTAGAGAGTAAGCGTTTTACTTTTATTTTATTTATAAAAGGAGGAGTAAGAACTCCTCCTAAAATACCTTTTTTATTAGAAAGCTTTTTTGCCAATTCCTCTCCTTGAGGAGTATCCCAAAATTCCAATGGCGCTAAGGCTACAAATTGCAATTTCAATTTAGAAGAATATTTTTTTTGTAGCTTAAAAAGATCATCCCAGATACAACTATCCTGATTTTCAAAAGTATCAATATGACTTCTAATAGCTCTATAACCATTTTTGAGAGCAAGATTTAGAGATTTTTCAGCTCTATCCAAAACTTTATTTGAAGTCCTTGTTTTATGCTCTTCTAAATTTACTGACAATGCTTCTTGATAGTTTGATTTAAAGTTGGGGTACTCACCAAAAGTAAAAGACTTATCAAAATGTGAATGAGTTTCAACAAATCTTGGGAAAAGAATTGTTTTTGGTTTTTTATTTTCAATATCTATCGGCTTTAGTTCAGAAACAATTCCTTTTTCCCAAGCAACAAAAACAGAAGCTAGATTTTCATCGTCTACCTTTAGGTTATCAGTATTTTCTATTTCACAAAGGCATCTTGGGATAAGGACCTCTAAGTTTCCGGAATTGCTCAATTTTTTTTTGCTTATATTTTACTTTAAAACATAAATACAAATTAGATGTACAAAAAAATAATTAAAAATCTTCTTAAAAATAAAAATGATTATGAATTTTTACACTTAACTTGTTAAATTTATATATGTGAGGCGGGCGTCGCCAAGTGGTTAAGGCAGCGGCTTGTGGCGCCGCTATTCGGGGGTTCGAATCCCCTCGCTCGCCCTCAATAATGTTGTCCCAAAATTATTTAAATTGTAATTTTGAATTAATTGGCCCCTTTAGAACTTTTAGCAAAGTGCTAACAAAACTATCACAAGAAGAAAAAAAGTCTCAGAAAGATTCAACTATTAACACTTATTGGATAACAACTTTTGGTTGCCAAATGAATAAGGCGGATTCCGAAAGGATGGCAGGTACTCTTGAAAAAATGGGATATGTAAAAGCAGTTGACGAATTCAAAGCGGATTTGGTCCTATACAACACCTGTACAATAAGGGATAGTGCTGAGCAAAAGGTTTACAGTTTTTTAGGAAAACAAGTCAAAAGAAAGCATAATTATCCAAAATTGAAATTAGTGGTCGCCGGTTGCCTTGCCCAACAAGAGGGTGAATCTCTTTTAAGAAGAGTTCCTGAACTTGATTTAATAATGGGGCCTCAACACGTTAATAATCTTGAAAATCTCATAGGCAGAGTCGACTCAGGTAACCAAGTTGTAGCTATTGAAGAAACTTTTATATCTGAAGATATTACTTTTGCTAGAAGAGACAGTTCAATTTGTGGTTGGGTAAATATCATATATGGATGCAATGAAAGATGCTCTTATTGCGTTGTCCCTTCCGTTAGAGGGAAAGAACAATCACGATATCCTGAGGCAATAAAGAATGAGATAAAGACTCTAGCTCATAATAACTTCAAAGAAGTAACTCTTCTAGGTCAGAATATTGATGCTTACGGTAGAGATCTTCCAGGGACGAATAAAGATGGTACTAAAGAAAATACACTTACTGATCTTCTTTATTTTATTCATGATGTAGAGGGAATTAAAAGGATAAGATTTGCTACTAGTCATCCAAGATATTTTTCTAAAAGACTTATCAAAGCATGTTTTGAATTAGATAAAGTCTGTGAGCATTTTCATATCCCATTCCAAAGTGGTAATGATGAAATCCTTAGACTAATGGGAAGAGGTTATACAGTTGATAAATATAAAAAAATAATTGAAAATATAAGATCATTAATGCCAAATGCATCAATTACCGCAGATGCAATAGTTGCCTTTCCTGGAGAAACTGATCAACAATATCAAGATACTTTAAAACTAATTACTGAAATTGGTTTTGATCAAGTAATGACTGCGGCTTATTCTCCAAGACCTAATACACCTGCTGCAAAATGGGATAATCAAATTTCTGAAGAACTTAAAAAAGAAAGATTAAAAGAAATTAACGAGCTTATTGATACAACCTCCAGAAAAAGAAATCAGAGGTATTTAAATAATATTGAAAGTGTTTTGATAGAGGGTTTGAATCCCAAAGACAATTCTCAAATGATGGGTAGGACAAGATCAAATAGGCTTACTTTTGTAGAAATTCCAAAAAATATTAAATTTAATTATTCATTTGGAGATGAGCTAAATGTCAAAATAAGAGAAGCAAGATCTTTTTCTTTAAGTGGTCAAATTTATAAATAATTTTCTAAATGGTTGTGAAAGAAAAAAAATGTATTGGCATAATTTTCGGGGGGAATTCGAATGAACATTATGTATCAATTTTGTCCGCAAAGACAGTTTTTAAAGCCCTAATTTCCAAAACAAACAAAGATCGATTCAGTGTGAAAGCATTTTACATAAATAAGTATGGAGTATGGTTTGATAACGAAAAATCTATTGAAGTATTAAAAGAAAAAAGTAGTAATTATATAGCCGAACAATATCAAGAATTACCCAAAAGGCAAATTAATTTTCTACAAAATATTGAGTTTCAAAGTATTGATATATGGTTCCCTTTATTACATGGAATAAATGGAGAAGATGGAGCAATTCATGGATTATTAAAATTTACACAAAAACCTTTGGTTGGGGGAGGGATTTTGGGTTCTGCACTTGGAATGGATAAAATATTGATGAAAAAAATATTTTCATATTTAGCAATCCCACAAGTAAAGTATTTAACTATCCAAAATCAAAATTTAAATGATGATAATGTTAAAAATAATTTAGCTGTTGAAATAATTAAAAAATTAAATTTACCAGTTTTTGTCAAACCTTCTAATTCAGGTTCTTCGCTTGGTATTTCTAAAGCGAAGAATAAATCAGAAATAATTAAAGCTTTGCAAAAGGCTTGGGAAATTGACTCAAGAATTATTATCGAGGAAGGTTTAGATGTTAGAGAACTTGAATGCGGAATAATTGGAAATTTAAAACTTTCTATATCCGAAATTGGGGAAGTTTTGTATTCGACAGATTGGTATGATTATGACTCAAAATATTCTTTGGTTAATAAAGTAATCATTCCAGCTGATATAGATACTCATTTCTCTGAACAAATTAAAGACATAGCTATTCGAAGTTGCAGAGCATTGAATATTTACGGTTTTGCTAGGGTTGATTTCTTTTTAGAAAAGATTTCAAATAAAATCTTTTTGAATGAAATTAATACAATTCCTGGGTTTACGAGAAAAAGTATGTTTCCTATGCTTTGGAATGCCTCAGGTTTAAATATCGATCAACTTGTGGCTAAACTAATTGATATATCCTCAGATTCATAGATAAAGTCAAATGTTGCATGGACTACTTTGGTTACCATTACTATTAATCTTCGTTCTTTTAACTGCTCTTGGTTGGCTAGAAAGAAGAAGGCAGAATCTTTTTAGGAGTTGGGCTAAAGGTTCTGAAATTTGTAAATTAGATAGTTCTTGTGCAGCCTTATTAAAAGATGGTGAATTGAAGTGGAGTGCATTTGAAGCTGGGATTTTCGAAGAGAAAGATAGCTTTACGATAAAAAAACTTGAATTAGTAGAATTAATGGCTCTTACTTCAGGAGAAGCACCTTTAACAAAGGAATCACAAGGCAAATGTAGACTTAGACTTGTTGGAGATGGTAAAGAAATGGATGTTCCATTTTCAGATGCGGAAAGAGCTAGAGAATGGATGGATCAATTAATGGAAAAAGCTAGATGTGATTTATAAAGGATTAACAAAAAGAAAAAAATTAAGGGCTTTTTTATTAATTTCCTTTTTATTCTTTACTTCATATTTAACCTCTAAAACTTTTAAAAAAGTTTATTCGAAAGATATCATTCTATTTGGTAGTGATTTATTTACTAACAAAGATATATTAAATAATTCCTCTTTGAATTTACCAACACGCTTGATATTTGTAAAAACCAAGTATTTAGAGCGAGAATTAAAGAAAAAGTTATCGCTCCAAAATGTTTCTGTAAATAGGCAAATATTCCCTTTTGGTTTGAAAATTATAATTAAAACAAGAACACCAATAGCTTATGCGGAGAAGATTTTAGACGGGAAAAAAATTATTGGATTTGTTGATGAAAATGGTTTTTTTATAAATGAACAATATTCAGATATTGAGAATATGAAACAATTATCTATTAGAGTTATTGGATGGAAAGAAAACTTTAAAGAGACATTATCGAAAATATTGAAATCTCAAAAAAATAATGATGTTGAATTTCTTACAGTGAATTTCTCACCTAGTGGATTTTTAACATTAGAAGAAAAAAATTTAAAAAAAATATTTTTAGGGATCAACCCAAAAATAATCAAAACTCAATTACAAATGATTTGTGATATTAAAAATCAAATAAGCGATAAAAATCTATTAGAAAAGATAGATAATATAGACCTAACCGACCCTAACAATCCCAAAATTAAAGTGTTCAAACCCTAATAATTAGAAACAAATTTAAAAAAAAATATTTTGATTTGTACAGTCTTTACAAGGGTTTTAATCTTTTAACTCAATTTTAAACAAGTTAATATTTAGGATTTTCATCAAGAAAATCCTAAATATCGGCTTAGTGTGTACATAATGCACCCAATACTAGTATTTGATTTTATTTAGAGATGAGCTTCGGAAACAATCCAAACTTTGATCAATCAAAAGATATCCTTCCAAGTCAGAGTGCCAAAATTGAAGTAATTGGTGTCGGTGGTGGCGGGAGTAATGCTGTTAATAGGATGATTGATAGCGACCTCGAAGGAGTTTCTTTCAGAGTTCTCAATACTGATGCACAAGCATTATTGAACTCCTCTGCGGAACAAAGAGTTCAATTAGGTCAAAACTTAACAAGGGGTCTCGGAGCTGGAGGAAATCCAAGTATTGGTCAAAAAGCCGCGGAAGAATCTAGAGAGGAGCTTCAACAAGCATTAGAAGGGTCTGACTTGGTTTTTATAGCAGCAGGAATGGGCGGAGGTACAGGTACAGGAGCTGCTCCAGTTGTAGCTGAAGTAGCAAAGCAAAGCGGAGCATTAACGGTTGGAATAGTAACTAAGCCATTTTCTTTCGAAGGCAAAAGAAGAATGCGTCAGGCCGAAGAAGGAATTGCAAGATTGGCAGAAAATGTTGATACTTTAATAGTTATTCCAAATGATCGGTTAAAAGAGGTTTCTGCGGGAGCTTCTATACAAGAGGCATTCAGGAGTGCTGATGATGTATTAAGGATGGGAGTTAAAGGTATAAGTGAAGTAATTACTCGCCCAGGTGAGGTTAATCTTGACTTTGCTGACGTCAGGTCAGTCATGACTGAGGCAGGCACAGCGCTTCTTGGTATGGGTTTTGGATCTGGCCGATCAAGAGCCATAGAAGCTGCTCAAGCTGCTATTAATAGTCCATTACTTGAAGCAGGTAGAATTGATGGAGCAAAAGGGTGCCTTGTTAACATCACTGGTGGGAGTGATTTGACTCTTGAAGATGTAAACTCTGTTGGCGAAGTTATTAGTGATGTTGTAGATCAGGATGCGAATATAATTGTTGGTCAAGCTGTCGACGAATCTATGGAAGGCGAAGTACAAGTTACCGTTATTGCTACAGGTTTCGAAACCAACCAACCATTAAAGCAACAAAGGATAAAAAATAGATTGTCTAATCAATCCTTTTATAATGTTTCCGATAATAAAGACATAGGTGCAAATATACCGGAATTTTTAAGGTTAAGGCAAAATAAAAAAGATATCGATTAAACTTTAAAATTAAGTGACTCGGTTATCTCGCCTGCCTCAAGCATCCCTTGTGGCTGCTATCTTCCGATCCTGACCAGGTTTGGGCGTTAAAACCGCGAAAGGCCGAGTCGGATTTATAATAGCAATTTTTGATAAAAAAAGATACATAGCTCTTATGTTGCCATCAGAACTCGTTAGATATAAAAAAAACTCTCAAAAAATTATCGCATTAACTGCATGGGACTCTATTTCAGGTTCTCTAGCTGAGCAATCAGGAGCAGATATTGTTCTGGTTGGAGACTCTTTAGCAATGGTCTGTTTAGGATATAAATCCACATTGCCGGTTACTTTAGAAAATATGATATATCACACGAATGCAGTTTCAAGAGGTTTCAACAAAGAAATAGAAGAACAAGCCTTATTAGTTTGTGATATGCCTTTTCTAACTTATCAATGCGGAGAGGATAAAGCGGTGGAATATGCCGGAAAAATAATTAAAAACACATATGCAAAGGCAGTAAAAGTTGAGGGTGCTGAACAAGAGGTACAAAACGTCATTTCAAGATTAATAAGAATGGGAATTCCTGTAATGGGGCATTTAGGACTTACTCCGCAGAGCTATTTGAATCTTGGATTAAAAAAACAAGGGATAAATTCAGAAAGTCACGAAAAAATCAAAAGGGACGCATTATCACTGGAAAAATTAGGATGCTTTTCAATAGTTTTAGAACATATTCCAGAATTGCTTGCTAAAGAAATTCAAATTAATTTAGAAATACCAACAATAGGAATAGGAGCAGGTAAGTATTGTGATGGGCAAGTAAGAGTTACGGCTGATTTATTAGGCCTAAATGATAAGCAACCCCCATTTTGTAGGCCAATAATTGATGGGAAAAAATATTTTAGTGAAAAACTTAAAGAATGGGTAGCCTCTGAAAGGTTCAGTTGACTTTTTCCCACCATTTAAACATTGAGATAAGAATTTGATTACTTAATTCCATTCCTCGATGATCACTCAAAGAGAATCTATTTCCTCTTTTAATCAAAAGACCGCTTTCTAAAAATCTTTCCCATTCTTTTAATAATTTTATTAAGGCTATTTCAGACTTTTTTTTATTCCAATTTTGTTCATTTATTAATTTATGGATATTAACACCCTCTCTCAGTCTCATTCCTAACATTATTTTCTCATCTAATTCTTTATAAATATTTTCTTGGTTAACAAGTGAAGAATCTAATTTAATTTCGCATTGCTTGATTACCCAATTTTTATATTCTTTACTAATTCTTGGTCTTGTAAACTTTTCCCCCCAAGGCGAACTGGTAGAGCCTTGGCCAAAACTCCACCATCCTTGACCAGTCCAATAAACTCTATTGTGTCTTGATTGATGGCCAGGAAGAGAATAATTAGAAATTTCATATCTTGAATAACCGGAAGCTCTTAATAGTAAATTTGTTTGCTCACTATTTTTAAAAGAGTCATCATCGTTTGGTAATGATAGTTTGCCTAAGTCAATTAATTTTTGAAAAACTGTTCCAGGTTCTATGTTTAAATCATAAATTGATATATGTGGAGGGTAGAACTTTAACGAATTTTTCAAGTCTTCTTGCCATTCTTTAAAACTACTCATTGGCAAATTTTGAATCAGATCTAAACTCCAACTTTTTATAAGACCATTGTCATATACTCTCTTTAACCAATAACAAGATTTTTCAACATCTTTACTGCAATGTCTTCTTCCTGCCTGTTTAAGTATCTTATTATTAAAACTTTGAGCACCAAGACTAAATCTATTAATTCCAGCTTTTATGAAACCATGAAGATCATCTTCATTAAAACTTGCTGGATCAACCTCCATTGTAATTTCCGCACCATAATCAATTCTGTAATTCTCCTTAAAAAGATTTATTAAATCTTTAATCTGCAAAGGATCTAAAATTGAAGGAGTTCCTCCACCGATATAAATTGTTGAAAGAGGAGATTTATGTTTAATTGACAATATTTCTTTTTTTAAAAAAGTCAAATATTCTTTTATGGTTGTACTTCCATAGCCATTTAAGCTTTCAATATTGTTACCTAAAGGGATAACTGCAAAATCACAATAGAAGCATCTTCTATGGCAAAAAGGTATATGTATGTAAGCACTTCTTGGGAACTTTTTCATAATATATATAATGCTTTTGGCTTAAAAAAATCTAGTAAGGGTTTTAATAAATAAAATCTTTATTTACTCAATTAATAAATCCTAGTAGATTATATATATGACAGATATCCTAGTACTAATTTTATTTGTGTTGTCTGGAGCAGCATCAGGATGGCTTGGAGTTGATCTTTTACCAGTAGACATACTTAAACAGGTTTCAAATATCGAAGGATTTAGAATTGTACTAGCAATTATAGGATTTTTTATTGGATTAGCAGCAGGCTTCGTATTTCTACAGCTAAGAAAGACATTCCTTGATCAAATACGTACAATGCCTACTGATTTACTTATAAGTAGATCGGTAGGATTAATTTTAGGATTACTTGTTGCTAATTTACTTCTTGCACCAATTTTATTAATACCATTTCCAAGAGAAGTATTTTTTGCAAAACCTTTAGCAGCTATTCTTAGTAATTTTTTCTTTGGGGCTCTTGGTTACAAGTTAGCTGATACACATGGCAGAACTTTATTAAGATTATTTAATCCAAATAATGCTGATGCATATTTAGTAAATGAAGGAATACTACCAGCTGCAAGCCCAAAAATTCTTGATACTAGTGTAATTATAGATGGCAGAATAAATGGTTTATTAAGCTGCGGCTTACTTGAAGGGCAATTAATTGTCGCCCAGAGTGTAATTGATGAGCTGCAAACTTTGGCTGACTCTAGTAGTAATGAAAAAAGAGCTAAAGGAAGAAGAGGTCTTAAATTATTGAAAGAGCTTAGGGAACTATATGGTAGAAGACTGGTTATAAATCCTACAAAGTATGAGGGAAATGGAGTAGATGAAAAACTTCTAAGAATTGCTGAGGATATGGCCGGTACAATTCTTACTGCAGATTATAATCTATCTCAGATTGCAGAAGTAAAAGAACTAAAAGTTATGAATTTAAGCGATTTAGTAATTGCTTTAAGACCAGAAGTACAACCTGGAGAATCACTAAATATAAAAATTGTTAGAGAGGGGAAGGAAAAAATGCAAGGAATTGGATATTTAGATGACGGTACAATGGTGGTTATTGATGATGCGAAGAAATTTGTTGGCGATAGATTAGACATAATAATTACTGGTGCATTGCAAACACCTACTGGAAGAATGGTATTTGGAAAACTCATAAATAATCCTGAGTCAAACAAATCTTTTAAATCTCCAGCGACACAGGGCTAAATCTAGCTAGAATCATTTCAGTATTTATTTAGTGGAACATATGACTGTATCTGCTCCTTATTATGGCGAAAATACCGCTATGAGGACTCCACCACCAGATTTACCCTCTTTACTTCTAAAGGAAAGAATTGTATATCTTGGATTACCCTTATTTTCAGATGATGACGCCAAAAGGCAACTAGGGATGGATGTTACTGAGCTCATTATTGCTCAACTCCTTTATCTAGAATTTGATGATCCAGATAAGCCTATCTACTTTTATATCAATTCAACAGGTACTAGTTGGTACACAGGTGATGCGGTTGGATTTGAAACAGAAGCTTTTGCTATTTGCGATACTATTAACTACATCAAACCACCTATTCATACAATTTGTATTGGACAAGCAATGGGTACAGCAGCAGTTATTCTATCTTCTGGTACAAAAGGGCATAGAGCAGCACTACCTCACGCTTCCATAGTCCTGCATCAACCCATTAGCGGAGCAAGAGGTCAAGCAACTGATATCCAAATAAGAGCAGAAGAAGTATTAAAAAATAAAAAATCAATGCTGGAGATTTTATCACGCAATACAGGGAAAAGTATTGAAGATCTCTCAAAAGACTCTGATAGGATGAGTTATCTTAATCCTCAAGAAGCCCTAGAGTATGGGGTAATTGATAGAATACTTACAAGCCAAAAAGATTTGCAAAATACACTTTAACTCTTAACTTTTAACTAACTTTTTTTTTTAAAATTATGCCAATAGGAACTCCAAGCGTCCCTTATAGACTTCCAGGAAGTCAATATGAAAGATGGGTAGACATTTACACAAGATTAGGGGTTGAAAGAATTTTATTTCTTGGACAGGAAGTAAATGATGGAATTGCTAACAGCCTGGTTGCTCAAATGCTTTACCTTGATTCCGATGATAATACAAAACCAATTTATCTCTATATAAATAGTCCTGGTGGATCAGTTACTGCTGGTTTGGCAATATATGACACTATCAAATATGTAAAAAGTGATGTTGTTACTATTTGTGTTGGACTCGCAGCTTCAATGGGAGCATTTTTACTAGGTGCCGGTACTAAAGGTAAAAGAGTAGCTCTTCCTCATAGTCGTATTATGATTCATCAACCACTAGGGGGTACCTCACAACGTCAGGCTAGTGATATTGAGATAGAAGCTAAAGAAATCCTTAGAATTAAAGATATGTTGAACCACTCTATGGCAGATATGACAGGTCAATCATTCGAAAAAATAGAGAAAGATACTGACAGAGATTATTTTCTAAGTGCTGAAGAAGCTAAAAATTATGGCCTAATAGATAGAGTAATTTCACATCCAAGTGAAGCAAATTAGTTGTGAGTGAAGAATCAATATTTAAATATTAATTTTTAAATGAGCAATTAAATGGCTTATTTACTCGTTTAGTGTCTACAATATTAACTAACAAAAAATCAAGATACCACAACTAATGACACAACTCTTTTATGACGTAGATGCTGACTTAAGTCTTTTGAATAACAAAACTATTGCAATAATAGGTTATGGTTCGCAAGGTCATGCACATGCTTTAAATCTTAAAGACAGCGGCATGGATGTCATCGTAGGTTTATACAAAGGTAGCAAATCTGAAAGTAAAGCTATTAATGATGGTTTAAGAGTATTTAATGTATCTGAGGCTTGTGAAAAAGCTGATTGGATAATGATTTTGCTTCCAGATGAGTTTCAAAAAGATGTTTACTTTAGAGAGATAGAACCAAATTTAAAAGATGGAAAGATATTAAGTTTTGCACATGGATTCAATATAAGATTCGGCCTTATAAAACCACCCAGTTTTGTCGATGTTGTGATGATTGCACCAAAAGGACCTGGACACACTGTTCGATGGGAGTATCAGAATGGGCAAGGAGTACCTGCTCTGTTTGCGGTAGAACAGGATTATTCGGGCAATGCAAGATCATTAGCCATGGCTTATGCCAAGGGGATTGGAGGTACGAGAGCTGGGATTCTTGAAACAAATTTCAAAGAAGAAACTGAAACAGATCTATTTGGAGAACAAGCAGTTCTATGTGGTGGTTTATCAGAACTTGTTAAATCAGGATTTGAAACTCTCGTTGAAGCAGGATACCAACCCGAACTGGCTTATTTTGAATGTCTACACGAAGTAAAGTTAATTGTGGATCTTATGGTCAAGGGAGGTTTATCTCAAATGAGAGATTCGATTTCAAATACTGCAGAATATGGTGATTATGTAAGCGGCAAAAGACTTATAAATAATGATACAAAGAAAGAAATGCAGAAAATTTTAAAAGATATTCAAGATGGTACTTTCGCCAAGAATTTTGTTAAAGAATGTGATGAGAACAAACCCTTAATGACAAAATTAAGAGCAGAAAACTCTCAACATGAGATAGAAAAAGTTGGGAAAGGTCTTCGTGCTATGTTCAGTTGGCTGAAATAAATTTATTTTTAATATTTCTTGGATCGATTGGTTTTGATTTGTTGATCGGCGATCCAAGATTCTTAATCCACCCTGTTCAAATAATTGGTTTTTACATAAAAAAAATATCTGATTACCTAATACATAATTTTAGAAAAAATAAAAATATATTATTTTGGGGAGGCTCCTTTGTCGCTATATCTACTATTGGAATTAGTTTTAGTTTGGGAAAATTGATAGAACTTTATTATGTGCAATCAAAAAATGATTTTTTAAGTGGATTATTAATTTTTTTTGGACTTGCAAGTTGTATTGCAACTAAAGGACTTATTTCAAGTGTGAAAGAGATTGCAGAGCTAATAGAAAGCAAGGAAATTAATGACCAAAATAAGAGCATAATCAAAGAGAAAGTTCAAAGGATAGTTAGTAGGGATGTAAGGTCATCTTCTATAAAACATCTCTTGAGATCAAGCACCGAGAGTCTAACCGAAAATTCTGTTGATGGAATATTTGGGCCATTATTTTGGATTTTTATTGGAATTGTCTTTATGAAGTTTTCAGTTTTTCTACCAGGCCCTTTGTCACTTGGTTTTTCTTACAAAGCTATAAGTACTTTAGATTCAATGATAGGCTACAAATATGATTATTTTAGATATTTAGGTTTTTTCAGTGCAAAAATTGAAGATATTTTTACTTTTATACCCTCAAGATTAGTTTTAATCACATTACCTTTAGTAAGTGACAAAGTTAATGAGTATATATCAATCATAAAAAACAGTTATCTTGATGGTAGAAAATATGATTCGCCTAATGCTGGGATTTCAGAAGCTATATTTGCCTATATTTCCGGTATTAAATTGGGAGGAAAAAGTAAATATAAAAATAAAATTATTGAAAAGCCAATAATAAATGCGACTGGAGATTATTGCAATCAAGAAAAAATTAAATTAATTTGTCAATTAATTTTGAGATTACAATTATTATGGATAATAATTTTTGTCTTAATTTTTTCTATAGTCTCGAATTTAATTTAATAATAAATTAGTTTAAAAGTTATTAATATAAAATAAAGGCCCTATGGAAGAAAAAGACTCTCCGATGGAAAATCAAAATGATGGTTTTACTAATAAATCATTAACTGATAATGAATACTCAAAATGGGTAGACAATCAGGGTGATGAAGTAAAGAATGTTTTTGGATTTAATAGCAGCGCAGAGCTTGTGAACGGTAGAGCAGCTATGATCGGATTCTTAATGCTCATATTAACCGAGTTAGTCTTGAGTGGCAGACCTGTTACTTCTTCAATTTTTGGTATAAATTAAAAATGGAAGAAAAAAAGTCTAATCCAATAAAAGGAATCCTCTATATATCTTTATGGGTAATAATTTGGGGAACATTAGGTTCTTTAATAGATTATCCCCTTTATAAAAATAAAATTTACTTAGAAGGAAGCATATACCAGTATCTTACTTTCGCAATTACAGCAATAATATCCATAATAAGTGCAAAGTTTTTTTATAAGAAATTTGAATTATAAAAATTTGTACCTAAATTTCTTAATAATTTTAGCTGGTTCTTTGTCGTCATTTGACTCGTAAAGTATCCACTGATGTGTCTCAGTATCATGATCACAACCATAATTTCCAGATAGATTATCGTAACTTGATAAATATGAATGACAATTCTGATCTGCCTCAAAAGCGGAGTCAAAACCTGTTAGAAAATATATCAAAAATAGAAGAGCTATTAACAAAAAAAATGCTTGAAAAACTAAATTTACTAACTTCATAAGAATTTCTAAAATTTAAATATATCATTTAAGAAATTTTTTCGATCTAAAAATATTTAACGACCAACATTAAAAACAAAGTCATGGAATTCTTGATTCTTTAAATAAAGTATAACTAGTAATATTAAAATCATATTTAAGCCTAATACTATTGATCCAAAAATATTTATTTGTTTTTTGCCTGGCAAAGTGTAAGTAAATTTCTTCCCTTTAAGAAAAGCTGCTAAGCCTTTTTTTTCTTTTTTTGATTCTTTTTTGTCAGCATCATTTTTAACTTCATTATCAGAGAAACCTTTTACCATTACAACCTAAAATCCAAATTTATAATATTCCAAAAAAAGAAATTATTTTAATAATTAACAATTTTTAATCACATATGGGATCATAAATGAAATTCTCTCATTTGAGAAATTTTTAAAAAAATAAGATTCAATAATTGCCGACTGCAGCCCCAATAAACTTGATTGACATTTGAATCTATTTTGGTCAAATACAACTAATTGCAGTTTTTCTATTTCAAAAACTAACTCTTGGCAAACTTTGGTTTGAGAATCTTTAATACAATAACTAGAGTCTTTTAAGATTTTGGATTTTGTTGGTATTATTTCTGCCATTGCAAAATTAGATAACAACAAAAATTTTAGAAATAAAAAAGTTAAACATTTCATTACTTCTTAAGACCTCATAATTTGAGATAAATTGTTAAGAGTTTTGGGTATTGAGCAAATAGAATTTTATTGAAATTTGAAAAAAAAGGTGCTCTAAAAAGAGCACCTTCGCATTAAAGAAAGAAATAGATTAAAAAGTTTACCCTTGAACTCTATCCTTAAAAAGTTTACCGGCTGAGAATGTTGGAACTCTTTTAGCTGGTATTGCTATTTTTTCGCCTGTTTTAGGGTTTAATCCCTGTCTTGCAGAACGATCTCTTGGTTCGAAAGAACCAAATCCTAGTATGGAGACTTTTTTGCCTTCCACTACTGAATCAACAATAGTTTCAATAGCTGCATCAACAACTAAAGAAACATCCGTTTTTGTGAGCTCTGTACGAGCAGCAACAAGATTTACTAAATCAGCTTTGTTCATTGAATTGTTTGTAAAGCAGAAATTTAAAGACAAGAGTTTGAATCAAGCCTAAAAACCTCGAACTTGCATATCATATGGAGCAAATTCAAATACGGCAACCGAAAATGCCGGCGGCGCAAAGCTTTATACAAATCTTAGAGACATTTTTAGCTAAATTATTTATTTTTATGACCACACATTTTTATCACATAAAAAGTAGTATTTTTGAATAGACAACAGTCAAACCCATTGGTAGCACAAGATTTATTCTAAAGAAATCTAACTCCATTTTTCAAAGAAAAAATGCCAAAGGGAAATGAAGTTAAGAAATTGAGCTATTTATTATGTTTTATTAATTTTCAGTTATATTTCCTTCTCATCACATGAAAAAGCGTAATTTGTATTTTGAAATCAAGAAAAATCTGGTTTTCTAATTATTAAACTTTCTCTCTAAATCGTTCTATGAACTGTGCAGATGGATAAATAAATTGTAATTAATTAAAAAATCTACAATCTACAAGATCTAATAAAGTTGATTAGTGAAACCTTAAATTTGAGTTTTTTTTTTAAATTTGCATCTATTATTCAAATATCAGTAATTTAATAATTATCCCAATATTTATTTAACTAATCAATGATAAGGAGAAAGTGATTCATAAAAATAAAGGTAAACCATTTCCTTTAGGGAGTTCTCTAACTGCACAAGGCGTTAATTTTTCCCTAATAGCAACAAATGCTGAATATGTAGAAATCTTATTGTTTGAGAAAGAAGACTCTATTTCCCCAAAAACTATATTTAAATTAGATCAGAACCATAATACTGGTCCCTACTGGCATGTGGAAATAAAAAATCTAAATGAAGGTTGTATTTATGCTTTTAGAATAAAACAAAAAAATAATGAAATTAATAATAATTATGAAAAAAAAGTACTACTTGATCCATGTTCGAGGGGTATTACTGGATGGGGCAGTTACAAAAGAGAAAATGCATTAAAAACCCAAGAAAATACTCATTCTTGTCTTAAAAGCGTTGTTTGCGATAGAAAATTATTTAATTTTAAGGATTATCCAAGACCGAAACATTCTTGGGAAGAAACAATTATTTATGAACTTCATATCAAATCCTTCACTGAATCAACTTATACAAATGAGAGTTGTTTCAAGAAATTTTTAAAAAAAATTCCATATCTTAAAGAACTCGGTATTACAACAATTGAATTACTTCCAATTTTTTGTTTTGATCCAACTGATGCACCAAATGGTTTAGAGAATTTTTGGGGTTATAGTCCAATCAATTGGTTTACTCCTCATTTTGAATATCTTTCGAATGAATCTGCCGTAAAGAATAGAGAGGAATTTAGAAGATTAGTAGAGGAATGTCATAAAGAAGATATTGAAGTTATTTTGGATGTTGTATACAATCACACTTCTGAGGGAGATTCTCAAGGACCGGCAATATCTTGGAAAGGTATAGATGAAAACCTTTATTACTTTATAGGAAAAGATAAAACTTATCAGGACGTCTCAGGATGTGGTAATACTATTGCAGCAAACAGAGGATTAGTTAGAAAACTAATAATTGAATCATTAAAATGTTGGGCGAGTGAATTTGGAGTAGATGGCTTTAGATTTGATTTAGGAATTGCCCTATCTAGAGGTGAAAATCTTTCGCCACTCGAAAATCCTCCAATTTTTGAAGATATAGAATGTGAACCAGAACTTATCGATATCAAATTAATAAGTGAGCCATGGGATTGTGGAGGCTTATATAAATTAGGTGATTTCCCATCTAAGAATACTTTCACTTGGAATGGTCATTTTAGAGATGACTTGCGGAGATTTTGGAAGGGAGATAAAGATACAGCTTGGAATATGAGTGATAAAATAAAAGGTAGTCCATCTATTTATAAAGAGAAAAATATTTTACCAAAATCAATAAATTTTATTACTTCACATGATGGATTCACTTTAAAAGATTTAGTAACTTTCAATAGAAAACATAATTTTGCCAATAGAGAACAAAATAGAGATGGTGATAACCATAACAATTCTTGGAATCATGGTATAGAGGGGCCAACTACAAACTTATTGATCAATGATTTAAGAAAAAGACAACAAAAAAATCTTATTCTTAGTTTACTTATCTCTAAAGGTGTTCCCATGATTCTTATGGGTGATGAGATAGGAAGGTCACAAGGCGGTAACAATAATTCTTGGTGCCAAAATAATTTATTGGGCTGGATGAATTGGGGTCATGGTCAACAAGATTTGGAATTATTAGAGTATTGTAAATACGTTATAAAAATCCGAAAAAAACTAATAAACATTTTTAATCCATCATTCTCCCCTAAAAATCAAACCAATGAAAATATTCCAACATATCATTGGCATGGAACAAAGTTAGATAGTCCCGATTGGAGTAGTTGGTCTCACACAGTTGCCTTCAGCATTAACAAGGAGAATTCTAATCCTCTTGTCTGGATAGGTTTAAATGCATATTCAAAAAGTATCGATTTCCCCTTGCCGAAATGTAAATATAATTGGTTAAAAGTTATTGACACTAGCATGCCTAAAATTTTTGAGCCCCTAACTATCAAAGAAAAATCTGTTTCAATAAAGAGTAGAAGCTCTTTATTAATCATTTCAGAAGAATTATTTAGGGCAAAAAATAATATATTCTAAAAGCGGGCGGCGGGAATCGAACCCGCATCTTCAGCTTGGAAGGCTGAGGTTTTACCACTAAACCACGCCCGCATAAGTAATAGAATTACCCTTGCAATAATACATTATCAAACAATCAACAAAGTAAAAAGATTGGAAAATTCACACTCGAAAAAAAATATTACAAGATCAACAACAAGATTAATGGTTTCCTATGGTTTAGGAGATGCAGGCACAGGTTTAGTAGCAACGCAATTTGGTTTTTTTCTTTTTAAATTCTTTATTTCAGCTGGATTACCAGTAATAATTGCTGGATCATTGTTGATGTTAATAAAGATATGGGATGCAATAAATGATCCTTTAATTGGATGGTTAAGTGATAGGACCAAATCAAGATGGGGGCCTAGAATCCCTTGGATGATAGCGGCATCTGTTCCTCTTGGTTTCTCTTTAGCTGCGATATGGTGGACACCCACAGGTTCAGTACTAAATAAGACTATTTACTATGCCATAATTTCTATAATTGTAATGACTGCATACACAAGCATTAATCTTCCTTTTGCAGCTCTATCAACTGAGATTTCTCAAAAAACCGCAATAAGAACAAGATTAAATGCTGCCAGATTTACTGGTTCAATAATTGCAGGATTAACTGGTTTAATTATTGCTGGAATTGTTTTAGGTTCCGAAGGATCTGCAAATAATGAATATTTTTTGATGGGTAAAATCAGTGGATGCATTGCAGTTACAACAACATTAATATCCTGTTGGGGATTGGCTCCATTTGCAAAAAAAGCAAGAAGGCCTTCAGGAAAAATTGAAAACATAACACTTCAATTCAAAAGGATTTTCAGAAATAAAAAATTTCTTAAAGTTATTACGCTTTATATTCTGCTCTGGTGCGCCTTACAATTAATGCAAACTGTGGCGTTAATCTATGTGGAAGATGTACTAAAGGTGCCAACAGATATTGCAATGTGGATCCCGATACCTTTCCAAATTAGCGCCTTAATAGGTTTACAAATATGGGCAAGAGTATCAAATAAACTAAATAGAATTTCAGCTTTAAACTATGGCGCGATTATGTGGATTATTTCTTGTACGGCAGCGCTATTTTTACCTGCCCTATCAAATTCTTCAGAAATTAGCGACGGTCTATTTATAAATGCAAATAACATAATTTTGTTTACTCTTTTAATTTTCATAATCTGTCTTATTGGAATTGGAGCTTCAACTGCTTTCCTTATCCCTTGGTCACTACTTCCTGATGCAATTGATGAAGATCCAGAGAAACCAGCAGGATTATATACTGCTTGGATGGTACTTATTCAAAAGGTTGGAATCGCATTGAGTGTTCAATTATTAGGATTTTTGCTGTATTTGTCTGGTTATCAATCATGCTTTGTTGATAAAGATAGTTTGAGTATTATTGAGCAATGTACTTCAGCACAATTAACTATTAGATTATGTATTGGTTTTATACCCTCAGTTTTAGTAATAATTGGAATATTAGTAATGCGGAACTGGGATCAAAAATCAATTACAAACTAATATAAAGATATGTATTACCCTAATTTTTTTAAAAGAATACTAAGCAGCTTAATCATTGGCGGGCAAGCAATTAATTTTATCTTTAGAGGTAAAATTTCCAAAAATGACCTCTTTGATCAACTTATGGAGTCAGGTCCTGGGAGTTTGTTAATTGTATTAATTACAGGAATTGCCGCGGGTACAGTTTTTAATATTCAAGTTGCATCACAACTTACAAGTATGGGGGTTTCAAGTGAAATTGGCGGTTTATTAGCAGTAGGCATGGCGAGAGAAATGGCTCCTCTTCTAACTGCTACTTTAATGACTGGGAAGGTTGCTACTGCCTATGCCGCCCAACTGGGCACTATGAAAGTCACAGAACAAATTGAGGCGATAACTATGTTAAGGACCGAACCAGTCCAATATTTGGTAGTCCCAAGGTTACTATCAATGGTAATAATGTCTCCAATACAGTGTCTTTTGTTTTTATCTGTAGCTTTATGGAGTGGACAAATTTGGAGCACAATTTTTTATAAAGTTCCTCCAATAGTTTTTTGGACATCCGTAAGGTCAGGTAATGTGAGTTTAACCAGTTCAGACTTAACTTCAATGATAATAAAATCTGTAGTATTCGGTTTACTTATTTCAATTATTGCTTGTGGATATGGACTCACAACTAAAGGCGGTCCAAAAGAAGTTGGAACAAGTACAACAGGCGCAGTTGTAATGACTCTCGTTACTGTATCTTTAATGGATGTATTACTAACACAAATTTTATTTGGATGATTCAATGTTTAACACTAAATCAAAAAAAAAGGAGCCAGTAATAATATCTCCATCATTTCAGTTGCCAATCATTCTAATAGTCTTAAGTTTTATGCTTTTGTTTTTGAATATTGGTTCTTTACCAACAATAGTTTTTGCTTCTTTTAGCTTTTTTTTATTACTTCAGTCATTAACCTTAAGAATAAAAATAACAAATGATGATTTTATCGTTTTACAATTAGGGAAAGAGATTAGAACTTTTCCATTCAAGAATTGGATATCATGGAAATTCTTTTTCCCTACAATCCCAGGTATTTTTTATTTTAGAGAAAAGTCCAGTCCTCATCTATTACCAATATTATTTAATCCAAAGCAATTAAAAGATGAGCTGATAAAAAAAGTTGAATCCCTGGAAATTAAAAATTCCTAAAAATTAGTTTTTGCTTAATCATCAAAATTATTTAAATGACCAATACAGAAATTTCCAACAATAATCCTGAAAAGGAATTAATAATAGATAAGTCAATTACAAATGATAAAACCAAACAAATTAGTAAGAAAAATACAACGCAAAATAAAAAAATCGCCCCAAAAAATAACAAATCAACTAAGTCTTTTGATGAAATTTCTGATGAAATTTTTAGAGATCTCGTTTCAAAAAAAGACTCTTTAGTTAAAGAAATAAAAGAGTTAGAAACAAAAAAAAATGAATTAGAACAAGATATTGAATCAAACTTTAAAGGACAGTCAGATAATATCGCTAAAAGAGTTAAAGGCTTTCAAGAGTATTTAACTGGAGCTTTACAGAATCTTTCACAAAACGTAGAGAAACTTGAATTAGTTTCTCAACCAATAATCGTAAAACCATCTCCCCTTGATCAGAAAAAGCAAGACAATGGCAAAGATAATGTTATTAAAGTTCCAGCTCTTTCTGAAACATTTAAGCCAGATGAAGAGATTATAAAAAGTTGCTTTTCAAGTTTCCAAGAACAACCTGATTTTTATGCTGAACCATGGAAATTAAGAAGAAGTCTTAATTCATCAGATATAGAAATTATGGATGATTGGTTCTTCAACATGGGAGGAAGAGGTTCTCTTGAAAGTAGAGGATCTCGACAAAAAAATGCCTTGTTATCAGCGGGTTTAATATCTATTCTTGGCGAATTATATGGAGATCAGTTTCAGACTCTTATTTTAGCTTCGCAGCCTGAAAGATTAGGCGAATGGAGAAGAATTCTGCAAGATTCACTTGGTCTCACAAGGGATGACTTTGGACCTAATAGTGGGATTGTTCTTTTTGAAAGGCCTGAAGGTGTTATCGAAAGAGCTGATAGATTAGAAGCCAATGAAGAATTGCCATTTATTATCATTGATGCAGCAGAAGCCTCTGTTGAAATTCCAATACTTCAATTCCCATTATGGGTTGCATTTGCTGGTTCAGATAATGAAATTTATGATGATCTTGAACTAAACTAATCTTTATGAACATCTTAATAATTTTTACAAGTTATCTTTTAGGGTCACTTCCAACAGGTTTTTTAGTTGGAAAATATCTTAAAAATATAGATCTAAGAACTATAGGTTCTGGATCTACAGGGGCCACAAATGTCTTGAGAAATGTTGGGAAATGGCCAGCACTTTTTGTATTTTTCATTGACGTTGGGAAAGGCCTTATTGCCGTAAAAATTGCTCAATATTATACAGATCAAGGATTCATAGAAGTTATAGCAGGCATATCGGCTGTAGTAGGGCATATTTGGCCAATATGGCTTAGAGGTAAAGGAGGGAAAGCAGTTGCGACTGGATTAGGTATGTTTTTGGCTCTTTCCTGGAAAGTTGGGCTAGCATCTCTTGGCATTTTTTTAATAGTCCTAACGAAAACTAAATTTGTTTCTTTATCCAGTATTACAGCTGCAATTTTGCTTCCTGTTTTTATGTTTTTTTATCTCAGTAATTTGATACACTCATACTTTTTTATAAGTTTAATTGTGGCATTATTAGTAATCTGGAAACATAGAACAAACATAACAAGATTGCTTAAGGGAGAAGAATCCAAGATTAACCAGAATTAATAGATTTAAACATTTCTATTAGAGCTTTATTAGGATCTGTAGCTTTTGATATTGATCTACCAATGACTAATTTCGAAGCGCCATTATCTATAGCTTCATAGGGAGTCATAATTCTATTTTGATCATCTTTATTTTCAACCTTTAATCTGATACCTGGTGTAATTAGTTCAAAATTATCCTTATAAATAGATCTCAACATTTTCACCTCCCAAGGCGAACAGACACATCCATCTAATCCAGCATCAAAAGACAACTTTGCAAGTCTCAATACATTTTCTTCAATTGAATTATTTCTATCAAGATCAGTTTGAAAATCTTTTAGAGAAAAGCTTGTTAAAACAGTTATTCCTACAATAAATGGAGGGTTTACACTCACAGAGGTAGCTCCTTCTAAAGATGCTTTTTTCGAATCCTTGAGAGCTTTTAGACCTGCTGAAGCATGGATAGAAATTATATCAACTCCTAATTTTGAAACTTGGTAGCAAGCTGCACTCATAGTGTTTGGGATATCATGGAATTTTAAATCTAAAAAAATTTTTTTATTCAAACCTTTCAATATTTCAATAACTCTTGGACCTTCCCTAACAAAAAGCTCTAGCCCAATTTTCACCCACTTGATACTAGGGCACTTTTCTAGAAGGGATTTTGCCTGACTTCCATCAAGTCCATCAATTGCCAATATTATTTTATCTTCTAAATTAAAACTGTTATTCATTTATTATTGTTTTTCAAACCTCTTAATTACTTTTTTCCCAATTTGCACAATTTTACCCTCTAAATCTTTTTTTGATTCAAAAATTAGATCAGGATTAATTACTTTCTGGCTATCAATCTTTACACCACCCCCCTTAATAGATCTTTTGGACTCACTACTAGATTTAAATAATTTTAAAGCACTTAACAAGTAGAAAATTTTAACAGGGAAAACTATTTCTTCTAATGAAATCTCTGGAATTTTTCCAACTTTCTCCTTTTGTCCAAGGAATAATTTTTCACAGTTTGATTGTGCTTTTAATGCTTCGTCAGCGCCGTGGAATAAAGTAGTAACTTCTAAAGCCATTCTTCTCTGCATCTCACGCGGGTTTGCGTCCTTAAGATCACTTAAATCTATATCTGTAAGTAATTCAAAATAGGTAGATATTATATTATCGGGTACTTTTTCTAATTTTGAATACATTGAAAGAGGATCTTCTCTCATACCTACAGTATTAAATTCAGATTTACTCATTTTCTTTATTCCATCTAAACCTGTCAAAATTGGCATTAGAACACCGTATTGAGGTTGTTGTTTAAAATGCCTTTGCAGATCCCGGCCTATTGCAATATTAAATTTTTGATCTGTACCCCCAAGCTCAATATCTGATTGCACTGCTACCGAATCATAGCCTTGCAGTAGTGGATATAAGAATTCATGCAAAGCAATTGGGACTTGAGTATTATACCTTTTATTAAAATCCTCTTTAGATAGCATTTGACTAACTGTAGCACTCCCCATTAATTCAATTATCGAATTAAGATTTAATCCCTTTAACCATTCACTGTTATATCTAATTTCTATTTTATCTTTTGAATCAAAATCTAAAATAGATTCATCAGGTGATTTTCCCATTCCTAATTGTGTTAAGTATGTTTTTGCATTTTCCTTAACTTGTTTTTCCGACAACTGCAATCTTGTTCTACTTTTCCCAGTTGGGTCTCCTATTTGAGCTGTAAAATCACCAATAATTAAAACTGCGATATGTCCATTGTCTTGAAATGCCCTAAGTTTTTTAAACAAAATACTGTGCCCGAGATGAATATCGGTTCCAGTTGGATCGATTCCAAATTTAACCCTTAATTTTCTATTATTATGTTTTGCATCATTAATTTTCTTTGCAAAAGTTTCATCTGTACCCTTAATTGGAAAGTATTCCTCAATTCCTCTTGAAAGCCATCTTGGCAATGCTGATTTATCAACCATTGAATTTCATATTTAAAATTTAAGAATCTTTATCAAGTTCACTTTTCATTCTTATTAAAGTTTTATTCATCTGATCGAACATTTGATCTGGAGTAATCCCAAATTGACTTAACTGAGTTTTTAATTGCTCTACAGTCATTTTAGCTTGGAAATCCTCCGACAATTCAAATCTTTTCATGAAAATTTTATAACGATCCATAAGGGATTCCATTTTTTTTATGAACATTTTTTTTCCTTCTCTGTCAAATTTTCCATATTCAGAACCTAGCTTCATTAGTTCTTGATAATCAGTAAAAAGCTTTTTAGCTTCTTCTTGTACAATGTTTGATTCAAAGAATGACATTATAAGCCTCCATATTTCCTTGATTTAATTTACTAATTATAACTTGATTTAATTTACCAATTATAATTTGATGAGAGTATGACATTTTAAGTGAAGTTATTATTTTTAAATGGAATGATGTTTTGCGATAGGTTTGAGAGGGATCTTTTTACATAACATAACAGAATTATTATAAATAAAAAAAAGATTCCACTAAAGATATTTAGTTGTAAAAATAATTATTAATTCCCTAACTATAAAATAATTGTTTGGTATTCTTTGAATTTTATATCTTAATCCAAAAAATTATAGTAATTTGAGAAAAAATATTTGTTTAAAATTACAATTTAAAATCAATCATCTTGGTTTGATCAAAGTTTATTAGATTGAAATTTGTATGGAGAAATTTAGTAAAAAACTGCCAAGCAAAAGAAACAAATAATAGAAATTACAAAGTTTGATGATAAAATTGTTAAATTTCACAAAACCAAGATGCCTAAAGTACTTGTTTTACGAGAAGGGCGGAATATAGATCATGTGTCTGATATGGTTTGGATGAATCTTGTAATTGATAAAAGAATAAATTTTTTTAGTAATTCATATCCATCTTTCTTATTTAATACTGATGGTGATCATTCGAGTAATATTAAAACTGCACATGGTAAAGGGTTCACACTTTATGGCAAATTAGAGAAATCAGAATTTATTGATTGTTGTGTTTCTGATTATGAGATTTTTTATGATGAATATGATTATGTTATTTATCCTTCAATAAGAAAATTTGATAAATACTTCTGGGTCTCTTTAAAGAGATTTGGACCAGATAAAGTTATAGCAATCGATGGAGATGATGATGAATGTATTAGTTGGCATTCAAAATATTGTATATATTTTAAAAGAGAAACTTCCTCTATTGCATATTCAAACGGGATTAATCCAATACAATATTTTATTCCTAAACCCATAATAGAAAATATTAAAAATCAAACTAGAGAATTTACTTCCAAAAAATATTTATTAGCTCCTTGCGATCCAAGGGATAGGGGTACTTTTATATATACAAAGGAAAAAAATTATTTTCAGCAATATAAAGAATCTTTTTTTGCTTATACCGAAATTAGAGGAGGTGCAGATGCTCTTCGACATTACGAAATCATAGCTTCTGGAGCTGTCCCTTACTTTGGCAACATAGAACTTGTCCCAAGGTATTGTTTAAATAATTATCCTAAGAAGTTACAACTTGATGCAAACAAATTGTATGAGCAATTCACAAATAAACTTATAAAAGAAGATAAATTCAAATCAAAATACTATGAGATCCAAACAAGTTTTTATGATTGGCTTATAAAAAATAGTGAGATTTATGGTTCGAAAATACTATATGAAAAACTAATAAATAGAGAGCCCATTAAAAAAAATAAGCTTGTTAAAGATCAAACACTTTTCTGGATAAATTTTCATGCTTATAAAAAATGGCATAATCAGTATCGGCCCTCTAGATTTAATAACATTACTTTTGTTTTCAATATAAAGATTTTTATGTTTACATTATTTAGTCTTCTAAAATCCAAAATTAAAGAAGAATGGTATAAAAAAATAAAAAAATTTAATTAAATTTTTTACATTTTTTTTAACAAATCATGAAAAGTATTTTTAGAAAAATAAATCCATACTTTTTATATAGATAAATATTTATTTATAAATAATTCTCTTACTAATATTGATTAAGATCTAAGATTTAGAAAAATTGTTTCATTATCTTGGAACCTTTAAATAATACTTCAAAACAAAGTAGGCAAACTGAATTATTTAATTCTAAAATAAATACTTCAACTAATTTGCCATTCTCAAATGATCTAAAAATAAAAAGCAAAACCTTAATGATTTGGCGCAATAAAATTCATGATCATCAATCAAAAATTCTTGATAATAAACAAAATACAAATTCTCAACAATCACTTCTTAATGAAATTAAAAGCTTTGAAGATAAAAAAATTGATCCATTCTCTCTTCAACCTTTGTCATTAAATTTTTGGAGAATGAATCAATCTGTACACCAAGGTCCAGCTATGTACTTTGTAATTGATAATATGTTAAATTCTAAAATAATCCTTTACATAGGTGAAACAAATTCAGCTAATAAAAGATGGAAGGGTGAGCATGATTGCAAGAATTATCTAATTAATTACAAAGAGGCTCTCGCTTCAAACAATCTTAAAAGTCACCAAGATATACGTTTTTTTATTGATGTTCCAAGAGATGTCAGATTAAGACGTAAATTAGAAAATAATCTAATATATTTATGGCTACCACCATTCAATAAAGAAACAAGAGATCGGTGGACAACTACCTTCACAAACAACTAACAATTAATTAAATCCTTTCTTTAAAATGCAATTTTCCACCTTCAAAAAAAATCTAGATAGTTGGCAAGGAACTTCACTTATATTTGGAATTTTTGATGAAGAAATAGAAACTCAATTAGATAATATTAAATTCATTGTTGACCCTGAAATATTACTTAAAAAAGTTAATCAAAAAAAATTCAAAGGAGAAAAAGGAGAAATTCTAAACCTCGAATTTTTAGATCAAAGATTAGAAACTTTAATAATTTTTGGTCTTGGTAAATCAAATGATATTGAGATAAATGATGTTAAAAATAATATGGCAAAAATCATTAGAACAACTTTGGATAGAGATGAAAAGATTAGTATTCTATTACCTTCGGAATTAATAAAAACAGAAGAGGAAATAAGTTCTTTAGCTGAATTAGCAAGATTATCAACCTACAAAGATAATCGATTCAAAAGCAAAAGAAATGAAAAAAAAATTCTCCAAGAAATTGAATTTTTGAATTTGAATAAATTTGAAGATATAAGCTTCGATGAGACAGAATATCTTTGTGAAGGTGTTGAGCTCGCAAGGAGACTTGTAGCTGCTCCCCCTAATAGTCTTACTCCACTAGAAATGTCTTTAGAAGCTACAAAAATAGCTAAAGAACATGGCTTAGAGATTAAAATCCTTGATAAAAATGAATGCAAAGATTTAGGAATGGGTGCATACTTGGCAGTAGCTAAAGGTTCTGATTTAGAACCTAAATTTATACACTTAACTTTAAAGTCAAAAAGTCCTGTAAGAGAAAAGATTGCATTAGTAGGAAAAGGTTTAACGTTTGATTCTGGAGGTTACAACTTAAAAGTTGGAGCATCTCAAATTGAAATGATGAAATATGATATGGGTGGTAGCGCTGCAGTTTTAGGAGCGGCCAAAGCACTCGGAGCAATAAATCCAGATGGATTAGAAATACACTTTATTGTAGCGGCTTGCGAGAATATGATAAATGGATCAGCTGTACATCCTGGGGATGTGATAAAAGCTTCAAATGGCAAGACAATTGAAATAAATAATACTGATGCTGAGGGGAGGCTTACATTGGCTGATGCATTAACCTACGCATCAAATTTAAAACCTGATTCAATAATTGATCTTGCTACTTTGACCGGTGCAATTGTTATTGCATTAGGAAATGATGTAGCCGGTTTTTGGACTAATAACAATTTGATGGCAAAAGACTTAAAAAAAGCATCATCCCAAGCTGGAGAATTATTATGGCAAATGCCCTTACAAAAATCTTATAAAGATGGTCTTAAGTCACATATTGCCGATATGAAAAATACTGGGCCAAGGGCAGGCGGATCAATTACTGCTGCACTATTTCTAGAAGAATTTTTTGATAGCAATATAAAATGGGCTCATATAGATATAGCAGGGACTTGTTGGGCTGATAAAAATAAAGGGATTAACCCATCAGGAGCTACAGGATATGGAGTAAAAACTTTAGTCCAATGGGTTAAGAATAAATGTATTGATAATAAATAATTATTCAGACCAAACATTAATTGATCTAGCATTGTCTTTCCATAATTTATCTAATGTCTGGTCTCTTCCGCATGTGTATCTATAAAACTTATATTTTAATTCATTTTTATTGGCAAAATCCTGATGATAATCCTCAGCAACCCAGAACTGACTTTTTGGTTTTAGTTCCACACTAATTTTGTCTAATTTAGTTCCTAATTCTTTTGAAGCAGAAAGTAGGGATTTAGTTGCTTCTCTCTTTTCATTTGAATTTTCATAAAAGATAACAGGTCTATAAGAATTACCTCTATCACAAAATTGACCTCCTCCATCAAGGGGATCAATATTTCTCATATATAACCTGTATATTTCTGATAAACTTACTACCTCAGAATCATAATCTACTAAAACGACTTCTTGATGTCCATTATGATTTTCATACGTAGGATTTTGTAAATCTCCACCAGAGTATCCACTTATTACTGTATTAACACCTTTTAAAGACTCTAAATCATGTTCTAAACACCAAAAACACCCTCCAGCTAGTACTACTTCTTCAGCAAAAGTATTTATAGGATTTACTAATATTGAAAATATAATTATTAATGAGTAAAGATATTTCATTACTTAATTATAAACATCAAATTAAAGAATTAATAATTTCTTCGGCAGCTCTTTTAAGTACACCTTCTTGACCCAACTCTTTTTTTAAGATTGCATAACCTTTTAAAATTCTTGCTTTTTCTGATTTGCGATCTATGATTCGACAAGCCTTATCATATATGTTGTTTACCTCAAATTTTTTTTGAACGAATTCAGGAATAATTAACTTTTTTACTAATAAATTAACTGGCGAAATAAATTTAACTTTGAAATTGAGAATCTTTTTTGCTATAAAAGCTGTTACTCTACTAACTCTATATCCAACAATTTGAGGTATTCCATATAAAGCTAATTCCATATTCACTGTTCCTGATTTACATAGGGCTAATTTAGTTAATGAGTAAATATGTGTTTTAAATTCATCGATATCATTTTTAGATATAACCTTTCCTTTAACTTTGTATTTATCTAAAGCTAATTTGAATTTAGCATCAAAAACCTCTCTACAAGAGGGAATATAAACAATTAAATCTGGATATTTTTGTTGTAATTTTCTGGCTGCTTTCAAAAAAACTGGCAA
>QCPY01000008.1 GCA_003212375.1 Prochlorococcus sp. AG-442-N17 | reverse complement strand
ACGAGAGTTATGAATTTTGTATAGATGATCTCTACCCTATCTGAGTTTTCTGATAAAAATTCAGCCAAAACCTCATTTGTTATTCCTTCGGAATCTATAACTGTTGGTACTTGTTCTAGCTCTTTGAATGTACTTTTAATTACATATTTATCCTTCCTATTTTGAAAGTATCCAATAGCCTTTTTACCAACTAAAATCAAATTTGGTTGGTAACCTTGCTTAAGCAACTCTGCGTACCTAATTTCTACCTTCTTAATAATATTGGTATTATATCCTCCACATAAACCCCTATCGGCAGTTATACAAACTAAAGAAATTGTTTTAACATCTCTTTTGGATAAGAGAGGAGAATCTACAGCTTCAAACTTCACCCTTGATTGAATATTCTCTAATACACGGGCCAGTTTGTCAGCGAAAGGTCTACTTTTAAGTACTTGATCTTGGGCTCTCCTAACCTTTGCTGCCGCAACTAATCTCATAGCTTCTGTTATTTTTCTAGTATTTTTAACAGAAACTATCCTATCTCTAATTTCTTTAAGATTTGCCATAATACCTCATTAAAATCATTTTAAACCGTTGCAAGCATTGAAGATTTAACTTCTTTTATTACCTCTTTTAACGTTGTTTCTAAGCCTTCATTAAGTTTCTTCTCTTTAAGAATTTCTTCAATAAATTCAGCTTTATTTAACTTAAGGTATTCCCTAAGTTCAGAGGCAAATTTAGTTACATCCTCAACAGGAACTTCATCAATTAGACCCTTAACACCTGCATAAACAACTGCCACTTGTTCAGCAAGATTCAATGGTGAAAATTGTGCTTGTTTCAGTAATTCTCTTAATCTCTTACCTCTTTCAAGTTGTTGCTGCGTTGCTTCATCAAGATCAGAGGCAAATTGTGAGAATGCCGCTAATTCATCAAATTGAGCTAACTCTAATTTTAATGTTCCGGCAATCTTTTTAATTGCTTTTGTTTGTGCAGCTCCACCAACTCTACTTACAGAAATACCAACATTGATTGCAGGTCGTAAGCCTGAGTTAAATAAATCCGCACTTAAGAAAATTTGTCCGTCAGTAATTGAAATGACGTTTGTTGGGATATATGCAGAAACGTCTCCAGCTTGAGTTTCAATAATTGGCAAAGCAGTCATTGATCCACCACCCATATCGTCTGATAATTTTGCTGCCCTTTCAAGTAATCTGCTGTGACAATAAAAAACATCTCCAGGATAAGCTTCTCTTCCTGGTGGCCTTCTCAAAAGAAGAGACATTTGTCTGTACGCTTGAGCCTGTTTTGTTAAATCATCATAAATAACAAGAGTAGCTTTGCCTTGGTACATGAAATGCTCAGCTATTGCAGCGCCAGTGTAAGGGGCTAAATACTGTAAAGCTGCTGCTTCAGAGGCCCCTGCGCTAACTACAACAGTATATTCAAGAGCTCCTTTTTCTCTTAAAACTTCAACTACATTTGCTACTGAGGCAGATTTCTGACCAATCGCTACATAGACACAAACTACATCTTGTCCTTTTTGATTTATTATCGTATCTATTGCGATAGCAGTTTTTCCAGTTTGCCTATCTCCAATAATCAATTCTCTTTGACCTCTTCCAACAGGTATCATCGCATCTATAGAAGTGATACCTGTTTGCATAGGTTCATAAACTGATCTCCTCTTAATTATTCCAGGAGCCATTTCTTCAATAAGTCTATTATCACTTGTTGGAATCTCACCTTTACCATCTATTGGCTGTCCTAAAGGGTTAACGACTCTCCCCTTCATAGCTTCACCGACAGGGACAGAGGCTATTTTTCCTGTTGATTTTACATTACTTCCCTCTTGTACGCCTAACGCTTCACCCATCAAAACTGCACCGACATTATCATCTTCAAGATTAAGAGCTATACCTTCAGTCCCATCCTCAAATTCTAATAATTCTCCTGCCATGACCTGATCTAAGCCATATATTCTTGCAATGCCATCTCCAATTTGTAGAACTGTTCCTACATTGCTAACATTTACAGATTGGTCATAATCAGTTATCTGTTGTTTTAAGATTGAACTGATTTCATCAGGGCGTATAGATACCATGGCTTTAAGAATTTAAGGTTGGATTTGGAATTTACTTGGATAGTGACAAACCAAGCTTTCTAATTTGAGAGGCAAGACTAGCATCAATTACTTTAGATCCTACACTCGCGACGAAACCACCAATAAGGGATGGATCGATTTTAGTTACAAGTTCTAATTTTTCAGTGCCAGCTATATTGATAATTTTTTTGGTAATTAAACCTTTTTGGTTATCAGTAAGCTCGACAGCAGAAGTAACAGTTGCTAGAGCAATATTACTATTTTCTCTGTAAATTTCTAAAAATCTATCGAGAATTGAAGTTGCAATTCCAATTCTTTGCCTATCAGCCAATAATTTTAAAAAATTTAAAAGAGAAGAATTAATCTTTTTTGAAAAAATTTCAATTATGATTTTTTTCTTAGTATCTTTCTCTAGAACTGGAGAAGATAATGTTTTTTCTAAATCAGGAGAATCATTTATTAAGGAAAGTAGTTGTTTTACTTCCTTAACCATTTCTTCAGTTTGTTCATTTTCATTAACAACCTGAAGTAATGCTTCTGCGTATGGAGTCGTGACGGAATTTAAAAGTGGCATTAATTCATCTCAATATTGTTTATGGATTGAGTTACCAAATTTTCTTGAGTTGTTTGATCAAGTCTATTTGGTAGAGAATCTAAAGCTTTCTTGATAGCTAATTCTACAGCTTCTTTACGAAGTTGAGAAATTGCCCTTGAGGCTTCTGAGCTTTCGTCAGAAATTGCACTTTGTTTTATTCGTGCCATCTCCTCAATAGCCTTTTTCTCACTTTCCATCCTGATTGATTCAGATCTCTTAAGAGAATCAGCTTTTATTTGACTAGCTTTTTCTTCTGCTAAAGATAAGTCAGTCTTCGCTTTCTCTAGATCTTGTGTTGCCTTAAGAAGTCGCTCTTCTGCATCTTTTAATTCAAGAAGAATTCCTTCTCTTCTTTTTTGAAGCATTTTACCTAGAAACCCTGGTAAAAATTTATAAAGGCCAAAAACAACTACAGCCCAATTAAGAACATTAGTTTCGAATAAATTTAGATTTAATCCAAAACCTTCCGTAGCTAGAAGAGGTAGATTCATTTTTCTAGAATTAATCTATTAACAATAAGTTCGCTTAGTTCATCAACTTGCTTAAAAAGTTGTTCCCGAGCTGAAGATGTCTGATTTTCTATTTCTAATCTTGCTTTTTCCTTTGAAGCGTTTGCTTCATTATTAGCAAGTTCAAGAGCTTCTTTATAAAGCTTATCAGATTCATTCTCTGCTTCGCTCACAATCTTTTGAGCTTCAGAACGAGCACTTTGAAGCTGACTTAATAACTCAGCTTCTAATTTTTCAACTTCTGAAAGTTTATTTTTGGCATCTTTAATATTATTGCTTACAAATTTTTCTCTTTTTTCAACAATATTACCTACTGGCTTAAAAAAGAGTGAATTTAATATGTAAGTAAGAGCTACTACTTGTATTGCCATAAGGGGTAAAGTGGCGTTTATATCAAATAAACCACCTTCAGTAGCAGCAAAAAAATCAAAGGCCAACATATTTTTTCAGTTGAAATTAAAAAATTATATTTAAATATTGCTAGTAAGAATTAAAAGCAACATTGACTTTTAGGAAAAAGGATTCGCAAAAAGTAAAACTAGAGCCACAACTAATCCATAGATTGTTAATGACTCCATGAAAGCGAAAGATAAAAGTAGAGTTCCTCTGATTTTACCTTCAGCTTCAGGTTGACGGGCGATACCCTCAACAGCACCTTGAGCTGCGTTACCTTGTCCAAGGCCTGGGCCAATAGCGCCTAAACCAACTGCTAAGCCAGCAGCTACAACTGATGCAGCGGAAGTAATGGAATCCATAATTTTGAAATAAAGAGCTTAATGCTTGTGATAAATCTTTTTGTCTAACACGCTTGGACATTCTTTTTTTTAAGAATGGGTCTGAGTTTTTCAGACCTACGCGATTAAATATTTTGCCAGATTACAGGCTCTTTGTAAAAGAGTCTGAATGTATAAAAGAAAAACTAATGATGTTCCTCTACTGCCTCTCCTATGTAGTAAGCGGCGAGTGTAGCAAAGATTAATGCTTGGATTGCACTTGTAAACAATCCTAAAAACATTACAGGAATGGGTAAAACCAAGGGGACTAGAAAAACTAAAACACCAACAACAAGTTCATCAGCAAGAATATTACCAAAAAGCCTAAAAGATAAAGATAAAGGTTTAGTAAAGTCTTCTAGAATTTTAAAAGGCAGCATTATCGGAGTTGGATGAACATAATATTCAAAATATCTCCAACCCTTATTACTAAGTCCAGCATAGAAGTAAGATAAAGAAACTAATAAAGCCAAAGCAATAGTTGTATTAATATCTGCTGTAGGAGCTCCTAATTCTCCACTTGGTAATTTTATTAATCGCCAAGGTATTAACGCTCCACCCCAATTACTTACAAAAACAAATAAGAATAGAGTTCCTATAAAAGGCATCCAATCTCTGTATACTTTTTCACCAATTTGAGTTCTGGCAAGGTCTCTTATGTAGTCCCATAAAAATTCAAGCAAATTTTGCAATCCCTTAGGATCATTCTCCATTTTTTTAGTTCCTAAAGATATAAAAACTAATAAAGCACCCAAAAGGATCCAAGAAGTTAAAAAAACTTGTCCGTGCAGTCTTATATTTCCAATTTGCCAATAAAGATGTTGACCAACTTCTAATGCTGCAAAATTTGTTGGCAAGGAGTTTAAAAACATTTTGATTTAAATAAAAATTAATAAATTTTGAAAAGCAAAATTTACTTAAGAACGTGAGAAATAAAATATGAGAGAAGGCTTATAGATAAAAAAGCCTATCATTGCTGGGAAAATATCTAAGAATCCTAGCTTGCTCGCAAAAATAAAGAGACAAACTGGAATCAATAGTTGTAATTTAGAAACCCCATTAGATTCTTTGCCTATTTTGCCTATGCTTTTAGCAAGCAAACGTAAGTAAAAAATACCAGCAATGGCACCTATAAAAACACTAAAACCAAAAGTATACCCAATTATAATTCCTGTTATACTTGCCACTAAAATGGCAATGATAAAAGTAATACCATAAATTGTTATCTGCAATTTAGTGTACTCATCATTAGTTGGAAATAATTTTTGAAATTGACTTGCAAAAACTAATTTTATTTCGTTAATGAAAGAATTATTCTGGGAAGAAGAATCATGAACATTCTTACTAGGAAGATGTTCAATTGCTTTTCTATTTGAGTCCACTGATGTGAACATAATTTAGAAAACCCCCTTTATACAGATTTAAGTAAGTATATAAACCCACGGAATCTATCATGGAGAGGTGCCTTTTAGCTAGGTATTTTTGTTTAAAGTCCTAATTCTTAAGATTTGTGATATTTGATTTATATGTTTTTGAAAAACTAAAAATAAATTGAGTTTTATTAATCAAAATATATAAAAACTAAAATTATTCAAAAACACAACCCAAAGACTTGGCAAAGCAGTTATTTAACGTCTCAATAGTATATCTACAAAATTTAAATTGGAGATTAGTAAATCAGCTACAAAATATAATAGAGATCTTAAAAGAAATAGAACTTTTGATTCCATAAGCAACTCTAATAATTTTAGGGACAATTTTTTACCTTTACCTTGGCAAATTTGGCCTTATGAAGGGAAACTTCTTCTTATTTTGATAGGTATTTGGTCTATTTTAGGTTTATTTATTCTTGGTTCTGCAAGTTGGTGGGTTGCTAGCAAGGAAATGGGAAATTGGGCTTATTACCTAAAAAGACAAGTTATTTGGTGTATTCCTGGATTAACTTTTTTTTATTTTGTTTTAAATACAAACATTAGAGATCTTTTAAAAATTTCAAAAATTATTTTTTACTTCTTGATTTTCTTGATAATTTTAACAATATTTTTTGGTAGTACAGTTAACGGTTCTTCAAGATGGTTAATTCTTGGTCCTCTACAAATGCAACCGTCTGAATTAATTAAACCTTTTTCAATTTTGGAAGCAGCCAACTTATTTGCACATTGGAATTTAGTAACAAATAATAGAAAAATTATTTCATTAGGGACATTTGGGCTTTTAATTTTATTAATAATGAAGCAGCCCAATTTAAGTACTGCAGGATTAATAGGATTTCTTTTTTGGGTTATCGGTTTATGTGGCGGAGTTAAATTTAGTTCACTGTTATCAGTAGCTTCATTAGGATTTTTTAGTGGTTGTATTAGTATTTTGAATAATGAATATCAAAAGCTAAGAATCATTTCATTTATAGATCCTTGGAAAGATCCAGAGGGTAATGGCTATCAATTAATTCAGAGTTTACTAGCGATAGGTTCAGGAGGATTATTTGGGCAAGGGTTTGGTCTGTCAACACAAAAATTACAATATTTACCAATTCAAAGCACAGATTTCATTTTTGCTATTTTTGCGGAAGAATTTGGCTTATTAGGCTCAACATTATTGTTGGGCTTTTTAGTTCTCTTTTCTTATGTAAGCTTACGAATCTCAATAAAATGTAGGAATAATTATACAAAGTTAGTTGCTATTGGATGCGTAACCTTACTTATAGGTCAATCTATAATGCATATAGCTGTGGCAACAGGAATAATGCCTACAACTGGGTTGCCATTACCATTTGTAAGTTACGGAGGAAATTCCTTATTGGCCTCATTTTTTGTGATTGGAATGTTATTAAGGTGTTCACTAGAATCAACAGGTTATATTGGCATAATTAGTGCACGAAAGTCTCTTAATTAGTTAGAATTTAGGGGATTTAGTTACTTGTTATCACATCAATTAATTTAATTATTTCAGAATTAGCTCAAAAGGGTAATTTACTAATGGAGCAAGGTCTTTATAATCCTGGTCCATTTACTATATTTTTAGTTTTCACAGCAGGCCTTTTAACAAGTTTGGGCCCATGTTCTTTATCTTTGTTGCCAATCACAATTGCATATGTTGGTGGAACTAAGAATAACAAATTTAAACTTATAAGTTTTTCTTGTGGGATTATTTTTTCGCTCATTACATTAGGAGCATTAAGTGGTTTATTAGGGAAAATATATGGGCAATTACCCTCTTACTACTCATCTTTAGTTGCTGCAATAGCGATAATTATGGGTCTAAATTTATTAGGAATTTTAAAATTCCAATTACCAAATGGGCCTGATTTAAAATTTATGGAAGAGAGGTTACCCTCTATATTGACGCCATTCGTCATCGGGGGGGCTTTTGGCCTTGCCTCCTCACCTTGTATTACGCCAGTACTGGCTACACTATTAGCATGGGTATCACAAGCAAAAAACCCTACAATCTCAATAATCTTTTTGTTTTTCTTTGGACTTGGCCAAGTAACTCCATTAATGCTCGCAGGAGCGACAACAGAAACTTTGAAGCAATTTCTTGAACTCAGAAAATATAGTCAAATAATTCCTATCTTAAGTGGAATATTTTTAGTTTCTATAGGAATTATAAATTTAGTTTCAAATTGGATTTAAATGAATATTTTTAAGAATTTTATTTTAAAAATATCAAGTTTAAGATTTTCAATTGTATTAATAATTTTCATTGCTATTTCAAGTGGTATTGGAACATTCATACCTCAAGGTAACGATCCACAAGAATATTTTGATTTCTACAATAAAAACCCTATTTTCGGATTTATTAATGGATATCAAGTTCTTAAACTCCAATTAAATCATATCTATACAAGTTATTGGTTTTTATTTTCATTAATACTTTTATGTATTTCTCTTGCGGCTTGCAGCTTTCGAAGGCAGATACCATCTTTAAAAGCTGCAATAAAATGGACTGACTATAAAGATGAAAAAAAATTCTATAAACTCCAATTAATAAAAATTTATAAAATAAGTGATAATGTAAATCACATTTTCAAAGCTGATTCTTTACTTAGAAAAAAAGGTTGGAACATTTTAAAATTTGAAAATCGACTATCGGCAAGAAAAGGTTTAATAGGCAAACTTGGACCAATAATTGTACACATTGGACTTATTATCTTGCTGATTGGCTCTGCTTATGGAAATTTTAGTAGCCAATCTAAAGAACATTATTTGAGATTAGGAGAGAGTTTAGATTTAATCAATGAGAGTAAAAATTCTAAAATAACGATAAAACTAAACAACTTTTTAATAGAACGAGAAAGTGATGGAAAACCAAAACAATTTATTTCAAATTTAAAAATTTTTTCAGAAGAACAAAATTTGAATGAAATAAAATCAACTCAAGTCAATCGTCCCATAAGATTCAAAGGTTTAACTATTTATCAAGCTGATTGGTCAGTTTCAAATATTATTATGGAAATTGATAATGTTGTTTACCAACTAAAACTAAAACCTATTCCTGAGATAGGTGATCAAATTTGGGGACTATTGGTTGAATTGGGCAAAGAAAATAAAGTGAATTATCTTTTCACAATTGATAATGAAAACGGTCCTCTTAAAGTCTCAAATATTAATGATTTTTCTGAAAGTTTTGTTTATTTAAATGATGAACCGGTAGAAATAAATTCTTCAAAACTATCTTTAAAAAAAATTATTCCAAGTAGTGGTTTAATAATTAAAAATGATCCTTCAATTCCTTTTATTTACTTATCTTTTACTTTAATTATTTTTGGTTCAATTTTTAGTCTTATTCCAACAAATCAATTATGGATTTTATTTAATGAAGATTCAAAAAAATTATTTATAGGTGGTTTAAGTAATAGAAATCTTCTTGGTTTTAAGAAAGAATTTCTAAAATTATCAGATGAAATGAAGAATTATTAATTTCTTTTCTGCCCACTATAAATATCTAATTTCATAGAAACATTACCTCTGGGATTAAAATCAGCGTTTAAATGCATCCAGTGAGGCGCTGCAGCATTTAAGAGATCATCCATAATTCTATTTACCGCTTCTTCATGCGATATTTTAAGGTCTCTAAAGTTATTAATATAAAGTTTTAGGGATTTTAACTCGAATACTTTCATATTCGGCTGGTAAAAAATATTTAATTTTGCAAAATCTGGATAACCAGAAAAAGGACATTTACACGTAAATTCTGGTAGTTCAATAGAAATTTCATAAGTTCTTTTTTTATTTGGATTGTCAAAGCAAATTATTTTTGACTCATCAATTATTCTCTCACCATATAAAGGCTTATTAGTAGAATCATTTAAATTAGTAGGTTTAATCATTTTTTCAAAACCATATTTACTAAAACTATATAAAAAGCTAATAATTGGCTAAAATTAAATTTAAACTTAAGTATTACAAATCAATAAGCCAAAGGATTAAAAATTATAATTTGTATCAACAATTACATTCTTAAGGCCGTAATAAGGGTTTATATGTATTTAGTTTCAAAAAACTTATGGACATCTGCTTAATTGATATTGACAATAATTTAAATAAATCTCTTAAACCTACTAGTGTTTTTGGAATGTTATGGCTTCAGACACATTTTGAAAATAATCAGTGGGACGCCTTATGTAATGACTCCGTCATAATTTCAAAAGAAAATTCTGAGTTATTAATTAAAGATGCTACGAGCGCCGGTCTAAACATAGAGTTGGTTTCAGGTGCTTCGATACTGGATGTTTTTCAAAAAAAGAATTAAAATTAAAATATTCAAACTTAAATCATGAAGAAAATTGAGGCAATCATAAGACCATTTAAATTGGAAGATGTAAAAATAGCGTTAGTTAATTCTGGAATTGTAGGGATGACTGTTAGTGAAGTCAGAGGTTTTGGAAGGCAAAAAGGGCAAGTTGAAAGATATAGGGGGTCAGAATTTACAGTTGAATTTCTTCAGAAACTTAAAGTAGAAGTTGTAGTAGAAGATGAAAAAGTAAGTTCAGTAATAGATGCTATTGCAGAAGCTGCAAAAACTGGGGAAATTGGAGATGGAAAAATTTTTATATCTCCTGTTGATTCTGTTGTAAGAATTAGGACTGGAGACACCGATGAAGAAGCTCTTTAATTAAAGAGTTTCTCTTACTAATTTTTCTATAAATTTTCTATTGATTTTTGGATTAGGCTTCCCAGACTTTGTCATCCAAGCAAGATATTCATGATTTCCTGCAGGTCCAACTAATGGAGAAGCTATTAAGCCCTTTATTTTCCATTTTAATTCTTCTGCAGTATTTATAACTGACTCTATCGCCTCAATATGATATTGAGCCTTTCTTACAACACCCCCTTTGCAAACCCTATCTTTTCCAACCTCGAATTGAGGTTTAATAAGAAATATTCCTTCTATAAAATTTCCTGATAATAGATTATTAATTGGTTCAAAAACTAACTTTAATGAAATAAACGATAAATCCGCTACAACAAAATTTGGTAATAAATTGTCTCTAGAACATAAATCTATAGGCTTTAAATTTCGAATATTTGATCTTTCAAAGAGTCTGACTTTTGGATTATTTCTTATTTCCCAAGCTGTTTGCCCATACCCAACATCTACCCCGTATACCATTTTAGCCCCTTGTTGTAACAAGCAATCAGTAAACCCTCCTGTAGAAATTCCTGCATCTATACAAACTTTATCTTTCACATTAATATCTAATTTTTTAAAAGCTTCTAATAATTTTTCTCCTCCTCTTGAAACAAATTGAGGTTCAGATTCTATATAAAATTCAGTTCCGACTTTAACTTGTTGGCCAGGCTTATCAAAAATTTTTCCATTAACATCCTTCACCTTCCCGGCAAGAATAATACCCTGCGCCTTCTGACGAGTTTGACATAAACCTTTCTTAAGAAGATAGAGATCTAATCTGCTTTTTTCAATCATTTCTGCTAGAAAGTTTAAGATCTAAAAAACAACTAGCGAATAAACTCAATTTATATTTTTGAAACATAGCACTAATGTTTAAATTTTAATGAGAACAAAATACACAATTATCTATAAAGATAATCCAATCTCAAGTTTTAGACACTTTAAAAATGACATAATATTTATAAATCCAAAAGCTAATGCATTAGAAAATTTAAAATATTCAAATATGTTCAATGGCAAGTACATCATTAACGTATAGAGCAATTATGAGATTTTAGTTATAAAGTTGAAATTGAAGATATTTTAAAATTGTGATTGAACGTTACACATTGCCAGAGATGGGAAGAATCTGGACTGAAAATGCAAAATTCCAGAGTTGGCTTAAAGTTGAAATTGCAGCATGCGAGGCAAATTATTCTCTTGGGAAAATACCTGAAGCGGATTTAAAAACAATTCGGTTAAATGCAAAATTTGAAGAATCAAGAATTAAAGAAATTGAGAAAGAGGTGAAACATGATGTAATAGCATTTCTTACAAATATCAATGAATATGTTGGAGATTCCGGAAGGTACATTCATGTTGGGATGACTAGCAGCGATGTACTTGATACTGGCTTATCTTTACAATTAAAAGATTCTTGTGAATTATTATTAGAAGAAATTGAAAAACTAGAAAATGAAGTCAGATTATTAGCAAGGCAGCATAAAAATACATTAATGATTGGGAGGTCGCATGCTATTCACGGAGAGCCAATTTCTTTTGGTTTTAAATTAGCGGGATGGTTAGCGGAAATATTAAGAGATAAAAAAAGATTATTAACCCTTAAAGAATCTATTTCCATAGGACAAATAAGCGGTGCGATGGGTACATATGCCAATACCAACCCAGAAATAGAAAAAATAACTTGTGATTTACTAGGTTTAAAACCAGACACTGCTAGTACGCAGGTTATATCGCGAGATAGACATGCAGAATACGTTCAAATAATCGCACTTGTTGGCGCTTCACTTGATAGATTTGCCACAGAAATAAGAAACCTTCAGCGAACGGACGTTTTAGAAGTTGAAGAAGGATTTACAAAAGGGCAAAAAGGGAGCTCAGCTATGCCACACAAAAGAAACCCCATTCGTAGTGAAAGGGTCAGCGGTCTATCAAGAATTTTGAGGAGTTATGTTGTAACAGCTCTTGAAAATGTCTCACTTTGGCATGAGAGAGATATTAGCCATAGTTCTAATGAACGAATCATGTTACCTGATGTTTCTATATGTCTTCATTTTATGCTTAGAGAAATGACAGAAATAATAAGTAATTTAAAAGTTTATCCAGAAAATATGCTCAAGAACTTAAATATATATGGGGGTGTAATTTTTAGTCAAAAAGTTTTACTTTTACTGGTAGAAAAAGGTTTATCTAGAGAAAAGGCATATAGTTTAGTACAAAAAAATGCTCATCAAGCTTGGAATAATGACAATGGTAATTTCAAGCAAAATATTAAGGGAGATAAGGAGATCATGGGATTAGTTAATGAAAATGATTTAAAGGAATGCTTCGACCCAGCAATTCATCTCAGCAATTTAAATGTAATATGGAAAAAGTTAAGTATTTAAATCTCTTAAATCTTATTTGAAGTTTAACTACAGTTTTTTAAAACGAATAATGACCAAAAACTTTAGATTTGAAACGGATAGCATGGGGAGAATTAAAGTTCCTTTGGAAGCTTTGTGGGGAGCACAAACACAGAGATCAATTATAAATTTTTCAATTGGTGAGGAATTAATACCGATTGAATTGATTTATTCAATTACAGTTATTAAAAAAGCAGCTGCAAATGCTAATTTCAAATTAGGTTTAATCGATAAAGTAAAAAAAAATCTTATTATTGAAGCTTGCTCAGAAATAATAGCTGGGAAACATGATTCCCAGTTTCCTTTAAAAATATGGCAAACAGGCAGTGGGACTCAAACAAATATGAATATAAATGAGGTCATATCTAATATTGCCGCATTAAAAACAAATTCAGAACTTGGGAGTCATAATCCTATTCATCCAAACGATGATGTTAATAAATCACAATCTACAAATGATACCTTTCCAGCGGCTATTCAGATATCTGTTGTTTCTTCAATATTAAAAAAATTAGTTCCATCAATACTGGAACTTACTATGGTTTTAGATAGAAAGAGTGATGAATGGAAAGATCTTATAAAAATAGGTAGAACCCATTTTCAAGATGCGGTTCCTATATCACTCGGGCAGGAAGTTTCCGCTTGGTCACAACAGCTAAAAGATGCCAAAGATAACCTTCTAATGAGTCTTGATGAATTATGTTTCTTACCACTTGGTGGCACTGCAGTTGGCACAGGTATTAATTGTCCAAAAGAGTTTTGTGAAGAATCTATAAAATCAATTTCAGAGGATACTGATCTAACTTTTTATAAATCAAATAATAATTTCTCTTTAATGGCATCACATGATCGATTAGCACATGTAATGTGTCAATTAAAAATCTTAGCAAGTTCGTTATTTAAGATTTCTAATGACATAAAAATATTGTCCTCAGGGCCTAGATCAGGTATTTATGAATTAATAATTCCCCAGAATGAACCAGGGAGCTCAATTATGCCAGGCAAAGTTAATCCTACTCAATGTGAAGCATTATCAATGGTATGCACTCAAGTTATGGGTTTTGAATATGCGGTATCAATAGCTAATGCCAGCGGTACTTTACAAATGAATGAATATAAGCCACTTATTGGATTTAATATTCTAACGAGCATAAAATTACTGAATAATGCAATAGCTAACTTCAGAGCAAAATTAGTTGAAGGGATGCAACCCAACCCAAAGACTATAAAAACAAATCTTGAAAATTCACTAATGCTTGTAACAGCCTTGGTGCCAAAAATAGGTTATGAGAAAGCAGCAGAAATTGCAAATCTTGCTTTTAATGAATCTATAAACTTAAAAGAGGCAACAAGGAAATTGGGTTACCTAAGTGATAATGAATTTGAAGATGCTATCAATACTAATGAAATGATCTAATTAGGATCTCATCAGGAATTATGATCAATTCTTTTTGTTGCAGGGTTTGTATTATCAGAGACTTTTAACAAATCATTCGATTCGGAAACAGGAAATCTATTAATAGCTTTTAATGCTAACTTTGCTTTATTTTTTAACTTATTGCTAACTCCCAAGCAATATTGAATTTGTGATAAAACATCTATAGACCTTCTTAAGATCCTTACCACATCTCCTTCATCTAAAGAAGTATTAAAAATTAGGTCTTTCCATTTTTTACCCTTTGCCCATTCTGAAATTATTCCAGTTAAATCTGTTTCTAAAAAAATTGGAGTATCAATAGTAAAATTTTTTTGTTTTGAGGCAACTAATTTTCTTAGGCTCTCTAACTCATAAAAAACATCTAAAACTTTTACAGAAGGCTTAAAATTGCACCAAAGATTTGGTCTTCTTACATCGACAGAAATAGCTTGAATTATTGCTGCTAAATCAGGTGGGTCTAAATCATCCAAATACCCACTAAGTAAAACAAGTCCTACCCATAATTCATTCTCGCTTCTTATTGCGCCAACTGTTTGTCCAACTTCAGTGAGCTCTAAATCATCTAAACAACCAAAATGATTCAATATTTTAATCAAATCAGTAAATTTTTTCCAGTTATAATTTTCTTTATCTGCAAGGAGTTTCTTTCTCATAAAAATTTCTTGTTCAATCTCGATAATCCTTTTTCTAAATCTTTTTAATTTTTTAGGATCACCAAATTTATTAGCAGGCTGATTAGTTATTTTTTCATCCAAATCAGTAATTAGTTTCTGTTGTTCCAAAACTTCATTTGTTAAATCATATTGAGGAGTTCTTAAATCATGTTTTTCAGAAATTTTGAAAATTTTATCTACATAAGTTTGTGAGTCGCTTTCTCCTCTAACTACTTCTCCTGAGAAATTCATCTTGGGTACCTCAAGCTTCAAAATATCAATTTCTTCTAAATCAGGAAAAATATTTACTATGTAAGAAGGTTTTATGAGTATAAATAAATTATCAATTGTTAAGCAGAGCAAACTTTTAATTTTTTTTGATTCATAGAATTTTTTACAAATCAATGCTGGAACAACCCTTCTATTTATTTGAGGTGCTTTGATGGCAATTAAACTTCCATCTTTAATAAAAGTAAGAGCATTAGTAATTTCTTCTGATAATTTTTCGGTTGCTTGTTTCTCCAATATCCTTAATAATCTTCTTTCTTCTTTTAAACGACTTTTCATCTTTTCACATGCATCGAAATCTTGCCATGAAATATTAGAAGTGATTTTTTTTAGTTCTATCAAATCTCTCTCTAAATTATCAAGATTAATTTTTTCTTCTGAAGATTCTCCTAAATATAAAAAGCTGCCAAAACTTCTTTTGATTAATTCTCGAGATTTATCTAAACTATAATTTTGCAAAAGGTTTAAAACCATTCCATAACTTGGGGTGAATTGACTCACTAGTGAATTTGGTTTACTAATAGCCAAAGAACTAGCCTCTTTTGCACCCTCAAATCTAGTTTGTAATGTTACAACATATCCCTGCAAATCCTTTCCTCTTCTTCCTGCTCTACCTGACATTTGTAAAAACTCACTACTAAATAATAATCTATGTCCCTCTTCAGTTCTTTTTGATAATGAAGAAATCACTGTTGTTCTTGCTGGCATATTAATACCTGCAGCTAAAGTTTCTGTTGCAAAAACAACTTTTATTAATCCTTTCTGAAATAGTTCCTCTACTAACTCTTTCCATGCTGGTAACATCCCAGCATGATGAGAAGCTATTCCTTGTTTCAGAGCTTCGCAATGTAATTTATCTTTTAGTCCTTCTTCATTATTTTTCAGATATAAATCTAATCTTTGGGATATCAAATTTGCTTCAGAATAACTTACTAAAGATAAATCTCTTATTTGTTCAATAGCCTTATCACACCCTCTTCTACTAAAAATAAAATAAATTGCTGGTAACATATTTCTTTCAGCCAGTTTAGTAACAACAAAGCCAATTGGAGGAGACTTTGGTTGTATTATTCTGCCTACTTTACCTCTCTTTTTTTGCCCTTTTGGGGCTCTCCAAATCTTGCAATTTGGATGAATACCGTTACCTTTATTATTCAACAGTGGATGGAGGCCTTTTGCGCTACAAAAAATAAAATCTAATGGTACCGGTCGTTCATCACTTGTTACAAGTACAGTAGGTCCATGTACTTTTTCTATCCAATTTTGTAGTTGATCTGCATTAGAGATCGTAGCTGATAAAGCTATTATCTGAGTTCTACTAGGACAATGAATTATTGTTTCTTCCCAAACTGTACCCCTTTGTGGATCATTCATATAATGACATTCATCAAGAATTACAGATTCAAGATTTACCAATGGGTCATCAAATTCTTCAAATTCTCCATAAAGCATATTCCTGAAAATCTCAGTAGTCATTACTAAGATTGGAGCTTCTCTATTTATACTAATATCACCTGTAAGAAGGCCTACTTTCTTATCCCCAAATTGATTAACAAAATCCCTAAACTTTTGATTTGATAAAGCTTTTAAAGGCGTTGTATAAAAAACTCTATTTTCATGAGATAAACCTCTATAAATAGCAAATTCACCAATGAGTGTTTTCCCTGCTCCAGTTGGAGCAGTTAAAACAACAGAATTCCCACTATTTATAGCTTTTATTGCCTTTATTTGGAACGGATCTAGCTGGAATGGAAAATATTCCTCTAAATCAAGCAATAGTTGTGATTGAAGAGGTGAGGAGTTAACTTCTTAAGATATGATCTATATAGATCTTAATAAACAATAAACACCTTGCAAACTTTTATAGTAAATCTATATCATTTTATAAAAATTAATTAATTGAAGTTGTTTAAAATGCATAAAATAAAAATTCCAAAAAATAGACTTCGTAAATTAAAAACATTCACCTTAGGTCAAAAACCATATGAACTTCAAAATTTAAATTCAAATAAGATTAAAAATAGACTCGTTGACTTATGTAGCAATGATTATTTTGGATTAAGCAGAAACGATGAAGTAATAAAAGCATCCCATGCAACAAGTTTATCTGAAGGTCTTGGTTCAGGTAGTTCAAGATTTATATCAGGCTCAAGGCCAATACATAAATTATTAGAAAAACAGCTTGAGGAATGGCTTAATAAGGAAAAAGTTCTTTTATTTCCAAGTGGATTCCAAGCTAATATTGCTGCTGTACAAGGTTTAGTGAATAGAAACAGCATTGTGATAGCAGATAAATTTATTCATAATTCTCTATTAGTTGGAGTAAAAGCTTCTGAATCTAAACTAGTAAGATTCGCACATAATGATTTAAAAGATTTAGAAAATAAAATTCTTAAATTCAAGGATACTAAAAACTCCATTCTCATAATTGTGGAGTCGCTTTACAGTATGGAAGGCTCAATTGCACCTCTGAGAGAAATTGTTGAAATTTGCAAAAAATATAATGTTGAATTATTAGTTGATGAGGCGCATGCTCTTGGGATTTTAGGACCTGAGGGTAAAGGTCTAAGTTTTGATTTATCAGGTGATATAACTATGATTACTGGAACATTTGGTAAATCATTTGGTAGTGGAGGAGCTTTTATAGCTTGCAACTCCAAAATTGGAGAATATCTTATTCAAACAAGTGGGGCCTTTAGATATACGACTGCTCTTTCCCCAGCTTTAGCTGCAGGAGCACTTAAATCTCTTGAAATAATAAAATGTAATAAAACATGGGGTATTAATTTATTAAGCACCTCTAAAATGTGGAAAAAGGAAATACTTCGAAATTTTAGTTATCCAATTAGAGGAGACTCTCAAATCTTATCGATTATTATGGGGCAAGAAGAAAAGGCAATACTTCTACAAAAACATCTCGAAAAAAATGGCTTTTTAGCTATTGCTATTAGACCACCAACTGTTCCTGTGAACGAATCAAGAATAAGGTTAACAATTAGAAGAGATTTAAATCTAGTCATACTCAAAGAATTCATTTCTGTTTTAAAAGATTTCAAATGAATCAAGTTATTACTCAGCATGGTTGGGGGTTTGATCAAAGTTTCTGGGATAGTTATAAATATGAATTTAAAAAAAATGGTTGGCATTGGCAAGATAATGAAAGAGGTTACTTTTCAAAAAATATCAATCAATCAAAATGGATAAAAAATAATATGAATGATCAAATCAAGATGGTTTTATGTCACTCTTTAGGTTTTCATTTAATCGAAGGGAATCTTTTAAATGAAGCATCCCATATTGTATTTATCAATTCATTTAATAATTTTCTTCCCTCTAGCAAAAAAAGAAATTTAATTTATAGATCTCTAAAGAGAATGGAGAAAAAAATAACTTCATTTGAAACCAAGGTTATGTTAAAAGAATTTATAAGTCGATCTTTTTCACCAAATAATATGACTATAAATTTCCAAAATGTGTTTAATGAAAACTTAGAGGGTTTAAATAATAAACTACTATTAAATGATCTTAAAAAACTTTATACAGATATAAATTCTTTTAAGTCTTTTCAGAAAAACTGCAATGTGATAGTTATAAATTCCAAAAAAGATTTAATTCTTGACCAGGATTCAAGTATTAATTTTATTGAATTTTTAAATAAAACATTAATTAAAAAGCCCACATTAATTGAATTACCTAATCAAGGACATTGTTTAACTAATTTAAATTTTTACCAAATTATCAAAAGAGCATTAAATAATAAATATGAAAAATAAGGCTTGGAGCGAAACAATTAAAAAGAATTTTAATAATGCTTCAGCAGATTATTTACTTTATTCAAATATTCAAAGACATTTTGCTGAATATATTGTTTCTCACTTAAAAGGACTAAGTATTCAAAAAGGTGAATGGATAGATCTTGGTTCGGGTACTGGCTTATTAGCTGATGAAATAGAAAAAGAATTTTCTACAAAAAAGATTACCCGAATCGATTTTAGCAAAAAAATGCTTCTCCAAAATAAAGAATTTAGTAAAAAGATTTTATGGAATTTAAATAATGGATTACCTCCATCAATTGAAAACTGTCCACTAATGACATCTAACTTTTGTATACACTGGTTGGATAATCCCGAAAAAATTATAAGAGAATGGTTTAGTAAATTAAGATCTGGTGGTTATTTAATAATTTCATATCCCACAAGAAATTCTTTCCCTGAATGGAAGCAAACTTGTAAAGAAATTAATGTTGAATATAGCGGCCTAACTTTCCCTTTTTCTAGAGATATAATTAAAAGTTTCAACCCTGATGAAATATTCTTATCCAATGAATACTTATACGTAGAAAACTTTCCAGATGTTTATAAACTTTTTAGGAGCATAGTGAATGTAGGAGCCCAATCAACTAAATGTCAACGTAAAAAAGTACATGAATTAAGAAAAATACAAAGGTATTGGCCTAAGAAAGACACTAATTCAGTTAACCTTACATGGGAAATTAATATTCAAATATTAAAAAAATCATGAACGATATCAACAATCAATTCCAATTTGTCATATGCGGGACGGATACTAATATAGGAAAAACATTAATCAGTTCTTTTTTTGTAAGAGGATTAAATTCTTTTTACTGGAAACCTATTCAAAGCGGAATTGAATCAGAGACTGATAGTCAAACTATTGAGCGACTTACAAAAGTTGAAAAAACAAAAATAATCAATGAGGCTTATGTCTTTAAAGAACCTGTTTCTCCTCATTGGGCGGCAGAAATAGATCAAACAGTTATAAACTTTCGGCTATTGAATTTACCAAAAGTTGATGGTTCATTAATTGTAGAAACAGCAGGAGGCTTAATGGTCCCAATCACAAGAAATTATTTGCAAATAGATCAAATCAAAAAATGGAATATCCCCGTCATACTGGTATGTAAGAGTGGACTTGGAACGCTTAATCATACTCTTCTGAGTATTGAGGCATTACAAAAAAGAAATATTAAAATTCTAGGTCTAATTATTAACGGAGAAAAACACTTAGATAATCCTAAAACATTAACTGAACTGAGCAGTATTCCTATTATTGCTGAATTTCCTTTTCTCCAGCAAATTGGCTCTAATAATTTAGATATACTATGGGAAGAACTAAATATTAAAAATAAGTTAATCTCCTTATTAAATTAAAAAAAAAATAAATGAAATCTCAATTTTCTACAAATGCTAATCAAGTTTGGCACCCTAATATATGGCCCCCTTTTACACAGATTGCAAATAGCAACCCCCAAATAGAAGTAACTCATGGAAAAAATGCTTTAATTTATACTAAAAATCCAAAAAAAGAACTCATTGATGGAATCAGTAGTTGGTGGGTTACTCTGCATGGACATAGTAACGATTACATAGCAAATGCTATTTTTCATCAAGCCAAGACCCTTGAACAAATTATTTTCGCTGACTTCTTACATCCACAGGCTCGGATATTATCAGAAAGACTCAGTAACTTAACAAAATTAGAACGACTATTTTTTTCAGATAATGGATCTACTGCGGTAGAAGTAGCTTTAAAGATTGCCTATCAATCTTGGCAAAATCAAGGTGAAACAAAAAACCAAATAATTGCTTTTGATGGAGCTTATCATGGTGATACATTTGGAGCAATGGCTTTAGGGGAGCGAAATATATTTAATGAGAATTTTGATAATCTTATGTTTCCTGTCAAAAGGGCTCCATGGCCTTCAACTTGGGTAAATGATGAAAATGTAGAAATAAAAGAGAAAAAAGCAATCACAATTTTAAATCACCTTCTCAAAAAGCCAACTGCAGCAGTTATCCTCGAACCACTATTACAGGGAGCAGGCGGCATGAACATGGTAAGGCCTGAATTTATTAAAAAAGTTTATGAAGTAGTAAAAAATAATAATTCTTTATTAATAGCCGATGAAGTATTAACTGGATTTGGGAGATGTGGCAGTCTCTTCGCATTTCAAAAGGCAAATATAATGCCTGATTTAATTTCTATTTCAAAAGGTTTAACGGGAGGATTCCTACCTATGGGGATAACATTAGCTAAAGAAAAGATTTTCCAAGCTTTTATTAGCGATTCTCCAAAAAAAACTTTTTGGCATGGTCATAGCTTCACTGCAAACCCTTTAGGATGTGCGGCAGCTAATGCTAGCCTTGACTTATTAGAAAATGATCCAATTAAATATCTTTCATTTGAGGAAAAGCACTTTTTCTATTTAAAGAAAATTAATAAAATACCATTCGTAAAAAAAATAAGAGTCACAGGCACTATCGCAGCATTTGATATTGAAATTGGTAATAGTAAAGGATATCTCAACAATATCGGTAAAAAGATAAAAGACTTATCTATAAAAAAAGGGTTATTTATTAGACCTCTTGGTAATGTCATCTATCTCTTGCCCCCTCTTTGTATTACTGACAATCAATTAGAGAAAAGTTACAAAATTATATTTGAAATTTTAAGCGATCTCTAAAATGTAAAATTATGGGCCCTGTAAAATAGCGTTTTCTATATCTCCTCTATTAATACAATAAGAGAATAATCTTTTAGTTAAATTTCCTCCACTCTCCCAAATAACACTTAAATCTTCTTGTTCAAAAGTAATAGTTGCGTTCCAGTTAGAAAGTAACAAATACCATTTAGATGGATTATCAATATCTTGAGTTGCTCCTATATCTTTTAGCCATAATTCTAATGTTTGTAGTGAATGTTGATTAATTGGGGTATCAGATGGAATCACAGAAGTTCTTTAAATAATTATCTTAAAAGCCAAACTGGAACTGTTTCTAATTCTTTACCAGAAAAAGAAGCTATTACAATAGCTAAAAATAAACTTATAAAAATTATAATAATCAACAAAAATAATGAGAACATTTCTCCATTTGAGAATGGTCTTCTATTACCTACTAAATGCTGATTTTTAATATCCATTACTAAAGTATTCAAAACATTTAAATTTGTTTTATTTGTTTTTTTTGAATTTACTCTTAATTTTTCATCATAAACTTTCCTCAAATTAGAATTATTTAAATTTTCATATGCCTCTAATACTTGTTGAAATTTATTTTTTGCATCCTCTGATTCAAGGGAAGTTGTATCAGGATGAAGTTCTATTAAAAGTTTACAAAAAGCTTTTCTTAATTCATGATTTGAGGCGTTTTCTTTAACCCCTAAAATCTTATAATAATTTATATAGCCTTTCAAAAAATTTTTTTATTATTAAAAATATTCTAATCAATTTTGATAAAATTGAATATTTTTAATCATCGTGAAGAATAACTATTTAAAACTCAATGACAAAAATAAATATCCCTAACGAACTACTCACATTATTAACTGAAGAGGAAATTATAATTTTTGAAGAATTACGAATAAAAATTAAAGAATTTAACTACAAAACTAATTTAACTAGATTAATTGAAGGAGACGATTACTGGATTTCACAAGTCTATGATAGTCTTTGGATATTTAAAGAATATTCAAATAAAAATTTTGATAATAAGAAATTTATTGATATTGGATCAGGCTGTGGTTTTCCAGGATTTGCCTATGCGATAACACATCCTAATTCAGAAATATATATGGTGGATTCTTCTAAAAAAAAAACAGATGTACTAAAACAAATTATCAAAAGTATTAATTTTAAAAATAATATATTTGTTATAAATGATCGTATTGAAAACCTTGGCCGACAATCTTCATTCAGGAATAGCTTTAATATTGCGACAGCAAGAGCAGTCAGTAATCCTTCAACAGTATCAGAATATATGCTACCAATGCTGAAATCAAATGGATTAGGTATTTTATATTGTGGGAAATGGACGGATAAAGATCATAAAAGTTTAGAAAATACATTAAGGGTATTAGAAGGGAAAGTCCTACAAATTAAAAGTAATTTTCTTCCCAGAAAAAAAGGTATCCGTAATGCTATTTTTATTGAGCCAAAAACATTGTGTCCAAACATTTATCCCAGAAGTATTGGCAAGGCGAAAAAATATCCTCTCGAAGGTTAATTCTTTGATAGTCTTGATAATGATTTGTCCCCAAACTTTTCTTTTAGAACTCTTAATTTATAGATAACCTTTTTAGGCTGTATATGCCTTTCTAAAACTTTAAATAATTGACTTTCACATACATCAACATCTAACACATTTGCATTATTCCCAGGGAACCAATGACTTCCATTCCCAAGTAATTGGTATCTAGATCTTGCAAATTCCTCTAGATCAAAGCAATCCATCAAATTTGATAGCCATAGAAGAACAGGAATATTTATTCCTCCTGGTGTATTTTGCCAATTTGGTAAATTTTTATCCCAACTTTTGTACCACTCTAAACTTAAAGAATTTATAGATTCCTCTTGTAACCTGTTTAATATCTTAGGAATAAAGTAGTCAGATTCTGATAATAAAGAAACAGCTTCAAGATGCAAATCAAAGTCTTTCTCTTTTGCTATCCCAACACTGATTGTATGAACATTTTTGTTCCGTAAGCAAAAAAGATCGTTAAATACTATTGGGTGAAGAGGACTACAAAGTTCCATCATTTTCGTTGATGGAGTGTGAAGGTGCCCACCTTTATCAGTAGGACTTATTATAAAAACCCCAAGATCATATTTATAAGCCAAATCAATTACCTTAGAATTTGTTTGGTTAATAAAATACCAATGCAAATTAATATAATCAAAGAAATTGGTTGATATAGCTTTCTCTATAAGGGATGTTTCTCCATGAGTGGAAAATCCTATATAGCCTATTAAATTTTCTTTTTGAAATTTTTTTAAAATGTCAATACAACCTCCATCTCTTACCGACTGATGAAGATGTTCAGGTGTATTTATTCCATGTATTGCTAATAAATCAATTTTCTTTACCTGCAATTTTTCAAAGCTTTTCAGAAGTTCTTCTTCGAATAAGAGTGGATCGCGATTAGGAGGGATTTTTGTTTGAATGATTTTTGGAATTTTATTAATACTTTTAAAACCATTACCTAACTGAATTTCTGAAGTACCATAATATTTAGCTGTCTCTATGTGATGAAAACCAAATTTATTTGCAAGATTCAAAATGTTTTCGACTTTTTTCTGATCATTTAATGAAATCTCAGAAAATTTGAGTTCATCCCAACTTTTTTGAAATCTCATTCCTCCTAGAGACAAAACAGGCATTTCGAAATTTGTTCTGCCAAATCTGCGACAAGGCAACTCCATTAGAAATTAATGCTTATTTATTCTTGGAAGTTTACCTAAAGATTGAAACATATCCCTATCAAGACTATTTTCTAAATCTGTTAAATTTTCAAATTTAACCCAATGGATGCAATCCACAGGACAAGTATCAATAGCTTCTTGCAACGTTTCAAAATTATCTCCATCTTGTCTAATAGCTCTGCTCCTACCATAGTCTTCATCAATAATAAAAGTATTAGTTGCAACATGAGCGCAATATCTACAGCCTATGCATCTACTTTCATCAACCCACACTGCTTTTTCTGTTAGTTCTCCACCCAAGATAGGTTCATAACCTGTTAAATCGTTAGTTTCATCAAAAATATCTATTTCCTCTAGGGATTTATTACTCAATTACTAACTCTCCCATTTAGTAAGAACTAATTCTATTGACCCATCATTTTGATTTTTTTGCTCAACTATTTGATATCCGTCCTCTTCAGTTTTTAAAATAATTGTATGATATGCATACATTTGGGTGATTTTTGATATAAATCTTTCTACTGGTATATCAAAATTCCAAAGATCAAGATCAGTTACTAACTCATAGGAATTTGACTTATTATCCCATTTGAATCCAACTTTTGTATTGCAAGGCAAATCCATACTGATATCTACAGCAGTGAACTTTCCCCTATACCCTTTAACAAACTTTTGTTCTTGATTAATTTCATAACCAAGTTGATTTAAGGCTTTGATTAAGGGTTTTACTTCTTTGATCTGAGTTTTTATAGTACTAAAATGTGACATTAGATTCGTTGTTAAATTGATTTAATTTTTCGCTTTGGTTAGTGATGAATGCCTCAGTAGTTTTGTTTTTGACTGTTACTACACCAAGTGCTTTTTCAACGTTTTTGGTGGCACTATTACATGCTTTACCATTGAATCCCTCAACGGTTTCTTCAACTTTTCCATCTTGATGAATTTTGAATCTTAATGTTCTTTTTGGCATTAAAATTTAGTACTTAGTACTTTACTTTATATAGAATAACGAAAAATAATTGTTTCAGTTGGTACAAGTTCATTAAAATATATTATTTTATTTTGATTACTAAATAAATACAAAACTCTATTTATAAAAACCTTTCATTCCCATAGCATCTAAAGTAGTTCTTGCTTCTTCCATGACTGAAGGTTCTTTATCAAAAAGAGCAATTTTTGTGCATTCATCAACAAATCTCTCCTGAAATGTATTATCTAACTTTTCAAATAATCTACATAAAGACCATATACAATTACTTCTTACTATAGGTTCATTATCTATTCTTAAACTTTCTAAAAGTTGTTCAGCCGCTAATTGAGCGTTAGAAGATGATATACTTCCAATCTCTGAAAGAGAACTTGATGACCATAATCTTACTGCAGCTACATCATTTTTTAATGATTTTATTAATGGCTTCAAAACAATTTGATTATCATAGTTAGCTAAACTCCAAGCAGTAGCTCTTCTTACATATGCATTGTCGTCCTTTTCTAATAAACTTACTAATTTTTCGACTGCACTAGGGAAAGGATTTCTGCCCAATGCGTATACAGCACTCATCCTTTCTACTGGACAAGGTTGATCAAGTAAAGGGAGTAAAAGAGGGAAAGATCTTTTATCTCTATATTCACAAAATACTCTTAAACCTTGTATACGTTGCTCCCTATTACCCTTGAGCAATTTTAACGCTTCATCGCATTCTAAATTTTTATTTAAATTCCCTTTTGAGAAACCATCTTTATCAATCTCTTCCAAAGGATCAACTTCAAGCTCTACAGATAATTCTTTTGCTAAAATATCAGGATCAATTGCTATTTCAGCTAAAGTTTCATTTTGAATATCTTTTCTTTTAGTCATTTAAATAAAAATAAATATCAATTGATCGGAGCAGGTGACATCATATCTCCTGGTAACCAGATCCTTGCACTAACAGCAAAAAAAGCTACCCCGAATAAACTTACAATTGCAAAAGGTAAAAGCTTAGTTCTAATAAAACCCAATGATAAAAAAACAATTAAAACAATAATAACGCGTTTGAGTTGAATTTAAAAAATTTTTAAATATGATTATTTAATTTTGGCATTTTGTCGTAATTGACCACATGCTGCATTTTTGTCTAAGCCTCTACTTTTTCGAAAGCTCACATTAATCCCGTTATCAGATAGTCGGGTTTGAAAGAGTTGAGCATTCTTTGAAGTGGTTTGCTTAAATTCAACCTCATCAATCTGATTATATTTAATTAAATTTACATGGCATTGGAAACCTTTTATTAAATTACTTAATTCATCAGCGTGTTCTAATTTATCATTAACTCCATCTAGCATTAAGTATTCGAAACTAACTCTTCTGCCAGTTTTTTTTACAAATTCTCTGCAATCATCAATAATATTTTTAATATGATAATTTTTTGCACTTGGTATTATAGTTTCTCTTATTTTTTGGTTTGAAGCATGCAAACTTATTGCAAGTGTAAACTGACATCTACCCAATTTTTGAAAAGACATTTCTGATAATTTACCAATCATCTTTGGAATAGCAACAGTGCTTACTGTAATCTTTCTCTGACTAATATCGAAATCCTCATTGATTGATCTAATTGATAAAAGTAACTCATCAATATTTAAAAGGGGCTCACCCATTCCCATAAAAACAATATTAGATACTTTTTGATTCATCACATTTTCAATAAATAAAATTTGATCTAATATTTCACTTACTTTTAAAGATCTCTTTAATCCCTCTTTACCAGTGGCACAGAATTTGCAATCCATTGGGCATCCAACTTGACTTGAAAGACATGCCGTTAATCTTCTCTTAGTTGGGATACCAACGCACTCTACACTCTCATTATCTCTAGTATTTAATAACAACTTTAAGGTCCCATCATTTGCTAAATACTTCTCTTTTAAGTTTAATTCCCCAAATTTAAAACCTTCTTTTATTAATTGATTTCTAAAATTTAACGGTAAGATATTTATCTCATCAATACTTTTAAATCTATTTTTATAGTTATAAAGCCAATTATATATTTGACGTCCTCTAAAAGCAGCTTGACCACAATTTAAGGCTACATTTTCTAAATCCTTAATACTACTTCCCAAAAGGTTTTTCAATTTATAGTTAATCCAAATTATTAAAAAAAATTACCATGTTAATAATCCATGTTTTAAAAATAATTCAGTGAGAATAAGAGCAATAAATCCTATCATCGCCAGTCTTCCATTAAGCCTCTCGTTGTAAAAATGAAACCCGTAACGAGGTAATTTTCTTTTAGGAATAATATCAGGCTTAATCATTAATCAAAATTAAAATAACATTCTAGTAATTTAAAGTGATAATAGTCTATTCATCAGAAAGAAGTCCCTCTTCTTGTAAACCTTCTAAAGCAGCTGGATCAGGTAATTGGTCTTCAGAAAATTGATTTTCAGCATTAGGCCTTGCAAAGGCTGCAAAATTACTCGAGGAATTGTCGATTCCATGCCTATTTCTTGTAGTTTCTAAATCTTCATCACTTGGATCATCAAGGATAGCAGTAGAATTTGAAGTAGTAGACTGAGGCATGTCGACTGTATAGTCTGGTCTTAAATTCTGGGTTCTTCTATATCCACCAGATTCTTCTGCAAGAATATCAGGATGTGGTCCAGCTTCTGAAGCTAATTCTTCGACAAACCCACTAAAACCTGTTCCAGCAGGTATCAGTCTTCCAATAATTACATTCTCTTTTAAACCTCTAAGCCAATCAGATTTACCTTCTATGGCAGCTTCGGTAAGAACTCTAGTTGTTTCTTGGAAAGAAGCTGCTGAAATAAAGCTATCTGTATTAAGAGAAGCTTTTGTTATCCCTAATAAAACAGGTGTAAACTCTGCTGGTGCCCCCCCAGTAATAGCCATTGCTTGATTTGTATCTTCTACTTGCCTCAGTTCTATTAACTCTCCAGGTAGAAGGGTCGTATCTCCAGCATCTTCAATCCGAACTTTACTAGTCATTTGTCTAACTATCACTTCAATGTGTTTATCGTCAATCGCAACTCCCTGAGATTTATAAACATTCTGGACCTCATTCACCATCCTTCGTTGTAATTTTGATATAGATTCTTGGGCTGCTTCCATTAAAGATTTTTGATCTTTTATATCCGTAAACAAGCAATCAAGCAACTCATGAGGATTAATTGGACCATCTGTTAAAAGTTCTCCTCCTGTAACTTGTTGACCATCACTTACCATAATATTTTGTCCTAATAAAATTTGATACTCATTAATAGAGTCATCTCTCTCTATAACAGATAAAGTTACTGATTCATCATCAGCACCTTCCTTGATTTGCACAACTCCAGATTTTTTGCATAAAATTGCAGAATCCCTTGGCCTCCTTGCTTCTAATAATTCTTCTATTCGAGGTAAGCCCTGAACGATATCACCTGTTTTCTGTCTTTCAAAAACTAGTAATGCTAAACCATCTCCTCTAAGAACTAAATCTCCATCTTTTACATGCAAAACAGAATCGGGAGAAACCATATATGGCCTTCCTAGTCTTAAGGTTATAAAGTCACTAGAAACCTCTTCTATTTCTCCACACGAAGTGGATTTTTCTCCAGCACTAATTGAATCCCCATCGACAACACGATCACCAACTTTCACAAGAGCTTTACTTTTAATGTTAATTTTTATTTTATCCTGTTCTCTTTCAACAATAAGTCTTCTTATTGGCTCATTTTCAACTACATCAGGTAGTTGCACTAATCCTTTCTCTTTACAAAGAATTTGAGTAGTCGCAATTACATCTCCAGCTTTAACAAACTGATTATTCTTTACTTGTAATTCAGTATGCGTAGAACCATGACTAGAATCAGACATAGTGTCTCTTCTTACTAAAATAGATTCCAAAATAACTAAGCTTAATCTATTTATTGATTTCGAATTTTTGTCTTCAATTGTCTCAACATCTATTGTCATCTGAGGTGTAGCATCAAAGCTTTCTAAGCTTAAATGAGTTTTGAGAAGTTCTACACCCTCAACAGATTTGATTAATTCACCATCTTTGTAAGAAAGCCTTTGAATAGCTTTCAACCCTAAGGATGGTCCTTTCTCCTGTTTAACATGCGATAATTCAGGCAACTCAGCCTCATCAGGTATATTAAATTCTTCTACAGTTCTTAAGAGTAAACCTTTACTTTTCGATGTTTCTAATTTTTGGACAAAAAGAATTTCTTTATTATCTACCCCATCTATGATTTTTTCTCCAGGATAAACTAACATTCCTTCTTCAGTAAATCGACTTAAAATCTCTTCATCTTGACACTCATGAAAAGAACCATTTCTAACGGTAATTTCTCGTAAGATATCATTCTTTTGAGTTACTGTGACAATACCTGAAGTTTGGCTAAATATATCTTTGACAACTTCTGTGCCTGCTTCAATCCATGCCATATCCTCGGTCATAAGTAAGGATATATCTTTATTTATTTCATGAGTTTCTTGAGGAATCCATAGCAATGTTCCACCTTGGCTAACTTCGAAACCATTTTTAGATGATCTTGCTTTTTTGACACTTAAACCAGGTGCATATTTCACCAATCCACCAGTTTTTGTCCTAAACCTTTCATCTGCCAAATCAGCGATTACTTCACCGCTACTAATTTTACTTCCAGGTGAAGTATTTAAACGATAAATAGTTCCATCGTCAGACTCTAAATGAAATATTGCACCAGAATGAGAGGATTCTTCAATTAATTTAAAATTACTTAATAGCATTGAAGTTGTTACTATCTGGACTTCTCTAGAATCACCTACTGATTCCCTTAAACGTACTTCGCCACCGAACTCGCTAAATTGACTTGCTTCTGCAAGAACAGTTCCCTCTTTTACATTTGTATCTGTTGAAATAACAGGTTTAGCATTTGGAGGTAAATTATAGACATCTCCAGCTAAGACCCATAACCTTCCTAATCTTTGAGCCTTCAGTGTAATATTACCTTGCCTATCAGTAACCTCCTTTGGTTGAATAACTTTGTCATATCTTACTTGTCCAGCTAAATCGCAAATAACATCCTTGGTAGCTTTTTCAACACTTTTCTTTACAGCTCCTGAGGTAATTTGCGCAACTGTAACATCTTGATCAATTTCTTGACCATTATCTACAAATAAAAGAGATCCACTTGTTACTTCAATTTTTTGAGATTTGTTTGAGTTAGTTCCAGATGGAATAATCTTTAATAAAAAGTCAACCTCAGCTTGTTTAGCTTCCACTCCGTGTGGGGTTCTATATCCTCTTATTTTTGCTTTTGAACCAAATTCGACTTTACCTTTAATTTTAGATCTGACAACTCCACTTTCTGCTGTAGATACGCCACCAGTATGAAAGGTTCTCATTGTCAATTGGGTTCCAGGTTCTCCAATTGATTGAGCAGCAATAATCCCCACAGCTTCTCCTAAGTCAACTAATTGATTATGAGCTAAAGCCCATCCATAGCATTTTCTACAAACTGAATGATTAGCCTCACAAGTTAATGGCGATCTTATATTTACTTTCGAAATTAATGATTTCTCTAAAGTTGTAGATAAAGCCGGGTCTATTGGAGTGTTCTTTGGAATAATTAAATTAGCTTCAGCATCAAAGATATCTTCAGAAGTAAGCCTGCCGATAAGCCTTGAGCCAAATTTACCATCTTCAGACTCAATAACTATAGATCGTTCAGTGCCACAATCTTCTTCTCTAACGATCACATCTTGGGCTACGTCAACCAATCTTCTTGTCAAATAACCTGAATCAGCAGTTCTTAATGCTGTATCAACTAAACCTTTCCTTGCTCCATAAGAAGAAATCACATATTCAGTAACTGTAAGGCCTTCTCTAAAGTTTGTTCTAATAGGTAAATCAATAATTTCACCTTGAGGATTAGCCATTAACCCTCTCATACCAACAAGTTGTCTTACTTGTGACATATTACCTCTTGCCCCAGAATTAGCCATCATCCAAACTGAGTTAAGCGGATCATTTTGATTAAAATTATTCTTCACTGCATCTACCAATCTTTCATTAGTTTCAGTCCAAGTATCAATAACCTTTGTATGTCTCTCAACTTCTGTAATTTCTCCAAGTCTATAACATTCTTCAGTAGCTGTAATTTGTGATTCTGCCTGTCCAATTAAGTCTTGCTTAGCCTCAGGAACTTTTAAATCATCTACAGAGATAGAGACAGCTGCTTGTGTGGCATATTTAAATCCTAAATCTTTTAAATTATCTGCCATTGCAGCAGTTACAGCAGTCCCATGTGTTTTATAAGCCCAAGAAACTAAATTCTTTAAAGCTTTTTTATCTACAACTTTATTTTTGAATGAAGGCGAAGTTTTTGCCAATGTAGGTACGATTGTTTTATTATCCCTTTTTGAATTTTTTGAATTTTTGCGTACTCTTGAATTTTTTTTTGGTTTAGATGATGTCATGTTTTTATAGATAAATAATTGGATAGTTGACTAGATCATGTTTTGGAGACAGAGTCAATGATCGTATGATTCATAATCACCCTCCCGACTGTTGTTAAAATAAATCTACTTACAATTTTGTTTTGGGAATCAAATCTATCTCTCCTAAAATTCCAAATTTCTAACCTGGAACCATCTTCTAATTCTTTAGATTCTTTTGGCTTAGTGGATTCCTCTTCATCATCAACTTCACCGTTAAACCTTAACCAGACCCATTCATGTAAACCAACTCTTTTATCTTCAAAAGCAAATATCACATCTTCTAGTGAAGCGAAAGTTTTTTGATTATCACCAAAATTTGGTTTTTTAAAGTCTGGCTGTAAAGCTGTTAGATAATATGAACCTAAAACCATATCTTGTGAGGGAGTTACAATTGGTTCTCCTGTTGCTGGTGAGAGAATATTATTACTAGCTAACATAAGCATCCGTGCCTCTGTTTGTGCTTCTAATGCTAAAGGAACATGAACTGCCATTTGATCTCCATCGAAGTCAGCATTAAAAGCAGGACATACAAGTGGATGTAGTTGGATAGCTCTTCCACCTACTAATTTAGGTTCAAAAGCTTGGATTCCTAATCTATGAAGTGTGGGAGCTCTGTTTAATAGTATTGGATGACCTTCAATAACTTCTTGGAGTACTTGCATGACTTCATCGTCTGCTTTTTGTATTAATTTTTTTGCGGCTTTTATATTATTTACAATATTTTGACGTATTAATCTATGAATCACAAAAGGCTGAAAAAGCTCAATAGCCATTTCTTTTGGGAGTCCACATTGATGCATCTTCAACTTTGGACCAACAACTATGACAGACCTTCCAGAGTAATCAACACGTTTACCAAGTAAATTCTGCCTAAATCTACCTTGCTTTCCCTCTATAATATCGCTGAGAGATTTTAAGGCTCTATTATTTGCACCAACAACTGTTCTTCCTCTTCTTCCATTATCTATGAGTGCATCAACGGCTTCTTGCAACATTCTTTTTTCATTTCTGACAATAATTTCAGGAGCTAAAATTTCTTGAAGCCTAGCTAACCTATTATTCCTATTTATAACTCTTCTGTATAGATCATTAAGATCAGAAGTAGCAAATCTGCCACCATCGAGCTGAACCATTGGTCTAAGATCAGGAGGAATCACAGGTATTGCATCTAGTACCATCCATTCAGGCTTTGCATTTGTCGCGATAAAATTATCAATAACTCTTTTTCTTTAATTGTTTTGCTCTTTTTTGACCTTTGCTAGTTGTAATTTCTTCTCTGAGTTCTTCGGCAATTTGATTTAAATCAAGATCCTCAAGCAATTGCTTCAGAGCTTCTGCACCTATTCCAACATTTGGTTCATTTTCAATAGTTGAATCTTCTGCATAAATTTCATCCTCTATTTCTAACCATTCATCTTCAGTAAGAAGTTGCTTATATTTAAGATCTTTATGATCGCCAACATCCAAAACTACATAACAGTTGAAATAAACTATCTGTTCTACATCTCTAAGTGGAATATCTAAGAGAATTGCTACATAACTGGGAATACCTTTCAAATACCAAACATGAGAAACTGGAGCTGCGAGTTTTATATAGCCCATTCTATGCCTTCTTACTCTACTTTCAGTGACTTCTACTCCACATCTCTCGCATACAATTCCACGATGTCTAACTCTTTTGTATTTACCGCAGTGACATTCCCAATCTTTAGATGGTCCAAATATTTTTTCACAAAAAAGACCATCCATTTCTGGTTTTAGGGTTCTATAGTTGATTGTCTCAGGTTTAGTAACCTCTCCTACTACTTGTCCATTAGGTAAAGTCCTTTGTCCCCAATCCATTATTCTTTGAGGTGAAGCAATAGAAATTTTGACGTAATCAAAGTGATTTTCTGTTCTTAGGTTGCTGTGAGTCATTGTTTAGGTGATTTAAATTTAGAAAGTTTCGATAAAGTATTTAATCTTCCTCATATTCAGAGGTTCCCAGAGATTCATAGGTTGGCCTCGAAGGAGTATTCCTTCTTGGATTTACATCTTGCATTAAATCAACTTCTTTACCTTCATCTGTGTATACACCGATGTCTAGACCTAAAGATTGCAATTCTCTCATTAGGACTTTAAATGATTCTGGAGTTCCTGGTCTAGGTATAGGTTTGCCTTTAACTATTGCGTTTAATGCTTCATTTCTTCCTTGCATATCATCTGATTTAACGGTTAACAATTCTTGCAAAGTATAAGCTGCACCATATGCCTCTAAAGCCCATACTTCCATCTCTCCAAGTCTTTGACCACCTTGTTGAGCTTTACCACCCAAAGGCTGCTGTGTGACTAGAGAGTATGGACCTGTTGATCGAGCATGAATCTTATCATCAACTAAGTGAACAAGCTTTAGAAAGTGAGAATATCCAACTGCGACTGGTTGATCAAAAGGTTCACCAGTTCTTCCATCTGTGAGTAACAACTTCCCAGGATCTTCAGGATTATAAACCCAATCCTTTCCCTCCTGCTTAGAAGCTTCCTTTAAAAATGCTTGTACAGTTTGATGTGATTTTTCAGATCCATACATCTCATCAAAAGGAACAACTTTAACTCTGCAATTTAAGTTTGAAGCTGCCCAGCCCATCAACAATTCAAAAACTTGTCCTACATTCATTCTACTAGGAACACCTAGAGGATTTAAGACAATATCCACTGGAGTACCATCAGGTAGATAAGGCATATCCTCTCTAGGTAAAATTCTACTTATAATGCCTTTGTTGCCATGTCTACCAGCCATCTTGTCACCTACTTGAATTTTTCTCCTTTGAGCGACATAAACTCTTACTACCATATTTGCGCCTGGCGGCAACTCATCTCCTTGCTCCCTGGTGTATATACGAACATCTAAAACTCTTCCTTTTTCTGTTTTAGGAACTCTAAGTGAATTATCTCTAACGTCACGTGCTTTTTCGCCAAATATAGCTCTCAAAAGTTTTTCTTCAGGTGGTTGATCTGATTCTCCCTTAGGAGTAACTTTTCCTACGAGAATATCACCGCTCTCTACAAAGGAACCTATTCTGATGATTCCCATTTCATCAAGATTGTTCAAGCTTTCTTCTGAAATATTAGGAATTTCTCGAGTGATTTCTTCAGGACCTAGTTTAGTTTGTCTAGCTTCTATTTCATATTTTTCTATATGCACTGACGTATAAAGATCATCAGTAACCATCCTTTCACTTACAAGAATTGCATCTTCATAGTTGTAACCTTCCCACGGCATGTAAGCAATTAAAACATTTTGTCCTAAAGCTATTTCACCGCCTTCACAAGCTGAGCCATCAGCAAGAACCTGACCAGAAATAACTTGGTCTCCATTTTGTACTATTGGTCTTTGGTTTAAACAGGTATCTTGATTAGATCTTTGATATTTTTGCAGATAGTGAACATGCTCATTACCGTCTGCATCTTTTACAACTATTTCATTAGCATCAACATATGAAACGATTCCGTTTACTTTTGAAATTGGAACCATGCCTGAGTCTCTAGCAACTTGGGACTCTAATCCTGTTCCAACCAGGGGTCGTTCAGGTCTTAATAAAGGAACGGCTTGACGCTGCATATTAGAACCCATTAATGCTCTATTGGCATCATCATGCTCCAAGAAAGGAATGAGAGAAGTTGCGACTGAAATAACTTGTACAGGAGAAAGTTGAACATAATCAACTTGATGAGGCGGTACTTTCTCAAAATCTTGTCGATACCTTACTGGGATTAAATCTGCGAGAATATTACCGCTTTTATCGGTGGCTACATCACCAGGTGCAACCCTACATTCATCCTCTAAGTCTGCTGATAAATAAACAGGGTTACTTTCTTTAAGAACCCTACCTTTATCTACTCTCCAAAAAGGAGTTTCAATAAAACCATATTCATTAACTCTTGCATGTGTTGCAAGAGAATTTATGAGGCCTGCATTTGGGCCTTCAGGAGTTTCAATAGGGCATAATCTCCCATAATGTGAAGGATGAATGTCTCTAACTGCAAAACCTGCTCTTTCTCGAGTAAGCCCACCTGGACCTAATGCTGAAATTCTTCTTTTATGTGTTAACTCCGCCAATGGATTTGTTTGATCCATAAATTGGCTTAATTGACTGGATCCAAAAAATTCTTTGATAGCAGCTACCAATGGTTTGGGATTAACTAATTGAGCTGGAGTAAGAGAATCTGTTTCACCAACAGTCATTCTTTCTTTAATAATCCTTTCCAGTCGATTAAGACCAACTCTAACTTGGTTCTGAAGAAGTTCTCCAACAGATCTAACTCTTCTATTACCTAAATGATCAATATCATCTAAACTTGCTCCTCCAATATCAAGTTCAAGATTAATGAGATAATCGATTGTCGTAAGAACATCTTCGTGAGTAAGGGTTCTAATATGATCTGGAACAGTTAATCTCAATTTATTATTTATTTTATATCTACCAACTCTACCTAAATCGTATCTTTTAGGATCGAAAAATCTACTATGTAGAAGTTGTTGGCCTCCAGAGACGGAAGGTGGTTCGCCTGGTCGCAATTTTTTATAAAGTTCCAACAATGCCTGATCCTCTGAATTTATTCCTTCATCATTTGCTGAATCAATCGTTTGTTTATAAAACTCAGGATGTCTCAATTTGTCTATAACATCATTATCTGAGAGTCCCATAGCTCTCATAAGTACGTGCGCATTAATTTTTCTTGTTTTATCGACTCTTACATAAAGCAAATTATTTTTATCTGTCTCAAATTTGAGCCAAGCCCCTCTATTGGGGATCACGCTGGCGTTATAAGTCCTCCTCCCATTTTTATCCATTTCATCTTTAAAATAAACCCCTGGACTACGTACTATTTGATTAACTATTACTCTTTCAGCTCCGTTTATAATAAAGGTTCCTCTTTCTGTCATCAAAGGCAATTCACCAATAAAGACCTCTTGCTCTTTAATTTCTCCTGTTTCCTTATTTATTAATCTGCAAGTTACATACATTTGCGAAGCAAATGTGGCATCTCTTCTTTTAGCTTCTTCTACATCATGTCTAGGTCTTTTTAACCTATATTCTTCACCAATAAAATGTAATTCTAATTTGCCTGTGTAATCAGTAATTGGAGAAAAGCTTTTTAACTCTTCAATTAATCCTTTTTCAAGAAACCATTTAAAGCTTGCCCTTTGTACTTCAACTAAATCTGGTAGATAAGTTGCCGTTTTAGCTATCTGTAAAGCGCTACTGGTCATCCAAGAAACCCGCTATTCTGTAAGTTTTACTAATTACTTTAGATTTAAATTAACTATAGAATCAATTGAAAGAATTTTTGATAGAATCCGAGAATTTAGTCTTGAATCCAACAAATATCCTCACTAATTCAAAACTTTAATAATTAAGAATGATGGTTATAAAACCACACTTTAATTTAGATAAATTTAGATGATTACTAATAATTAATAAAAATTTCCAGTAATTCTAAATACTAACAGGTTTAGTGTTACTTTATCAAGTCAAATTTAAATAAATCTTCAGCATTCTTAAATGACTCTTTTGCAATATTTTTCAACTCTGAAGATCTTAAACTGGCTATTGAATTAGCCACACTTTCAACAAAAGCTGGCTCATTTCTTTTCCCTCTGTAAGGAACAGGAGCTAAAAATGGTGCATCTGTCTCTATCAAGTATCTATCACTAGGAACAACTCTTGCACATTCATGAATTTCATATGCTTTTGGGAATGTAACTATCCCGCTAAAACTTATATAGAATCCAAGATCCAAAAATTGCTTCATTTCATGAGGAGTTCCACTCCAACAATGCAATACTCCTCTAGGACATTTACCTTGCTTAGAAAGCATATTACATATTTTTATCATCTCATCGGCAGCTTCTCTACAATGAATAATCACAGGCAGTTCAAGTTCATAGGCTAAAAGCATTTGTGGTATTAGAGCATCTATCTGTTTATTAAAATTATCACTTTTAAAAAAATCCAATCCCAATTCGCCAATAGCTACAACTCTTGAATCACTTTGGGCTGCAGTTTTCAATGTAGATTTAGAATGACTAGACCATTTATCAGCTTCAAGAGGATGTAAACCGACAGAGTAATATATTTCATCAAATTTTCGAGATATTTTTTGTAATTTAGGAATTTCTGATAACTCACAGCAAGCATGTAGCAACTTTTTTACTCCTATCGAACGCCATCTTGAAACAACTTCATCAAGATCTTCTTCAAAATTTTCAAATATCAAATGACAGTGAGAATCTATGAGTTCGATATCGCTCATATTAAAAAATCACTTGCTTGTAAGAAAATTTTTGACTAATTTGTTGATTCTTGATTTTTTGTTAGCACCGTTGTTTTTATGTAAAACATTCTTTTTAACTGCTTTATCGATAATGCTGTAGGCTTCATTTATACTAAACATAACTTGATTTTTATTATCTGAATTAGGATTTTGTTTATATTCTTCGCATTTAGCTAGAGTTTTTTTTGTAAGTGTTCTTACAGTTGATTTATATGATTTGTTAAGTAATCGATTTCTTTCAGCAATTTGAATTCTTTTTTTTGCTGATTTGTTATTGGCCACAGTAATAAATTAATTATAGATATATAGTATATCAAAGAGTTAGTCTACTAATCAATAATATATAATTTGTTTTAGATCAGTTAATTAAGTAATTAATCTATTCAATTTAAATTAATTATTAATAATATGAAGATAATAAATAATAAATTAAAAGCTCTCAAAGAGTTAAAAAGAATCTCACAAAGGACTTCCTCCGACGACAATAAAAAAATAAATTCAATAGTTGAAGAAATTCTTAAAGAGGTGAAACTGCATGGAGATAAAGCAATAGAAAAATATACAAAAAAATTTGATGGATATGATCCTAATCCTATGCAAGTTTGTGCTGAAGATTTAAAGACTGCTTGGGATAAAACAGATAATCATTTAAAAAAATCATTGGAAATTGCCTACGAAAGAATAAAAAAATTCCATGAAAAAGAAATACCTGAATCATTTACTATAAAAGGAGAAGATGGAGACTCTGTCCAAAGAAAATGGACTCCAGTAAAAAAAGCTGGCTTGTATATCCCTGGAGGTAGAGCATCTTATCCAAGTACAGTTTTAATGAATGCTATCCCTGCCAAAGTAGCTGGGGTTAAAGAAATATCAATGGTATCTCCGGGAAATAAAAAAGGGATAATAAATCAAACTGTTTTAGCTGCTGCATACTTATCAGGGATTGATAAGGTTTTTAGAGTTGGAGGAGCACAGGCAATTGGAGCCTTAGCTTTTGGCACCAAGCAAATAAATAAAGTAGATGTAATTTCGGGACCTGGAAATATCTATGTCACCGCTGCTAAAAAGTCAATTTATGGATTTACTGGTATCGATTCTTTAGCAGGTCCAAGTGAAATTTTGATTATCGCGGATAGATCAGCTAACAGTTCTCAAATAGCAACAGATTTATTAGCCCAGGCAGAACATGATCCATTAGCTTCCTCAATACTTTTGACCACATCACATGACCAAGCTCAAGAAGTTTTTGATGAAGTCTTTAAGAAAATAGAGCATCACCCTAGAAAAGAAATTTGTATTAAATCAATAGAAAATTGGGGATTAATTGCTATTTGCGACAATTTAGAAACATGTATTGAACTTAGCAATGAGTTTGCACCAGAACATTTAGAAATTATTACTATTGATCCTAGCAAGACACTTAAAAATATCGAAAATGCGGGTGCAATTTTTCTTGGTAAATGGACACCAGAAGCTGTAGGAGATTATTTAGCCGGACCAAACCACACTTTACCTACATGCGGGAATGCGCGCTTTAATGGCTCATTGGGAGTTGAAACCTTCATGAAAAATACTTCAATAATTGAATTTAATGAAAAAAGTTTAAAAATCAACAGCTCGGATATTATAAATTTAGCAAACAGTGAAGGTTTATATAGTCATGCAAATTCAGTAAAAATTAGATTTGAAGATTAAAACCCCTTAGAAGGTGAAAATAAAACTGGAACATTATTTTCAATTCTACCCACCAACACCTTATCTGTTAAATCAACAAACAAACCATTTTCTAAGACTCCAGGGATATTGTTGATACGCATTTCTAAATCTTTTGGATCCTTTATACCATCATTAAATAAAACATCCAAAATCAAATTACCTTCATCGGTGACAACAGGGCCTGCTTTTTTTGTCGCCATCCTTAAATTAGAAACTCCACTCATTTCTGAAACTATATCCTTTACCTGTTTCCAAGCAGATGGTAGAACCTCTATGGGAAGAGGAAACACAAGGTTTAAATTTTGTACTAACTTTGTTTCATCAACAACAATTAATAATTTATTTGCTTTTGATGCAACCAATTTTTCACGAACATGGCAAGCTCCGCCGCCCTTTATTAATTGAAAGTCTGGATCAACTTCATCTGCTCCATCAATAGCTAAATCAATCTGAGTAACTGAAGCTAAATCAATTAATGGAATCTGAAGTTCTAGTGCAAGAACCTCTGATTGAAAAGAAGTTGGCACTCCCACAATATTTTTTAATTTGCCTAATCTAATTTGTTCGGCAAGACTTTTTATCATGAGTGCTGCAGTTGAACCAGACCCTAAACCTAAAACCATTCCATCCTCTACTTCCTTAATAGCCGCATCAGCTACTATTTGTTTCATCTGAGTCTGTAAATCCAAAATGTTTTTTACCTAAAGTTTATAGATCATTAAATTTCAACACATGATTTATGTCAAACCTGGAAGTGGCTCAGGTTTAATATTAACTTTAATTTCTTTATTATCTCTTACAACATTTAGGAGAAATATTTTTCCAATTTGAGCTTTCTCTACTTCATCCAAAAGAGTCTTAGGTTCTTTTATTGAAATATTTTCTGCCGCAATTACTAGATCACCTCTTCTCAATCCTGCCTTTTCTGCGGGACTATTTGGAATAACAGACTGAATTAAAGCTCCAGACCTCTCTGGTAATTGAACAATTGAATTAGGATCTTCATTGTGTTCTCTGGCAATTTTAGGGTTTAAAGAAATTAACTGTACGCCTAGATAAGGATGGATAACTTTTCCGGTTTCTAATAACTGTTCAGATACATTTTTAGCCAAATTTATAGGTATTGCAAAACCTAGACCAGCTCCAGGTCCACTTCTGACTAAAGTATTAATTCCAATTACTTGGCCGTTAGAATTTATAAGTGGGCCTCCAGAATTACCTGGATTAATTGCAGCATCTGTTTGTATAAGATCAAGTCTTTTATCAGAAAAGCCTAGTGAATTAATATCTCTATGAAGACTACTAACTATCCCTAGTGTGACTGTTTTCTCAAGGCCATAAGGAGTACCAAGGGCTATTGCCCAATCCCCAACTTCAAGTTCTTCTGAATCTCCCAAAGGTGCAAAATTAGAACCAATTTGCTCTTCAATTTTAACTAAGGCTAAATCAGTAATTGAATCTGTTCCCAACACTTGACCATCGCAATTAGTTCCATCTGCCAAGGTAACTGACACAGTGTCAACTCTTTCCACAACATGCGCATTCGTTAAGATTAGACCATTATTATCAATAATCACACCTGAACCTTGACCTCTTTCTCTGTCTGGAATCATTCCAGGTTCTCCTAGTAAATCTCTTAATAAGGGATCTAATAAAGTTGGATCAAACTGTTGTCTCTCTACCAATCTTTCCGTATCAATTTTAACTACTGCAGGACCTACATTTTTAACTGCATCAGAAACAAAATTATGTCCATCAAAAGAACTTAAAGCTGAAACTTCATAAGTAGGATAAAAATTAAGTAAAAAAGCAGTAAAAAATATACTAATTTTAAATAAATTAATAAACTTATTCTTAAGAAATCTCATTTTCTTATCCAGAATTAATTATTAATTTAATTTAGTTGAATAAATTTTCCAATGTTGTCTTTTTGTTTACATCCATAAAATACATATTAAAAAATTTCAAAAAAACATTTCAATATGAGAAAATAATAAACAAATTAAAGATTAAATATCTAAATAATTTTGGATAAAGAATTTAAAAAAAATTTAGAGATTCTTCTACAGGATGCTGCTAAAGAATTTAATCTGGAAATATATAGTATAAATTTTCTGACAAATCAAAAACCCTTAATTATAAAAATTATCATTAAAAAAAATAACGAAGAAGATATTACTCTAGATGATTGCTCAAGATTCAATAACCCTGCATCTATAGTTATTGAAAAATCAAATCTTTTAAAATGTTCATATGTTTTAGAAATTAGTAGTCAAGGGGTCAGTGATGAATTAACCTCAGAAAGAGACTTCAAAACTTTTAAAGGTTTTCCAGTTAATGTTGAGTTAAACCAAAAGAATTTACAAAAAAAATTTTTAAATGGTTTGCTTTATGAAAAGTCTAAAGATTTTTTAGCCATTAACATAAAAGGTAAGATAAAAAAAATCCCTTATACTGAAGTATTAAAGATTAGTCTTTGCACTCTCGAAGACTAATGCATTTTTCAACCATTATTCATTTTACCCATCATAGATGGCATTAGTAATTCTCCCAGGTTTAAACAACCTTATTGAAGACATCAGTGAGGAAAAGAAATTACCTCCTCATGTTGTGGAATCAGCTTTACGTGAAGCCTTACTTAAAGGTTACGAAAAATATAGAAGAACATTCTATATTGGAGTTAAAGAAGATCCATTCGATGAAGATTATTTTAGTAATTTTGATGTGGGATTTGATCTAGATGAAGAAGGTTATCGAATTTTATCAAGTAAGGTGATTGTTGAAGAGGTTGAAAGCGAAGATCATCAAATATCTCTTCTTGAAGTAAAACAAGTTGCTGAAGATGCTCAAATAGGTGATACCGTTGTTTTAGATGTTACTCCAGAAAAAGAAGATTTTGGCAGAATGGCTGCCTCAACTACGAAGCAAGTATTGGCTCAACAGTTAAGAGACCAACAAAGAAAAATGATTCAGGAAGAATTTGCTGATTTGGAAGATCCTGTTTTAACTGCAAGAGTTATAAGATTTGAAAGGCAATCAGTAATAATGGGGGTTAGCTCTGGTATCGGTAGACCAGAAGTAGAAGCAGAACTTCCAAAAAAGGATCAATTACCAAATGACAATTATAGAGCTAACGCAACATTCAAAGTATTTCTTAAAGAAGTTAGTGAAATAGCTAGAAAAGGGCCTCAACTTTTTGTAAGTAGAGCTAATGCTGGTTTAGTAGTTTATTTATTTGAAAATGAAGTCCCAGAAATTCAGGAAGGTACAGTAAAAATTGTTGCTGTATCAAGAGAAGCAAACCCTCCTTCAAGAGCTGTCGGCCCTAGGACGAAAGTCGCAGTGGATACTATTGAGAGAGAAGTTGATCCTGTTGGCGCTTGCATTGGAGCAAGAGGAGCAAGAATTCAACAAGTAGTTAACGAATTAAGAGGGGAAAAAATTGATGTTATTAAATGGTCATCTGATCCAATACAATACATATTGAATTCTTTGAGCCCGGCTAAAGTTGATCTTGTCAGGCTAGTTGATCCAGAAGGACAACATGCTCATGTTTTAGTTCCTCCTGATCAATTGAGTCTTGCAATAGGAAGAGAAGGTCAAAATGTACGCCTAGCAGCTAGATTAACTGGTTGGAAAATAGACGTTAAAAACTCTCATGAATATGATCAAGAAGCTGAAGACAATGCAGTAGCAGAATTAATTGTTCAAAGAGAGGAAGAAGAGAATCTCCAAAGAGAAGCTGAACAAAGATTAGAGGTAGAGCAAGCAGCAAGAGCAGCAGAAGATGCAAGATTGAGGGAACTTTATCCTCTACCTGAAGATGATGAAGAATATGGGAATGAATCATACGAACAAGAAAATCTTTCCGAAAGCAGTCAAATGGCAAATGTTAACCAGGATGAAATAGTGACAACTGAGGAGAAAACACGGTGATTCAAAAAACTCCTGTCATGCGTAAGTGTATTTCCTGTAGGACAACTTTTGATAGAAATAATCTTTTAAAGATTACTAATGATCATAAGTTAGGAATAATGCTTAACCAAGGCATGGGTCGTTCTGCCTACATTTGTAAATCAAAAAAGTGTTACACAGATTCTAAACTTCAAAAAAAGCTTCAAAAAGCTTTAAAGCGCAATTTAAGTTCTAATTTTTTTGATATTTTTGAGATGGAAATTGCAAACTATAAATAACTATCACAAAAGAGCATATAATTAAGATTATATTCTTTAAAAATTAAAAAAAAAGATTAACATTTATACTAAATGACTATCAGCGATAAAATCAGAGTTTATGAACTTTCCAGAGATTTAAAACTGGAAAACAAAGATATATTGGATGCTGCTCAAAAACTTTCAATATCAGTTAAAAGTCACAGCAGTTCAATTAGTTTAGAGGATGCAAAAAAAATTAAAAATCTTTTAGAAGGGAAAAATTCAGAAAAAAAAATACTGTCTATCAATAAATCTACACACAAATCTAAGAGTGATCACCAAAAAATTATTGACAATCAAAACAAAGATATCAATTCTCGAACTAATCCCCTACAGCAAGATCAATCCCCAAAAGGAAATTTAAATAAAAAACCTCTTTTGATTAAACCTATAAATAAACCGGGTAACTTACCAATAACCTCAAATAAAATAAATACAACTAAACTTGAGAATCCAACTCCCCCAACAATCGTCTCTAATCTAAAGTCTCAAACTCTTTTAAATAAACAAAATAACATTAATAGTTCAATCAAAAAAACGAATCTAAAAGAGCAACAAGATCCAACGAAGATTGTCCAAGAAAAAAAATCTTTGAATAATACAGTCCTAAGAACCAAAAAGCCTGAAAGACATCCTATTCAACTAATTGAAAAACCCAAAAATTTAACTGCTTCTAATAGAAATGTAAACGCTAATAAAAATAAACCTTTAAATGAAAGACCTCAGCCATCAAATAGATTTGATAGTAATAAAAATTTCTCTCAAAAGAATTTAAAAAATCCTCGTATTAAAGGTACACCTGAACTAGTAGGAGCCCCGATCAGAAAGGAAGATCCTAAAATCAACTCATATGGACATAATTTTAATACCAGGCAGCCCACATCAAATACACAATCCTCTTCAAATAGATCTGCTATACCTAGTAGGCCATCAACTCCAAATAGACCAGGAAGTCTAAATAGGCCAGGTACATCTATTAGACCAGGCGTTTCCAATAGAACAGGGGGTCAGAATAGGCAGGGACCACCAAATAAACCAGGAAGTCCTTATGGACAGGGTAGTCCAAATAGGCCAAGTACATCTAATAGACCAGGCGTTTCCAATAGAACAGGGGGTCAGAATAGGCAGGGACCACCAAATAGACCAGGGAATCCTTATAGACAAACGGGGTTCAATAGGCCAGGATCGCAATCAAATACTCAAAAGCCTCCAGGTATTAGGAAGCCAGTGGCACCTAATGAACTGATGCAACTTCAGAAAACTAATATCTCAGATACAGAAAACCTATTAAAATCTAATTTTGATAAAAACAATGTAGAGGTATCCAAGCAGAAGGCAAAAGCTCCAAATAATCGTTCAAATTCAACTCCTCCTGCAAAGAAAACACCCCATAGATCATTTGCAAACAGCCAGAAGAAAAATGGAAAAACAGATTGGGATGATAGTGCAAAGCTAGAAGCATTAAGAAATAAAAACCCCCAGAAACAAAGACAAAAAGTACATATAATAGGCGAAAATGAGGATTCATTAACCTCTGAAACAAGCGGCTACTCAGGAGAGAAGGTTTCAATATTATCAGCTAGCTTAGCTCGTCCAAAAAAAGAAAAGTCTGAAGGACCCAAATTGCAAAAAGCCACAAAACAATTAAAGAAAAAGAAAAAAGAATCTACTAGACAAAGACAAAAAAGAAGGGCTATGGAGCTAAAAGCAGCAAAAGATGCTAAACAAGTAAGACCTGAGATGATTATTGTTCCTGAGGGTAATTTAACAGTTCAAGAATTAGCCGATAAGCTTAGTCTTGAAAGTTCTGAAATAATAAAATCTCTTTTCTTTAAAGGCATTACAGCTACAGTTACTCAATCACTGGATTTGGCAACAATAGAAACTGTAGCTGAAGAATTTGGAGTACCTGTTTTGCAAGATGATATTGAAGAAGCAGCCAAGAAAACGGTAGATATGATTGAGACCGATGATATTGAAAATCTTATTAAAAGGCCTCCAGTTATAACAGTGATGGGGCATGTAGACCATGGGAAAACAAGTCTTTTAGATTCCATCAGAGAATCTAGAGTAGCCTCGGGAGAAGCAGGTGGAATAACTCAACATATAGGGGCTTACCAAGTAAATTTTGAGCACGAATCAAAAAAGAAAAAGCTAACTTTTCTTGATACTCCAGGTCATGAAGCGTTTACTGCCATGCGTGCAAGGGGTACAAAAGTTACTGACGTTGCAGTACTTGTAGTAGCAGCTGATGATGGTTGTAGACCTCAAACACTTGAAGCTATCAGTCATGCAAGAGCAGCAAAAGTTCCAATCGTGGTAGCTATTAATAAAATTGACAAAGAAGGAGCTTCTCCAGATAGAGTTAAACAAGAATTATCAGAGAAGGGTTTAATAGCAGAAGACTGGGGAGGAGATGTGGTGATGGTTCCAGTCAGTGCAATCAAAAATCAAAATATAGATACACTACTTGAGATGATTTTATTGGTCTCTGAAGTTGAAGATCTCCAAGCAAATCCACAAAGATTAGCAAAAGGGACAGTTATTGAAGCCCATTTAGATAAAGCGAAGGGTCCTGTAGCGACTTTATTAGTACAGAACGGTACATTAAAAGCTGGCGATGTTTTAGCTGCTGGCTCAGTTCTCGGAAAAATTAGAGCAATGGTTGATGAACATGGAAATAGAATTAAAGAAGCGGGACCTTCATTTCCTGTGGAGGCCCTTGGATTTAGTGAAGTGCCAACAGCAGGTGATGAATTTGAAGTTTATCCTGATGAGAAAACTGCTAGAGCAATTGTGGGAGAAAGAGCTACTGATGCAAGAGCATCAAAATTAGCCCAGCAAATGGCATCTAGAAGAGTGAGTTTGTCATCTTTATCTACTCAAGCAAATGATGGAGAACTTAAAGAATTAAATCTAATTCTAAAAGCAGATGTTCAAGGCAGTGTAGAAGCTATATTAGGTTCTTTAGAACAATTACCAAAAAATGAGGTTCAAGTCAGAGTTCTTTTATCTGCACCAGGAGAAATAACTGAGACTGATATAGATCTTGCTGCTGCTTCTGGATCAGTAATAATAGGATTTAATACATCACTAGCCTCTGGCGCCAAAAAAGCAGCTGACTCTAATAATGTGGACGTAAGAGAGTATGAGGTGATCTATAAACTTTTAGAAGATATTCAATCAGCTATGGAAGGATTACTTGAGCCTGATCTAGTTGAAGAATCTTTAGGTCAAGCTGAAGTAAGAGCTACTTTTGCGGTTGGCAAAGGCGCTATCGCTGGTTGCTATATACAAAATGGTAAACTGCAAAGAAATTGTTCTTTAAGAGTACTTAGATCAGATAAAGTAATTTTTGAAGGTAATTTAGATTCATTGAAAAGATCTAAAGATGATGTAAAAGAAGTAAATACAGGGTTTGAATGTGGAGTTGGATGTGATAAATTTTCATCCTGGAATGAAGGAGATATTATAGAAGCTTTCAAATTTGTAGCTAAAAAAAGAATCTTAAATAAATAACTTATTTTTCTTTATCTCTTTCAAGGAAGAATAAGAAAGGGAATAATGCACAAGCTAATATTTGTATTAAAAGATTATTTTGTTGAATTTCATTACCACTAGCAATTTTTGAAAGCATTATAAAAAGTCCTAAAAAAGCTGAACCTGAAAAAGCTATCCATAATATTTTTCTTAATCCTTTAAAAGGTGCCTGAGACTCTTTAAGTAATTTTTTTTTTAATTTAGAATCGATCTTTGACATTAATTATTTCAAATATAAAATTATTCTATATGAAAATTTCAAAATTTTATATTGCCGATATAGCTCAGCGGAAGAGCAACTGTCTCGTAAACAGTAGGTCATTGGTTCAATTCCAATTATCGGCATTTATATTTGATATGTTACGAAAACAATGATCGAAAGGAATAATAATTTGGAAAAAGTCTTAAAGATTTTTCTTTTTGTTCCTCTTATTTTCTATTACGGAAAAAGGAGTTATATAGCCTTCGACGAAGGATTTTATGCCTTGCAAGCGAGATGGATATTAGAAAAAGATAACTGGGTTATTCCTTTATGGTGGGACGAATATGTATTAGATCGAACAAATGGGTTACAAATTTTAATCGCAAAATCACAAGAAATATTTGGCAAAAATATTTTTGCTGCATATTTGCCAACAACGATTGCAGCAATATTAATGTTGCTAATAACTTATAAATTGCATGAGGAATTTTTTGATAAAAATTATGCAATTGTATCTCCACTAATACTTTCTACAACATATCTATGGTTCGACTACTCTCATTTAGCTACTCAAGATCTAATTTATTCTTGCTTAGTAACTATTGGCGTTTTTTCTCTAGTAAAAATAAAAAAAAATAAAAGCAATTTCTATTTATTACTCTTTGGTATTTGGATAGGTTTAGCTTTTATGATGAAAACTTTTCTCGTAGCTGTCCCTATTGCAGCACTATCTCCATATTTATTTATAAAAAGAAATTTGGTGCTTAAAAAATTCTTTTGGATTGGATTAATAATAGGATTTATACCTTATCTAATATGGTCCTATTACATAAACTCTTATTTAGATCAGAATATTATCTTTTACTTGTTTGAGAAATTTAATTTTCTTTCTAATAAAAATGATTCTACAAATCCTTTTTATTATTATTTTTGGAATATTCCAACTACTTTCTTACCTTGGAGCATATTTTCCACTATAGGTTTAATTTTAAATATTTCAGAAAATACAGATAAAAATAAAAAATTTATTTTAACTTATTTCCCTTTAATTTTAATATTAATATTGAGTATTTTTTCTACAAAAACGCCTTATTATCCTCTGCAAATATCTTCAATACTATCTTTAAATTCGTTTATTGGTATTAAATATTTATTTAGTTCAAAAAAGTATAAATCTATAGTTGTTTTTATTACATCAAAATTAGTTCCTTTAGTAATTATTTCTATAGTTATTACATATTTTATTTTCTTCAAAAGAAACTTAAATTTCTCTCAAAAGGAGAATATTTTTATTATTTTGGGTTTAATATTATTTGCTTTAGTTTGGTCTTTCATAAGATACAAAAGTAACCTCAAAGAAATTTTTATAACTCTAATTATTGGTCCTTATCTATTGACTTCATTAATATTGCAGTCAGGTTTATTTACAGACCGATCAAGAGAATTAAGAGAAACTATGGAGTATCTATCTTCATTAGATATAATGAAAAATCAAATCATTAAGGTAGATAAAACTAACATTAATAATGCAAAAGAGCAATCAAAAATAATAAGAATTTCTCTTTTAACTCCTAACTTGGGAAATGGAATTGAAAGCATCGATAAAATGAAACCATCAGATTTAGCATGGTCTACTTTATCTTCAAAGGAACTATATGATGGTGATTCTTATAAAATAATCTACGATAACGAAATTTTATCTCCTTGGAAATTAATCAGAAAAAATCGATGAGTTTATATTAATATAATCCTGATTAAAAATTTAATTTAATGAAATCTATAAATACATGGAATCTATCAAATAATCAAATTCACCAATTATTTAAAGATAATAATGAATTCATCTCTCTTAAAGTGCGAGGTAATACTTGGGAACCAATCACAAGATGGCTCAAATTAGATTCTAGAATATTCAAAGGAACAACTAACAAAGCAAGAATTACTTTATGTGATGTTGAATCATTAGCTGAAATTTATAATTACAGATCAATCAGATGGAAAGCAAAAAAATTAACTCCAATACCAACAAAATTAATTCCTGAATTTTTAAAAAATACTTTACGTAAAGTGCCATTAATTAAACAGCTTGCTTTTGAGCTAGAAATTGTATTTTATAAATACCAAGAAAAATCAGGTAATCATTTAATTTCAATAGTTATTCCAGCTAGAAATGAAGAGGGTAATCGAGAACTTTTAATAGAAGCTTTAAACAAATTTAAAAAAATACCTAACAAAGTTGAAATAATTTTTGTAGAGGGAAACAGTAAAGATAAAACATTTCAAATGCTAGAAAAGTTAACTAAAGATTTCTCAAATAGCTTCCAAATATTTCTTATAAAACAAACTTCTAAAGGTAAGAAAAATGCCGTTGTCGAAGGTTTCAATATTTCATCTGGTCAAACTTTAGCAATTATAGATAGCGACTTTACGGTAGACGTTAATGATAGCATCGATGCAATAATGCAATCGACGAAAAATGACAATATTCTTGTTAACTGCTCTAGAACAACATTCCCAATGGAAAAAGATGCTATGAGATGGGCAAACTATATAGGGAATAGATGTTTTGCTTTATTTTTGTCAATATTAATCAATAAACCAATTTCTGATTCACTATGTGGAACAAAAGTTTTCTCAAGGAAGTTTTTCAATTTAATGAAAAAAAATGGTAGTTGGGAATCTAAATCAGATCCCTTTGGTGATTTTACGATAATTTTTGAAGCAGCTAATAATAATATTAAAATTTTAAATTATCCTGTTAGATATTATGCAAGAAAATCTGGGGCACCAAATATATCTAGATGGGTAGATGGTTTTAAACTTTTCAAGGTTTGTTGGAAATATATGATTTCAGACATCTAAAAAAAGAGTTTTAAATTTTCAGAATGAAATTTATAAAAAATCACCGAAAAAGTAATAATATAGTTAGATTCTAAATATGAGATCAATTTTAAATCTCTTTTATGGAGTTTAACTTTTCTATTAAAAAAAGAACCAACAATACCAATAGAGAAATATTCAACAAAGTTCTCATTGTTAGACTTCCATGCAATCCTATATTTCCAATAGGACCTATTTATTTAGCGGATCATATTCATAAGTGTTTCCCAAATATAGAGCAACAATTAATTGATTTAGCAATAGTACCTACAAAGAAGGTTACTAAATATTTAAAAAGAAAAATAGATCAATTTAGACCTCATCTAATAATTTTTTCTTGGAGAGATATACAAATATACGCACCAGTTGACGGAAGAAGTGGCAACCCCTTACAAAACTCTTTTGAAGTATTTTATTCCAATAATATTTTAAAAAAAATAAGAGGAGCTTGGGGAGGTCTTAAGTTAATAACATCCCATTATGAAGAAATAAATAGGAATACATATTTAGTAAAAATGGGACTAAATAGAGCTAAAAAATACAATAAATCAGCAAAAGTTATTTTAGGCGGGGGAGCTGTCAGTGTTTTCTACGAGCAGCTAGGTAATTTATTACCCAAAGGTACAGTGATTTCTGTTGGGGAAGGGGAAAATCTGATTGAAAAGTTTATTAAAGGTGATTCTATTAGAGAAGAAAGATGTTACCTTGCTGGAGAAAAACCAAGGAATAAATTAATACATGAACAGCCATCTGGAACAGTTAAAACATCTTGTAATTACAAATACATTAAATCTATTTGGGCTGAATTTGATTGGTACATTGAAGGTGGTGATTATTATGTAGGAGTTCAAACCAAAAGAGGTTGTCCACATAATTGTTGTTTTTGCGTTTACACAGTTGTAGAAGGTAAAAAAGTTCGAGTTAATCCTGTAAATGAAGTAATTAAAGAAATGAAACAACTTTATGAAATGGGTGTTAGAGGTTTTTGGTTTACTGATGCTCAATTTATTCCTACAAGGAATAATATTAAAGATGCTAAATTACTTCTGCAAGCTATAAAAGATCAAGGTTGGAATGATATTAAATGGGCAGCTTATATTAGAGCGGATAATATTGATCGTGAGTTAGCCCAATTAATGGTTGACACAGGTATGAGTTATTTTGAGATAGGGATTACATCAGGATCCCAAGAACTTGTAAGAAAAATGAGGCTAGCATATAACCTTAAAACAGTACTAGCAAATTGTAAGATGCTTGTAGAGGCAGGATTTAATAATCATGTCTCAGTCAACTACTCATTTAATGTTTTTGATGAAACTCCTAATACAATAAAGCAAACTATCGCTTACCATAGAGAGTTAGAGAATATCTTTGGGAAAGGGTTAGTAGATCCAGCTATATTTTTTATAGGTTTACAACCACATACACTTTTAGAAAAGTATGCTCTAGAAAATAATATATTAAAACCTAATTACAATCCGATGAGTATGATGCCATGGACAGCAAGAAAACTTTTATGGAACCCTGGCCCTCTCGGTAAAAAACTCGGAGAGGTATGTTTAGAAGCTTTTGATAATAAAGATGATGAATTTGGAAAAACAGTTATTAATATTTTGGAAAGAAATTATGGCAAATCATCATTAGACGATTCTCTAAAAGTTCCTAAGTTATCTGAAAGAAAGTTAACAACAGCAAAATATTAAAACAAATTTCCTATAAATCACTATTGATAAATTTATCAATCTTCTTTTTCAATAGAACTTGATATTCCTTTTGATTTCAATGATTCCGAATAAAATTCAGCTGGTTCTAGATCACAAACAATAACTAAACCAATTCCAGTATTATGAGCTTCAAGCATAATAGAGATAGCATCTTGCTCACTTAATTGTGGAAGTACCTCTCTAAGTGAATTAGTGACATACTCCATAGAATTAATAGGATCATTGTGGAGCAACACTTTGTATTTTGGGGATTTATTTTTTAATGCGGCTGTTTTTTTTTCCAAAACTGCTGCATTATTACCTTTTCCTTCTTCTAACTTTATATTTGACATTAAATTTGTTTCTTTAATTTTTGATAACTTAATTATTATATATTAATTATTCGTTCCATTGCATTAATAACATTCAATCTAGAGTTAAAGGCAGATAATCGAAAATAACCTTCTCCAGCCAATCCAAACCCGCTCCCCGGAGTGCCTACCACATCAGCTTTTTCAAGTAAATAATCAAAAAAGTCCCAAGAAGTCATCTCAGAGGGGACTTTAATCCAAACATATGGTGCGTTATCACCCCCATAGACTACAAAACCAGCACTCATTAACTTACTTCGCATAATCTTTGCATTCTTCATATAAAAATCAATTAAAGACTTAACCTCTTTTTTACCTTGAGATGAATATACTGCCTCAGCCCCTCTCTGAACAACGTAGCTAACTCCATTAAATTTAGTACATTGACGTCTGTTCCATAATGACCATAAATCAACTTTTTCACCTTTTGAATTTTGTCCTGATAGATTTTTAGGTATTACTGTATAAGCACATCTAACTCCAGTAAATCCTGCATTTTTGGAGAAAGATCTAAATTCTATAGCACAATTTTTTGCTCCCTCTATCTCATATATTGAATGAGGAATATCTTTATCTTGAATAAAAGCCTCATAAGCTGCATCAAAAAGTATCAAGGAATTATTTTTATTAGCATAGTCAACCCATTTTTTTAATTCTTGTTTAGTGATGATTGCTCCAGTGGGATTATTGGGAAAACAAAGATATACAATATCAACTTTATCTTTAGGAATTTCAGGTAAAAAATTATTATCCTCATTAATCGCTAAATACAATAAGCCTTGATATGTACCATTTTTAAGTGTTTCTCCAGTTCTCCCAGTCATCACGTTACTATCTACATAAACAGGATAGACAGGATCTGTTACGGCAATCAAATTATCATCGCCAAGAATATCTAAAATATTACTGCTATCGCATTTTGAACCATCTGAAACAAAAATTTCTTCCTTTGTAATTTGACACCCTCTTGAAATAAAATCATTTTCAGAAATTTTCTCCCTTAGCCATCCATATCCTTGTTCTGGACCATAACCTTTAAATCCTGCATTCGTTCCCATTTCACCTAAAGCTTTGCTCATAGCATTAATACAAGCTTTAGGAAGCGGCTCCGTAACATCACCTATTCCAAGCTTAATGATCTCTGAGCTTTCATTAGATTGACTATAACAACTTACTCTTTTTGATATCTCAGGAAATAGATATCCTGCTTTTAGTTTTAAATAATTTTCGTTTATTTTAACCACTATAAAAATTAGATATTTAATATATACAACAATAATAGATGAATATGCTTAACCGGGAATTTGATGTTAATATGAAAAAGGTTATGTTTAATAATAGAAATAATCATAACCATTAAATCAATTTCAAATCGTTTGAAAGTCGTCTAAAAGTTAAATACCTAACAAATTAAACTGCTACTAATTATTTTAAAAAAAATAATAAACTTCACAATCAAAAATTGTTAGTAAATAATTAACTATTAAATTATTTACCTTTTATCGATTCTCAAAATCCAAAACATACTTATTCTTTTATATGTCTCAGCAAATTGTAATAGCTGAGCAGGCGCGTATCGCAGCACTACTCACAGATGATCGGGTTGATGAATTAATCGTCGCACAAGGTCAATACCAAATCGGAGATATCTTTTTAGGAACTGTTGAAAATGTTCTTCCAGGAATTGATGCTGCCTTTATCGATATTGGAGAAAGTGAAAAAAATGGCTTTATTCATGTATCAGATCTAGGTCCATTAAGACTCAAAAAAGGAGTATTAAGCATTACTGAACTACTTGAACCCAAACAAAAAGTTCTTGTTCAAGTAATGAAGGAACCCACTGGAAATAAAGGGCCTAGACTCACAGGAAATATCTCATTGCCCGGAAAATATTTAATATTGCAACCTTTCGGACAAGGAGTCAATATTTCTAGGAAGATAAATACTGATACTGAAAGAAGTCGTTTAAAAGCACTTGGAGTTTTAATTAAACCGCCCAGCACAGGTTTATTATTTCGAACAGAAGCCGAAAAAATAAAAGAAGAATTACTTATTGAAGATTTAGAAAATTTAATTGAACAATGGGATGAAGTTATAAAAATTTCGGAGAATTCTCATCCACCAAATCTTATAAATAGAGATGAAGATTTTTCATTAAAAATCTTAAGAGATTGTGTTAAATCATCTACTAATAAAATAGTAATTGATAATAAAATAGCTCTTGAAAAAGCAAAAAACTTTTTAATTAATAACGATTCTAATGTAGATCTTGTTTTTCATAATAATGATGTAAACGAACATATTTTAGAAAAATACCAAATTAACAAAACTATTAAGCAGGCTCTTCAACCAAGAGTAGATTTACCCTCAGGCGGATACATAATTATTGAGCCTACTGAAGCTTTAACAGTAATTGATGTAAATTCTGGTTCTTTCACAAGATCTGCGAATTCAAGGCAAACTGTTTTATGGACAAATTGCGAAGCAGCCCTTGAAATTTCTAGACAAATGAAATTACGAAATATTGGGGGAGTTCTAGTAATAGATTTTATAGATATGGAATCTCGAAGAGATCAATTTCAGTTACTAGAGCAATTCTCCTTAGCTATAAAAGATGATTCGGCAAGGCCTCAAATAGCTGAGCTAACTGAATTAGGTTTAGTCGAATTAACTAGAAAAAGACAAGGTCAAAATATATATGAATTATTCGGCCAAAAATGTTCTGCTTGCAATGGATTAGGGCATATAGAAAGTTTTCCAAATTATCAAAATTCCAATTCAGAAAAAAATCACTCTTCAAAGAAATCGAGCAAACTTAATAATTCCAAAGTTGCAGATTTAGAGCTACCTCAAGAAATTGATAATCAAGAAAAATTAGTTAAAAAAGAATTACATAACTTCAAAAATGTAAATAAAGAAGATGATCACTCCAAAAAAAAGGAAAATGATACTGAAATGCTCAATACAAACAATTCAAAAGAAAAAAACGTAATAACAGTTGAGCTAAGTAAAGATGAAAAAATTGTATACAGTCAACTTGGTATTAATCCATTGATTAAATTAGGCAAAAAATATCTAACTAATAATCATTTAATACTTCTAGAAGATGATAAGAACAAAGAAAAAGATTTAGAGAATAAAAAATCAATAAATAAGATTTCCAGTAAAAAAGAAAATAAAAAAGCCATAACTTCCAATTCAATAGAAGATTTGGAAGTTGTGTTAGATGAAACTGAGGAAGTTAATCCAGAGAATGAATCACCAAAAATGACAATTGATAAAGAGGAAATAGAAAAAAAAGATGAAATTGATAATTCAAGACGTAAAAGAAGAAGATCATCTGCAAGTATTGAGTAAAGTTTCTGAGATAGGTATTGACGAAGTAGGTCGTGGTGCAGTTTTTGGACCTGTATTTTCTGCTGCTGTAGTTCTAACTAAAAAAAATGCATTAATACTCAAGCAATTGGGTGTAAACGATAGTAAAAAGTTAACTCCCAAGAAAAGAAAATTACTTTTTCCTAAAATTATTGCTTTATCATCAGATTACAGCTTGGGACAGAGTTCAGTAAGAGAAATAGATAAACTAGGAATAAGGCATGCCACTGAGCTTTCAATGATAAGAGCAATCAAGAAGTTAAAAAATAATCCATCTGAAATCCTAATTGATGGCGCATTATCATTAAGACTTTGGAAGGGTAGGCAAAGAAATATAATTTCAGGGGATTCCAAATTTTTATCAATTGCTGCTGCAAGCATAGTTGCAAAAGTAACACGAGACTTTTTAATGGAAAGATTAGAAAGCAAATTCTCTGGATATTTAATATCCAAAAATAAAGGATATGGTACTAAAGAACATTTATCAATTCTTCAAGCAAATGGAACTACTTATCTTCATAGGAAAAGTTTCTTGACTAAATTAAAATTGATTTAAATCACACCAAGAAAGAAAATCTTTTATTAATTGTTGTTGAACTCTAGATTTTATTCCCAATAAAATTCCATTCAATACTGAATGACCAGTTGATTCCAAAATTTTCTTTGGCACAAGTTTCAAAAGAGGAGGTTGACTTACTGAGACACCCAAAAGTGCTTCTCCTTCTAATCCATTATCAGTCGCCTCTAGGTTAGCTTTCAAAATTAAACTAAAATCATCTATTATCCCTAAACCATCTAATTTGCTATCAAGTGCACTCATTTTTAAAATAC
>QCPY01000007.1 GCA_003212375.1 Prochlorococcus sp. AG-442-N17 | reverse complement strand
TGATAAATTAACCAGTTGTCCAAATATTTTTAACAATTGGCATTATAGTATCTAGATGAAGAGTCCCCACAAGAAGCCATGCAAAGACAGCGCCACCACAACCGCCTAACCAAAATCCACTTGTAAAATCAGCCCAACCTGCTCTAGTAAATAAATCAGATGGAGGATTGTTCACAGTAGCATCAGCAGGTTGAACATTTGGAGCTTTTCCAGGAGCATTATAAAGAACCAGAAGAGCTGTCAATATGTGAACAGCTCCAATTGCTGCTAATAATCCTGCAGTTAATGCAAAATCAGAATTTCTGAGAGGGCCAGTCATAGAAAATGGTCCATATAATAGATATCCAAATGCAGCTCCAGTTTCTAAGCCTCTGAAATTTGGAGAAATTCCTTCTCTATAAAAAGGTAAGTTATTAATAAGAACTTTTGTAAAGTAGCCACTATTAACAGGAGTTGCAAGATTTCCAACGCATGGATCTGAAACTGTTTTAACAGCCCATTGATCTGCAATACCAATATCATTTGGCTGAACAGAACTATCTATGTATTTTTCATCAAATTTAATAGAACTTGTTGATTCTGAGAATGATTTTTGAAAGTCGCTCATTTTAATATAAAAGTAATGTGAATTTAATTAATCAGTAGCTGTAATAAATCTTCCAATTAATACAATAAAAACTGCAGGAGTTACTAGACCAATTAATGGTACAAAGATTGATGGTAAGAAGGTTGAGAAATCAGATGGCATGAACTTCTTGAGATATTTAAATACTTTAGTATTTATTTGACAAATAATGTAAGTTTTATCACTAGATGATATAAAAATTATTAACTGTTTATATGCTAAATTTTTTATATTAATTTTTACAAGAAATTATTTTATAAGTACTATTTATTAATAAAAATAAGTTTTTTTATTCTGGAATAACAAAAAACAAAAAAAAATCACCACTAAAGTGGTGATTGATAATTTTTATTTAGAGTTTATCCAAACTTTCCTGAAGTTGAAGCTATTACAAATGCTCCAAAAGTAAGGATATTTCCAATTGTAAAATGGGCTAATCCAACTAATCTTGCTTGAACAATTGAGAGTGCAACTGGTTTATCTCTCCAACCTACAAGGTTAGCAATTGGTGTACGCTGATGGGCCCAAACTAATGTCTCGATTAATTCTTGCCAATAACCTCTCCAAGATATCAAGAACATGAATCCAGTCGCCCATACTAAATGTCCGAATAAGAACATCCAAGCCCAAGGTGATAAGGAATTTACACCAAATGGATTATAACCATTAATTAGTTGAGCAGAGTTTAACCAAAGATAATCTCTAAACCATCCCATTAAATAAGTACCTGACTCATTAAATTGAGCTACATTACCTTGCCATATAGCTAGATGTTTCCAATGCCAGTAGAAAGTTACCCAAGCTATCAAGTTTAAAGCCCAGAACATTGCAAGATACATAGCGTCCCATGATGAGCTATCACATGTACCTCCACGACCAGGGCCATCACATGGGAATGCATATCCTAAATCCTTTTTATCAGGAATTAGTTTTGTTCCTCTAGCATCTAAAGCTCCTTTAATAAGAATCAAAGCAGTGGTATGAAGTCCAAGAGCAATCGCATGATGAACTAAGAAATCTGCGGGACCTATGGGTAAAAAAGAACTTAGTGCATCTTGTCTATTAATTAAATCCATCCAGTAATGATTTCCTGGAAGTGAGTTTGCTGCAAGGCTAGCTGAACTTGTAGGGTCAGATAACAAAGCATCAAAACCATATATCATTTTACCTTGGGCTGCTTGAACGAACTGGGCAAAAACCGGTTCAATTAAAATTTGTTTTTCTGGATTACCAAAAGCTACAACAACATCATTATGAACGTATATTCCCAAAGTATGGAAACCAAGTAACATAGTTACCCAACTTAAATGACTTATTAAAGCTTCTTTAGTTCCTAAAACTCTAGCCAGAACGTTATCTTTATTTAATTCAGGATCATAATCTCTTACAAAGAAGATTGCTCCATGTGCAAATGCTCCGACCATCAAGAACATCGCAATATATTGATGATGAGTGTATAGAGCAGATTGCGTGGTGTAATCTCTTGCAATAAAAGCATAAGAAGGAAGAGCACCCATATGTTGAGCAACCAAAGAAGTAGCAACTCCAAGAGATGCTAAAGCTAAACCCAACTGGAAGTGTAATGAGTTATTTACTGTCTCATAAATTCCATCATGGTTAATACCAAAATTTCCTTTATGTGGGTCGTTAGGATGCCTTGTATTGTGAGCCTCAGTAATCTCTTTTAGGCTATGACCTATTCCAAAAGTATTTCTATACATGTGACCAGCAATCACAAATATGGTACCTATTGCGATATGGTGATGGGCTATATCAGTTAACCATAATGCTTCACTTTGAGGATGAAGTCCTCCTAAGAATGTAAATATTGCAGTTCCAGCACCCTCAGCGGTTCCAAATACTTGATCTAAAGAATCTGGATTTTGTGCGTATGCCCCCCAATTTAATGTAAAGAAAGGAGCTAATCCTGCTGGGTGAGGAAGAACTGTTAACCAGTTATCCCATCCAACATGTTGACCTCTTGATTCAGGTATGGCCACATGAACTAAATGCCCAGTCCAGGCGATACTACTAAAACCGAATAAAACAGCTAGATGATGATTTAATCTTGACTCTGCATTTTTGAACCATGCAAGTGAAGGTCTAAATTTTGGCTGTAAATGCAACCAACCTGCAAATAAAGTCCAGCAAGCCAATATACTCATGAAGATTGAGGCTTGGAATAATTGCTCATTTGTTCTCATTCCAATCGTGTACCACCAATGGTACAAACCAGAATAAGCTATATTAACTGGTCCATTGGCACCAGCTTGTGTCATCGCTTCTGTAATACCAGATCCAAAATGAGGATCCCATATGGCATGAGCTATTGGACGAACATGAGTTGGATCAATTACGAATTGCTCAAAGTTACCTTGCCAAGCAATATGGAAAAGATTACCAGCGACCCAGAGCGCAATTATCGCTAAATGTCCAAAATGAGTAGAGAATAACTTTTGATAAAGTTTTTCTTCAGTCATACCATCATGACTTTCAAAGTCATGAGCAGTAGCTATTCCGTACCATATTCGGCGGGTTGTTGGGTCCTGAGCTAGACCCTGGTTAAATGATGGAAATTTTGTTGCCATTGAATTAATAAGGAGAAGTTCAGGTTTTTAGCCAAGCCCGAAAAGGCGAGCATGGAAGAATGCCCAGGTAGTAGCTATACCACCAACTAAGAAATGAGTTACGCCCACTGCGCGACCTTGTGTAATTGAAAGAGCTCTTGGTTGAATTGTTGGAGCAACTTTAAGTTTATTATGTGCCCAAACAATTGATTCAAATAGTTCTTGCCAGTAACCTCTTCCACTGAACAAGAACATCAAGCTAAATGCCCATATAAAGTGGGCTCCCAAGAACATCAAACCATACATACTTATGGCTGAACCGTAACTTGTCAAAACCTGAGAAGATTGCGCCCATAAAAAGTCTCTCAGCCAGCCATTAATAGTTATTGCACTTTGAGAAAAGTTACCTCCAGTAAGTCCCCAGACATCGCTTTGCATCTTCCAAGAAAAATGGAAAATAACAATTGATAAGCAGTTATACATCCAAAATAGACCTAGGAAAACATGGTCCCAAGAAGAAACTTGACATGTACCCCCCCTACCAGGACCATCACAAGGGAATCTAAATCCTAATGATGCTTTATCAGGAATCAATCGTGAGCTTCTTGCATAAAGTACACCTTTGAGCAGAATCAAAACTGTTACATGAATTTGGAATGCATGAATGTGATGAATCATTAAATCAGCAGTTCCTAAGGGTATTGGAGCAATAGCAACCTTTCCTCCAACTTCAACTAAACTTCCATTAAATACTTCACTTAATGCTTTATGAGGTAAAGCTTCTGCTGTACCTGCAAGAATAGATGTGCCAACAGCTGAAGCTTGGATGCTTTGAACCCATTGAGCAAATATAGGTTGGAGTTGAATTGCAGAGTCACTAAACATATCCTGAGGTCTTCCTAAAGCCCTCATTGTGTCGTTATGAATATAGAGTCCAAAACTATGAAAACCAAGCCACATACAAACCCAGTTAAGATGACTTATTAACGCATCCCTAGCTTTTAAAATCCTATCTAAAACATTATCGATATGTTTTGCTGGATCGTAGTCTCTTACCATTGCTATGCCAGCATGAGCTCCAGCTCCAACTATAAATAACCCCCCGATCCACATATGATGTGTGAATAAACCAAGCACAGTCATGTAATCAGTAGCAATGTATGGATATGGAGGCATCGCATACATATGATGAGAGATCAATATACTTAAAGAGCCAAGCATGGCTAAATTAACAGAAAGCTGCGCATGTCTACTTTCAGCCATAAACTCAAAAAGTCCTTGATGACCTTTAGGAGCTGGGAATAAAATAGGATCGCCCTGTTGTGCATCTAATATTTCTTTCATACTATGGCCAATACCGTAGTTAGTTCTATACATATGTCCACCAATTATCGCAATAACTCCAAAAGCTAAATGATGATGTGAAACATCAGTCATCCATAAACTTCCTGTAACAGGATTTAAACCACCTTTAAAAGTTAAGAAATCTGAAAAAGCAAGCCAATTTAAACTAAAGAAATTTCCAGTACCACTTGCTAATCCAGGGAAAATTTGACCAATAATTTGAGGATCACACAATTGATGAGGCATTGGCATGTCAGCAATTGATGCAATCTCCTTACCATTAAGGACAAGAGGTGTGCCGGCATCAATAGCATCTAAAAGTGCTGCTGTAGGAGCACCAATATGAATACAATGACCTGCCCAAGCTAGAGATCCAAGACCAACTAAACCAGCAATATGATGATTTAGCATTGACTCTATATCTTGGAACCACTCCATTTTTGGAGCAGCTTTATGGTAATGAAAAATGCCGGCATGAAGCATAAGAGCAGCCATTACAACTGCTCCAATAGCTAATGCCATTAGTTCACTTTCGTTTGTGATACCCCATGCTCGCCACATGTGGAAAATTCCAGAACTAATTTGTATACCGTTATAGTTAGCACCAAGATCACCATTTAGCATCTCTTGACCAACTACTGCCCATACTTGTTGAGCACCAGGCTTTACATGGGTAGGGTCAGCTAACCAGCCTGAATAATTGGAAAATCTGGCTCCATGGAAAAATGCGGCACTCATCCAAATGAAAATAACTGCAAGATGTCCAAAGTGAGCTGAAAAGATTTTTCTAGTTGCCTCTTCAGCATCTCCGGTATGGATATCGAAATCATGGGCATCTGCATGCAAATTCCAAATCCAAGTTGTAGTTTTTGGACCTTTGGATAATTTGCTTGACCAGAAACCTGGTTTGTCTAATTTGGCAAAATCAATAGGTCTTGGATCAGCTTTTACTGGCTCTTCCAAAATCTTTTTGTTTTTTTCTCCACTTTCTGGTGGGCTGATGGTCATCTAGCACCTCAAAAATAATTGACCTTAAAGAAGATTGATCAAATCTCATGCTCATCTCTAAGGATAAGCTCAAGAAACGATGAACAAACAAGAATTAAGATCTTCGTACAAAAATAATAAGCCAAAGATTCTTTGGATATGCAGGAACGTAACAAATGTTCTAATGATTGTTACTTAATAAAAACTTTGTTAAATCCTTTAACACAAATAGTTTTTAAGTATTTTTACCCAAAAAAGCATAAATTTCTTAAATTTTTTTTTATATTTCGTTTTTATTTTTTTAATTGCAGCAAAGAGATATAGTTTTTAAATTGATATTAAATAAAACTTCTGAAATTGAAAGGTATTGCAATAGGTTTTTCTGATACTTCAAGAGAGATTTTAAAAAGACTAATAAAAACTGAATTTATTAATGAGATTTACATAGCAAGTTCATACAATAAAGATAAAAAAATAAAAGGATCAATTGAGGTTTTAAAACCTGAACAAATTCTTAGAGAAAACTGGGACAAAGTTGATTTAATTCTGTTTGTTGGCTCAATAGGTGCCTCAATAAGACTTATCACCTCTTTATTAACTTTTAAAGATAAAGACCCTGGGGTAATTGTTATTGATAAAAAGGGATTAAAAATCGTACCAATTATTGGCTCACATCAATCAAATGTTCAAAATATTGCTTTCCAAATAAGTAATTTATTTGGAGGAGAAATAATAGAAACTAATAATACTGTTGATAAGAATATTCTAAATATTGATTCATTCGGGTATCAATGGGGTTGGAAAAGATCAGGAGATGTCAAAGACTGGTCAAAACTAGTAATAAAACAAGCTAATAATAAAGATATTTTTTGTAGTCAATTATCGGGCAATATATTATGGACAAATTCGGAAGCATCAAAAACTATTAATCAATTATCATATGAAGATGATAAGCAAAAAGATTCGATTTTTTATATAAGTAAATTTAATAATTGTAAAAATACTTGGCACCCTCCAACTTTGTGGATTGGATTAGGTTGTGAGAGAAATACAAGCAAAGAGTTAATTGAAGACTCTTTACAAGATTTTTTGGAAACTAATAATTTATCTCCATTATCAATTGCAGGTTTTGCAACTATAGATTTAAAGAAAGATGAGGAAGCGATTTTAAAAATATCAAAGGAAAAAAATTGGCCTATAAAATTTTTTACATCCAAAGAGCTCTCAAAAATTAAGATCCCAAATCCATCTAATGTAGTATCAAATGAAGTTGGCACCCCATCAGTTGCTGAAGCAGCTTGCATTTTAGCTGCAGGAGAAGGCTCGAAATTATTAAAAGAAAAAAAGATATTCAAAAGTATTGATTCTACAAAAAATAGATCTGGTGCAGTAACTATTTCAGTAGCTGAATCTAAAAATCAATATTCCCCATCCTCAGGCGAAATTCATGTAATTGGTAGTGGGCCAGGTGATATTTCGTATTTAACAAATGATGCAAAAAAAGCTCTATCTAAATGTTCTATTTGGATAGGATACAAAATGTATTTAGATCTAATTAAACCTCTTAAAAGAAAAGATCAAGTCTTGATTGAAAGCAATCTTACTGAAGAGAGAGAAAGATGTGAGAAAGCAATAAAACTTGCTGAAGAAGGAATCAAAGTAGCACTAATATCCTCAGGTGATTCAGGCTTTTATGGCATGGCAGGTTTACTTCTGGAATTAATTCAAAAAGTTAATAGAGATTTAAGGCCTTTATTTGAAATACATCCAGGTATAAGTAGTATGCAATTGGCAGCAGCACTTGGTGGAGCTCCTTTAATGAACGACTTCTGTTCAATTAGCCTAAGTGATAAGTTAACTCCATGGGAATCTATAGAAAAAAGAATTGGGGGTGCTTTATTGGGAGACTTTGTAATTACTTTTTTTAATCCACAATCACAGGGCAGAAAATGGCAATTAAAAAGAGCTATAGAATTATGTTTAGAGTATAGGCCTCGAAATACTCCAGTCTTAGTTGGTAGACAAGTAGGTAGAGAAAATCAATCCAAAAGCTTTTTTAATTTAGATAACATTCCTTTACAAGATATTGATATGGTATCAATTATTATTATTGGTAATTCTCAAACTACATTGGTTGATGATATATTTTTAACTCCAAGAGGATATTTATGAAATAAGCATAAAATAAAAGTCATCATCATAACTAAATTTTTGGTTTTGCTTTTTTTGTAAGAGAATATTAATCTTTACTAAAGATAGTATTGAGATTAATCCATTGAAGAATATTGGTGTAATTTTATTTGATATTGATGGGGTAATACGAAACGTAGAAAATAGTTATAGACTTTCGCTAAAGAAAACAGTTTTTAAGTTTTGTGGTTGGGAGCCTAGTTATCAAGATATTGATAACGCAAAAAACGAAGGGATTTGGAATAATGATTGGGATTTAAGTTTAGAATTAATTAATAGATACATCAAAAAGAAAAATTTAAATACTAATGCACCTTCAAGAAAAAATATAATTAAATGTTTTGAACATTTTTACTTTGGAGGGAATCCGAATTCAGATAGTAACGGTTGGACAGGATTTATAAATAATGAAGAATTGTTGGTAAAAGAAGAATTTTTTAATTTATTGAATGCAAATGGAATTATTTGGGGTTTTGTTAGTGGGGCTGAATCTGCTTCAGCAAAATATGTTTTAGAAAAAAGACTTAAATTAAAATACCCTCCTTTAATAGCTATGGAAGATGCCCCTGACAAACCTAATCCAGATGGTTTTATTTACTTAGCCAAAAAGTTGTCAAACAAAAAGCTAGGGTCTTCAAATTTACCAATTGCTTATATTGGCGATACTATTGCTGATGTTCAAACAGTTTTAAATGCAAGAAAAAAAATTCCAAGTCAAAAATTCATAAGCATAGCAATAGCACCGCCGCATCTTCATTTGGAAAGCCGCAAAAAAGAGCGTAATTTATATGAATCCAAACTCAAAGAAGAAGGAGCTGACTTAATTTTGAATTCATTAAATGATCTCATAAATATTCATCTTGAATACTTATAAAAAACCGAAAAAGGCAGAAATTTGTTTTATCGATGTTCTAGGGAAAATCACTAGCTCGATATTTACTTAAATATTATTTATTGTTCTGTTAAAGATATTTACGCAAACAATCAGTCATGAAATTAGAGTTTAGTTTAGGGCAAAGGTTTATATCTTTCCCATACCCTAAGACCTGCAAGGCACATGCTAAGCCAGACAAAACCTACTGAGGCGCCGGCTACAATATCACTTGGCCAATGAGCTCTGCAATATAGAGTACTCAACCATACAAGAGAAACCCATATGCTAGAAAGCACAAACAATGGTAGTCGTAGTTTCGGGTAGTGAGTTACCAAAAGTGTACAACTCATAAAATAAAAAACCAATGATCCTGCAGCATGCCCACTAGGGAAACTTGCACCACTAAGAAAAAGAGAAGAATTATCAGGACGGGGTCTATCAAACCATGGTTTCAAAATTATATCGATGATTCCTAAAATACCTCCAGTACCAAAAAACAAACATACGAAATCTGCCCAAAAACGCTTCAATATGAAATAAAGCAATAAGGAAATTACCAGTACACCAGTAAATTGAGCATCGCTCAGTTTATAGATGATAACTAAGGAAGATCCAAAGGAATCAGGGATCCATCCACGTATCGTCTCTAGCAGAATATAATCAATTGAATCTGGGTGAGGAATCGCGATATTTGGGCCATACCAAACTAAAATGGCCAGCAGTGTGAATATAAAAATTAGCCTGGGGAAGCCTAGAGCTTTAACCCACTCAAGAAGCAAGCCATTCATAAAGATAAAGCGATCTGTTTCAACTAAAATAAGTATGAAAAAAAATGTGAGAATTTAAGATACTCAAAGTAGTCATGATAGTTTGAAATTATCTTATATAAAATCAAAACGGAGAGGGAGGGATTCGAACCCTCGACAAAAGTTACCTCCTGTAACTCCTTAGCAGGGAGCCGCTTTCAACCACTCAGCCACCTCTCCAGTTCTTATACATTATCAATTTTTTGGCAAACATTCAAAATTTTTTATCTTATCGAAATGTCTAAGCAACTTGGACTCTAGGCAATCTATTTTTAAAAGAGCAAAGAATTTCCCAAGTAATACTATTACATTTATCCGCCCAATCAAGCGGAGAAATTGATTGTTTTCCATCAGACCCTAGTAATAGCATAGTGCTACCAACTTCAATATCATCAGAACCTGTAATGTCTACCATCATTTGATCCATTGTTATAGATCCTACCTGAGGATATAGTTTTTTATTGTGAATCAAATTGATTTTGTCAGAGAGATTTCTATTAATTCCATCAGCATAACCAATACTCACGACAGCTAACTTTGTTTTTCTATCACTAACAAATTTACTTCCGTAACTTACTCCAATACCTTTCTCAATTGTTCGAACAAAAGTCACTCTTGCCTTTAAAAATAAAGCAGGTTTAAGATACAACGGTTCATTAGTCTTTACTAATGGTTCATAGCCATACATGGACAACCCAACCCGTACCATATCAAAATGAAAATCTTTGCCAAGAATCATTCCAGCAGAATTTGCAATGTGAATCTTGATATTTTGTGAATTATCAATATTTATAAGTTTCAATAATTTTTGAAATTTTTCTCTTTGTAATTGAGCACTACTTTTTGGATTAAATGCATTCTTTTCATCTGCGCATGCAAGATGAGTATAAATTCCCTTAACAGAAATATTTTCAAGAGATTTGATATTGTTGAATTGTTGAACAAACTGATTACATTCAAAACCCAATCTTGACATCCCAGTATCAACTTTTAGATGTAACGAAAATTTCAAATTATTATTCTTTCCAATGTTATTGCAAATCAAACATTCTCTAATCGTACTAATAGTGGGCATCAAATCATTTCTGAAACACATTAATAAATCTTTTTTTGCATAAAGATTACCAAGTATAAGGATCGGAACATTAATTCCAAAAGAACGAAGTTTTATTCCCTCCTTTAAGGTCGCTACTCCTAATTGAGAAGCACCACCTTTAATTGCATTTTCAGACACAACTTTGGCATCATGTCCATATCCATCAGCCTTAACAACGGCCATGAATTCACAATTATTCTTTAATTTTGATTTTAATTTCCTAACGTTTGATTCTATCGCTTTACCACTTACTTCTATCCAAGCTCTTTGAGTTGGATCAATTTCTCCTCCAAACTTTAAATTACTATCGACATTACTTTTTCGATTATTCAAGAAAATCTGCATTGATGTTTGTGCAAATATATGCGTTTATTTAAATATAACGCTAGCATGACATGTAAATTGAATTTTGGCATGGGCCAGACTCTTGTTTTAAATGCTTCTTATGAACCTTTAAATATAACTTCTTGGCGTAGAGCAATAATTTTAATGATTAAAGGTAAAGCAGAAAGTTTAGAAGAAGATCAATCATACTTAATACATTCAGGACAAAAACTACCTACCGTTATTAGACTCCGTTATTACGTAAAAGTTCCCTTCAGAGAAGTTGCACTTACAAGAAAAAATATACTCCTCAGAGACAATAATTCATGTCAATATTGTAACCATAAAGGTAGCGATTTATCTATAGATCATGTTTTACCAAGAAGCAGAGGAGGAAATGATACTTGGGAAAATGTGACAACAGCATGTCTTAGATGTAATGTACAAAAAGGCAGTAGAACCCCTGAAGAAGCAAATATGCCTTTAAAACGGAAGCCGTATCGCCCATTAAGCAATCTAAATTTTGAAGCAACAAGACAAATAGACTCTGGCAAGCACAAAGAATGGAGTAAATATGTAATAGGTTTAGCTGCTTAACCCTAAGATTTTAACTGTCATGCTCATTAAAATTTTCCATCATCCTTTTCTGTTCTTGAGCTATACAAGCATCAATAACTTCATCTAAATTACCTGCTAGAATTGGGTCTAATGAAAAATTAGATCCTAATCTATGATCAGTAGTTCTATTATCTTTAAAATTATAAGTCCTAATTTTTTCGCTTCTATCTCCAGTTCCAACTTGCATTAACCTTTGTGACCTCTCCTTAGCATTAGCTTCTTTTAATTGAATTTCATATAATTTGGCTCGTAGAATTTCCATGGCTCTCTCACGATTTTGTAGCTGAGATCTTTCTTGTGTACAAAATACTCTTATTCCTGTCGGCTTGTGTATAAGATCTATAGCAGTTTCTACCTTGTTAACATTTTGCCCTCCAGCACCACCAGATCTAGCTGTACCAATTTCTAAATCAGTTGGGTCGATTTCTACTTCAACTGGATCAGCTTCAGGCATTACAGCTACTGTAGCTGTTGAAGTATGAACTCTACCTTGAGATTCAGTGGCTGGAACTCTCTGTACTCTATGTACACCAGCCTCAAATTTTAATTGACTATACACAGAGTCTCCTTTTACAGAAATAACTAATTCCTTAAATCCTCCCATATCAGATTCAGAAGCACTAATAGGTTTTACTACCCACCCAATTTTATGTCCGTATCTTTCATACATTCTTGCCAAATCTCCAGCCCAAATACAAGCTTCATTTCCTCCTGCTCCAGCTCTAATCTCCAACATTACACTCCTTTCATCTCGTGGATCTTTGGGCAATAAGGCGATTGTTAATTTCTGAATAAGTTCATTTTTAAGAATCTCTAGGTTGCATAATTCTTCATTGATCAACAATTCCATATCCTTATCATTTCTATTCTCTTTTAAAAGTAGTCTCGCATCATTAATTTCTTTATCGGTATCAAGCAATTGATTGAAATCAAAGACTAGAGGTTCCAATTTTGCTCTCTCTTTAGCTATTGATTCGAGTTTTTTTGGATTATTCGCAATATCGGGATCTGCCAATTGCGTTTCCAAATTTACAAAACTTTCTGAAGCAGTTTTCAACCTTGCAATTAATGTTGTGTATTCCAATTGAAGTTTTGCTTAAATTTTTATTCGTTAATTTCTATTTATCTAAGTCTTTTGATTCTTTTGTTTCTTGTGAGGTAGTTGAATCAGCTGAACCCATACCATATTTTTTCATAAATCTATCGACTCTACCTTCAGTATCAAGAATTTTTTGAGTCCCAGTAAAGAAGGGATGATTCCCACTCCAAACATCAACATGTAATTCAGGCTTAGTTGAACCTGTTGTCATTACAACTTCTCCATTACAAATAACTTTTGCATCTGGATACCATTTAGGATGAATTTCTGGTTTAGGCATAATAAAATCTTTTAGCGTTTGGAGAATTGAGGTGCTTTTCTAGCTTTTTTAAGACCATATTTTCTTCTTTCTTTTGCTCTGGGGTCTCTACTAAGATGCCCTTCAGTTTTTAAAGGCTTCCTGTTATCTGGGGATAACTCACAAAGTGCTCTAGCTGCCCCTTGCTTGATTGCATCCGCCTGTCCTGTTAAACCACCACCAAAAACATTTACAAAAATATCATAGGAGTTTTCAAGACCTAAAGTAAGCAAAGGGGATTTAATCGAATTTAAGTGGGACGGGTTGAAGTTTAAGTAATCATCACCAGAACGACCATTTATTTTAATTTTTCCATTTCCTGGAATCAAACGAACTCTAGCAACTGAAGTTTTTCTTCTTCCAGTACCGGAATAAACAGCTTTGTTTTTTATTTGACTATTCATTGTTAGAACCTAACTTTCTAATAATACAGGATTTTGTGCAGCATGAGGATGCTCTGAGCCTTTATAAACTTTTAATTTCTTGAATTGCTTCCTTCCTAATGAATTATGAGGAAGCATTCCTTTAACTGCTTGCTCAATTATTCTCTGAGGAATTCTTTCTTGAAGTGATTCGAATTTTTCAACTTTCATTCCTCCTGGTCTACCAGAGTGTCTTCTATATAATTTCTGCGATGTTTTTTTACCTGTAACTTCTATTTTTTCAGCATTCACGACAATAACAAAATCGCCTGTATCCAGATGAGGGGTGAATGTCGGTTTATTCTTTCCTCGCAATATAGCAGCTATTTCTGTAGCAAGCCTACCAAGTACTTTATCTTTAGCGTCAACTAAAAACCAATTCCTTTCGATAGTTTCTAAAGAGGGAGTAATTGTTTTATTCATTTAAAAAATTATCAGTATAAATTTAACTGATCTTAAATTCTACATTATTGAAGTAGTATTCAACAACATCTTTAGATTATCAAACATAAAATTTAAATTATAAAAAATATAGAAGCTAAGAATTACCACTTATTATAAATCTCGGAAAAAGAACATTTTTATCAATCCTTTTAAAAATTTTTTCTTTATATACAGAATTAACAAAACATAATCCATTCGCAGGAGCTGATTCGCGAACAGCCTGTTTATTTTTAGACTTCCATATATCTTTAAAAATTTCAGGTGATATCTTCTTTTCTCCTACTAAAACAAGTTGACCAACTATTGAACGGACCATTCCATATAGAAAACCAGTAGCTTTTATATCTATTAATATCAAATCTTGAGACCTTTCCAGTTCTATTGATTTTATTGTTGTCACAGAGGTTGATCTATTACTTCCACTCTTTTGAAAAGCATAAAAATCGTGCTCTCCGAGCATTCCATTTAAAGCATGTGACATTGAAACCTCATCAAGAGGTTTTTGGTATCTATGCCATGACCACTTATTTAAAAATAAATTAGGAATCTTACTATTATTAATTAAGTACCTATAGTGTCTATAAACCGCAGAATAGCAGGCATGCCAACTATCTTTCACCTCTACTGTTTCTAAGACTCTGATTGTTGGAGGTAATCTTCTATTTAATAAATCTGCATATCGATCACTTGGGATTACAAATTCAATATCAAAATGGGCTACTTGGCCAGATGCATGAACACCAGCATCTGTTCTCCCAGAAGCAAATATCTTTACCTTTTGATTAGATAATTTGTAAAGCACATCTTCAATAATTTCTTGAACACTTATTGCGTTTTTCTGTCTTTGCCAACCTGAAAAACAGGATCCATCATATTGAATAAGTAAAGCAACTCTTTTCAAAAGTGATATTTTGTTAAATTAAATATTTAATTTTTATTTTTAAACAAGCTCAATAATAGCCATTTGTGCATTATCCCCTTTTCTTGCAACAGTTCTAACTATTCGTGTATAGCCACCGGCTCTATCACCATATCTTTCTTGAGCCTTTTCGAATAATGAATGAACCAGCTTTTTATCATAAATATATCCAATTGCTCTTCTTCTGGCAGATAAAGTTCCTTCCTTAGCTAAGGAAATCATTCTTTCAGCTTGATTTCTTAAAGCTTTCGCTTTTGCTTTAGTGGTAGTTACTCTGCCCTCTCTAATGAGTTGTGTAGTTAAGCCTCTAAGAAGGGCTTTTCTTTGATCAGCTGGTTTACTTAATAGAGGTATTCTTAGTTGATGTCTCATAATTCTAAAAGTTTTCTAAACAGATGTCCTGCTTTGTGGAATTGAAATCCCTATACGCTCAAGAGCTTCAATAACCTCATCTGCAGATTTGGAGCCGAAGTTTTTAATTTCTAAAAGATCTTCATAACTGAAACCCATTAAATCTGAAACAGAATTAACTTGAGCTCTTTTCAAACAATTATACGCTCTAACGGACAAGTTTAGTTCTTCTAATGGAATTTGAGCTTCAGGAGATGGTTCTGGTTCTTCAGGAACTTCTTCGACCATCGTGACAGTCGCTAAGGGTTGAAAAAGTTCAATTAACTGATTTGCAGCTTCTGCAATTGCATCATCAGGACTTGTCGAACCATCTGTAACAACTTCCATTTTTAATCTTTCTCGACCAATCCCACCTTCTGCTACCGCGGTTTCATCTATTGTGAAATTAACTCTTTTAACAGGCATAAATACTGCATCAATTTGGAGCAAGTCTATAGATGTAGTTTCTTGGTCTCTACGATCTACAGGTCTGTAACCTACCCCTCTCTCTACATGAATTTCAAGTTCTAAATTATGTCCTTCTTGAATTGTTGCTATGGGCTTATCACCATCAACAACTTCCACTTGAGAAGAAAATTGAATATCATTCGCTTTCACTTCCATAGGACCATTGACTACTAATCTACCAATCTCAAGCTCTGGATTGGAACTATTAAGAGAAAGTTGCTTACAATTAAGAAGAATATCTAGAACGTCTTCTCTTACTCCTGGGATAGTGGCATATTCATGATTAATTCCTGCAATTCTTACAGCAGTAACAGCACTTCCTTCGAGTCCTCCCATGAGAACTCTTCTTAAGGAGTTGCCAAGAGTTGTAGCTTGTCCTCTTTCTAGAGGGCCAATTAAAAATGTTCCTGTTTGGGAGCGATCATCAGCTATTTTATGATCGATTCTGTCAATCTGGTATTGCAACACGGAAAAAAAGGTTGAAAGTTTACGGGGGGGGGATGGTTAAGTTCTAAACGCGTCTACGTTTAGGTCTTCTGCATCCATTATGTGGTAAAGGGGTTACATCTCTTATTAGAGTTATTTCTAAACCGGCAACTTGTAAAGCTCTTATGGCGGTTTCCCTACCTGCGCCAGGGCCTCTAACTAATACTTCTATTTGTCTCATGCCCTGATCAAGCGCTCTTTTTGCTGCTGCCTCGGCAGCAGTTTGAGCAGCAAATGGAGTTCCTTTTCTAGCACCTTTAAATCCGCTTGCCCCTGCTGAAGACCAAGAAATTACGTGACCTGAAGTATCTGAAATAGATACAATCGTGTTATTGAATGTACTTTGAATATGTACAACTCCATTTGGTACATTTTTCTTTGATTTCTTTGAGCCCGTTTTTTTGACTGTAGCTGCCATGATAATTTAGATAACTTTGATTTGTTTATTTTTAATTAATTATTTTTTTCTACCAGCAACTGTTTTTCTTGAGCCTCTTCTAGTTCTAGCATTAGTTCTTGTTCTCTGCCCTCTTACAGGCAAACTCATTCGATGTCTCCTGCCTCGAACACAACCAATATCTTGTAAACGTTTTAAAGCCATTCCCTCTTGTCTACGAAGATCTCCCTCCACAGTAAATTCTTCTGCTGCACCTCTCAATTTTTGTACATCACCATCAGATAAATCTTTTACACGAATATCAGGATTAACTCCTGTATTTGCAAGGATTAATTTTGATCTAGTAAGACCAATTCCATAGATGTATGTAAGTGCAATTTCAACTCGTTTTTCACGAGGTATGTCAATTCCTGCAATCCTGGCCACTTGTTTCGAATGAGTAAAAGGTTTTAATTAAAATTTCATCAAGGATTAACCCTGACGTTGTTTGTGTCTAGGGCTTGCAGTGCAAATCACCATTACCCTGCCATGTCTACGAATAACACGACATTTGTCACACATTTTTTTTACTGAGGCTCTAACCTTCATAAGGTTTTCTCATTAAAATGTTAATTCTATATTCTACATCATCGTCATGCCATTTTTCGTTTTATATCAGCAGAAATTGTTTTTAAATCGCCATCTGCATTAATATACTCCAAAAGAGAAAGTTTTTCGTAGTGCTCAACTAAAGGTTCTGTAGTTTCCTTGTAAATTTTTAATCTTGTTTTAATTGTTTCTTCATTATCATCGTTTCTACCCCTCATAAGTAGACGGTTTATTAAAACTTCGTCTGGTATATCTAAATAAAATACCATTTCTAATGGTTGATTTAAATTTCTTAGAACATCATTTAGAGATTTAACTTGAAGTAAATTTCTTGGATAACCATCTAAAATCCAACCTTTATTACTTTTTTTAAGATTCCTTTTTACTATTTCTAAAACAAGTTGATCACTAACCAATTTTCCTTTATTCATAATATCTTTAACTTGCTTTCCCAAATCAGTACCCAATTCAACTTCATTTCTTAATAATTCTCCCGTTGATAAATGTAAATAAGAAGTGGATTGACTTAATAATTCTGCCTGAGTACCTTTTCCTGCACCTGGAGGACCTAAAAATAGTAAATGTTTTTTCATTAATTATTAACTAAACCCTCATATCTCTGAGAAATAACATACGTTTGAATTTGTTTGGCAGTATCTATAGCAACCCCTACTAGAATCAATAGTGAAGTAGCTCCCAAGCCTTGAAAAGTTTGGACATTTGTGGCTCTCTCTACAGCTGCTGGAATTATGGCCACAGAACCTAAAAATAATCCTCCTAATAATGTCAACCTATTTTGAATACCTGATAAGTAATTTGCTGTATTAGTACCCGGTCTTACCCCAGGAATAGCAACTCCGCCCTTCTTTAAATTTGATGCTACATCTACAGGATTGATAGTTAGAGAGGCATAAAAGTATGAGAACCCTAAAATTAATGCAAAAAAGGTTAAAGCATAAGGCCATGGGTTTGTTGAACCAGGATTTAAACTACTAGCTAATTGAATAAGTATTGGATTACCAGTTACGTTTGCCACTGTTATGGGTAAGAAAATCAAGGCTGATGCAAAAATAATTGGCATTACTCCTCCCGCATTTAATTTTAAAGGTAAATAACTTTGTCTTGTTGGAAGTAGTGAGGTACTTCCTATTTGTCTTTTTGCACTAAGTATTGGAATACGTCTTGCTCCCTCCTGTACAAATATTATCCCCACGATTGTAAGTAAAAATACTACAAGTAAGACGGCAATACCTAATACATCGCCACGATCACCAGTTTGTGCTTTTTCAATAGTTGAACTTAATGCTTTTGGCAATGTTGCAACAATATTTAAAAAGATAACTAACGAGGCCCCTTGACCTATGCCTTTTTCTGTAATAATTTCGCTAAACCACATTACCACCATTGAACCAGTCACCAAAGCAATAGATGTTTGTAAAACAAAAGTAGTGTCACTTATACCTTCGACTGCATACTGTCTTAGTATTAGAGAGAATATTATGCTTTGCAAAAATCCCCATCCTAAAGAGACATATCTAGTTATCTGAGCAATTTTTCTTCTGCCTGCTTCGCCCTCATTTTTTTGTAAATCTTCTAGAACAGGCAATGAAGCCGTTAAAAGTTGAATAATAATTGAAGCATTAATAAAAGGTAAAATCCCAAGTGCAAATATGCCTAAGGTTGAAATTCCTCCTCCAGTAAAAATATCCAGAAAACCAATTAATTGGCCACCCTGATCTATGAAACTTTTAAAAGCAACTCTGTCTATACCAGGCATTGGTATATAAATACCTAACCTGACCAACAGTAACAAACCTAAAGTTGTTAAAACTCTATTTCTTAACTCTTTATTTAAAAATAATTGAGTGAATATTTCTGAAGCACTAGGATTTCTACTTTTGTTAACTAACATCGGAAAATTAAATTAAATTTATAATTAAATTTATTTATTGTTTATAATTTCGCATGATCCGCCAGCGGCTTCAATCTTTTCTTTGGCAACTTTTGTAAAAGCATGAGCTTGTACTTTTAATTTTGAATTAATTTCTCCATTACCTAGAATTTTAAGAGGAAATTTTGGCTTAAATATCACCTTTTTCTTCACAAGAGTGTCTAAATTAACAACTTCATTATCCTTGAATTCAACTAGTTTACTCAAATTAACTATTGAAAAGTTTTTCTGATTAATTATTTCAAAGTGCTTTAATTTAGGCACTCTTCTATATAAAGGCATTTGACCACCTTCAAAACCTGGTCGTGTAGGTCTACCTGATCTAGATTTTTGTCCTCTCATTCCAAAACCACAAGAAGCACCTTGACCAGCTGCTATTCCCCTACCTTTTCTTAATTTTTTCTTTCTAGAACCAGGGTTAGATTTAAGGGAATTTAATTTTGAAGTCATAGTTTTTAAGAGTAAAGCTGCTCAAGAGAAATTCCTCTTTCTCTTGAAACTGATTTATGGGTCCTGAGTTGCGAAAGAGCTAACATAGCAGCTCTTGCATTGTTTAAGGGTGTCTTACTACCTAATCTTTTAGCTAGGACATTTTTAATACCTGCTAATTCTAACACTGTCCTAATTGAACCTCCAGCAATTACACCAGTACCAGGCGCAGCAGGTCTTATAAGTACATTTGCAGCACCATCTCTACCTATAGAAAGAGTAGGTATAGAATTATTTGGAGTTAAAGGCACTCTTACAAGATTCTTTTTACCATCAGAAACTCCCTTTCTAACAGCACCAATTACATCTCCTGCCTTACCAACTCCAACTCCTACTTGACCTCTCTCATTACCTACAACAACAATAGCTCTGAAACTCATTTTCTTACCACCTTTTACAGTTTTTGATACTCTTCTTATTTGAACAACTCGTTCTTGCCACTCAGATTCTCTCTCATTCTTAGAATCACCTCTTCGATTTTTTTTACGATCGTTATTTCTATTACTTCTTTTCTGCTCGCTGGCATTATTTGAAGGGACATTATCTGGTGCTGTCTGATTTTCTGTTTTAGTTGGTGTGTTTGTCATAATAAAAATAAATATTTAGAATTTTAAGCCTGCCTCACGGGCTGCCTCTGCAAGTGCCTTAACTCTTCCATGATATATATTGCCTCCTCGGTCAAAAATTACTTCTTTAATTCCTTGCTTAATAGCTCTTTTAGCTAATAATTCCCCTACGATTGATGAAGATTTACAATCAGATGATAGTTCAACAGATTTTTCCTTAAGTTCTTTATCAATTGTTGAGGCAGAGCAAATAGTTGTTTGTGCAATGTCATCTATGACTTGTGCATATATATGATTATTAGAACGATAAACAGACAATCTTGGGCGGGCTTGATTTCCAATCAAGAATCTTCTTGATCTTTTATGTCGCTTTTGAGTTTGGAGTTTTCGAGAGAGTTTTGTCATTTGTTAGATAGAACTATTTTTTGCCAGATTTACCAGCTTTTCTGATGATTCGCTCATCTTGGTATTTTATACCTTTACCTTTATAAGGTTCTGGGGGTCTGATTGATCTGATTTTTGCTGCTTCGTTCCCAACAATTTCTTTATCAATTCCAGATACAGTTACGTTTGTATTACTTTCAACCTTGTATGTTATACCATCAGGGGGGGTCATTTCTACTGGGTGACTATATCCAGCACTTACAACTAAATTTTTTCCTTTAACTTGAGCTCTAGAGCCAACTCCTACTATTTCTAATTTCTTCGAAAAACCTTCAGTAACTCCTTGTACCATATTTGAAATCAAAGTTCTACAGAGACCATGTCTTTGCCTTGAATATCTTTTAGAAGTTGCTGGAGTAACAACTATTTGATTTTCTTTTTGATCAAAATTGACGCCTTCTGGCATCAGTCTTTTTAATTCTCCTTTTGGACCTTTTACGGTGATATTTAATCCATTAATATCAACAGATACCTTTTCAGGTATTTGAACTGGAGATTTCCCTATCCTTGACATAATTAATTCTCCTTAATAAACATAACAAAGAACTTCGCCACCGATGCCTTGTTTCCTTGCATCACGGTCACTCATAACACCCTTTGAAGTTGATACTATAGCAACTCCAAGACCCCCAAGAACTTTTGGTAAGCCCTTGGTATTTTTATAAACTCTCAATCCTGGCTTACTCACTCTTTGCATTGACCTGATAGTAGGAAATTTATTTTTACCACTATATTTTAGTCCTAAAACTATTTGAGATTTGTAACCTTCACCTTCCTCATTAATATCAGCTATGAAGCCTTCTTTTTGAAGCACTTTAGCTATACTCAGCGACATTTTAGAGGCTGGGATTGCGGTGGATGAATGCTTTTTTTGACTCGCATTTCTTATTCGAGTAAGCATATCTGAAATAGGATCGTGATTTGACATGTTTATAAGGTTAATTACTAAAAGGCATTCCTAGCTCTTTCAGAAGAGCTTTACCCTCTTGATCGTTTGAGGCACTGGTAACAATTGTTATATCCATTCCTCTAATAGAATCAATTTTATCAAATGAGATTTCAGGGAATATCAATTGTTCTTTAACACCCAAAGTATAGTTACCTCTTCCATCAAAGCTTTTAGGATTTACACCTCTAAAGTCTCTAATTCTTGGCAATGCTAGATTGATAAATCTTTCTAAAAAAGAATACATTCTGTCACCCCTTAGGGTAACAGTACAACCAATAGCCATACCCTCTCTTATTTTAAAGCCTGCAATTGCTTTCTTAGCTCTTGTCACCAAAGCTTTTTGTCCAGTAATTGTTGCCATTTCATTTAAAGAGGCTTCTAGAGCCTTTGTATTAGAGGCGGCTTCTCCAAGACCTCTATTGACATTAACTTTGAGAACCTTAGGAACTTGATGAATATTTTTAAGACCGAGTTCTTTTAAAAGTTTTGGTCTTATGGTTTCTTTGTAGCGAGTTTTAAGAGTCATGATTTTTGAAATTAATTCTGGTCTTTGTCAGAATTGTGAAAAAAAGAAAATTGAAATCTCGTTTTGATGAATAATTAATCAATTATTTCACCAGTCTTCTTTAATCTTCTTTTTTTTACTCCTTCTTTGTCAATAAAAAATTCTATTTTACTTGTGAGATTTTTATCCTTAGAAAAAAACATTACATTTGAAGCATGTAAGGATGCTTCTTCAGTCAATATTCTCCCACTTTCACCTTCTTGAGTGGGTTTTACATGTTTTGTTCTAAGATTTATCCCCTTTACCACTACTCTATTTTCTAGAGGAATAGTTTTTAAGACTTCACCAGTCTTACCCTTCTCTTTACCATTAATCACTTTGACTAGGTCTCCTGTTTTGATTCTCATTTTTATTCGTTTAGAATTTTTCTTCTGTTTAAGTGAGTCCAACATTTAAATAACCTCCGGAGCTAAAGATACAATTTTAGTAAAATTCTTATCGCGTAATTCTCTTGCTACTGGACCAAAGACTCTAGTACCTTTTGGATTTTTATCCTCATTAATTAAAACCGCTGCATTATCATCAAAACGAATTGAGTTACCAGTATTTCTTCTTAAAGTATGTCTTGTCCTGACAATAACTGCTTTAACTACATCTGATTTTTTCACTCCCATATTTGGCAAAGCATCTTTTACTGATGCAACTACGACATCTCCTACGTGTGCATATCTTCTATTAGAACCTAGAACTCTTATACACTGCAGTCTTTTAGCGCCACTATTATCAGCAACAGTTAAATAAGTTTCCTGTTGAATCATTTTTCATCCTCCTTATTCTTTATTGTTTTGTTTAAAATTTCATCTATAGCCCATCTCTTATGAGCACTAAGGGGTCTTGTTTCTTTAATTTTAACTCGGTCACCTAAAACACATTTGTTGTAAGGATCGTGTGCCTTGTATCGAGTAGTTTTACTTACAATCTTTTTATAAGTTGGATGTGGGTATCTATTGATTACAGCAACAACAACTGTTTTATCCATTTTGTCGCTTACAACAGTACCAATTCTTTCTTTAAGTGCCATAGTAATAATTAATCAGCTGTATTTTGAGAAGTGGATTGACTTTTACTGAGTGTTAGTAATTGTGCAACTTGTTTTTTGATGATTTTAAATTGATGAGTTTCATTGAGCTGTCTTGTTGCTTGTTTGAATCTCAAGTCGAATAAATCCTTTCGTAATTGATCAATTTTTTCAGTAATTTGAGAAGAATTTAACTTTTTAAATTCTTTAATAGATTCTGAGTTTTTCATTTTTTAACCTCCTCTGTTGAATCTGTTTCTACCTTTGCTTCTACTGATGCATCACTACTTAAATTTTTGTCAATAGAAATGAATTTTGTTTTTACTGGTAATTTATATTGAGCTAAGCGCATAGCTTCTTTGGCAATTTCTTCTGTAATATCTTCACCACCCATTTCAAACAATATTCTTCCGGGTTTTACTACCGCTACCCAAAATTCTGGATTACCTTTTCCCGATCCCATTCTAGTTTCAGCTGGTCTCATAGTAACTGGTTTGTCTGGGAAAATACGAATCCATATTTTTCCACCGCGTTTAACATATCTCGTCATTGCTCTTCTACTTGCTTCAATCTGACGAGCCGTTACCCACCCACAATCTTGTGCTTGGATTGCAAACTGACCGAAGGCAATAGTATTGCCTTTGGAAGCAATACCTTTCATTCTACCTCTGTGTTGTTTACGGAATTTAGTACGTTTTGGACTAAGCATTTTTTATCTCCTATGAATTCTCATTTGATGAACGATCCTCAAATTGCTGAGTTTTTCGACTACCCTTCCTTCTAGGCATCGCCCCGACCGAGATAGTTTGTTCTTCTTTAGGAAGAACCTCTCCTTTAAAAACCCAAACTTTAATACCCAGGACACCATAAGTTGTATTTGCTTCACGCATTGCATAATCAACCTCAGCCCTCAAAGTATGGAGAGGGACCCTACCCTCTCTGGTCCACTCTGATCTAGCTATTTCAGCACCATTAAGTCTTCCTCCAACTTGTATTTTTAAACCTAGAACTCCAGCCCTTTGAGCTCTTTGCAAAGCCATCCTAATAGTTCTTCTAAAGGCAACTCTTTTTTCTAATTGTTGAGCTATATATTCAGCGAGTAAATATGCATCAGCATCAACTCTTTCTACTTCAACTACATTAATTCTTACTTGTCTTGTTCTATCACCAATAGTTTTTTGTATACCTGATCTTAATTCTTCAATACCACTTCCTTGCCTTCCTACAATCACTCCTGGTCTAGCAGTTTTCAATTCGAGTTCTAACTGATCAGCTTTTCTAGCAATTAAAACATCACTAATTCCAGCTGAACTATATTTCTTTTGAATGAAATTACGAATTTTAAAGTCTTCTTGAAGGAGGATTGGATAAGTTTTAGAAGTAGCGAACCATTTTGAACGATGTTCTTGGGTGATACCTAATCTAAGTCCAGTAGGATTAATTTTATTTCCCATTAGTTTTGTTCCTCCGTATTATCTTGATTAAGAGCAGCTTCAACAGAAATAGTAATATGGCAAGTCTGTTTTTTGATAGAAAAAGCTCTACCTTGAGCTCTTGGCCTATATCTTTTCATAACTGGTCCATTATCTGCTGAAGCAGAAGATATCACTAGAGAAGAAGGTTCCATACCTAAGTTATTTTCAGCATTTGCTACTGCAGATCTTAAAACTTTTGTAATAGGATCTGTAGATCTATATGGCATGAATTCCAGCATAATAAGCGCATCTCTATAAGATTTACCTCTAATTTGATCGAGAACTCTTCTTACTTTTGATGCAGAACCGCGAATATACTTGCCGTATGCTGTTGCTTTTTTTGTCATTTCAGGTGTTTTTGTCATTTATCTTGCTCCCTTCTTATCTCTTAAATGGCCACGATAAGTTCTTGTTGGAGCAAATTCACCTAGTTTATGGCCAATCATTTGTTCAGTAATAAATACTGGGATATGTGCCTTGCCATTATGAACTGCAATCGTATGACCAATCATTATGGGGAGAATAGTCGAAGATCTAGACCATGTTTTGATGACTGACTTATCATTTTCAGTATTTTGTTTTTCTACCTTTTTGAGCAAACTATCTGCTATAAAAGGTCCTTTTTTTAATGAGCGTCCCATGATTTACGAAATTGAAATAAAAATAAAAATAGAAGTAATCAAGAATCTCTTCCTCCTCTACTTCTCTTAGAAATGCGACGACGTTTTCGAACAACTAATTTATTACTTGCCTTGTTCTTCTTACGTGTCTTTAATCCAAGGGCTGGCTTACCCCATGGGGTTACAGGACCAGCTCGACCAACTGGAGCTTTTCCCTCTCCCCCTCCATGTGGGTGATCACATGGGTTCATAACACTACCTCTTACTTGAGGTCTTCTACCTAGCCACCTTCTTCGACCTGCTTTTCCTAAGCTCGTATTACGAATTTCTGAATTACCTACTTCCCCTAAAGTTGCATAACATTCCTTACGTACAAGCCGAACTTCGGTAGAAGGGAGTTTCAAAGCTACATAATCTCCTTCTTTTGCCATTAGTTGGGCACTAGCACCTGCAGATCTGACCATTTGAGCACCTCTTCCAGCATAAAGTTCTACACAATGAACATTTGATCCTAGTGGCATAAAAGATAAAGGCATTGCATTACCATCTTCAATTGGAACATTTTCACCAGAAATTACATTTTGACCAACTTTTATACCTGCAGGTGCAATAATATACCTTTTCTCTCCATCTTCATAAAATAGGAGTGCAAGTCTTGCATTTCTATGCGGATCATAATGAATAGCTGCAACTTTGGCATTGATATTCCTTTTATCTCTTCTGAAATCTATCAATCTATATTGCCTTTTATGTCCCCCGCCTCTATGACGGCAGGTTATGACTCCCCTATTGTTTCTCCCTTTATTTCTATGTTTAGAGACAATTAATGATCTTTCTGGTTTTGAACCTGTAATCTCATTGAAGTCGGTAACGACTCTTTGTCTAGTTCCAGGTGTATAGGGTTTGAATTTACGAATAGCCATAATAAATACTCCTAAGATTCTGGGAATAGTTGGATTTTGTCTCCTTCAGCAAGACGTACAATTGCCTTTTTGACCTGAGAACGTTTCCCGGAGAATTTACCGACTCTTCTTGTTCTCCTAGGAGGATTCATAGTGTTTATTCCTATAACTTTAACATTAAACAAGACCTCTATTGCTGCTTTGATTTGGGGTTTTGCCGCTCTATGATCCACCTCAAAAGTATATCGGTTAATTTCTAGTGAATTTGTCGCTTTTTCCGTAATTAATGGTTTACGAATTATATCAGCCAAACGGGAATCAAATAATTTGCTCATTTTGCATAAACCTCCTGAATTTTATTAATTGCTGATTGACCTATGACTATCTTATTAGCATTAAGAATATCAAAAACATTTAACTGATCAGCAGCAATTAATTTTACTTTTTCAATATTGTTAATAGATTTTTTGATAATTTCAGAAGGACTTTCAAGAATTACTAAAACCTTTTCTGTCTTATCTATTCCTAATCGAGAGAGGCCATTTATTATCTCACTAGTTTTTGGTTGATCTAATGTAGAACCAAAATCTTCAACAGCTTTGATATCACTAACTCTAGACATTAGTGCCGTTCTAAGTGCTAATCTTCTCTCTTTTCTATTCATATCCAGATTATAAGAACGTGGTTTAGGGCCAAATATTACACCTCCGCCTGGTCTTAATGGAGTCCTAATTGATCCTTGACGAGCTCTACCTGTACCCTTTTGCTTATATGGTTTCCTACCACCTCCACGAACTTCAGATCTTGTCAAGGTAGAAGCAGTACCTTTTCTTTTGTTAGCTAATTGTCTCAGCACAGCTCTATGGATTAAATCGGCAGAAGAAGTATCTTTAGCAACTTTTAAATCAATTGAAACTTTGCCAGCTTTTTTGCCATCCCATTTTAAGGTTTCTAGATTTGTCATGATTTTGCTCCACCTTTGTTAGGAATGATATTGACTATTGAGCCAGGTTTGCCTGGTACCGAACCTTTAACTACAAGCAAATTTTTTTGATCATCAATTTTGACAACTAATAAACCCTTAGTAGTAATTTTTTTACCGCCATATCTTCCTGCCATTCTTTTGCCAGGATAAATTCTGCCTGGAGTTGTTCCAGCACCAGTAGAGCCTGGGGCCCTATGATTTTTTGAACCATGACTCATAGGTCCTCTACTGAAACCGTGTCTTTTCTGATATCCAGAAAAGCCTCGTCCCATTGATTTACCGCTTATATCCACTTTTTGACCAACCTCAAAACTTGTAACTGTTATTTCTTTTCCAAGCTCATAAGGAGAAGTTTCTTCAACTCTATATTCTTTTAAATGCCTTAAGAGTGATTCACCTGACTTTAATAGATGTCCTTTCTCAGGCTTACTCAAATACTTATCCTTCGTTGTTCCATAACCTATTTGGATAGCAGTATAACCATCCAATGATTGTGTTTTAAGTTGTGTGACGCGACATGGACCAGCCTCTATAAGAGTTACCGGTACTGCATTCCCATCATCATCGAATAATTGGGACATCCCCAATTTTTTTCCTAAGATTCCTAAAGACATGAGACTTGAATACGCTAGCTAGTAATTAATTTTTAATTCGTTTTCAAATCCATTTCGGGTTCAAATTTGAAATTAAATCAAAAAATTAATTTGATAAGGATGAGACTTTTCTTAAATTAGAAAGTTTCTCTATGGGTTAAACCCGTCCAAAATTCCTTTAACGAAACGCTAAAGATGTGAAGCTTTCAGAGGCTCGGCTAGCTTGCGAGCTTAAAAATAATCACCGATTTTAAATTGTACATCATCAAGTACCATAAAATGAAATAATATATAGATAAAGAGAATCTTTATGCCATTACTTCTATCAGGACGAAAGTTTCATGACGATTTGCATAAAAATAAGTGTTTAGCAATCTTTGCTCCTCTTGAGGGTGGATATGAAACTCGTCTTTTGAGAAGAATGCGTGCTAAAGGGTTTAAAACTTACATAGCCTCAGCTCGAGGATTAGGTGATCCTGAAGTATTTTTGCTTAAATTACATGGTGTAAGGCCACCTCACCTCGGTCATCAAAGTATCGGTAGGAATGGTGCTCTTGGAGAAGTTCAACAAGTTATTCCTCAAGCATCTGAACTTTTTAATGAAGAAGATAAGAATAAACTATTATGGCTGCTTGAAGGACAAGTCTTATCTCAGTCTGAGCTAGAAAGCTTAATTAAATTATGTACTACAGATAACAAACTAAAAATAGTTGTTGAAATGGGTGGTTCTAGAAAACTTGAATGGAAATCTTTAAATGATTATATTTTGAATGAATTCTGAAATTGAGTTGTTTGAAAAAAATAAAAAGGTATCAGGCAAATGGGTTAAATTAATTTGTGGAGCTAGCAATGAAGATATTGTTGCTATAGAAGACTTATGTGCTGTTTATTCAGCTGCTGGAATTGACTATATTGATGTTGCCGCCGATCAATCCATTGTTAAAGCCGCAAGAAATGGTATAAATTGGGCCAAAGAGATATTTGGTACATCTCCTGGATTGATGATAAGCATTAGTGATGGAAAGGATATACATTTTCGTAAAGCAAAATTTGATCCATTGAAATGCCCCTCTAATTGCTCCAGACCATGTGAAAAGATTTGTCCTACATCTGCAATTGATTATTCCGGAGTCAAAGAGAATAAATGCTATGGATGTGGAAGATGTATAAATAGTTGCCCCTTAAATTTAATTTATGAATATGAATACAATTTATCAAATACTGATTTACCAAATACTCTCAAAGTAATTAAACCTGATGCAGTAGAAATTCATACAGAAATTAATCGATTAGATTCTTTTACAAAAGTCGCCAATCTAATTAAAAATTCAGGGATAAAGCTTGAAAAAATATCTGTCAGTTGTGGGTTAAATCAATCAAAAAAAAAACCAATAGATCTTTCAAAAGCACTCTGGGATCGGTATGAAATTTTACTTGAACATAATGTACCTCTTATTTGGCAACTAGATGGAAGGCCAATGTCTGGTGATCTAGGACCAAAAACAGGAAAAGATGCAGTTATGTTATGGGAAAATATAGGATCTCAACTTCCGCCAGGTCTAATTCAAATAGCAGGAGGTACAAATGGGAAAACTCATGAATTTTTGACAACAAGTAATTTTCCTGATGGAATTGCTTTTGGGAGTTATGCGAGGAAAATAATGGAACCTTTTATTGAATATGCTGATAAAAATAATAAAAAATTATATGAATATCCAGAAAAAATGTCTTTAGCAATCAAAAAAGCAAAAAACTTACTAAAGCCATGGAAAATAATCCAATGCAAATAATTTTTGAAAAAATAAATTCATATAATATTTAGAATACAAAATTTATATTTTTTGATAGAAAAAAATCTTGCTATGTATTAAAATAAAGATCCATTGGGCCGTCGCCAAGTGGTAAGGCATCGGGTTTTGGTCTCGACATTCCTAGGTTCGAATCCTAGCGGCCCAGTTTTAAAAACTTAATTGAGTGTACTCTAAGAAATTATTTCTTTTTGATTTTGATGGAGTAATTGTTGATGGAATGAATGAGTACTGGCATAGTGCATTGTTAGCTTGTCAAAAATATTTAGGTTCCCCAGAAATAATTATTGAAAACAATCATTTTAAGCAAGTTTCAAATACCTTCATAGAAATGAGACCCTGGGTTAAATATGGATGGGAAATGTTGATAATTGTCCACGAAATTATCAAAAGAGAAAATTCATTAAATAATAAAAATAAAATTAATTTTCAAAAAAAATATCATCAAAACTGTAAAGAAATTCTTTTAAAAAATTCCTGGTCTTCTGAACACTTACAAACATGCCTTGATAAATCAAGAAAATATCAAATTGATAAAGATTTTGACAGTTGGGTAAACTTACATAAACCGTTTTATGAAGTTATTGATTTTATAGAAAGAATAAAGAAGGATAAAATAAAATCGGGAATTATAACAACAAAAGGTAAGATATTTGCAGAAAAGATTCTTAGCAAATTAAATATATTTCCAGAATTAATTTTTGGTTATGAATCTGGAACAAAAGTAGAAATAGCGTCAGAACTTTCAAATGAATATGAAATTTTGGGTTTTATAGAAGATAGGAAAAAAACATTAGTTGATATTAAGGAAAATAATTGCACAATGGACATACCTTGTTACTTAGCTGATTGGGGATATTTAAAAAAAACTGATAGAAATAATCTGCCTTATGAAATTAAATTATTAAAATTAAAAGATTTAGAACAATTAGTTGCAATTTGAATATCTTCAGCTAGAGTACGGATGTACTATTTATTGTAATTATTAAATTTGAATTTTATATATAATTCTTGATTTAAAATAATTATGAAATCACCTTAAGAAAGCGAAAAATGAGTTTTGAAGAAAGAAGAAAAAAAGATTCAACAGAATCATCATCAAAAGAAAAAGACAAAGCGTTGAATCTTGTCTTAGGTCAAATAGAAAGAAACTTTGGTAGAGGCTCAATAATGAGGCTAGGAGATGCATCCAGGATGAAAGTTGAAACGATATCTACAGGGGCACTTACGTTAGATTTAGCTTTGGGAGGAGGCTATCCAAAAGGAAGAGTCGTTGAAGTATATGGACCTGAAAGTTCAGGAAAAACCACACTGACTCTTCACGCAATCGCTGAGGTTCAAAAAAATGGAGGAATAGCTGCATTTGTAGATGCCGAACATGCTTTAGATCCAGTCTATGCAGCATCTCTAGGCGTAGATGTCGAAAATTTGCTGGTTTCTCAACCAGATACTGGTGAAATGGCTTTAGAAATAGTTGATCAACTCATAAGATCAACTGCTGTAGACCTTGTCGTTGTTGACTCAGTAGCAGCACTAACTCCGAGAGCAGAAATAGAAGGAGAAATGGGAGATCACGTAATAGGAAGCCAGGCGAGGTTAATGAGTCAAGCAATGAGAAAAATAACCGGTAATATTGGAAAATCAGGATGTACAGTGATATTCCTCAATCAATTACGCCTAAAAATCGGTGTAACATATGGGAATCCAGAAACAACCACAGGAGGTAATGCATTAAAGTTTTATGCTTCTGTAAGACTTGATATTAGAAGAATTCAAACTCTCAAAAGAGGTACGGAAGAATATGGAATAAGAGCAAAAGTTAAAGTAGCAAAAAATAAAGTAGCTCCTCCATTTAGAATTGCAGAATTTGATATTTTATTCGGCCAAGGAATTAGTACAACAGGATGTTTATTAGATTTAGCAGAAGAGACTAATATCATAATTAGGAGAGGGGCTTGGTATAGTTATGAAGGAGAAAATATTGGTCAAGGAAGAGATAACACAATTATTTGGTTAGATCAGAACCTAGAAATAAAGAATAAAGTAGCATCTATTGTGAAAAGCAAGCTCACAGATGGAACAGAAGTTAGCTCTAATTCTATGAAGGTGTTAAATAACAAACCAGAAAATACAATTATTGCAAATGATATTAAAACAGTAGCTTAGATTCATAAGGAGTCAGCTGGAATCCACCAACCTGCAGCTGGCCCAATAAATCTAACAATTAACCATACAATAACTAAGGCTCCAATTCCGAACCAACCAGCTTTAATGCTTAGTTTAATAAAACTATCTTTCTGATTAACTGTTATGGGTAACCAATCAATGATTCTGGGTGATTGATCAGCTTTATTTTTAATATTATTTTTTTTGGGAGGAAGACCTAATGATTTTCTCCTTTTTGCTTCACCCATATTTAAAAATTTTTTTGAATAGTAACCTAATCGAAAGGTAACATATAGTGTATTTGTTTTGAGGGCTCAATTTGTTTCATAATTGATCTACCCCAGCTTCTTTTGTTTGCACGACCATCAAGAATTATAAGCTTACCTGAATTTCTTCTTAGAGGTGATACAGACCTTTCTAATTTCTCTATTGCTTCAGGAAGCAAAAATTCTCTAAACCAATCTTTAGCAATTTTTTTATGGTAACGAACATTAATTCCATTGATGGGTAGATTCATATCTGGTATTGGCAGCAATGGAATGATGATTTGTTCAGGGCTTTTAACTAAACAAGAATTATGGATCCACCAATTATAACTGGCGCATAATATTTGATTATTACGAAAAGGAATTTTCTCTAATAGTACTCGCTTGCCATACTTGGATGCTAATTCTGTAGCTAAGTGAATCTTCAATTTAACATCATCAGATAAAACTAAAGTAAATCCCTTACTAAAAATCACTAACTTTTTGCACTTATCTGAAATTACTTTTGTAAATAGAGGATTATTGGGAAGCATCTGTAGGGGAGGAACATATAATAAAATCTTTTTTTCATTAAAATTACTTTTAAAATTAATGACTTGACCAATATTAATACTTTGCTTTTTAAGATATTCCACAAAAAAGTTATCTTTTCTTAGAGCTGATAAAAAAAGAAATTTATTATTAATTAGTAATTTTTTAATTTGAGAAAGTTCATCTAATGGTTCTAAAAACAACTTCCACTCAAAATTAATATTATCCAGTTTTACCCAGCAAGCCCATCCTTCGGATAAAGCTTCACTCACTCTTTGAAATTGATCAGAAAATGAAGCATGTTCACTAAAGAAATTTGAAAGAAGATGAACTTCTTTAGAATCTAAAAAGATAAAATCATTATCTAAAACTTTCTTCAAAAAAAATTTTTTCTTTAATGAATTATATTTCCTGATGATTATTTGATTGGCAAGTAATGTGTTATCGATATTATTAAACCAATGTTTTTTCAATAATGAAATTCTTAAATGATTTTTTAGATCATCTTTTATATTTTCAATCCCAGAAAAAACTATGCGATGATTACTAAATCTAGAAATATTTGAATCAGTTAGTAAATTATCAAGTGTAATTAAAAAAACTCGATTATTTGTAAAAATTATTTGATCATTTTTTAGATTAAATTCAAATCCAAGATTTTTTAAATCTTCTAAATTATTTTTTTTTATAAATTCAATTTTTTCTTTAGGTAAAACAAAAGTTGAATCTTTTTCGTATAAAAATAAACAGATTAATAAAGGGGATATCCAAATATTTGAGGAAAAAACTTCTGAATTAACTAAATAAGTTTCATTTGTTCGAAGACATTTTGAAATTATTCGCCCAAATGAATAAACATGATTCCAATCTATTTGATGGGATTTAATAAATTTTTTTAAATATTGGTGACTTAAAATTTCGAGCATTTATAATCCGCGTAATACCAAATTTGAAAAACATAATACTAATATACAAAAGTTTGGTATCACTATAAGAAAGCCTCAAATTAATAATCAATGAATATTGGAATTGTAGGATTAGGACTTATTGGTGGTTCATTAGGTTTAAAACTTCAAAAATTAAACCACACCATTTATGGAGTCACAAATAATGATTTCAATGAAAAAAAAGCAATAACGAGAAAACTTGCGAATTACGTTAGCTGCGATTTAGGCATCTTAAAAGAGTGTTCTCTAATTATATTGGCATTACCTATTAAAGATTTAATCAATCCTTCCAAAGAACTAATAAGTTTAATTCCCAAAGAAGCCGTAGTAACTGATGTTGGTTCTATAAAAGAGCCAATAATTGATAAATGGGAAAAAATACATCCACTATTTATTGGATCACATCCTATGGCAGGTACAGAAAAAAAAGGGGTCGATTCAGGTTTCGAAAGTTTATTAGATAATTCAAAATGGATTATTACTCCTACTTCGAAAACTAATTTAACTGCGCTTAATACTCTATGTAATTTAATAAATTCTATGGAATGTGAGATCTTTAAAGCATCACCAAAAGAACATGATGAAGCGGTTTCTTTTATATCTCATCTACCAATATTTGTGGCTTCTTCATTAATAAAAACAGCTTATATAGAGAACAATAAATCTCTATTAGATTTAACTCAAAAACTTGCTTCTACTGGATTTTCAGACACAACAAGAGTTGGAGGTGGTAATCCCAATCTAGGTTTGGATTTAGCTGTAAATAATCAGCAGAATATTTTAAATGCATTAAAAGAATTTAAAAATAATATTAATGAAATTGAGACCATCATCAAAGATAAAGATTGGAAATTACTCTCTACAACACTTACGAAAGCAATGGAGGTAAGATCAAAGTTTATAAATTAAAATTATTTATTCCTTTAGAGGCTAAAATTTGCCTTGAAACCATTAATGCAGACTGACTAACACCAGCCGTACCTTCTCCTGGATAAATAGAATCTCCACATAACCATAACCCTTTAAAAGGTGTTCTACTTGACAACCCAAATAAACCAAAGATTTCTGGATTTTGTCCTAGACCGCCTACTATTCCATTTGGCCGATTAGTCCATCTTTCAAATCCTAATGGAGTTGCCAATTCCTTGTGGAGCCAATTTTTACAAGCAATATCAAATTTTTTTTCTAAAGCAAACGATATTTTTTGAAAATATTCCTTTTTTTTATTGATATATTCTTTTTTATTTAAATTAAACCAATCGCTCGTTTTTGTAAAAAGACTAGCTATTAAAGTAATCTCTCCTCTTGGAGCTCTACCATCTCCATCCTCACTTATAGAGACAAAAATTGACCCCAATTCCTTAGAAACAAATTGATAATGATTTGAAGAGATTGACTTGATATTTTCTTTTTTTAAAGCTGAATAAAAGACCAAAGCACCGCTTGGGTTAGGAAGACTTTGTATTCTTTTTTTATAATAATGATTTCTTCCTAGATGATTGCCTAAACTTTTTATGAGAGATTGCGGCGGGGGAGTAAAAATTACATCATCTGCGTAGTACTCTAAATTCTCTTGCTTAGAAATTGCACAAACTTTCCAAATATTTTTTGCATTATTAAAGTTTATAGAATTTACTTTTTGTCCGAAAACAATATTTACGCCTGTTTTTTTTAATGAATTTTCTAAAGCATCACTTAAATCTTGCATTGATTTTTTTAAATGCCATAAGCCATGTGGTTGTTGACACATTTGTAAAACCGTAGAACCATATAGAGCAGCTGTTTTATAAACATCTTCTTGCGAATAAAGCTTTAATTGCAAATTAAGAAACTTAATTAATCTCTCATCATTTGATAATCCACATAAACGTAAAAGATCAAAAATAGTCGATTTAAGCAAAATACCAGTAACTAAATTTGTTGGAACTAATGCTTTAAGAAGCTGTGAGAGATCCCACAAATTCTTTATTGGTAAGACAGGATTGTTATTAGCAAAAGTCCAATTACTCTGATGAATTAAATTACATAGTTGCCAAAATTTGCGACTACCTGGAAATTGTATCTCCCTCTCTTTAATCCATTCATTTTTATCATACCAAATAGGTATAGGACTACTTCCATCATTTAAATCAACTATACAAGCTGGGTTTAAAATAGAGGCTTCAGGAAGAGGAATATCTAAAAATTTAAAAATTTTATAGTGTATTCCCCCTTCTTCCAGACCAGCGACTTGCGTAGCTCCTACATCAAATATATATTTTTTTCTTTGAAAAGTGCCTGCGCAACCTCCTGATTGAGTATGTGATTCAATCAAAGTAACTGAAAGTCCAAGTTTTGATAAAATTGCTGCAGATGTTAGTCCTGCTATACCAGCACCAACTACAACAATTTCAGTTTTAGACATTTAAATGGAAAAAATACCTCATATCGAAGTTAACGAAATTTGTAATCAATTAGGAGAAAAATTACCAAAAAGTATAAAACAAGTGCTGGGGGGCGATATTCATAAGTCATGGCAAATAGAATTCAAAAATACCAAGTTTTTTCTCAAAAGAAATGAAAGAAAAGCTAAATTCCTTAAATTTGAAGAATCATGTCTTAGGAATCTTCAAAAATATATAAATAATGAGAACTTGGTTATTCCTAAAATAATTTCCTACTTAGAAATTAACAATGTAGAACTTTTATTAATGGAATGGACAAATATGAATAACACTGATCAGCAAAAATTAGGTAAAGGTTTAGCAGAAATGCATATTGAATCAAATAAATTTAATCCCAAAAAATTTGGTTATCCAATGCATGGTTATATAGGAACTACAAATCAAATAAAAGGATGGGAAAGTGACTGGATTGAATGTTTTATTAATTTAAGAATTGAACCTCAATTAGCAATTTTAAAGAAAGACTTTTTAGAAATAGATATTAAAAATAAATTAAAGAAAAAAATTGAAATAGAACTACGAGAGCACGAACCATTTAATTCTCTTGTGCATGGTGATTTATGGTTTGGAAATATTGGAGTAAATCAAATCAATCAAGGAGTAATTTTTGACCCTGCATGTTGGTGGGCAGATTATGAAGTAGATATAGCTATGACAAGATTATTCGGAAATTTTAGAAGTGAGTTCTATGAAAATTACCACAAAATAATCCCAATTAAAAAAGGGTTTGAAAAAAGGACTATTATTTATAATTTTTATCACATATTAAATCATGCAAATATGTTTGGTGGTACATATTTACATCAAGTTAATAGCTACGTAAAAAATATATTAAGTATGTAAATTACTAAATTTATCCTAAATATGTTTTTTTGAGATTTTGAACCTTTTCTAAGACTGCTTCGCGATTTTCACTCGTACGAAGATTTTGCCAACTCCATTGACCAACTACCACCACGCCAAGAAGTTCTAACAGACCAGGTAAGATTGGGAAAAAATTAATCGTATCAATAACAACTTTAATTATTATTTGAGCGATAACTACAACAGCTATTATACCTGCTGCTTTACCATATTTTCCCATTTGAGTCCAATCAATCGTTCCAAGTGTTTCATTGATTTTTCCCATTACATCAGAATACTTCTCTGAAAAACTTTTATTTTCCGAGTTAGTATCGGAGCCAGAGTCTTGATTTGGCTCAGGAGTGTTATCACTCATGAATTCAGTCAACTTGATATATGAACCAGACAGTATCGGAAAAATTGTCAGTTGACTACCTTTTTGTTATTCATAATTCAGAACCGAAACATTCTTGATTTCGCAAGATCTATTGATATTAATACAGTTTTGAGATATTTAACCTAAAATTTGATTTACAAAAACTTCACAATATCATCTTGTTCTAACAAAAAACATTAAAAAAACTTCATCAATAAAAAAATTTTAGAAGTTTAATATAGTTATTTAATTTAATATGTTTTTATAGATTTGTATTAAAAAGTAATGCCAATATCAAATAATCTCCAATCTACTTTTTTATCTCTAGATGAAGAAGAAAGATACAAAAAGCATTTAACTCTTAAGGAAATAGGATTTAAAGGTCAATTAAAACTTAAAAATAGTTCCGTGCTATGTATCGGAGCAGGAGGTCTAGGCTCTTCAGTTTTACTTTATCTTGCCGCTGCAGGAGTTGGAAGAATTGGCATCGTTGATAATGATCAAGTTGAGAAATCGAATCTTCAAAGACAAATTATTCATGAAACCAATACGGTTGGAAATTTAAAAATTGATTCAGCCCGAGAAAGAATTAATAAATTTAATCCCAATATTCAGGTTGAAACATTTCATCAGAGAATCAACTCTAATAATATCCTAAAAATTATTAAAGAATTTGACGTTATTTGCGATTGTTCAGATAACTTTGGCACTAGATATTTAATAAACGATGCTTGCTTAATATTTAATAAGCCTTTAGTTTTTGGATGTGTTCAAGGTTTTGAAGGGCAAATAAGTGTTTTTAATCTAAATAAAAATAGCCCGAATTTAAGAGATTTACTACCAGAATCACCATCAAAGAATAGCGTCGCAAGCTGTGAAGAATTCGGAGTTGTGGGAGTTTCGACTGGTCTTATAGGAGTCTTACAAGTAAATGAAATTATAAAAATTATTCTAAAAAAGGGGGAAATTCTTGATGGAAGGATCATAATTTTTAATTTACTCACCATGAATATAAAAAAATTAAATTTACAAGCTGATAAATTAAATAAAAAAATTAAAAACCTTACTCAATTTGAAGATTACTATGAGGATATTGAATGCAAAGATAATGTAAAAATTAATAAAATAAATGCGAAAGAATTTGAAACTTTGTTTAGAGCAAAATCTCACAAAATACTTGTAATAGATGTTAGGGAAAATAAAGAATTTAATAAATCTTCTATTAGAGGATCGATATCTATACCCCTAAATAATTTAGAACAAAAATCAAACTTAGAATTTATAAAACAACAAAGTTTGGATAAAGAAATTTTCACGTTATGTCAAGTGGGAAAACGATCCGAAAAAGCTTCCAAGATTTTAATTAAATTTAAAATCCCATCAAAATCAATTGAAGGCGGAATAAAAAAAATCAATCAGATAATATTTAATTCATAGTCTAAAAAAATTTAATAATCTACCCCTCTTTTTAAATCAACTCCAACATTTGCATAATGCTTGTGACATACCATTTCAGAGTACACATCGGCTAGTTCAAAGTATGAAGGCTCATTTTTACATCTCCCAGTAATTACAACTTCTGTATCATTTGGTTTTTTGAGGAGAGTTTGATGTATTGATTCAACCGGTAAAAGTTCTAAATCAACAGTAGGATTTAGTTCATCCAAAATTATAGTTTTATATAAACCACTCAGAATTGCAGCTTTAGCAATTTCCCAAGCACGTTCTGCTTCTACATAATCAATTGGTTGCTGCTGACCCCTCCATACAATTGCATCTCTACCAGAACGTAAGTGATCAACTAAATGCGGATAACTCTCCCTCAAGGCTTCAATAGCAGCATCTTCGGTATAACCATTACCACCTTTTAACCATTGTAAGATTAAAACTCTATGACTTTTATCTTGAGATATTCCTTTACCAATAGCTTGAAGAGCTTTACCTAGTGCACTAGTAGATTTACCTTTTCCCTCTCCAGTATAAACTTCAATTCCACCAGAATTATTTATTTTTCTATGAGATGTATTTGAATTACCTCTAAAACGAGGTCTCATTTCTGAATGAAGTTGAGATATTCTTATCAATGAGGAAGGCGCTGCCCTACCAGTAATAATTATTTCCAAACCATCAGGTCTATTTTGAAGAGAATTAACCACTTCCTCAATATCAAGCATCCCTAAGTCTAAAACTGGATTTAATTCATCAAGCACCACTACTGAATAAAGGGAACTAGCAATTGCTCCTTTGGCAATATTCCAACCTCTCTGAGCTTCCTTAATATCTGATTTTGTAACTTGATCGGCATTAAAAAATTCAGACCTCCCTGTCCTTACATGATCAATTAAGTGAGGAAAACCTCTTTGTAATGCTTCGATTGCAGAATCTTCATCGTAGGACCTCTCTGGTCCTTTTAAGAATCTAAGTAAAAGTACTCGGGACTGTCTCTTTTCGCATATTCCTAAACCAATCGTTCTCAATACCACTCCTAAAGCAGCCTGACTTTTACCTTTTCCTTCTCCATCATAAATGTGTAATTGACCTTTGGATCTTTCTTGACTGTCATTTGCAGTAACAATTCCAATACCTCTATTTCTTCTTGTATTTGTCAATTGAAAAAGGTTAGTAAATTTAATCTAAGATATAGTTAAGTATATTATTAAAAAATTTAATAATGTATTTAAACTGTTCATATTTTACTTAAATTTCTAAAAAACTTTAGTATGTTTTATCAACTTGAAATTCTCTCGGATGAACAAAATGAAAAACTCCAAAAAATTAGAAATTTTTTCAAAAATACCAATAGTGTTTGCGTCGCTTATTCAGGAGGAGTAGATAGTACATTAGTGGCCTCTTTGGCATTCGAGCAGTTAGGTAGTAAAGCAATTGCTGTTACTGGTGTTTCACCAGCATTAGCCAAAACTTTACTAGATGAAGCAAAAAGTCAAGCAAAATGGATTGGGATTAAACATCTAGAGATAGAAACATCAGAACTAGAACAATCAAGTTATAGTGAAAATCCTAAAAACAGATGTTTCGCATGCAAAAAAGAGCTTCACAAACACACCAAATATTTATCTGAAAAACTTAATTACAAAATTGTCTGTGATGGAGTGAATCATGATGATCTTAGCGATTTCAGGCCAGGGATTAAAGCAGCAAAAGAAGCCGGGGTTATATCTCCCTTAGCAAAATTTAATTTCACAAAAAAAGATATAAGAGATATATCAAAAGCATTAGGCTTCCCTTGGTGGGATAAACCTGCTCAGCCTTGTTTATCATCAAGATTTCCTTATGGCCATCAAATAACAAACGAAAGGCTTAACATGGTAGAAAAAGCCGAAGAATACATTAAAAAAGGAGGCATATCAGATGTCAGAGTAAGATGTCACGGTTCAACTGCAAGAATAGAAATTCCCAAAGATGAATTAAAAATATTTTGTAAAGAGTATGATTTTCATGAATTAATTAGATATTTCTCGAATCTAGGATTCAATTGCACGAGCTTAGATCTAGAAGGTTTAATCAGTGGCAAACTAAACCGAACAGTATCATAATTTAATTAATTTTTCTTAAACTATCATGAACTTCTAAAGGAGTATTTCTAGTAATTACACGCAAAAGATGTTCTTCTGCCATTAAAGAATGAATTAAGTATTTACAAGCTTTATCAGGTTTCATGTTTTTGCCACATGTAAAAATGTCAACTGCAGAATATTGCTCTTCAGGCCATGTATGTATTGAAAGATGAGATTCAGCGAGTAAAGCAATTACTGTGACTCCCTGAGGTTTAAATTTATAACTAATTAGATTTAAAACGGTTGCATTAGCTATTTTGGCAGCATTATTTAAAGTACAACGTAAAAAAGATTCATCATTTAATTTTTCATAATCACATCTATATAGCTCCAACAAAAAATGCTTACTTGTACAAGCTAATTTCTTATCCTCATTTAACGCTTTGAAAGTTTGATTGTTTTTGGGGACTTCCATTAATTAATTTTTTATTAGCTGAATCCAGAATATACTTAAATTATAAATGAATCATTTGAGAAGAGCTTAAAAAAGATTGATTGAATTTATCTAAATGCGTCGCACTAATAAAACATTGACTATCTTTCCCTACCGAATTCAATAACAAATTTTGTCTAGTAATATCAAGCTCAGCCAAGACGTCATCCAATATTAAAATCGGAGGTAAATTTATCATTCTACGTAATAAATCGAGTTCAGCCATTTTTAAAGCCAAAATAAAAGTCCTTTGCTGACCAGATGAGCCATATTTTCTTATGGAGATATCATTAATAAGAAACTCTATATCATCACGATGAGGGCCAAAGCTACATTTACCAGTTAACGCCTCTATTGGCCTCTGCTTTTGTAATTGTTCAACTATTCTCATACTTATTAAGTCTTCATCTTCTTCTTGACTTATATTTTCAAAGCCAGAAAGATAATTTATAGCGATTTGTTCTTTAGATTTACTTAAATGATTATGCCAATATTCAACATATGGTCTAATTTTTGCTAGTGCTCGCCTCCTACGTCTAAAAATTCTTGTACTGATTAATGACATTTGAATATCAAAACTTTCAATAACTTCTTTTGATTGATTTTTTTTAAAGTTTTCAGAACGCCAATAATAACTTCTTTGTTTTAAAAGTCTGTTAAATCTATGAATTAATTCTACATATACCGGTTCAAGCTGTGACACAACTTTATCAATCCATGTTCTCCTATAACTCGGTTCACTCTTAACAATATTGATATCATTAGAGCAGAAACATACACTTCTAATATAATTTTTTATTTCACTATGTTTTTTCAATAAAGAGTCATTAACATAAATCTTTTTAGCTCCTTTCCTAAATAAATTTACTTTCAAATCATCATTGAAATCAATTTGACCAAAAATAGCTGCCATCTCGCTATTGTTTTCTATTAAATCCTTATCACTAAATGCTCTACTAGACCTTAATTGACTAAGAAATTCGACTGACTCAAGCAAATTCGACTTACCAATGCCATTACAACCCAGAACAATAGCTCTTTGCTCATGAAGGTCGATTTCAAAACTTTTGTGATTTCGAAAATTATTTATTTTTAAGTTATTTAAAAAAATTTTTTTAATGCGTTATTAAGTTAAATTAGCTAAATTTGAGTTATTTAGAATTTCTTTAAAGAAATTGAAAAATTAAGGGCATGTAGCTCAGCTGGATAGAGCATCAGATTCCGGTTCTGAATGTCGGGGGTTCGACTCCCTCCATGCTCGTAATTATAAATTTAAAGTTTATAACTCATTACCCTAATACCATTTGGGTCTAGTATAAATCCACTTTCTTCTAAACTTTTCAATGAAGATAGTGGAGCCTGGACAGATATACTACATCCTGGCATTTCCCTATTTATTTTTTCAAGAGTCGCCTGAAGTAATACAGAGTAAAAGAGATTTTGATTTTTGCCTTTCTCTGCGCTTAAATTCCATAAATTAGCATTCAGACCTCTATCTGATGTGACCCTTACAAAGCCATAAAGTTTATTCTTAGATTCACTTCTAATCGTAAAGAAAAAATTACTATTTTTTATAGCAAGAGATATCTTCTGCATAGGGATTAACTCACAATCACAATTTGACAAGAGTCTATTTAAATCCTGAGCAGTTGGAACTTGAGAAGAATCAAGAAAATATCCTTCTGGAAGAATTAGTTTTTTAGTGGAAAAATATTGCAAGGATTATCCTGTATTTCTCATCCCTGCTGCGATTCCGTTTATTGTTAAAAGTGCTCCTCTAAGAAGTTCACTACGACTATAAGCTCTTTTAGATTCATAGCTTTCATTGAGAAACTCACTAATTGGAGGTTGTCTTGTTTGATCTCTCAATCTTCTTAAAAGTGAAACTTGCAAAAATCCCAAAGGAATTATAGTTTTATTTCTTAGGTTAACAGATGTTCTTAAGTCTCTATCAGATTCTAGAAGCTTATTTTTACCCGTTATTTCAAGAACTAGTGATTTAGTAAGAATATATTCTTTAGAGATAACATCAAAAATCTCACCAAACGATTTAGAATTTTCTTGACTACCAAGAGTATCTACATAATATTTAGCAACTTCTAAGTCAACTTTTGATAATGTCATTTCTACCTTGGATATAAGCATCCTAAAAAAAGGCCATCTTTGATGCAGTACTCTTAATAACTCAATTTGTTCTGGATCAGATTTTAATTCAACTGATAAGGCTGTGCCTACTCCAAACCAACTTGGCAAGAGGAATCTACTCTGTGTCCATCCAAAAACCCATGGGATTGCTCTTAAACTTGCTAAGTCCTTTGCACCTTTTTTTCTTCTTGCAGGTCTACTCGATATTTGCAATTTACTAATTTCTTCTATTGGAGTTACCTCTTGAAAAAAAGTGAGTAAATTAGGATTCTCGTGTACTAGTTTTCTATATTGTATTCTCGAAGTTTCTGCCAACCTAGTCATTAAATCATTCCATTCTGGCGTCGCATCAAGTCTATTGTTGACTAAACTATTTTGAATAACTGCTGTTGTAACAGTCTCTAAATTATATAAAGCCAACTCAGGAAGACTATATTTAGAAGCTAAAACTTCTCCTTGTTCTGTAATTTTTATTCTGCCTTTTAGAGTACCGCTTGGTTGAGCTAATATCGCTTGGTAAGCAGGACCCCCTCCTCTACCTACTGACCCTCCTCTACCATGGAAAAGTCTTAAAAGTATATTATTTTTACTTGAGAGATTTTGAAGAGCAATTTGAGCTCTATGTATTTCCCAGTTACTAGATAAAAACCCCGAATCTTTATTACTATCAGAATAACCTAACATTAACTCTTGAATCGGTTGAAAACTTTCTCCAACTTTTGGTAATAAAGATCTATAAAAATCTAAATTAAATAATTGTTCCATAACTTCGGGAGCTCTCTGCAGATCCTCAACAGTTTCAAATAAAGGGACAACAAGCAATTTAGATTTTTTAGAATTTTGATCAATAAGTCCCATCTCTTTTGCCAGAAGAAGTACTTCAAGTAAATCGGATGCACTATGACTCATTGATATGACATATGAATGACAAATACGTCTTCCAAATTCTTCTTGTAATCTTTTTACCATTTTAAAAACTGAGAACGTTTCTTCAGTACTTTTACTCCAAATAACTTCAGATGGAATTAACGGCCTTTTTGTATTTAATTCATCTTTAAGCCATTTAATTCTCTCTGATTCAGACATTTGATCATATTTTTTAGGCAACTCAAGATAATTAGTTAATTCTTGTATTGCATCACTATGTCTAGTACTCTCCTGACGTATATCCAAACTTGCTAATGAAAAACCAAAAATATGTACTTGAGTTAATAATTTATTTACTGCATCACAAGTTAAATCGGTACTATTTAGACTATTTTTAATTAATTCCAAGTCATAAGTAAATTCGTCAACAGACCCATAATGTAATTTTTCAACTAACTCAATATTTTTAGTATCCGATTCCCTTTCTAAAGATAATTTCCAACCTCCTTCAGCAAGTAAATTATTTCTTTCTTGGGTTAATCTTAATTTCTCTAAAATATAACTCAATTTCAATCTATAAGGCTCTGATCTATATCTTGTTGCCCTAGCTTCATAAATTTCAGGAAATTTAACTCTGTCAGTTTCTAAGGATTCCAATAGTGATGAACTAACTTGGCTCCATTGCATTGAGACACTTAATTGATCTCTGAGATTAGAGGTAGTATTTATATATCTTTCTAACATTAATTGCCTTTGGTAGCAGGCAGTCCTCCAAGTTATTTCTGGAGTAACTGATGGATTTCCATCCCTATCAGAGCCAACCCATGATCCAAATGTACAAAAAGATTCAGTTGGCATCTGTACGTCTGGATAATTTTCATTAAGAGCTGAAGAAATTCTCCCTCTTAGCTTAGGCATCGCATTAAAGAGTATTTGTTGAAAATAATGCAACGCATAATCAACTTCATCTATTACAGATGGTTTGAACTGATGTAACTCATCTGTTCTCCACCATAATCTGATCTCTTCTTTTAATTGTATTTTTAGTGATTGGATGTCTTCAACGGTTAAAAATTTTTCAACCTGTATTTTTTTTAGCAAGCTAGCTACTCTTGTTTGCTTATGCCTAATAGTATGTCTAACTATCTCGGTTGGATGAGCTGTAAAAACTAAGCGAATATCCATTTGCTGCAATAATTCCTCTAATTTACCTGGAGGAACATTTAATCTTCTAAGCCTATAAAATAATTCTCTAAATGTCACGGGTGCATTTTGTCTGGCTAAAGCAGGTGCAAATGGGTCCAAATTATCATGTGATTTTTGGGCATTCTTATTAGTAAAACTTTGTATGTATCTGTCTTCTTCAACTCTTTGTTCTAAAATATTAACTAGTTGGAAATATAATGAAAAAGCTCTTGCTGCAGAAATCGATTCGGCTAAATCCATAGAGTTCACAATATTAACTATTTCGCTTTTATAATTTTGCGAACTAATTTCTTCGACTTGATTGGAATAACTTAATTCTTTAAGCTGTATTAAACGATTTGCTTGATCATCTGAACATTCTTCCCTTAAAACGGACTCCCATAAATCTTCTACTAATGCACGATTTCTATCCAACGGATCATTATTGCTTATTAGATCCACATTATTTTTTTTTAACTTTTTCATAGAATCCATATAATTATTATGTCATAAGTAAATATATTGAGATCAAATATTTGTTTAAATTATCAAATAATTTCTTCTTCACGTTTAATCATATCTAAAACGGCATATTGCATAATATCCTCAATAGATGCTCCTTCTTTATATTGTTTTATCCATCTCATAGATTGATTTCCCTCCTCAAGAACTTTATAAATAGGCTTCAATAAATAATTCATATTTAACTTTTCTGCGGTTGAAGACAAATCCACCAATAAATTTTCTATCCATTCTCTACAATTGACCTTTTTTCCGTCTCTCCAATGAATTAATTCAGCATCTAAACTTTTTTGTGCAGCTTTTATTTCGTTTTGATCACATATTTTCGTTAATTGATCCATAGAAAACTGACTAGAGTGCAATGGATCTATATTCTTCAGATTTTCAAATAGATGAATAACTCTTATTTCAAGTAAAGCTGTTATTGCCAATAATAAATCAACATCAGAGACATAATCACAAATTCTTAATTCCAGACGATCTAAGACATGAGGTCTTTTAGGACCATTTGGGCGAATCGAAGACCAAAAATGTCTAATATTTTTCATATTTCCATTATTTATATTTTCCTCAATCCATGTTATGTAACTATCATGATTTTTGAAAATTGGAACTTTATTCGGGGTTTTAGGGAATTGAATCCATCTCTGGGAATGATTATTAGTAAGTTTATTATTCAAAAATGGAGAGCTCGCACTAAGTGATAGATACAAAGAAGCTTCGCATCTTACAAGTCTTATAGCAGCAAAAAGTTCATCTAAATTATCAATTCCTATATTGATATGAACACTTGAAGTAGCAATTGATATTCCATAGTTATCTTGAATAAATTGATGATAATCATTATTTTTATCGGACCGTTGAAACTGATTATTATGTTTAAAACATAATGTAGATGATGGTATTATTGTTAAATCTCTACTTTTCAACCATTTTCTTAAATTTACTCTAGGTTCTAATAAATTCTTAGAACATAATTTGTAGTCTTTTTCTGGATTTGTAATATATTCAACATTTCTATTATCAGGTTCTTTAACAAAATTTGAGAACGTTTTTTCTATATCTTGTGAAACTCCAACATGATTATTTGAAGTCCCAGTAAAGAGTTCCACTTCAAAGCCTTTATATAAATTATTGTTATGCATTTAACTATCCAAACAAGCCAATGCCATCAATATGCCTTTAGCTTTATTTATAGTCTCTTGATATTCATTAGAGGGTGATGAATCTGCAACTATCCCTGCACCAGCTTGAATAGAAACCTTATATTCACCTTCATTTGAAGGCTGAACAATCATTGTTCGAATTGTTATCGCAGTATTTAATGCCCCATTTATATCTATAGAACCATAAACTCCAGCATATGGTCCTCTAGCATCTTTTTCAAAATTGTTAATTAACTGCATAGCTCTTATTTTTGGGGCTCCAGTAACTGTACCAGCAGGAAAACATGCCTTTAAGAGATCCCATACCCCAGTATTACTTTTTAAAATTCCTTGAACTTCACTAACTATATGCATTACGTGTGAATATTTTTCAATTACCATTAAGTCCTTGACTTCTACTGTACCTATCTCACAAACTCTTCCTAAATCATTTCTGCCAAGATCAATAAGCATTACATGTTCAGATATCTCTTTAGGATCTTTTAACAAATCTTTCTCAAATTTTAAGTCTTCTTCAGCATCTTTACCTCTTGCTCTAGTTCCAGCTATTGGTCTTAAGCTTGCAATAATTTGATTATTTTTATTCTTTTCTGCTTTGACCATTACTTCAGGACTAGAACCAATGAGATACCAGGATCCAAAATCAAAGAAGGCCATGTAAGGAGAAGGATTAACCATCCTTAAACTCCTATATAGATTAAAAGGATCATTTTTAATATTCGATTGAAATTTTTGGCTAATAACAATTTGAAAGATATCCCCTTTTTTTATATGCTCTTTAGCAGAAACAACAGCATCTTCAAACTCTTTTTTCTTCCAATTACTTGTAATTTCAATATTCAAATTTTTGTTATCATTCCAGTCAAGTGAATATGATCCCTTAAGTGGATCTTTCATCAATTCTCTAATTCTATTGATTTTCGCAACAGAATCTTGATAAATTTCTTCAATAGATTTTGTTGCACTAGAAGTGTCAGCATATACAACTACAGTAATACATCTCTTCATTTGATCAAAAATTACTAATTGATCAAAAAACATCCACGATCCATAGGGTATTTCATTCTCTTCCAAGCAATTAATAGGAACGTTAGGCTCAATGCGATTAATTAGTTCATATCCCCAAGAGCCATATAACTGACCAACATAAGGTAAATTGTCGAGACTATATGACTTATACTCTTCTGTCCAAGTTCTCAACAAATCAAAAGGATCTCCTCTATAAATATCACTTTTCCCATTTCGCCAAGTCTTAATAGTTTCTTCTCCACGACAAACAGCTTCCCAAAGGGGTCCAGTAGCAACAATACTCCATCTACCTAAATTCTCGCCGCCCTCTACAGATTCAAGAAAAACACCATGTGAATCTTTTTTTGATAATTTAAGCCATGTTGATAAGGGAGTTTCTAAATCTGCAGGCCAAGTTTTGTGAATAGGTATAAAGTTTTTACCTTCTTTATAAGCTTTTATAAAACTATCTTTTTGAGAACTGATCATATTAATAATTTCAGTCCAAATTATAATTATATTTGTCTTTTATATCAACTTTCGAAATTTTATTCAAAAGTTTTTTTAGTTGTAAACTTTAATCCTGCAGGATTAGGATTTTCTCCAATTCTCCTTGGATTATGACCAACTTTTTCTCTACCCTCATTAACTTTCTCTGGGAATACACCATCTTTTGGATGTAAAAATTCAATATCTCCGCCGGGGAAAATTCTATAAATTTTAAAATTTTCAATTCTAGGTTTAAAACCCCTTAATTGAGTGCCAAGAGCAAGGCATTGCTCTTTTCGAGCGAAGTACAGTAAATTATCTCCCTCATGCATTACAGCAGCTCCACCAGTTGGCATTTCAAACGCTTGTTCCTTGGAACTGTTCCATGAAATTGCATATTTTTCTTCAGTTTCTGCAGAATTCAGTAACCCTCCAGTACTACCTATATGCTTTGGAAATTGACCAACTAAAGATTCAGTCATCCTAATTTTTAAGTTATTTATAATAAGAAATTAGCATTCATGTTTTACAAATTTCCTAATTATTAAAAAAGTTTCTACATTATTTAATAAATTTATCAAAAAGATAAACACTCAAACAACATTGGGATCTGCAATAGGGAAAAATACAGTTAGTCCAGTATCCTTTCTCTTAGTTACATGACCTCCAAGACTTGCTAACAATTTCTGAGTTGCAATCTGACTTAATTGTAAACTTCCTGTTTGAGGATTCCAATTAAGTACTGGCCCTATATCTGAACCATTTTCTTTGTTAGATATTTCTTTTTTACCTTTTTCAAATTTTTGTACTTTTAATTGTAGTTTTAGTTTTTGTCCAGCAGGTCTTAATTCTAATATTAAACTACTACCTTCTCTTAATCCTCTCGTATTTTTGTCGATAAGACCTCTTAACATTAACTCTAGTTTTTCAGAGTCACTCAATATTTCTGGCAATTGTTTAGGTATATCAAGTTCCAATTCAATCCCACGTCGCTTTAGTTGTTTACTCCAAACAGGATCTAGTTTAAATAAAATTTCTCCTAAATTTATTCTAGCTAGTTGATTTGAAGGAGATTTATCATTACTTACAAGTTCCGCAGCATTGAAAATAAGACCAAATCTATCAATTTGCTCATTACACTCATTATCAATTTGTATTAAACGGCTTCTCATTGATTCGTCCATATCATATTTTCTGAGAGTAGAACTTATTAAAGTCCTTATTGTTGCCAAAGGAGTTCTTACTTCATGGGAAATTGCTTGTAATAACTTTACCTCTGTTAATTGTTCATTTTTATCATCATTTTTCATTGCATTCTGAACACTTAATTTGGGAATTAAACTTGCCAACTTAATTGATAAACTTGGCCAAAAATTATTTTCAAATTCATCATTAATATTAAGATCTCCTAAATTCTTAATTGCACTACGGAAATTTAATGATTCCTCATTATTTTCTTGATTCAATTTTGCATCAATCAATTCAATTGCCGTTTTTAAACTTTTTTCATCACATCTCATAAGTAAAGTTTTTTTATCTTTTTCACCTGCAATTGTTAATAGACATTGAAAGTTTGTAGTGATAACTATTAAAAAAGGTTCATAACCATCTTTAGCATTTAAATTTAAAACTTTATAATTTCCTATAAAATTACTTTTTTCTTTAACTTTTCTTGAATGATCTAATGGTAAAAAACCAGCATTATCACTTCGAAAGTATGGGAAGCCCTTTGGGGACCATAACCAACCTTTCATTTTATTTAAACATTTCTTATCAGTAAGAGCAGGCAAAGGAGAAGCCACCCAAAATCCTCCTCCTTGAAAGGAATGAGAAAGGAACTCTTTTTGAATAACTTCCAAAGAGGCCCACCACATCCGCCTAGAAGTTTCATCATCCACATATCTAGTATTCAATCCTTGCAGAAGTAAATTTTGAATTTTTTTAATAGTTATCAAAGACTTCATTTATTTCTTAGTGACCTCGTGCGGTTTAATGCGGATAATGCCAAACCAATGCATATAAAATTAATCAATAAAGAAGTCCTACCATAGCTCATAAACGGTAGAGGGATTCCCGTTACTGGTCCTAATCCAATAGTCATAAATAAATTAATAATAATCTGGAATAAGAATGTTGAAGTTATTCCAATAACAATTAATGACTCAAAATTAGTTCTAGCATTTTTAGATACCTTTACAAGTTGACTAATCAAAGTAAAAAACAAAAAAAGAACCAAAACACATCCTAAAAAACCTAATTCTTCCCCTAAAGCACTAAATATAAAATCTGTATGCTGTTCAGGTATAAATTGTAAATTTGTCAGCTTACCATTTAATAAACCAGTTCCAAGAAGACCTCCAGAACCAATTGCTATTTTACTTTGCAATAGATGATAACCACCACCTAATGGATCTCTGCCTGGATCTAAGAACAAAATTAATCTATCTTTTTGATAATCTTTTAAGCCAAATTCCCAGATAATAGGTGTTAACTGAGAAACTAATGTATGAAGAACAATTGTCAAAACAGAGCAAATAATTTTCTTTTGCGTGGACCTATAAGCTAAATAACCCATAAGGGGAATCCAAACAATAAGCAAGTAGGGAGAAACCAAATAAAATATTGATGTAAAAATACAAAAAGTTAAAATGAATATCCACTCTATAGGCATTTGGCACCAATAGAGCATTACAAAAGTCAATACAATTAAAACTAAAGAAGTTCCTAAATCAGGTTGAAAAAATATCAATAGCCAAGGAATAATAACTATAGAAAAAGGTAATATTAAATCTTTAATCGAAGAAATAGATTTTCTTTCAAGGACAAAAGCAAGAATTAATATCGTACTCAATTTAGCTACTTCAGATGGTTGAAACGAAAAAATCCCTAAGCTCAACCATCTTTGAGCTCCATAGAATGAGATTCCAAAAAAATAGATCAAAAGTAATGAAACTAAAGAACAAAAATAAAATGGAATCAAGTATTTTCTAATTCTTTCTATTGGTATATATGAAATAAAAATAGCTAAAAAATAACCTAATAAACCGGTGAAAAAATGATTGAAGAAATCTGATTGTACAAATTCCCTTTGAACACTTTTTATTAGAATACTTGAAATAAAAACTAATACTAAAGGTATGACCACTAAAGGTGAAAAAACAATTTTTCGATCAATTTTATCTTTCTTGTAAAAAAATCTCTTATTTTTAATTAAAGAAATTCTGTTGACCATTTATTGCTAATTAATAAATTCTTTTTTGATTAATTGAGCTAACTCTTTAAATCTAAAAGAACTTTCTGTATTTGGTGCACTAATTGAGATTGGAACGCCCTTATTACTTTCATTCACAAGTGATATTTCAATAGGTATTTGAGCGAGTAATGGTAAATTATTTTCTTCGGCTAAAATTTTTCCACCACCTTTCCCAAAAATCTCATATTTTTTAGTTGGCATATCAGGAGGAATAAATACAGACATATTTTCTACAACACCCAATAATGGGACACCAAGTTGCTTAAACATTGCTAAACCTCTTCTGGCATCTTGCAAAGATACTTTTTGAGGGGTTGTTACAACAATTGCGCCAGCTATAGGTACAGATTGAGATAAAGATATCTGTGCATCTCCAGTGCCAGGAGGTAAATCAATAATCAAGAAGTCAAGATTGTCCCATTCAACCTGATAAAGAAATTGTTTTATAATGCTGTTCAACATAGGTCCTCTCCATATGACTGGTTGCCCTTCTTCTATCAAAAAACCCATTGAAACTAATGAGATACCATACTTATTAATTGGTATTAATCTCTGATCATTGCCAGTACCATCTGTAACTTTTGGATTTTCTTCTGTAACCCCTAGCATTGAAGGAGTATTAGGCCCATATATATCTGCATCTAGTAAACCTGTTTTTAAACCTAATTTCGCCAATGAGCATGCAATATTTACTGCGATTGTGCTTTTGCCTACTCCTCCTTTACCACTACTTATAGCAATAATATGTTTTATGCCTTTTATATTCTTTAACTCAGGAATATTATTTTCACTTTTTGTATTTGATTGAGAAGAATTATTATCTATTTCTATTTGCACGTCGTTAATATCCTCGAATTTAAGGAGAGTATTTCTAACCTCTTTTACTATTCTATCTCTCTGAGAATTTGCGAATGTAGGCAATGAAAGAGTAATTATTATTCTGGGTAAAAGTACTCTTACATTTTTAATCCAAGCCAATTCAATAAGATTTTTCTTCGATCCAGAATCTAAAATCTTTGATAAAGCATTATTAGCATCTTCAACAGTAGTCATCAAAATTTTAAATAATTTTATTGGTTAGTCGAATAGTTAAAAGATTAAGAACTATGTCGAACTATCAAATAATAAGCAATAAAACCCCCTCTTAAAGGAAATTATAAAGGGAAACTAAATAATTAACCAAAATTTTAGTTCTTCAATATCCAGTTAATTAAATGTCTAAAGAACCTCCTAAGAATTCAAGAGAGAAGACCAAAAATCTCTTATTAAAATTACAAGATAATATTTGCGACGGCCTTGAAAATAGTGATGGAAAAGCAAAATTTACCGAAGAATCATGGTTAAGAGAAGAGGGTGGAGGGGGAAGGTCAAGAGTTTTAAAAAACGGCTCAATTTTTGAACAAGCAGGAGTCAATTTCTCTGAGGTGTACGGGAAAGAACTACCTCAGTCAATAATTTCTCAAAGACCTGAAGCTAAAGGCCATGAATGGTTTGCTACAGGAACATCAATGGTTTTGCATCCTAAAAATCCTTTTATTCCTACAGTTCATCTTAATTATCGTTATTTCGAAGCAGGTCCAGTCTGGTGGTTTGGAGGAGGTGCAGATTTAACACCATATTACCCTTATCTTTTTGATGTAAGAAATTTTCATCAAGAACATAAAAAAGCTTGTGAGCAAGTTGATAAAGATTTGCATAAAGTTTTCAAACCATGGTGCGATGAATATTTCTTCTTGAAGCACAGAAATGAATCAAGAGGTATTGGAGGTATTTTTTATGATTATCAAGATGGTTCAGGCAATATTTATAGAGGGAATAATCAAAACGGAGAAGCTTCAAAAGCTTCTCAAAATATTGGCAAGACTAATTTAAATTGGGATGATTTATTTTCTTTAGCAGAAAATTGTGGGCAGGCATTCCTTCCTTCATATTTGCCCATTATTGAAAAGAGAGCTTCTCAAAAATATACGTCGAAGGAAAGAGAATTCCAGCTATATCGAAGAGGTAGATATGTCGAATTCAATTTGGTTTGGGATAGAGGGACAATTTTTGGTTTACAAACAAACGGAAGAACTGAATCAATATTAATGTCATTACCACCTTTGGCTAGATGGGAGTATGGATATAAAGCTAAAAAGGGTTCTAGAGAAGAATTGCTAACCTCAATTTTTACAAAACCTCAAGATTGGTTAAATGATAAAGAGCTAGAAAAATTCTGTATGGAAAACAATATCTTTTATTAAAAATTTCGAATAACTTTTTAAAAAATCCTAAAGAGGAGTTTTAAATAAAGACCCATCACTTTTCAATTGAAGTTTTTCTCCAAGTTCATTTTCTAAAGAGATTAATTCATCTCTATGAGCTCTTAATCTCATAAAAGTTGAGTCTTTTGCATTCTCGGTGATCAACCTTAATTCAAATTTCTCCTCTCTTGCTGATTTTTTAAAATAAACAAACCCAGACAAAGGGCCACCAATTAATCCTAAAAGAATAGGCCACCAACCTAATTCAGGATATATTTGAATAATTACTAATCCCAAAGCACAAGAACCAAAACCGCCAAGAAAACCTAAAAAAATTGCTAAAAATTTACTAGAAACAACTTGTCCCTTAAATATTAAAATTCTTTGTTCAAAATCTCCTCCCGTTTGCCTCCATCCCCTTAAATTAAGCCATTCACACAAACCATTTAAAACCTTCACTGGCTGTTCTGAAGATGAAATCTCAACAATGGTTGTTCTATCTTTACTTGACGCCCTAAGAAAAAAAAATAATCCTATGGCAAGAAGAATTGTCAGCAATAATGTTGAATTTAAGGAATAGGACATTAAATAAATTTTTTTCTAGAAACTCGAGAATAAAAACTAAAATTACATCTTATTATAATTTTTTAGATTTTTTCTGTAAAATGTATCCAATAGACAAAGATTCTTAATTAAACAAAATCTTAAATAATTTTCTAAATCTTAAATTACTTTAAATTCTTATTAAAAAATGACTATTGAAAATAAAAATATTGATCTTCTTTATGGCGATTTAACAGCAGATTTATACAATCTTTATAAAAAATCATCCTACCTAGCTATTGACACTGAAGCAATGGGATTAATTCATGGAAGAGACAGACTCTGTTTAGTACAAATATGTAATGAATTTAAAAAAACATCCTGTATAAAAATCGAACTTAATACTTCTTCTTCTCCTCATTTAAAAGCTCTTCTTGAAGATGACAAAATTACCAAAATATTTCACTATGCGAGATTTGATGTAGCAGCGCTAAAATGTAATCTTGGAATTAATACAAAAAACATTTTTTGTACAAAAATTGCTAGTAAGTTGGCGAGAACATATACAAATAAACACGGTTTAAAAGATTTAATTAATGAATTATTGGGGATAGAATTAGACAAAAGCTCACAAAGCAGTGATTGGGGTAGCGAGGAAGATTTAACAAAAAATCAATTAGATTACGCAGCAAATGACGTTAGATATTTAATTGAAGCTATGAATAAATTAAAAGTAATCTTAGTAAGAGAAAATAGATATGAATTAGCTCAACAATGTTTCAAAACCATTTCTGTGCATGCTGATTTAGACATACTTAAATTTTCCAATATATTTGAACATTAAAAATCAATCTTCAGTTAAAAAATTATCTTCATCATTAATAGTTTCCATAAGCTTATCTAGTATTCTTGAAGAACTTAATTTATCCCCTTCATTTTTTTCACAGATTTCTAATAGATTTTGCGCAACTTGTATTTTTTCTTGAATTGTTTTGGAGCCTCTTTTCGCAATTTGAATTTCTACTTTCTTCTTAGCAGAGGATAAGCTTATACTCATAATTTTTGCAATCTCTGCACAAATTTTTAGATATTGCCGATCATTTATTGGATACATAAAAATAACTTTAAAATGCAAGTGCCATTTACTAAGATAACAAATGAGAGTTAATAGAATCTACAATTTTCTTGCTTGCTCCAGAATGGCCCATTCTTTTTTTTCCAATTTTCGCTTGCTCAAGCCTATAAACTTTTTCTCGCAAAAGAAAACTTAAACGTTTTAGAAGAGTTTTTTTGTTCTTGCAAACTAAAACACTACCTCCCAATAATCTTGATTGCCTTTTTGCAAATGATTTCGTAAATTGTGGTCCTGATCCTGGGAGAGATAGAGATGGAATTCCAAGGCCAGCAATTTGCTCTGTAGCAGTTCCAGCATTAGACAAGCCAACTTCTGCCATATTGGCCCACAAATTGAATTTGCCTTTCCCAATCACTAAATATTGATCTTTCTTTTTCCATACTGAATCTTCATCAATTAGAAGCTTAACTTTACTCTGTTTTATAAAACCATATTTTTTTAAATAATTTTGAATTTGCATCACGTTCATATTAACGCTCAAAGGCAAAAGTATTAACAAATCCTCTGATAAATCAAAATCTTGCAAACAATTAAGAAAATTATCAAGATTTTTAAGAGCTTCAGGGTATCTACTACCAACTAATAAAATAATCCTTTTAAAAGAAATAATATTAGATATCTTCTCATTTGTTGCATTAACAAAATCCATCATTGGATTCCCAAAATATTTTGCATCAATATTTTTTCTTATCAAATTATTAGCTGTAATTTTATCTCTCATAATTAAATTTTTACATCTTGGAGATTTCATTAGAAACATTTCCCATGGATCCCATTCAGAACCTTTCAACTTATGATAAAAATCGCTTAAGGACCAACCTGGTCCACTACTCCAGGTATGATCGCTTTTGGGAGTTCCAATAAAACTAAATTCACATTCTGAACTCCAAGCGAAAATTAATGGCAAAAAATCTCCTACTGCAATAATTTTGAAGTTATGTTTTGACTTTTGTTTTACAAGTAAAAAATTTCTGAAATTATAAATTAAAAATCCCGCAAACAAATCAAGCACAAATCCCTGCAGACTTTGATTACTAAAACCTCCACTAGGCAGCTCTTTTAAATACCCTATTTTACGAAAATTTTTAGATTTTATAGAATTAAATACATCTCCATTACCTACTAAAGGCAAAACTTCAATATTTTTATTTTTTATTTTTTTTAGTAGTATTTTTATTATTTCCGAAGCAATTACGTCTTCTCCATGACCATTGCATATAAATAATAGAGAATGAGACACCTTACTGTTAAGATCATAAAAAGAACCAATCGAATCTTTCTCGGCGGCATGGCCAAGTGGTAAGGCAGAGGATTGCAAATCCTTTATCCCCAGTTCGAATCTGGGTGCCGCCTTCTTTATTTTTGCAACGTATTTCGCTATACACCCTTCCAAAAACTGAAATTTTGAGTAACGGTTGTTGTATTTCAAATGCTTTTTAATGGTAGGAAAACAGTAGGAAAGAAATAGTGAAATAGATAAATATAGAAATTGACCTCACAACCTACTTCAATTATTATCCCATGAAATTACTTATCAGACTAAAGTAATAGTAATTACAATTTTTAGTACAAACATTGTTCATTGTTTGAGATTCATCTCAAAATAATCCTTTTATAGAATTTAAAGATACTATAAAAAAAATATTTTAATTAATGAGAACTTCAAAGAATATCTTTGCAAGTTTTGCTCTTGCTTCACTTGCAACCATTTTAACTTCATGTGGTGGTGGCGGAATCACTTTAAAATCAAATGATGGTTCAACAATCAAACTAAAGGAAGAGAATATTTCTTGCTATGAATCTCAACAAATAAATGGACTTTTAATTGCTTGTACAGCAAATGGTGTTAAGACTGATTTAACAGGTGCTAAGAAACCATTTAGTCAAGTTAATCAAATATGTGATTTGCGAAATAATGTAGGTAAAGAATTTGAAGAATTATGGAAATTAGCAACATTTAGAATTAGTCAGTCTGGAAGTCTTAATTCAATTGCTTGTGCTGCTGCAAGAGAAAAAGGTCTTCTTAAATAAAAATTAAATGGATTTATTAATTATTTTCATCAGATTATTTAAATATAAATTTGAACTTTTTTAGTAATCATTATCTGCTACACACATTCCTAAACATCTAAGCCCATTTGATGCAGTCCTTTTGCAATGATTACATAAAATGGGATCTTTATTTGCAGCAAGGTTAATTTTTGAATTATTTTGGTCTTCAAAACTTATTAACTCTTGTGTTGAATCAAATAGAGTCATTCTTGGAATCATCATTTGAATCGATACTAACAACAAGTGAAGCATTTGTGTTGGAGGAGGGTATATCCATAATTTTTACAGTTTCTTTAGGCTCATCAATAACTTGATTTTCTTCAGTGCTCTCATCAACTGCACAAGCTTCAAGAGCCTCTCGAAGTAGTGAATCAAAAGTTGCTCCAGGCAGTCTATGTCTAGCAACCTCAAGAAAAGTTCTCGGTAAAGATTCAGATGCAGCATCTCTTAAAGCAGGATTATTCTTTCTATGTTCTTGTTCTTCTTCTATTGATTTAATAAACCTCAGTGTGACATCTCTTTTAGTAGAGGCTTTTATAAGCGTATCGTTTTCAGGATTACTAACATTAGGTACATTTTCAAGATCACTAAGTCTTTTTTCCAAACTATTTAAAACTTCATTAGCTTCTTTGCTAATGTGAGCTAATTGACCATCGGACAAATTAGGTAAATCAGCGACAAAAACTTTCCCATGATCCCTTAGTGTCAAGAAAGTTGGTCTTGGGCCTTGAGCCTGCCTACCAATTAATTCAGAATTATTACCTATTGGTCTTTTTGGAGGTGTAGGGCCAGCTGAACTACGTCTACGTGTAATTCTTTGATTATTTGCGAAGGGCATTGAATAAAAGGTTAAATCTTAAAACTTAAACTTCCGATATAATTCGGCGGTAATTTTATTATAT
>QCPY01000006.1 GCA_003212375.1 Prochlorococcus sp. AG-442-N17 | reverse complement strand
TAAATTATTAAAGAATTATTAAATAAATCGAAAGAAATTATAAAATTTATGTTTTTAAAAAAAACTATTTTTTTCTTCTAATTGGTTGGCTTCATTAGTTTTTTGCATTATATTTACTCAATAAAGTCTTTATATTAATCCTGCAATAAATACAAATTATTGAGAGAATCGTATTACAAAATTCAAATTTTAGTTTAATAAAAAAGATAGATATGAAAATTTCAATCCTTTTAATAGAAGATGATCGTGATATGCGTGAATTAGTAGCTGGACATCTTGAGCATTCTGGTTTCGACGTTCAAAAAGCAGAAGATGGTATAAAAGGGCAAGCGTTGGCACTTCAGTATTCACCTGACCTAATCCTATTAGATTTAATGCTACCTAGTGTTGATGGCTTAACGTTATGCCAAAGACTAAGGAGGGACGAGAGAACCTCCAATATTCCCATATTAATGATTACTGCTTTAGGTGGACTCAAAGATAAAGTGACTGGTTTTAATTCAGGTGCAGATGATTACATAACAAAGCCATTCGATCTTGAAGAGTTGCATGTTCGCATTAAAGCTTTATTGCGAAGAACAAATAGAGCACAATTGAACTCAACAAATCAACAAGAAATATTAAATTATGGTCCTTTAACTCTTGTACCAGAGCGGTTTGAAGCTATTTGGTTTGGATCTCCCGTTAGACTTACGCACCTTGAGTTTGAACTACTTCATTGCTTGCTACAAAGACATGGCCAAACAGTTTCTCCAGCTCTTATTCTAAAAGAAGTGTGGGGTTATGAGCCTGATGATGATATTGAAACCATAAGGGTTCATGTTAGACATTTAAGAACAAAATTGGAGCCTGATCCTCGCAGACCAACATACATAAAAACTGTTTATGGAGCGGGATACTGTCTTGAATTACCTGATGGAGCACAAGTTGATTTTGCAAGTCAAGAATTTGCTGAATCAAAAAGTTCAAATTTAATTAATACGGTTTTTGAGTAATTTTATAAATCTTTAATAGCAATTTTTAATAAAGCTACTTCCCAAGATAGTCTTGGTTGAATAAAACTTTTAATATTAATTTTCAAATCTTCCAATATATTAATCATATTTCTATTTTTAGTTTTTCTCCACCATTTCTTTTGTATAAAATTTATTAGAAAAACCTGTTGATCAACTCCCAGTTCTTCTGTAATTATTTTTGAAATTTTTAGTATCTCTAAATTATCACTCAATGGAGAATCCAACTTATCTTTAATCTCATCAGATAATTGATTCCACATTTTTATATTATTTAGTATTTTTCCTGGAGAACCATCAGCAGCATTAATTAAATCTTTCATAATGAGTCCATCTCCAAAATTTAATATTGATGAATCTGAATTATTGCGTACAAAAATTTCCAGTTGTTTCTTTGATAAAGATTTAAATCTTATTAGTTGACACCTGGATGTAATTGTATCCAAAAGTGAGCTTAATTTAGATGTTAAAAGAATAAAAAGAGCATTTGTAGGTTCTTCAAGAGTTTTTAAAAGACAATTGGAAGCTGCTTCATTTAAAAGATCTGCCTCAACTATTAATACAACTTTTATTCCTGATTCAATAGATTTATGAGATAGAAAAGACTTCATTTTTCGTATTTGCTCTATTCTTATTGTTTCTTTTTTATTTGTTGAAGATACAGTTTCTGATCGATTTATAAGATTTCCCTTTAAAAAATATGTAGGCTCTACTAATAAAAAATCTGGATGGTTATTATCTACTATTTTTTCTTCAATATTTGAATTAGGGTAATATTGATTAAAAATTTCTTTAATAAATTTTATAGCTGTTTGTTTTTTCCCAATACCTTCTGGACCATAGAAAATATAACCGTTAGAAAATACTTTTTTTTTCAGTATATTTTCTAAATTTTCATTTACTTCTTTATTAATTATAAGATTATCATTTTTAAGATCAATCATTCTTTATTTATGAAAAATTTTTTAATAAAGTTTCTTTAATTTCATTAGTAATAGCATTAACATTTTGTGTCGCAGATATTACTTTCCAGTTTTTTTCTTTAGCAATCAATTTAAAACCTTCATTAACTTTTTTTAAAAAATTTATACCTTCAGATTCTATTCTGTCAGGAATAAAATTTTTTCTTCGTAAAATACTTTCTTCTGCTGAAATTTCCAAAAAAATCGTAAGGTCTGGTTGTTCTCCTTGGCAAACTATTGATTCTAAACTTCTTATTATTTCAAGATTTATATTTCTGCCATAGCCCTGATAAGCAAGTGTAGAGTCTGCATATCTATCGCTAATTACCCAGTCTTCTTTTTCTAAGGCAGGAGAAATTATTTTAGAAACGTGTTCTGCTCTATCAGCAGAATAAAGTAATAATTCCGCAAGAGAAGAAGGTTTATTATTTTTATTATTATCAAGTATTAAATTTCTAAGTTTTTTACCTAATAAACTTCCTCCTGGCTCTCTAGTTTTTATTAATTTTGAATCCCCTCCCATAAGACCACTAGTAGGCAGCCATTTTGAAATTTCATCAATTTGAGTAGTTTTTCCGCAACCGTCTATTCCTTCGATAACAATAAATTTACCTTTCATTTAATCTAAGGATAAAGCATTTATTACAACTGTTATAGAACTGGTTGCCATTAATAATGCGGCTATTGATGGGGTAAGAAGAATGCCATATTTAGGAAATAGAAGACCCGCTGCTATTGGAATTGCAATCAAGTTATAGCCAAAAGCCCAAAAGATATTCTGTTTAATTTTTCTTATTGTTTTTTTTGCAAGACTAAGCGCATAAGGTAATCCACTTAGTTTATCCCCCATTAAAACAACATCTGCATTTGCTTTAGCAATTTGAGTACCGGAACCAACTGCTATTCCTAAATTTGCAGCTGCTAAAGAAGGAGCATCATTTATCCCATCCCCAATCATTGCAACTTTATCGTTTTTCTTTAAACTTTCAATAATTTTTAATTTCATTTCTGGTAGAAGATCCCATTTGATTTCAGTTTCACTACTACCTAATTTTTGGGCTAATTCAATTACAGTTTCCTTTCTATCCCCACTTAAAATATTAATTTTATAATTTTCTTTTCTCAATTTATGAACTGAACTAATTGAATCTTCTCTTAATACATCGCCTAATAAAATAAATCCCAGTAAAACATTATTTTTGCTTACTCCAATAACAGAATGGGATTTGTTTTCTTCAGTTTCTAGTGTTTTTTTTGCTGTACTATCAATGATTACCCCTTTGGTTTCCAGCCAATCAATGCTTCCAATATTGATTACTCCATCAATTGACTCTAGCTCTCCGGAAATACCTCTACCAGATTCAGTATGTATGCTTTTAATTGGTATTAAATTTAGATTTTCTTTTTTGGCTTCTTTGACTAATGCACTTGCTATGGGATGACGGCTTTGACTTTCTAAACTTGCAGAAATTTTTAATAAAAATAAATTATCATCATTGTTTAAGTAGTCAATGATGAAAGGCTCTCCTTTCGTCAAAGTTCCTGTTTTATCAAAAATAATATTATTAATTTTTGATGCCATTTCTATTTTATCTCCTCCTTTAAAGAGAACGCCTCTTTTTGCAGCTTTTCCAGAAGCAACAGTTATGACAGTTGGAGTTGCAAGACCTAAAGCACAAGGACAGGCTATTACTAAAACGGCAATAGATAGTTGAATGGCTAAACTTAAAAAATTTTCAGCATTACTACCTAATGAATTATGTAAAGTATGGTTAGAAGAGCTTATCAATCCATGATGATCATGAATTAATAAATCCGGCCAAATTTGTTTTGCTCCTTTCCACCAAAAAAAGAAGGTTGAAGTTGCCATTAATAGTACAAAATATGTAAACTTTCCTGCAATTTGATCAGCAATTCTCTGAATAGGTGGTTTGTTAGCTTGAACAGATTCAATAAGATTTACTAGTTTTGCGAGAGAGGTTTCTTCTCCTACTTTGTTTATTTTTAGTTTTAATGTGGAATTTAAATTTAGAGAGCCATTAAGCAAATGTGCACCTGAACAGACATTAATAGGTTTAGATTCACCTGTAATGTGAGAAACATCTATAGATGAATTTCCCTCAATAACAATGCAGTCAGCAGGCACCCTATCTCCGGCTAATAATTGAATTTCATCTCCAATTTTTAAAGAATTTACTCTAACTGATTTAACTTTATTTTTTTCTACATAAATGTTTGCTTTTTCTGGTTGGAGATCTAACAATTCTCCTATTGAAGCACCAGTTTGATACTTTGCTCTTTCTTCTAAAAAACGACCAATTAGTATAAATCCTAATAACATTACCGGTTCATTAAAAAAACAAGGAAAACCGGTAGAAGGAAATAATAATGATAAAATACTCGTTATATACGCACTTGTGACTCCCAGAGCTACTAAAGAATCCATATCTGGTCGATTATCTAGAAATGATTTGAATCCTTTGAGTAGAATTTTTCTTCCAGGAAAGAATAAAGCTATTGTGGCTAATACAGCATGAAAGAATAAATTCCCTAATATTGGAAAATTTAAATAACCTCCCGATGCTAAGTGACCTAAACCTGAAAACAACAATAGAAAAAGTGCAAAATTAAGTTGTTTCCATTGATTAATCCATTTCTTTTTTTTTTCTAATTGAACTTTATTTACTTTTTTTGAAAAGTCATTTATGTAAATTTTTGCAGGAAAACCGCTTTGTTTGAGCTTTTCAAGAACCTGATCAATATTTGGAACTTTTGCGTTAATTTCAAAATAGGCACTTTCAGTAAGTAAGTTTACAGAGACATTTTCGACGCCATCAGAATTTTTTAATATATTTTCTACAGTGTTAACACATCCTCCACATTTCATTCCAGTTATATTTAATTGAATGCTATTCATATTTTTTGCAATGAGGGCAATTTAATGCTTTGATTTATTTTTAAATTATAATAAAAAATGTTATAGAATTTTTAAATAGTTGAAAATTAATTGACTAATTTAATCTATTAAACTTACAAAAGTGCCTAGTAATCAAAACAGAGACAACTTTATTGATAAAGCTTTTACTGTAATAGCTGAATCTATCGTTAAAATAATGCCAATTGCTGATAAAGAAAAAAAAGCGTACATATACTATCGAGATGGATTAGCCGCACAAAATAATGGTGATTATTCGGAAGCTCTAGATTACTATAAAGAAAGTCTATTATTAGAAGAAAATAAAATTGATAGAGGAGAAACATTAAAAAATATGGCAATAATATATATGAGTAATGGAGAGGAAGATCTATCTATAGAAACTTATCAAAAAGCATTAGTTGAGAATCCCAAACAGCCATCTTGTTTAAAAAATATAGGTTTAATTTATGAAAAAAGGGGAAGATATGCTGAACAGAATGGTGACTTAGATCAAAGAGATATTTGGTTCGATAAAGCTGCAGAAGTATGGTCTAAGGCTGTAAGACTTTATCCTGGTGGATACTTAGATATTGAAAACTGGTTAAAAACTTCTGGAAGGAGTTCGATTGATATTTATCTGTAGATTATTCTTGATTTATTCTTTTAAAGCATAATTAATAGCTTCATTAATTTTAGAAATTTCTTTAATCTTTATTAGGTCTTGAAAACTATCTTTAATTTCAAAAGTAGTTTTTGGTATCACAACATTCTGGATACCTAACCTAATAGCCTCATCAATTTTGGCTCGAAGATTACTTGCTTGTCTTACCTGACCACTTAAACCTAATTCTCCAATAAATGAACAATTTTTTAAGGGTGGGATATTTTTTAAGCTAGATAAGATTGAGATCGCAACTCCTAAATCTGAAGATGGATCATTTATTTCAAAACCCCCACCTGTCGCTATGTAACAATCATATTCTGATAATTTAATCCCAACATGTTTTTCTATGACTGCCAATATCTGGTGCAATCTATTGATATTGATTCCTGTTGTAGTACGTCTAGGGTTATTGTAGAAAGTTTTATTTACCAATGCTTGAATATCTACTGCAAATGGTCTTGACCCCTCATTAGTTATTGTAGTTGTGACACCAGATATATTTTCCTTATTAGTGAAGATTGAACTAGGGTTGCGAATTTCTTGTAAGCCATTTTCTAGCATTTCGAAAATTCCAATTTCAAAAGTTGATCCAAACCTATTTTTTACACCTCTTAGTAATCTATGAGATGCTATATTATCACCCTCAAAGTTAAGAACAACATCTACTAAATGTTCTAAAGTTTTTGGACCTGCTAGAGCTCCATCTTTCGTAACATGGCCTATTATCAGAAGCGCGATATTATTTTCCTTAGCAAGGTTCTGAAGTTCAGATGAACAAGCCCTAACCTGGGAAACAGATCCTGGGGAACTTTCCATTTCATCATTATTAATCGCTTGAATACTATCTATAATGGCAAAACTAGGTTTTATTTTTTTTATCTCTTCGATAATTAAGGATAAATTGGTCTCAGCAAAAATTTTTAAATCGAGGCTGTTTTGGTTTAATCGTTCCCATCTGATTTTTACTTGTTCTAAAGATTCTTCGGCAGTGATGTATAAAACTTTTTCATTGAGGGATATTTTTCCTGCAGATTGGAGAACAATTGTACTTTTACCGATGCCTGGTTCTCCCCCAAGCAAAACTATAGAGCCAGGTACTATTCCTCCTCCGAGAACTCTATCAAACTCTTTAAAACCACTTGTAAATCTTGTAATGGTATTAATTTCAATTTCACGTAAAAGCTTAGAGCTTTTACTTTCGGTAACATTTTTTGTTTTAGGTCTCGAGTTTTTCTTTTCCTCAACGATTGTATTCCATTCATTACAATTGACGCATCTACCAAAGTATTGAGAAGTTTCAGCTCCACAATTTTGACAAATAAAAGTCGTAAATTTACTAGGCATTTAATTTTAGATTAGATTGAGGAACCGACATATTTGGGATATTGCCCCTCTACAAGTTAGATTGGGTAAATGATAAATTCTCTTACTGATTAGCTAATAGAAACAAATGGCTGTATCTAGTCAAACAAAAGAAACAATCCTGGTCGCTGATGATGAGGCAAGCATTAGAAGAATACTCGAAACCCGTCTCTCAATGATTGGTTACAAAGTGGTAACTGCTTGTGATGGTAAAGAAGCATTAAAGTTATTCAAAGATTATGATCCTGATTTGGTTGTACTTGATGTAATGATGCCTAAATTAGATGGGTATGGAGTCTGTCAAGAATTAAGAAAAGATTCTGATGTACCTATTGTTATGTTGACTGCATTGGGAGATGTAGCAGATAGAATTACAGGCTTAGAATTAGGTGCTGATGATTATGTTGTTAAACCATTTAGTCCAAAAGAATTAGAAGCTAGAATTAGGTGTGTTTTAAGACGAATAGATAAAGAACAACTTCCTGGCATGCCTAATTCGGGTTTAATTTTAGTAACTGACATTAAAATTGATACAAATAGAAGACAAGTTTTTAAAAGTGATGAAAGGATAAGATTAACAGGAATGGAATTTAGTCTTCTAGAACTTTTAGTCAGTCGATCAGGAGAACCATTTAGTAGAGGTGAGATTTTAAAAGAGGTTTGGGGCTACACTCCTGAAAGGCATGTAGATACTAGAGTAGTTGATGTTCATATATCGAGATTAAGATCAAAATTGGAAGCGGATCCTGCAAATCCTGAATTAATTCTTACTGCAAGAGGTACAGGATATTTGTTTCAGAGAATAGTCGATATATCTCCATTTGATGGTAAGTAGATGGAAAAATATTCTTCTCATAAAAAGTCTAGAGCTATAAGAAGATTAGTTATTTGGTATAAAAGAAATTCTGCTGTAACTTCAATAGTTGATACTGCGGCTAATTCTGCAACCACTGCAAGTAATGTTGCAGGCAATGTAGCTGGAAATGTAGTATCTAGTGCTGGCTCAGTTGTAAGTACCGCAAGTAATGTAGCTGGTAATGTAGCTGGAAATGTAGTATCTAGTGCTGAATCAGTTGTTAATACTGCTAGTAGTGTAGTTTCAAATGCTAGTTCAATTGCAAAAAATACTTTGCAGCCATTAGTTTTTGATCCACTAAAAAGGTTACAAAATAATGAAAATTATTCAAATAAAGAAGAAGTATTTAATTCTGAGAGAATTTGGATCGCAGTTGACGGTATGGGAGGAGATTATGCACCAGTACCTATATTGGAGGGATGCCTAGATGCAATTTCTAGATTTCCAATAAATATAAAGTTTGTAGGAAAAATTGAAAAAGTTAGAGATGAAGCTGAAAAAGTTGGTCTAATAGATTTATTAGAAAAAGAAATTGATAATAATCGTTTTGAATTAATAGATAGTGGAGATCCCATAGGGATGAATGAGGAAGCAACAGCAGTAAGAAAGAAAAAAGATGCAAGTATAAATATTGCTATGGATCTAGTTAAAACTAATAAAGCAAAAGCTGTTTACTCGGCTGGTAATTCAGGGGCTCTGATGGCTTCAGCAATTTTTAGGATAGGTAGATTGAAAGGTATTGAACGCCCTGCAATAGGAGCATTATTTCCAACTAGAGATCAAACTCGACCTGTATTAGTTTTAGATGTCGGAGCAAATACAGATTGTAAACCCTCATATCTTCATCAATTTGCTCTTCTTGGTAATGTTTATGCCAAGGATGTTTTACAAATAGAAAAGCCACGAATTGGTTTATTAAATATTGGGGAAGAAGAATGTAAAGGTAACGACTTGTCTTTGAAAACATTTGAATTGTTATCCAATGAAAAAAGTTTTGATTTTGGTGGAAATTGTGAAGGAAGAGACGTTTTGTCTGGAAATTTTGATGTCGTTGTTTGTGACGGTTTTACAGGAAATATACTACTTAAATTTCTTGAGTCCGTTGGAGGAGTTTTATTAGATATTTTACGATCCGAACTACCCAGAGGAAGAAGAGGTAAAGTTGGTTCTGCTTTTTTAAAAAGTAATTTGCTAAGGATTAAGAAAAGGCTTGATCATGCTGAACATGGAGGAGCATTATTGCTTGGGGTAAATGGTATTTGCGTAATTGGCCATGGTAGTAGTAAGTCTTTATCTGTTGTGAGTGCTCTTCGTTTAGCTCACTCTGCTGTAAATCATGATGTTATGGAAAATTTAAATCAGCTTCAAAAGCTTCAAGTTTTAAAAACTTAAAACATATTTTGACAGATTTATGTTTGACTTATATAAGTAATTAGATAACACTTTTGAAAGGAATAAATTTAAATCAAATTGGAGTTTCATTTAAAGGAAGTGGAAGTTATGTTCCAAATCAAATTCTGACTAATCACGATATTAGTAAGAAAGTAGATACAAGTGATGAGTGGATAAAATCTAGAACAGGTATATCGGAGAGAAGGATATCTGGCTCAGAGGAAGATGTAAGTCAAATGGGTTATAAAGCAGCATTAGCAGCAATTAAGATGACTAAATGGGATATAGATACAATTGATTTAATAATTTTAGCCACTTCCACCCCTAATGATTTATTTGGTTCTGCTCCTAGTATTCAAGAAAAATTAGGTGCTAATAATGCCGTAGCTTTTGATTTAACAGCTGCATGTAGCGGTTTTTTGTTTGCGGCAATAACAGCGTCTCAATTTCTTAAAACAGGTAGCTATAAAAGGGCAATAGTTATAGGATCTGATCAACTTTCAAGTTATGTAGATTGGAATGATAGAAGAAGTTGTATTCTATTTGGAGATGGAGCTGGTGCTATAGCTATTGAAGCTACGAATGAATTTGATAATTTAATTGGATTTGATATGCGAACAGATGGTAAAAGAGGTTGTTTTTTAAATCTTTTATCTCAAAATAATCGAGATGTAATTGTTGAAAATATTAATTATTCAACTGGTGGTTTTTCTTCAATTTCAATGAATGGTCAGGAAGTATATAAGTTTGCAGTCAGAGAAATACCATTAATAATTGATAATTTATTAAAAAAAAGCAATTATAAATCAGAGGATGTTGATTGGCTTTTGTTACATCAAGCTAATCAAAGAATTTTAGATTCTGTGGGAGATAGACTAAATTTTTCGAAAGGGAAAATTCTCAGTAATTTGAGTGCCTATGGCAATACCTCAGCAGCGACAATTCCTTTAATACTTGATGAGGCAGTAAGAAATAAGAAAATTAAACAAAATGATGTTATTGCCACCAGTGGTTTTGGTGCTGGGTTAAGTTGGGGTGCAGCCCTCATTCGCTGGGGTTAAAATAAAAAGGAATTATTATGACAGTAGCTTGGGTATTCCCTGGACAGGGTTCACAAAAAATTGGAATGGCAAATGAGATAATAAATTTGCCAAATGCAAAAGATAGATTTAAATACGCTTCTAAAGTATTCGAGAGAGATTTATTTGAAATTTGTGAACAAGTTGCTGAGAAAAATAATCTAGACGAAGACCTAAATAACACAAAAAATACACAAATTTGTCTTTTTTTGGTTGAGTCGGTTTTATTAGATTCTTTAAAAGAAAATGGTTTTAAACCGAATTATATTGCTGGCCATAGTTTAGGCGAAATCACCGCTTTATATTGTGCAGATGTTTTGTCTTTTGAAGATTCTGTATTACTCATAAAAGAAAGATCTAAATTAATGGCAGATGCTGCAAAGGGATCAATGGCAGCATTAATTGGTTTTGATAGGAGCCAACTGGATTTGTTGGTAGAGGAGATTGATGATCTTGTAATAGCAAACGATAATAGTGATTCTCAAGTTGTTTTATCAGGCAGCGAAAAGGCTTTGGATAATATTTCGCAACGTATTACTTGTAAAAGATTTCTTAAACTAAATGTCTCAGGTGCCTTTCATTCACCATTTATGAAAGAACCATCAATTAAATTCTCAAAATATTTGGATAATGTTGAATTTAAGCAACCTAATACGCCAGTTATAAGCAACTCTAATCCTTTACTATCTATTGATCCAGATGAATTGAAAGCTAGATTAAAAAATCAAATGTGTAATGGTGTGAGATGGCGTGAAACAATGAATCTAATGGCAAAAAGTAGTAACCTTCATATTGTAGAAATTGGCCCCTCTAATGTACTGGGAGGTTTAGGGAAAAGGCATTTAAAGGAAGTAAAGATTTCTCAAGTTTCTTCTTCGGGCCAAATTAACTACTGATTTCATGAAAAGTAATTTTTATCAAAAAATAATATATCAATTGGTAAGTCAAGTAATTATATTTCCTATTTATAAATTGCTATTTAGAGGAATTTTGGTTGGGAGAGAAAATATTCCTAAACAAGGTTCTTTTATATTGGTTTCTAATCATGGATCCTTGTTTGACCCACCTTTATTAGGACATGCTGTTGGTCGTAATATATCTTTTATGGCAAAGTCAGAACTTTTTAGCATTCCTTTGCTTGGCTATATAATCAAAGCTTGCGGTGCTTACCCTGTAAAGAGAGGTATGGCTGATAAAAATACCATTAAAATTGCATGTGAAAAGTTATCAAATAACAAAAGTATTGGGATTTTTATTGACGGTACTCGTCAAAAAGATGGCCGTGTAAACAAGCCAAAACAAGGCGCGGCACTCCTAGCATTTAAGAACCAAAAGTTGTTGTTACCAGTCGCAATTATTAATTCACACAAGTTAGTTAGATTCAGATTTTGTATTCCATTTTTTACAAAAATAGTTATTAAAGTTGGAAAACCTATAAACCCGCCAAAATTTTCATCAAAAGATAAATTGGCTATAGTAACAAGATCTTTGCAGGAATCTATAAATAATATGCTTGACTAAATTTTTAGTTAATTGGGGATCTAGAATATAGAGGAAGTACTTTATTCCATGAATTGAAATTTGAGTTTAGTGAATTTTTATCAGATAAAGTCAATAATTCTTTTAAATCTTCGATTTCGTTATAATCAGCTTGATAAGAGCAATCTTTATTTTTTAATTCTTCAAATATTTTTGGTATTATTTTTTCTTTTATATTAATAATTTTTTTTGTTTTTTGAGAAATATTTATTTCATATTGTCCTGCAATATAGCCTCTTCTTTTTAATTTTTTAAAAATCCAGAATTCTTTTTGATCTGAAGTTATTTTATTTTTTATAGCAATTCTTTTTGCCATCAATTCAAAAGAACTAAAGCCGTCTAGTGTGCAATTGATTTGCTGAGAAAGAGTTCTTGCTAAAACAACTATTTGTCTTGAAGCATTAAAATTAGCAGGCCCTATACTCACAGATATTTTATTAATTTTCTTAAAGTTCTCTTTTTTAAAAAACTTTGCAAAATCAACTACTAGATTATTACATAAATCTTTATCAAATTTTTTTACAAAGAATTTATCCGACAAATTATCCTTATTTTCTCTATATGCAAATCCAAAAAAATTATCAGAACTATGAATTGCTAGGGTTAATAGATTTGATTTTTTTAAATCGTAAGACATTTACCTTTAAACAGGCAATTCTAAACCAGGATTGCAACTAGACCACTTACCATATTCTTCTATAAAACTTGCACAAGATTGGACATCCCAATCTGTTTTATAATCATTATCTCCATCTTTGACTATACTTACATGAATGTAAGGTTTTTTTGCTTTAAAATTAGGCGAATCGCAAATGTTTTCAACACCATGATTATTTTCAACATCATGATAAGTAATACATCTATCAACCCACTTACAGTTAATGCAAATGCACATAATCAAGAAAAAAAATGAAAAAGTTAATCCTATTATTGATCATACACTAATAAATAATGAAATAGATAGAAGTATAAAACTTAATAATTGGGATTTTATTTTGTCTTTTTTACCCTCTGGTTCTTACTTAGTTGGGGGTTATATAAGAGATATTATTTTACGAAGAGTAAATGAAAAAATTGATGTTGATATTGTAGTTCCGAAAAATGCTATTGAAATTGGGAAAAATATTGCGGATAACTTTAAAGGAAAATTTATTATTCTTGATGATGTTAGAGAGATAGTAAGAATTATTTTTAAATGCATAACAATTGATATTGCTAACCAGATTTCTTCATCTATAGAGATTGATCTACTTACCCGAGATTTTTCGATGAATGCGATTGCTTTTTCTTTTGAAAGTAAATTATTAATCGACCCATTAAATGGAATAAAAGATATTCAACTTTCTTTGCTAAGGACTAATTCAAAGCAAAACTTAATTGATGATCCATTAAGAATTTTAAGATGCTTTCGTTTTATTTCCGAATTGAATTTCAATATTGACGATAAATTAAAGAATTATTTAAAACAATATAGAAATCAATTAAGACTTGTAGCTAATGAAAGAATTAATTATGAAATACAGAGAATAATTAGGGGGGGAAATGCTTCTCTATCAATTTCATTAATTAATAAATTTAAAATTTTTGACTATATACAATCAGCCAGAGATTCGATACTTATTGATTTAAACAAAATTAATTTTGAACAATTTAATCAATTAGAAAAGGAGCAATTTTTACCTTTATTTTTTTTATGTCAAATCTTAGACGAAGGCACTTTAAAAGAACTTACATTCAGCAAATCTGAAATTTTGCATATCAAGTTATTAAAAAAATGGAAACGGATATTAGATAAAAAAAATATTTATGAGTTAAATGAAAAAGAAAGATTTGATTTGCATAAAGAATTAGAAACGATTCTTCCTTCTTTTATTCTTTTCTTGCCAGAAATATTTCATATAGATTGGCTCTCAAGATGGCGAAATAAAGATGATAAATTATTTCATCCCTCTAATTTAGTAAAAGGGAATGATGTAAAAAAATATTTGAAAATTAATGATGGACCTATATTAGGAAAGCTTATGGATTATCTTTCTAGAGAGTTTGCATTTAATAGATTGAATAACTTTGATGAAGCTATTTATAAAGGAAAGCAATGGATTCAACAAAATGCGCCAAAATGTGATTAAATACACATAGCTTAGTTTTGTTTAAAAGTTCAGACTTCAAATTATTTTAAAAATTTATGAGCATTCGTATTTACATTGGCAATTTAACACAAGGATTTAATCCAAAAGAACTTGATAGTATTTTAAAATCAGTATCTGACTCTATTAGATTCAAACCTGTCTTAGATAAAGAGACAAAAGAGTGTCGAGGATTTGGTTTTGCTACGACCAATAACGAACAAAACGCAAATTTAATTATTGAAAAGCTCAACGGACTTGAATTTAATGGCTCTAAATTGCGCGTTGAACTCTCAGAGAAGAAAGATTCTTCAAACAAGAGAAATAATGTTGGTTTTAATAAAAAGAAAAAGAGGAAAGAATCTAAGAAGATTGTTCATAGAGATGCTCCAAATCTTGAAGCACCTGATCCAAGATGGGCTGGCGAATTATCAAAATTAAAAGATTTATTAGCTAACCAAAAAACTCCTGCCTAGTTATTTGATTCTTGAGATTAGAAAAGATATAGGAATTTCAAATGCTTTTACGGATTTCTTTACAAAAGCTCTATTATTAAAAACATCATAATCTAATCTTTCAATAGAATCTAATATGCCTCTATAAAGGCGCAAAGAGGTCCACACAGGCCATCTAGCGTCTGCGGCTAGCCATTTAATTCCATCTTCAGATTTTTTGAACCAATCCCTGGCTCTTGTTAATTGAAAGTTCATAAGCATTTTCCACTGATTATTAATTTCTCCTTTTAATAACTCTTCTTCAGAATAATTAAATTTCTTTATATCTTCCTGGGGTAAGTAGATTCTACCTCTTTGTCTGTCTTCTCCGACATCTCTTAAAATGTTAGTAAGTTGATTGGCAATTCCCAAAGATATAGCTGCTTCTGATGGGTCAGGCATATTACTCCATGGGGCTGAAGTGTAGGCACTATCAATACCCATTACATTCTGTGTCATCAAGCCAACTGTCCCTGCTACTCTGTAGCAATAAAGTTTTAATTCAGCAAAATTTTCATATCTAAATTTGTTAAGATCCATTCTCTGGCCTTCTATCATATCTAAATACGGTTTTATGTCTTGGGGAAATTTTTCAATTGTATCGAATAGAACGGCATCTAAATCTGATTTTATTTCTCCTTTGAAAACATTTTTTGTGTTTGCTTCCCATTCGTCTAAATTCTCGGAAAGTTCATCTTTGGATTTGGTCAAAGCTTCTAGGCTGTCCATTATTTCATCTGTTCTCCTACACCAAACGTAAATTGCCCAAATAGCTTTTCTTTTTTCTACAGGTAATAAGAGAGTTCCTAAATAAAAAGTTTTAGCCCATTTCTGAGTTTCTTTTCTGCATATTTCGTATGCTTTGTTAAGTTGAGACAATGAATTTTTCAAAAAGCTTTTTTTATTTAGAGGTTTAATTTACTTTAGATGTTTCTTTAGAAAGATTATTCGATGTCTTTGAATATTCTTGATTAATTGATTCTGCACATAATTTACCACTTAAAACAGCCCCTTCCATAGAGGCAAGATATTTTTGCATTGTATAGTCACCAGCTAAGAAAAAGTTATCAATTGGAGATCTTTGACTAGGTCGAAATTCTTGACATCCTGGCACGGCTTTATAAACAGATCTAGGTGTTTTGACCACTTTGTATTTTCTTAGTTGAGTTTTTTCGTCTCCTAAAAAATGAGTTGGAAATAATTTTTTGAGTTCTTCCATTGTTGCATCTACGATGTCTTGGTCGCTTCTATTAATCCAATCTTTAGCGGGAGCGAAAACTAACTCTAGCATTGATCTATTCGGATCCTCGTATTCTTTGCAGGTAATACTCATATCTGCGTAAACGCTTAGAAGAGGCGATCTACTGAACAATAAGTGATCAATATCTGTTAATTTTTTATCAAACCACAAGTGAATGTTTATTACAGGAACTCCATTTAAACCATCCAACTTTGAGAAAGCATTTAGACCCTTCCATTGTTCTGGGATAAGTAATTTAAATAAATCTACGGGCATCGCGCTTACGTAAGCATCTGCTGTCAGTTCTTTCTTTTCATCTGAATTTAAATTGGCAATTGTGAAACTTTTAACAGTACTATCTGCATTAAGATTGATTTTTCTTAAAGGGCTTTTCATATGAACTTCCCCACCTCGAGAAGTAATATAATCAACCATTGGTTGGCAAAGTCGTTCAGGTGGGGCTCCATCAAGAAATGCCATTTTTGAACCGTTTTTTTCTTGTAAAAATCTATTTAAAGCCGTTAGTAAAACTGTTGATGAGATTTCGTCAGGTCCAATAAAATTAAGTGCTTTGCTCATAGCAATAAACACTTCATCATTAACTCTTTCGGGAATATTATGCTCTCTTAGCCATTCTGTCCATGATTTAGTATCACATTTATCAAGATATTTCTGTCCCCTTAACATTGCAGGAACCAGTCCTAAGCCAAATAATATTTTTTCACTCCATGAGAGCATGTCATTATTACTGAGAATTGCTGTTACTCCGTTCGCAGGAGCTGGTATGTCTGGGAAATCAAATCTGCTGTAAGTGCCAGGCTCAGAGGGTTGATTGAAAATCATTGAATGACTTTTCCACTGGAGTCTGTCTTCAATATCTAACTCTTTGAAAAGTTGGAGCATATTTGGATATGCTCCGAAAAATATATGTAAACCAGTTTCATACCAATCTCCATCTTCGTCTTTCCAAGCAGCAACTTTACCACCAAGAACATCTCTGGCCTCTAAAACGATGGGAATGTGCCCATTATCAACAAGGTATTTGGCACAAGATAAACCTGCTAAACCTGCACCTGCAATTGCAACACGCATTATTAAAATAAAAAATAAGTTAACACTTACTAAGAAGCTATCCTAAAGTTAGAACATTATAGTTTTTTTTGTTGATTATTTATTAAATTATGGAAAAAATGCTCTTAAAATCCACTACAAGGCACGTTAGGATATTTACTGCTGATGTAGTTAATAACGATTTAAAATTTCATCCCAATAAATTAACACTTGACTTGGATCCTGATAATGAATTTATTTGGAATGAAGAATCTGTGGTAAAAGTAAATAATAAATTCACTGAACTTATTGAAGAAAGAGCTGGAAAAAGTTTAGATGATTATGAACTTCGTAAAATAGGTTCAGAAATTGAAGGTTTAATAAAATATTTGCTACAAAATGGATTATTAAGCTATAACCCAGAATGTAGAGTCATGAATTATTCCATGGGTTTACCTAAGACCAAAGAAGTATTGTGAACAAATATCCTAATAGATTCCCAAGAAGAGATCTTGGGAGAAATTCTTACCCTTCAAACTCAAACAAAGGTGGTATTAATATGAGACGTAGCAAAAGAATACCCCCTTCTAGTTCTGAACAAAACAATAATTTCAACACTGGCACAATTGCTGTACTTGCAGGAGTTTTGATTTTGGGTGTAGGAATTGGAAGCGCGATTACTAGTACAACTGATGGTGGACAGGGCAATATAGCTAGTCAACAGCAGCTAGACATGGCTGTTCCAGACCCAGAATTTTGTAGGCAATGGGGAGCGAGCGCTTTCGTGATTGACGTAGAGATGTATACAACACTTAATCCTTCAACTAGTTTTGTAACACAACCAGCACTCCAACCAGGCTGCGTTATTCGAAGGGAGAACTGGACAGTATTACAAAAACAAGGAGCTATAAGTAACGAAGACGTACGAGAATGTAAGCAAAGAATGAATACTTTTGCTTACATTGGCTCAATAAGAGATAAGCCTATAGTTAAATGTGTTTATCAGACCGATGTAAATGAAAATAAATTTATCATAAAGGGAGATGGACAAGCTGAAGACGGAGGTGTGGGAATTAACAGGGAAGCAATTCAGTTTTAAACTAAGTTTATTTGCCTTAATGGGCTTTCTGAACTTGCAAATTTAGGTAGTATATTTTTTTTAAAAGCTTCAGAGGCTCTTGATGTGTATCTTGATGGATTTGTAATTAATTTGAGCTCTCTTTTAACCTCTAAATCAGTTATGAAGGGTTTGTGAATTGTACCACCTGCTAATTCTCTTTCAATGGAAACAACAGGTAAAAATGAAGCTCCAAGTCCAGACTGAACTGCATTTTTGATTGCTTCAAGGGAATTTAATTCCATTTCAATTTTTAATCTTTGAATATCAAGACCAGAATCTTTTAAAAGTTTATCAACAACTTTTCTAGTTGTTGATTGAGAATCTAAAGTAACGAAATTAAGTTTGTATAAATCTTCCTTAAAGAGTTCTTTCTTGCTTGAAAGTGGATGCTTTATTGGCAATACAAGAGCTAATTCATCTGTTGCATATGGAATTACCTCTAACAAGTTTTCGAGATCGCTTGGCAATTGCCCTCCAATTATAGCTAAATCAATTTGACCATTTGCAACGCTCCAACCTGTTCTTCTAGTACTGTGCACTTGCAGTTGGACTGATACATCTGGATATTTTTGACGAAAAATACCTATCATCCTTGGCATTAAATAGGTACCTGTAGTTTGGCTAGCTCCAATTATGAGGGTTCCCCCTTTCAAACTATTTAAGTCTTCAATAGCTTTACAAGCTTCATCACATTGATTCAGGATTCTTTCACAGTATTCAAGTAATAGCTTACCTGCTTCAGTTAAAAGTGCTTTCCTACCTCCTCTATCAAAAATTGTAATTTCAAGTTGTTTTTCTAAATTTTGAATTTGTAAGCTGACTGCTGGTTGAGTCACATATAATAAATCTGCTGCTTTCTTGAAACTTCCTTGAGCCGCAATAGCTTTTAATATTCTTAATTGGTCAAGAGTAAAAGGTAATTCTGGCATTTATTTATGCCTACTATAGTATTAGCAATTCTAATACCTAAGCGTATTATTGTTAATAATAAAATAACTTTAATTTTCAATATATGGAGAATCACAAAACTTCTTTAATAATTCTGGGATTAATATTAATTTTCGCCGTTATTCATAGTGGAGGTGCTGCTTTAAGAAGTAAAGCAGAAGCTTTAATAGGCCCAAGATTGTGGAGGTTATGTTTTGTTTCTTTAAGTTTGCCGTCTGCAATAATATTAATTAGTTATTTTTTAGCTCACAGATACGATGGGATTAGATTATGGAATTTTCAAGGAAATAATTATGTATTTTTGTTAGTTTGGCTTCTAACTGCTATAAGTTTCTTATTTCTTTATCCTGCGACATACAATTTATTGGAAATTCCTTCAGTCTTAAAACCCCAAGTCAGGATATATGGAACAGGAATAATGCGAATCACAAGACACCCACAAGCATTTGGTCAAATTATTTGGTGTTTGTCTCACACTTTATGGATAGGTACATCATTTACATTTATAACTTCCTTTGGTTTAATTGCTCATCACTTATTTGCAATTTGGCACGGTGATAAGAGATTAGAAACTAAATTTGGTGATGAATTTCATGAGTTTAAAAAAAATACTTCCATAATCCCGTTCCTTGCAATCATTGATGGACGACAGCAGATTCAATTAAAAGAATTTTTTAAATTTTCTCAGCTTGGAATATTAATAGCGATTGCAGTAATATGGTGGTCTCATAAATATATAAATATTGCTGTTACAACATTTAATTCGTCTTTCATATCTAAATTTTTCAATTAGCAGTTTAGTATTAGTATATAAATTCTATTTAAAATGCCTCAAGCTTCAGAAATTGCCTGGTTAATTCCTGTTTTTCCACTAATTGGAGCAGTACTTTCTGGTCTTGGATTAATATGTGCAAATAAAAAAATAAATAATTCTAGAGAAATTGTTTCTATCAGTCTTATTTCATTTGTCGGTATTTCTGCAGTTATTAGTTATAAGACACTGATTGAACAAATAAATGGTTACCAGCCCGTTGAGAAATTATTTGTTTGGGCGAGTGCAGGAGATTTCTCAATACCAATGGGATTCGTTCTTGATCAATTAGGCAGCGTAATGCTGACATTAGTGAGCACAATTACTTTATTGGTAATGATTTACTCTCATGGTTATATGGCACATGATAAAGGTTACGTTAGATTTTTTACATATTTAGCTCTTTTTAGTAGTTCGATGATGGGTTTGATTATCAGTCCAAATTTGCTCGAGATATATGTTTTTTGGGAATTGGTAGGAATGTGTTCATATCTATTAGTTGGTTTTTGGTATGACCGAGATGGTGCAGCTAATGCTGCTCAAAAAGCTTTTGTCGTAAATAGAGTTGGAGACTTTGGATTATTACTTGGCATTTTAGGTCTTTTTTGGGCTACAAAAAGCTTTGACTTTAATCAAATAGCCTTAGGAGTATCACAATCAGTTGCTGAAAATTCATTGCCAGTTTGGGCTGCACTTTTACTTTGTTTTTTGGTCTTCTTAGGACCAATGGCAAAATCTGCTCAGTTCCCTCTTCATGTATGGCTCCCAGATGCTATGGAGGGACCTACCCCTATTTCAGCTCTTATTCACGCCGCAACTATGGTTGCTGCTGGAATATTTTTAGTAGCAAGGCTTCAACCGCTGTATTCTTTATTCCCCGCAATTCAATTCATTATTGCACTAGTGGGTACTATTACATGTTTCTTAGGAGCCTCAATTGCCTTAACCCAAATGGACCTGAAAAAAGGCTTAGCCTATAGTACTGTTTCTCAGCTCGGATACATGATGCTTGCGATGGGTTGTGGTGCTCCAGTTGCTGGAATTTTTCACTTAATTACACATGCTTGCTTCAAAGCAATGTTATTTTTGGGTTCTGGATCGGTAATTCATGCAATGGAAGAAGTAGTTGGTCATCAACCTGTGCTTGCTCAAGATATGAGATTAATGGGAGGATTAAGAAAGAAAATGCCCTTTACTTCTTCAACTTTTTTAATAGGTTGTATAGCAATTAGTGGCATCCCTCCATTGGCAGGCTTTTGGAGTAAAGATGAAATATTGGGAAGTGCTTTTATTTCATTCCCAGCTTTTTGGTTTGTAGGATTTTTAACAGCCGGAATGACGGCCTTTTACATGTTTAGACTTTATTTTTTAACTTTTGAAGGAGATTTCAGAGGCGGAAATAACGAATTAAGGCAACAACTTTTATTGGCTTCGGGGATTAATCTAGAAGAAGAAGAACAAGAACAAGAACATCAAGGGGAACATGGCTCATTACATGAATCTCCTTGGTCTATGACATTCCCACTTGTTTTTCTAGCCGTTCCATCAATAATAATTGGTTTTATGGGATTACCTTGGGATAGTAAATTTGCAACCTTTCTAGATCCTGAAGAGGCATTGATTGCTATAGAGACATTTGAATTAAAAGAATTTTTACCTTTAGCTATTGCATCTGTTTTCATAGCTTCAATCGGTATAACTATTGCTTATCAAGCTTATTTTGCTAAGAAAATCAACTTATCAATGTTATTTGCACAAAGATTTCCATCTGTGAATAAGTTTCTATCAAATAAATGGTATTTAGACGATATTAATGAAAAACTTTTTGTTAAAGGAAGTAGAAAACTTGCAAAGGAAGTTTTAGAAGTTGATTCCAAAGTTGTTGATGGAGTAGTAAATCTTACTGGACTTGTAACATTGGGCAGTGGAGAGGGCTTAAAATACTTCGAAACTGGTAGAGCCCAATTTTATGCTCTTATAGTTTTTGGAGGAGTTATATTATTAGTAGCTATTTTTGGTTTCCAGTCACCACAAGTAACTTAATTACAAATGTGTGTCTTCACTGCCATTTGGATGAAAAAATCTAGATAAATTCTAAACTCTGTTTAAGATCAATTTCTTATTCAATTGAGCAGCTATTTTTTCACACATTTTGCATCTCATACGATGGGAAAATTAGGTGCAGATTTATCTGATTTTCCTTGGCTATCCTTATCTATTCTTTTCCCAATTGGTAGTGCATTCTTAATACCTTTTATCCCCGATAAAGGAGAAGGTAAACAGGTCAGATGGTTTGCTTTAGTTATCGCTTTAATTACTTTTTTGGTAACTGTAGGATCCTACATAAATGGTTTTGATATCAATAACGAAAATATACAACTTAAAGAAAATATAAATTGGCTTCCAAATCTAGGACTGACTTGGTCAGTAGGTGCTGATGGAATTTCAATGCCTCTTATTTTGTTAACTAGTTTTATAACAGCATTAGCTGTCTTAGCTGCATGGCCAGTAAAGTTTAAACCAAAGTTATTTTTCTTTTTAATCCTTATTATGGATGGTGGGCAAATAGCTGTTTTTGCAGTGCAAGATATGCTCCTATTCTTTTTAAGTTGGGAATTAGAATTATTGCCTGTATATTTACTTTTAGCTATCTGGGGAGGAAAAAATAGACAATATGCAGCGACAAAATTCATTATATATACCGCTGGTAGTTCTATATTTATCCTTTTAGCTGGATTGGCAATGGGTTTTTACGGAACTGAGGTTCCAAATTTTGGTTTTGAGCATTTAGCTAATCAAAATTTTGACCAAAACTTCCAAATTCTTTGTTACATAGGACTATTAATTGCTTTTGGTGTAAAACTTCCAATTGTTCCATTACATACTTGGCTCCCAGATGCCCATGGGGAGGCTACAGCTCCTGTTCATATGCTTTTGGCTGGAATATTGCTCAAGATGGGCGGATATGCTCTTTTAAGATTTAATGCACAATTATTACCTATTGCGCATGCTCAATTTGCTCCACTATTAATTGTACTAGGTGTGGTTAATATAATTTACGCCGCATTAACTTCTTTCGCACAAAGGAATCTTAAAAGAAAAATTGCCTATAGTTCAATCAGTCATATGGGTTTTGTTCTTATTGGAATAGGAAGTTTTAGTAGTCTAGGCACAAGTGGAGCAATGTTACAAATGGTTAGTCATGGATTAATTGGAGCAAGTTTGTTTTTTCTAGTTGGGGCCACTTACGACAGAACAAAGACTTTAAAACTTGATGAAATGGGTGGAGTGGGACAAAAAATGCGTATTATGTTCGCATTGTGGACTGCCTGCTCTCTTGCTTCTCTCGCTTTGCCTGGAATGAGCGGATTTGTTTCTGAATTAATGGTATTTACTGGATTTGTAACTGATGAAGTTTATACTTTGCCTTTTAGAGTAGTAATGGCTGCTTTAGCTGCCATAGGAGTTATCCTCACTCCTATTTATTTATTGTCAATGTTGCGTGAGATTTTCTTTGGTAAAGAAAATCCAAAGCTAATTGAAGATAGGAATTTAATTGATGCAGAGCCAAGAGAGATATACATCATTGCATGTTTACTTCTACCAATAATTGGTATAGGTTTATATCCAAGGTTAGTTACAGAAAGTTATTTGGCTTCAATTAATAATTTGGTGGACAGAGATTTAAATGCAGTGAAAAATACTGCAAGGACAAGTATTTTTGATGTAAATAAAAGAAATCAAATATTCAAAGCACCGACTATCTGAATTATAAAATTTTCTGTTTTTATTTTGCATATAAAAAGATATACAGATATCTTAAAAAAAGATTTAATAAATTAAAGTAACTATTTCTAAATCTATTGATAGGTCACAATTAGGACCTAGATTATTGATAAAGTTTCTTCAGGATGCTGCTGGAAGGGGAGATCTTGATCCTTGGGATATTGATGTTATAAGTGTAATCGACAGCTTTTTAGAGCAATTCAATCAGAATTTGAAATATTCATCAAATGATCAAATTTCATATCAAAAGGACTTACATGAAACAAGCGAAGCATTTTTTGCTGCCTCTGTATTAGTTAATTTAAAAGCTCAAGTTTTAGAATCTGAAGTTTTGCAAGAAGAACTATCAGGTTTTGAAGAAGAAATTGAGCTGGATAGCCAAGAGTGGATTAATCAGGGGTTCGATATCCCAAAATACCCTGAAAAATATTTAAGAAGAAGATCTGTAGCTCAACCCATTATTCAACGCACATCAACATTAGGAGAACTAGTTAGTCAACTTGAGGCGATTGCTGAAATAATTGAAACTCAAGATCTTTTGCTTATGAAAAGGAAGAGAAATAAAAAATATTCTGATAAGATTTTAATCTCTAAAGTTCAATCATTAGCACATCGTGAAAAACTTCCTGAAACAACAAAAGCACTTGGTAAGTTTCTTGATGGATGGGAAAAAGCACTGCAATGGACTGATTTTGAATATTTAGTAAATAAGTGGCAGAATGTTGTGCAAAGTGATTTAGATAAAGATAGGCTTGGTGTATTTTGGGCTTTATTATTTCTTTCATCAGAAAATAAGATTGAAATTAAACAAAAAAACTCTCTTTATGGACCAATACAAATTAAAAGAATTATTCCTGATGGAGAATTAGCTCAATTACCCATAGAGAACCTTGAAGTAGCAGATACTCCTACAAATGCTGCTTAAAGATATGAAAGCAATAACGTATAATCTGTAAAAAGAGGTTTAAAAGCTGATGAAGGCAATGATACTTGCAGCAGGTAAAGGAACTCGTATTCAACCAATTACGCATATTGTTCCAAAACCTATGATTCCGATTTTACAAAAACCTGTAATGGAGTTTTTATTGGAACTTTTAAAAGAACATGGTTTTAGAGAAATAATGGTTAATGTTTCCCATCTTGCTGAGGAAATTGAAAACTACTTTAGAGATGGGCAAAGATTTGGTGTAGAGATAGCTTATAGCTTTGAAGGAAGAATTGAAGATGGAGAAATGATTGGTGATGCTTTGGGTTCTGCTGGGGGATTAAAAAAAATTCAAGATTTTCAAAACTTTTTTGATGAAACTTTTGTTGTATTGTGTGGTGACGCTTTAGTTGATTTGGATTTGACTGAAGCCGTAAAAAAGCATAAGAAAAAAGGAGCAATAGCAAGTTTAATAACAAAGAGGGTAACTCGAGAACAGGTATCTAGTTATGGAGTTGTGGTTTCTGATGAAAATGGCCGAGTCAAAGCATTTCAGGAAAAACCCACAGTGGATAATGCTTTGAGTGATTCAATTAATACTGGAATTTATCTTTTTGAGCCAGAGATTTTTGATTATATACCTTCAGGAGAAAAATTTGATATTGGTGCTGATCTATTCCCCAAACTTGTAGAAATGGATCTGCCATTTTTTGCTTTACCGATGGATTTTGAGTGGGTAGATATTGGAAAAGTTCCTGATTACTGGAGTGCTATCAGAAATGTATTACTAGGTAAAGTAAGGCAAGTGGAAATTCCGGGAAAAGAAATTAAACCTGGAGTTTATACAGGTCTAAATGTTGCTGCAAATTGGGATAAAGTTGATATAAAAGGTCCAGTTTACATTGGGGGAATGACAAGAATCGAAGATGGTGCAACAATTATTGGCCCCTCAATGATTGGGCCTAGTTGTTGTATTTGTGAGGGTGCAACAATAGATAACTCTATAATTTTTGATTATTCAAAGATTGGTAAAGGAGTTCAATTAGTCGATAAATTAGTATTTGGTAGATATTGTGTTGGAAAAAATGGAGATCATTTTGATTTGAAAGATGCTTCCTTGGACTGGTTAATAACAGATTCAAGAAGATTAGATTTAACTGAGCCATCTCCTCAGCAAAAAGCAATGGCAGAATTATTAGGTACTGATTTAATTAACATTCCAGATTAAGGCCAGCTTTTTCAAGTATCTCTGGGATCAGGTTTTCCGCTTTGACTGCCATTATATGAATACCCTCTGCGATATTAATAAAATCTTTGGCTTGTTCAGAAGCAATTAATATGCCTTCTTGAAGAGGATCTTTTGCTTCTTTGAGACGATTTAAAATGTTATCAGGAATATTGGCGCCAGGAACATACTTATTGATGAAAAGAGCATTTTTATATGATTTCAAGAGAAATACTCCTGCAATAACTGGTATCTCAAGTGGATTACTGATTTCTCTGCAAAAATCTATCAAATAATTTCTATCCATTATCATTTGAGTTTGTAAAAAATTTGCTCCAGCCTCTTTTTTCTTTCTGGTTCTACTTTTTAAACTTTTTGGATTGCGACAACTAGGATCTACTGCAGCACCTGAAAAGATATTAGTTTTTTTGTCGGGAAGATGCTCAAATGTGGGGTCAATTCCTTGATTGAAAGTTTGAATTTGTCTTAATAATCTAACTGCTTCAAATTCATGCACAGCTTTTGTTTTTTTTTGATCTCCAGCTTTTACAGAATCTCCGGTAATGCATAAAATATTTTTAATTCCCAAGGCATTTGCGCCAAGGATATCAGATTGTAAAGCAATTTTATTACGATCCCTGCAAGAAATTTGCATTATAGGTTCTATCCCATTTTCCAGTAATAGTTTGGACATTGCTAAACTACACATTCTCATTATTGCTCTACTTCCATCGGTAATGTTAACAGCATGCACCTTATTTTTCAGAAGTTGTGCTATCTTAAGAGATCTTATGGGGTCCCCACCTCTTGGCGGCATTAATTCTGCTGTTATTACTTTTGAATTTTTTTCTAAAGTTTGCTGAAGTTTTGATTTCAATTGCTTTTTTTCCTACTTGGTTAAGAAGTTTACAGAGATTGCTAAACTCAATTAATATAAAAAAGGAACTGTTTAAATGCAAATGGTTGAAGAAGGAATAAACGACCTTGATATGATGGGTCTCTCATCAAGAGAGATGGAAATCATAGATTTAGTAGCTGATGGGCTTACAAACCAGGAAATTGCTGTAAAGCTTACAATCAGTAAAAGGACCGTTGATAATCATGTAAGTAATATGTTTACCAAAACAGGTTCAAAAAATAGAGTAGCACTACTAAATTGGGCAATGGATCACGGAAAAATCTGTAGAGATGGATTTAATTGTTGCTCTCTACCAGATTCAGATCAAGATTAATATCATTGTCTTTATCTGCATTTTCTATTAAATTCATTAAGCAAAATTGAGATGAATTCATTTCAAATAGTTCAGCATAATCAAAACATGCAACTTTATCTGAGTTAACAAATCTCAATATCCCATCTTTATCATAAAGACCATACATATTATAAATAACAATTTTTTTTATCATAAAACAAATTTTAAGTTAGAGTGAGCTATTGTTCTTGAGATTTTTAAAATCTTTGTTTTTCCATTTCGATAGAGGGTTTTTTGTCAGACTTAGGTTAGTAAAAAATTTTAAACCTGTAATTTCTTTTGATAAAAAGGGTGGAAGAATAACCTCTTCTTTTTCATCAGTGAGCTCAATTTCTGCAACTTCTAATGGAAAATTTTTGCCTTTGAAACAATCTACAATCCAATTTCTGTTATCAACTTCTAAAAAAAATCTTTCTTTTTTAATTTTATCTTTGAGAGTAGCCATGATTTTTTCACCTTCATGATTTGGAATTGAATATTCATATTCGTAGTTAGTAAAATTTTTTATATGTTTTTTAAGTGCAATTTTAAATTTATTACCCTCAAATCTGATTCTTATAATCCAATCTTCCAAGTCATATGAAAGATAAGCCTGCTCTATCAGGGTTTTATGAGTAACAAAATTTTTCCATTGATCATTTTTTATGAGAAATCGCCTTTCTATTTCTAATGTCATCTAATTACTTAAATGATTTTTTAATGATAAATCACCCTTCCAAGCAAGCTTTTTAATCAATGTATTGTAATAGGAAATACTTTTATTAAATTTAATCATTTTGCAGGGGCTTGTTATTTTATTAATTTCACAATAATCACTTTCCTTTATTGTCATACATTTTGATCCATCTTTCCATAGTTTTATTTCTCTTTTATTTTTTTGTATAGCCCTAATAATTACTTTACTTGTATCAGGAATAATTATTGGCCTACTAGCTAAACTCATAGGACATATTGGATTTATTATAAATGCATTGATTGAGGGATGTACTATTGGACCTCCCGCTGCCATAGAGTACGCAGTGGAACCGGTTGAAGAAGAAACTATTAAACCATCGCCTTTATATTCGTTTACTTTTTCATTATCTATTTCTATTTGAATTTGATTAGTCGGAGTGATATCTTCTTCAACAGATTTAAAATAAAAATCATTTAGAGCGTCAAAACTATTTATTATTTTTCTTTCAGTATGCTCTTCTTGACTATATACATCACAATGAAGTCTGTTTCTAAAATCAATTACAAACTCTTCTTTTTCTAAAATCTCGATAAATGAATAGTCAAATAAAAAATCTTTTTCTTGTGTTAAGAAACCTAAATTTCCACCAATATTAAAACTTAGTAATGGAATATCGTAGTCTACTAAAGCATTCGCGGATTTTAGAACAGTGCCATCACCGCCTAAAACAATTACTACTTCAGGTAATGAATGGAGATCACTAAAGTAGTTTAGCAGTTCTTTTTTATTAAAGTCACTTTCTATTGTGTTCGAGTTAATATTCCTATCTTTAAGAGCATTTTTGCAAAATTCTGATGATTCTTTAGCTTCAGAGCTGTTAGAACGATAAATAATAAGTACTAATGAAAGTTTCACTAAATACTTTTTACCATTTTAATAAATTAAAGCTTTCCATATCAACAGTTACTCTATTTCTATAAAGAGATAATAATATTGCTAAACCTACAGCTGCTTCTGCTGCAGCAACTGTGATAACAAAAATTGTAAAAACCTGACCTTGAATAAGGTTATTGTCTATATAGGACGAGAAAGACATCAAATTTATATTCACTGCATTTAGCATTAATTCTATGCTCATTAGAACTCTGACTGCGTTTCTGCTATTTAATAATCCCCATATACCAATACAAAATAATATTGAGGAAACGATTAAAAAGGCCTGAAGTGGGATCGATTCTAGATTCATATTAATTTTTTTTAATAAGCAAAGGTTCCCTTGTTTTCTCAATTAATTCTTGGTCAACAGGTAATCCTGTTGAAATATCTTTATTCATAACGTCTCTTCTGGCTAACACTATAGCTCCAATCATAGCCATTAAAAGCAAAACAGATGCTACTTCAAATGGAAGCAAATAATCACTAAATAAGTGCTCACCAATTCTTATTGTAGATTCCTCTCCTACAGTCATATTTGGATCTGCTATTCCCCAAATATTAGATAAATCAACTCTAATTAAGAGGCTTAAAAGAGTTAGGCATATTGATGTAGATATAATTGTTCTTGACTTAAGGTTATCAATTGGTTTCAAATCTTCTTTCTTATTAACTAACATTATCGCAAAAATTATGAGAACATTTACAGCACCAACATAAACTAACACTTGAGCTGCGGCAACAAAACTAGCGTTTAAGAGAAGATATAAGCCCGCTACACTCATAAAAACTCCTCCGAGTAAGAATGCTGAGTAGACAATACTTTCAAGTAAGATTACTCCTAATGCTCCAACTATAATGATTAGTGACAATACTGAAAAACAAATTATTTGTGTAGTTACTGCTAAAGACATAAATTATTTAGAATTTAATTGTTTGGCTTGATAGCTTGATCTTTTTGCTCATTACCTTTAGGTCTTATCCAATCATAAACTTCCTCGGGTAGTTTACCAACCCGAACGTCAGAAGGTGAGACTTCATGAGGGTCCATAACTCCTTTGGGTAAATATCCTAGTTCTCTTAAGGGTTTGACAGATGGATCAGTAGTTACGTTTGTAGGTAGTCTGCCTAGTGCGATATTGTCAAAGTTTAAATTATGTCTATCAAATGTAGCTAATTCATATTCTTCAGTCATAGACAAGCAATTTGTTGGGCAATACTCAACACAATTTCCGCAAAAAATACAAACACCAAAGTCTATAGAGTAATTTCTAAGTTCTTTCTTTTTTGTTTCTTTGTTCATAACCCAATCAACCACTGGAAGATTTATTGGACAAACTCGCACACATACTTCGCAGGCTATACATTTATCAAATTCATAATGAATTCTTCCTCTATATCTTTCTGAAGGAATTAGTTTCTCGTAAGGATATTGAACAGTAACGGGTCTTCTTCGGAGATGATCAAAAGTTACTGAGAGCCCCTCATATAAGTATCTACCAGCACTAAAAGCTTCTTTAATATAGCTATTTACTTTTTGAAGAAAATCTTTCATTTTAAAGAATTTACCTAATAATTATATTCTAGTGGATTAATCTAATTTTTAAGTATATGTACTTAAACATTATCCACCAAAAAATTGAGGAAATGCTAGTTTTAAGCCAGCTGTTAAGAGGAGATTAGCAAGGGATATTGGTAAAAGGAACTTCCATCCTAGGTCTAGTAGTTGATCTATTCTGACCCTTGGAGTTGTCCAACGCAACAATATAGCAATGAAAACCAAAAGATATGCTTTCAGAACTGTCATGATAATTCCTATGGAAGCTGTAAATACTTGAATTAAAGGGGAATTAATTGGAAGATTGAAAATTTTAGCAATCATTTCCACTGGAATAGGAAACCCCCACCCACCTAAGTAAAGGATGGATACTAATAATGCTGATAGTATTAGATTGATGTAGCTGCCTAAATAAAATAAAGCAAATTTCATTCCAGCATATTCAGTTTGATAACCTGCCACTAGTTCTTCTTCAGCTTCAGGCAGGTCAAACGGAAGCCTTTCGCACTCAGCAAGAGCACATATCCAAAAAATTATAAATCCTACGGGTTGCCTCCATATATTCCAACTTAATATCCCAGCCCCGCTTTGTTGATTAACAATATCAACAGTACTAAGAGAATTTGTCATTAATACAATAGCTAATACAGACAAAGCAAGCGGTATCTCATAACTTATTGATTGAGCAGCTGCCCTTAATCCACCTAATAGCGAATATTTATTATTGGAGGCATACCCGCTCATTAGGAGACCAATGGGTTGAATACTACTTAAAGCAATCCATAGAAAAATACCAATTCCAACATTACTTATGAGAAGGTTTTGACCAAAAGGTACGATTAACCAGGAGAGAATAACAGGCACTAATACTAATATTGGCCCTGCGGTAAATAGAATTGAATCTGCTTTCGCAGGAATAATATCTTCTTTTACAAGTAATTTGAGACCGTCTGCAATTGGTTGAAGTACTCCTAATGCTCCTGCATACTCAGGTCCTATTCTTTGTTGAGCAGCTGCAGATATTTTTCTTTCTAACCATACTGTTACAAGTACGCCAACAACTGCTGCTACTAAAACTAATAACATTGGTAGAGGAAGCCAAATTATATGAGCAACCTCACTAGATAAGCCAAAACCCTTTAAGATTTCATTAAAACTATATTCTAGATCTAATCCGGTGTTCAAAATCTTATAGTTATTTACTCTATAGATTAACTCTTCTTAAACAATATGTGCGTTTTTTATGAAAAGTTCAAAATATTATTTTCGATTTTCTAAAGTAATCCAGTCTCTTGGTTCTGAACCAGTATAGATTTGTGATGGTCTAAAAATTCTGTTTGCTCCTAATTGTTCCCTCCAGTGAGCTAACCAACCGGCAACCCTTGATATGGCAAAAATAGGAGTAAATAAGTCTCTAGGGATTCCAAGTTTTCTATAAACCAGACCAGAATAGAAATCGACATTAGGAAAAATACCTTTAGGTCCTAACCTTGGTATCGCCTCTAACTCTAACTTTTTAGCAACTTCATACATTTCATCTTTACCAAATCTGATAAAAAGCTCTTCTGCTAATTTTTGAAGAATTATTGCTCTAGGATCTTTAACTTTGTACTCTCTGTGACCGAAGCCCATAATTTTACTTTTGTTTTGAATTGCATTATCCAAAAAAGATCCTGCATTTTCAGGTGTACCGATTTCCTCTAACATTGCTATGACATCTTCATTTGCCCCTCCATGTAGAGGGCCAGCTAGTGTCCCTACTGCAGATGCAATAACTGCATATGGGTCCGTAAGGGTACTTGCTGTAACTCTCGCGCTAAATGTGCTTGCATTTAAGCTATGCTCCGCATGAAGAATTAAGCATCTATCAAAAACTTTTGCTGCTATTGGATCTTGCTCTTTCTCAGTGAGCATATAGAGGAAATTTGATGAGTAAGACAAATCATCTCTTGGTTGTATTGGATCTTGCCCCTTTCTTATAAGTTGAAATGCGGCAATCATTGTAGGAATTTTTGCAATTAGCCTAATCACTGCGTTGTAGATATATTTGGGATCATCTATGGCTCTTCTTGAGTAGAATAAACCAAGAGAGGCAGCACTAGATTGCAGGGCATCCATCGGATGCCCTGTAGCAGGAAAACATTTCATCATATCTCTCACCCTGAAGCTTAATCTGCGATGCATCTGTACTTCTTGTTCAAAATCTCTTAGTTCTGTAGCTGTGGGTAATTCTCCCCAAATTAGTAAAAAAGCAGTTTCTAAGAAACTACTTTTCTGAGCTAATTCTTCAATTGAGTAGCCCCTATATAATAATTTTCCTTTTTGACCATTAATATCACATATTGATGAATTAGTAACCGGAACGCCTTCTAATCCAGGTTTTAAAACATGTTTAGTAGTGTCCAATTTTTTAATACGATATGAATACTTTATAGGTATAAGATAGTCAAATAATTTTTAGTTAACCACAAGATATCAGTCAAATTTAATTATTAAAATATTTTTAAATTAGTTTCTGCATAATAAATAGGAGTTTTTTCCGGAATAGATTGTTTTATTATTGCTTTAAATTCAGTAATTGATAAATCAATTACATTTTTAAAAAAGTATTTATAGTTTGCTAAAAAAGATATATTTTTAGGTTGAATAAAATAAAGATTTTTAAGATTAATTTCTTTATTTAAAAAATAATTAGCATGACTATTGCCTCTAGAATTAAAAAATTTCTTTGTTATTAAAATTATTTCTTTGTCATTTATCAAACTGTTACTAATGAAAGTAAGATTGTCAGATTCAACAGAGAAAATCTTTTTATAATTAAATTCTTTTATAATATCTTCTTCCTTTTTAAGTATATTTTTTGAATATAGTGTATAAATAGTATTATTATTTTTTAATTTATTCCTATTAAAATCTGTTAATAATTTTATATCCTCAAGTGATAAATCACTTTTATCAAATATCATCACCCAATTATTTTCAGAAATTAATAATAGCAAATTGTTTTTTAATTTCTCATTAAATTCATTCAAAATAGCCTTTTCAAAACTGTTTATTTCAATATTTTCAAGATACTTATTAGAATTTATTGAATCATTATAAATCGATATTTGATAGTTCTCATCATCTAATGTTTTATCCTTATCTATTTTTTCATAATACATTGTGTGTAAACTTTTTTTATAATTTTCTAAATAAGATTTTAAAATAATGTTTTTTTCTTTCAAGTCAAATAATGTCACTAAATAATCCTCTTTAGATTGCAAATAATTTTCATTATTTAATAGTTCGTTAGTTTTTATATTTTTACTTAATAAGACATTATGTTCATTTTTAAAATTATTTAATACTTCTTTATAAAAATTATATTTTGGTTCAAATTTCTTACTAATGTTAGCTGATTGTAAGGCATCAAGTATTAAGTTTTTATTAGATGAGGTAAGGATATAGTTATCATTCGTTCTATAAATATATTTCAAATAATTTAATCTTTTTTCTCTAAATATCTTAATCAATTGATCAGTTTGATCAATTTTATTTGAAAGATTTAAAACATCATCTATATCTTTGTTCTCCTTAATTTTAAATATTATCAAAACATCATCTTTATCCTTATTATCAAAGGTACTTATTACAAGTTCATTATTATAAATATCTTCCAATTTATTTGTACCTAAATCTATACCTAAATAAGCTAATATGCTATTTTTAATCAAAACTAGCTTCTCTCGTTCCTTTGTTTGATAGTTATTTCTTATGTAGTTGGTAATTTTTGAAAAACTAGTATTTGAAATGAAGAATGTTTCATTATCTTGGGGTAAATACTTTAAAATTTTTAATTCTGAAATATTATCCTTGCTTATTTTATTTAAACCATAAGAATTATTGTCAAACCCGAAAATTAAACATAAAGTTAATATAACTATTACAGCTAGTAATTTTATATTCATTTTTATTTTTATTTTTAACAATAAACATAAACTTGCAATTTTACTTATTAAATTGTTAATACCAAATAGTTAATTCTAAAAATTGGCAATCTATCCGAAAACTATAAATGCTTTTGAACTTAATGAATGGTTTAATTCTGAAGTAGAAAATCCCATTATCATTGATGTTAGAGAGAATTCAGAACTCGAGATAGCTACTTTCCCAAAGGTATTTTTACATTTGCCAATCAGTAAAGTTTCTGTTGAGTACGTTAAAACTAAAATTCGTGATCTAACAGATAAAAAGCTTGTTGTTCTTTGTCATGCAGGCATTAGAAGCTATAGTTTTGGTCAATGGTCGTTGGATAATAATCTCGTAGATGAGATATGGAATCTTGAAGAAGGTATAGACGGATGGAGTAGGTATATTGATCAAACAATACCTAGATATTAATTAGTCAATATCTAGAGAGGATGCAACAGTATTAACATCTTTATCTCCTCTACCAGAACAGTTAATTACTATTTCTGTATCTTTATTTAAGGTTGGACATAATTTTTCTAGCCAAGCAAAAGCATGAGCTGTTTCTAGTGCAGGAATTATTCCTTCTAGTTCACTAACTAGTTTCAAAGCTTCTAAAGCTTCTGCATCAGTAACAGAAGCATATTCTGCTCTTCCTATTTCTTTTAAATAACTATGTTCAGGACCAACCCCTGGGTAATCGAGACCTGCACTTATAGAATGTGCTTCTTGTACTTGACCATCCTTATCTTGCAAAAGAAGACTCATTGATCCATGTAAAATCCCAACTGATCCCTTAGTAATAGTAGCAGCATGTTTTTCAGTATTTATTCCGCTTCCTGCAGCTTCAACTCCAATTAGTCTCACTGATTTTTCTTTTACAAAAGGATGAAAAAGACCCATTGCATTTGATCCTCCACCAACACAAGCAAGTAAAACATCTGGCAAAGACCCAAATGACTCTAAACATTGTTTTTTAGCCTCTTCTCCGATGACGGCATGAAAATCTCTAACAATCATTGGGAATGGGTGTGGACCTGCAACTGAACCTAAAATATAGTGAGTTGTCTCAACATTGGATACCCACTCCCTAATAGCTTCACTAGTTGCATCTTTGAGAGTTGCAGTACCTGAAGTGACAACTTTTACTTGTGCGCCAAGAAGTTTCATCCTAAAGACATTTAATGATTGCCTTTTTATATCTTCCGCTCCCATGTAGATAGTGCATTGCAAACCAAATCTCGCACATACAGTAGCGGTAGCAACACCGTGTTGCCCAGCACCAGTTTCTGCAATAATTCTTTTTTTACCCATTCTTATGGCTAATAAAGCTTGTCCTAATGCATTATTGATTTTGTGAGCACCTGTATGATTAAGATCCTCTCTTTTGAGCCATATCCTGCAAGTGGAGTATTTAGTTTTGTAGTGGTTGGTAAGTCTTTTAGCTTCATATAAGGGAGTTTCTCTACCTACATAAGTTTTTAGTAGATGATTTAATTCATTGACAAATTTTTGATCTTGCCATGCATCAGATGCCGCTTTTTCCAATTCGAAAAGGGCAGGCATTAATGTTTCCGGGACATATTGACCTCCATATTTTCCAAATCTTCCCTCTTTGGAGGGTTGATTTAAATCATCATTTTTATTATTTTGTTCCGAACGAGAAATAGTACTTACCAATTTTCTATACTATAAGTATTAACTAACTATAGATTATATTAAAAATAATGGGAAAAAAAAATTGGATAGAATTTGAAAATGAGGAAATCATTTATCAAAAACCTAGAGAAGAGAATCCTAGAAAAATATTAAAAATAAATATCTCAAAACAGAAAATAGGTAAAAAAGGAAAGACCATTACTTTAATAAATGGTTTAGGAATTCAAAATGGCAAAGCAGTTAAGGAATTACTAAAAAAAATGAAAGTGTATTGTGGTACTGGCGGAACCTTAATAGGTGAAGATATTCAATTGCAAGGAGATATGGTAAACAAATCAATTGATTTTCTCCGTAATGAAGGATTTCAAAATATTTAAAGTAAGGGTTAAGATGGGTTTTAATTTTGATGATGCAAAAAATGAAAGAACAAGATCAAACAAATTCAACCAATATAAAGTGGCATAACTTAACTATTGATAGAGATAAGTTGCAAAAAATGAGAGGTCATAAAGGAATGGTTATTTGGTTTACAGGTTTATCAGGCTCTGGTAAAAGTACTTTGGCCAATGCTTTGAATGAAGTTTTACACTTTGATGGTTTTTCAACTTACGTTTTGGATGGAGATAATATAAGGCATGGTTTATGCAAAGATCTTGGGTTTTCGGATGAAGATAGAGAAGAAAATATAAGAAGAATTGGAGAAGTTGCGAATTTATTTATGAATGCTGGGATAATAACTATTACAGCATTTGTTTCTCCATTTATTAGTGATAGAGATAAGGTGAGAAAAATTATTGGAGCTAAGGATTTTATTGAAGTTTATTGTGCTGCAGATCTAAAAGTTTGCGAAAATAGAGATACAAAAGGACTTTATAAGAAAGCTCGCTTGGGTGAAATTGCAAATTTCACAGGAATTTCAAGTCCATATGAAGTTCCTCAGAAACCAGAAATTGTTGTTGATACAGGTTCATTAGGTCTAAAGGATTCAGTTGAAAGAGTTATTAATTATCTTAAAAAAGAAAACTTTCTCACAAAGGACTAATAGAAAAATATTAGTTCATTGATTTTGAAGATAATTTTCAGCGCCAAGAGTTGATAACTTACTATTTTTTGTTCTTACCTGATTATGGAGAGTTTCTCTAAATTCTTTTAATTTTTTTTTCATAGATTCATCAAATAAACTTATCATTTCTATTGCCAATAATCCGGCATTTTTACCTCCATTAATTGCGACTGTTGCTACTGGTATCCCAGCAGGCATTTGAACAATTGATAAAAGAGAGTCAATTCCCTTAAGTGTCCTACTCTCTACTGGTACTCCTATAACAGGAATGCAAGTTATGGATGCCAACATTCCTGGAAGATGAGCAGCACCACCAGCACCTGCAATTATTGCTTTTATGTTTTCTAATTCTGCATTTTTTGCATATTCCATCATCTCAATAGGTGTTCTATGGGCAGAAAGTATACAAACCTCAGTTTTTATTTCAAATTCTCTTAAAATATCTATTGCAGGTTTCAATGTTTTTAGATCTGAATCACTACCCATTACAACAGCGATTTTATAAATATCTTTAGAATTTAATTCTGGCAAAATAACAAATCAATTCTTTCCTATAATGGCGTGCAATTAATTTAGTGCCAGTTAGTTAGTATAAAAATAATAAATTTCCATAAAATATCATGAGGTCAAATAAGATTATCGAAAAAAGTGAAGTTAGGGAGTATTTTAATGGAACCGGCTTTGAGAGATGGAACAAAATATATAGCAAATCTGATGAAATTAATAAAGTTCAGAAAAATATTAGGAAAGGACATCAAAAGACTGTAGATGATGTAGTCTCGTACATCAAAAATTATCCTGAACTAACAAAAAAAAGTTATTGTGATGCAGGATGTGGTGTTGGAAGTCTATCTATACCTTTACTAAGACTTGGTATAAAAAAATTACAGGTAAGCGATATTTCCTCTGAAATGATTAAAGAAACAAAGAAACGCATAAATGAATTAGGTTTGAACCAAAGTAAAATTAAATATGAAGTTTGTGATCTGGAACAATTAAAAGGATTATTTGATGTTGTAGTTTGTTTGGATGTGTTTATTCATTATCCTCAACCGGTTGCAGAAGAAATGGTCCAACATTTATGCGATTTAAGCAAAGAAAAACTAATCGTTAGCTTTGCTCCTTATACTCCAGTGCTTGCTGTTCTAAAAAATATAGGTAAATTATTTCCTGGGCCTAGTAAAACTACAAGAGCCTATACATTAAAAGAAAAGGGTATTATTAAAGCTGCAAAAGAAAGAGGATTTAACGTTGTCAAAACAAAATTAAATCAAGCTCCTTTTTATTTTTCAAAACTAATTGAATTCGAAAAAATTCAATAATTTATTTTACTAAATGATTTTCAAGTGCATAACGAACTAATTCGGTTCTGCTAGATGTACTTGTTTTGATAAAAAGTCTACTGACATATTTTTCAACATTTCTAATAGAGGTTTCAAGTTTTCGGGCAATCTCTTTGTTCATTAGTCCCTCTGCTACTAGTTGCAGTACACTTGCTTCCCTAGGTGTAAAACTTGGAATATCTAAGGAATTTTCTTGATTTAGTGGATTTTGATCTGTAAGCATAGACTTTATTTCAGTGATTTGTTTTGCCATTTTACTAACATCAATATCAGCAAATCTTGCTGCTTCTTTAAGTAATCGATCTTGCCTATTAATTACATTTTTAACTCTCGCAGATAATTCATCTGGATCAAATGGTTTAGCAATATAATCGTCAATGCCTGCAAGATATCCTTTTGTTCTATCTAATGTCATTCCTTTTGCAGTGAGAAAAATAACAGGTGTACCTCCCAGCTTTTCATCTTCTCTTATTTTTTCTAATAATGCATAACCATTCGATCTAGGCATCATAATATCGCTAATAATTAGATCTGGGAAAATTGTTTGAGCTTTTTCCCAACCATCATCTCCGTCAACAGCAATGAAAATTTCAAATCCTTCGTCTTCTAGAAATGTTTTTACAGCTGTTCTTAAACCAGGCTCATCATCTACCAATAAAATTTTTGATTTTCTAATTGTTTCATTATTTATTTGATTAGTGTCGTTCATTTTTTAAATTCTTGAATTTGATTTTCTAGTAATAATCAGAATTTTATATACTAAATACAATGCTATCAACTCCCATACTACTAGACTATCAATCTTCAACTCCTTGCTCGAAAGATGTTGTTGATTCTATGAAACCTTTTTGGAGTGAGATATTTTCTAATCCTTCAAGCAAATCTAATTTGGCAGGCATCAACGCAAGCGCTATATTAGAAGCCTCAAGAGAAAAAATAGAACAAAATTTATTTCTTAGTAATAAAAAGGTTATTTTTACCAGTGGGGCAACAGAATCTAATAATCTAGCTTTATTAGGTTTTGCAAGAAATTATCATAAAAAAACAGGGAATTATGGACATATTATTACCTTAAAAACGGAGCATAAAGCAGTACTGGAGCCCCTAAACCTACTAAAAAAAGAGGGATTTATGGTTACAGAAATTACTCCGGAAAGAGATGGCATAATTTCAGAAGAACAGTTCAAAAATAATATTAGAGAAGATACATTCATGGTTAGTATCATGATGGCAAATAACGAAATAGGAGTTATTCAGCCTGTAGAGAATATTTCAAAGATATGTAAATTAAGAGGAATAACTTTTCACTCTGATTTTGCCCAATGTTTAGGTTATGTCGAGTTAGATAATCTTCTATCAGATGTAAATATAATAACGATGAGTTCTCATAAAATTTATGGACCTAAGGGGATAGGACTTCTTTTGATTGATAAAGATATTACTCTTGAGCCTTTAATTGTTGGGGGAGGGCAGGAATATGGTCTCAGATCAGGTACCTTACCTCTCCCTTTAGTAGTTGGCTTTGCTAAAGCAATAGAGATGGCAGTTTTTAATCAAAAAAATAACATTGAGAAATTACTTTTGTATAGAAATAACCTTTTAAAAGGTTTGTTAGAAAATAATCCTGGTTTATTAATTAATGGCTCGATTAAACAAAGATTACCTCACAATTTAAATCTGACTGTATTGGATTTAAACGGAGCAAAGTTTCATAAACTTTTAAAATCGAAAATAATTTGTTCTAGTGGATCGGCATGCAGTAATGGTGAACCATCTCATGTTTTACTTGCCTTAGGTAGATCTTTTAAAGAAGCAGAATCTTCAATAAGGTTAAGTATTGGATTAAGTACTAATTCAAATGATATAGAACAAGCAATTCATATTCTTACAAATACGATCAAATCATTACGTTAGAAATTATTTGCTTTTTACATGTATTGACTTCTTAATTTAATTGAGCAATTCTTAATTTTCCACTTCTAGATCTTTTATTTATTTCGACTTCTTGTTCGGAGGGAGTTATTGGCTTTTTTGTAAGGTTTTTTAGTCTTTGATCATTCTTAAAAGAACTTTTAACTAACCTATCCTCCAGGGAATGAAAACTAATAATAGAGATAATTCCGCCTGGTAGAAGCCATTCAGGGACAGCTTGCAAAAATTTTTCTAAAACTTCAATTTCTTTATTGACAGCAATTCTTAGTGCTTGAAATGTTCTTGTGGCTGGGTGTATTTTTTTATATCTTTGTTTTGGAGGGAAGCAGCCGGCAATAGAATAAGCTAACTCTTTTGTCCCAGAATATTTCCCATTTTCCTTCAAGTCCATTTTTATTTTCCTAGCAATCTTTCTTGATAATCTCTCATCTCCATATTTGAAAATTAGGTCAGCTAGATCTTTTTCACTTAAATTCTCAATTAATTTCTCTGCATCAACCTCAAGAAAAGGATTCATGCGCATATCAAGTGGGCCATCTTTTTGGAAACTAAATCCTCTTTTTGAATCATCAATTTGGTTACTATTTACTCCAAGATCTGCAATCACAAAAGAAACTTTTTCTTTTGGTACAAAATCTGCAAAATTTGAAGCTCTTATATCAATCCTATTTTTAAATCTTTCAAGTTTTTTTGAAGCTGATTTCCTTGCGAATGGATCTTGATCGAGCCCAATTATATTTAAATCCGAATATTTTTTCAATAAATGATAAGAGTGCCCGCCACCTCCTAAAGTTGCGTCTATTCCTTTAAGTTGGTTGTTATGTATTAATGGGTAATGCTCTAATGAGGCCATAATCTCATCTGTCATAACTGATTGATGATTGAAAAAAGATGAATCAGATAGGTCAGTTTGCATAACTTTCGACTAAGATTTATTTAGAAGTTAAATTTCGAATGGCTCAGCTAGAGACTAGAACAGAACCAATGGTGGTCAATTTTGGCCCTCACCATCCTTCAATGCATGGGGTTTTAAGGTTAGTTGTAACTCTTGATGGTGAGAATGTCATTGATTGTGAGCCAGTAATTGGATATTTACATAGAGGAATGGAAAAGATAGCTGAAAATAGGACAAATGTAATGTATGTCCCTTATGTAAGCAGAATGGATTATGCAGCAGGAATGTTTTATGAAGCTATTGTAGTAAATGCTCCTGAAAGATTAGCTAATATTCAAGTTCCCAAAAGAGCTAGTTATATCAGAGTTCTTATGCTCGAACTTAATCGTATCGCTAATCATCTTTTATGGCTCGGCCCTTTTTTAGCAGATGTAGGAGCTCAAACTCCATTTTTCTATATTTTTAGAGAAAGAGAGATGATCTATGATCTTTGGGAAGCTGCTACTGGGCAAAGGCTAATAAATAATAATTTCTTTAGGATAGGCGGTGTCGCATGTGATCTCCCATACGGATGGTTAGAAAAATGTATAGACTTTTGCGATTGGTTCGGCCCTAAGATAGATGAATACGAAAAATTAATCACAAATAATCCAATTTTTAGAAAAAGAATTGAAGGTCTTGGAACAATACAAAGGGACCAGGCAATTAACTGGTCTTTGTCTGGGCCAATGCTAAGAGCTTCTGGAGTTTCCTGGGATTTAAGAAAAGTCGATAGTTATGAATGTTATGAAGATTTTGATTGGCAGATTGCTTCAGAAAAAGAAGGAGATTGTTATGCGAGATATCGAGTAAGAGTTGAAGAGATGAGACAATCACTAAGCATCATTCGCCAAGCATGCAAAATGATTCCAGGAGGTCCAACAGAAAATTTAGAAGCTCAAAGAATGGCGACTGAAGATAAGAAAAGTGAAATATTTGGCATTGACTATCAATATGTAGCTAAAAAGGTTGCTCCAACTTTTAAAATTCCTAACGGAGAATTATATACAAGATTAGAGTCCGGCAAAGGAGAAATAGGTGTATTTATTCAAGGAAATAATGAAGTTACCCCATGGAGATTTAAAATCAGAGCAGCTGATTTAAATAATCTGCAAATATTGCCCCATATTCTTAAAGGTGCCAAAATCGCTGATATTATGGCAATCCTTGGTTCAATAGATGTCATTATGGGATCTGTTGATAGATAATCTCTTTAAATGAAACCCGCTGACTGGTTAATATTGCAGAAGAAGGTAAGGTTTGGTGATTGTGATTCTGCAGGTGTAATTCATTTTCATAACTTATTAAAATGGTCGCACGAAGCTTGGGAAGAAAGTATTGAAATTTATGGGATTCCTTATCAAGATATTTTTCCAGATTTTTCTATGCGTAAAAGTCAAATTATTTTTCCAATTGTAAATTGTGAAGCAAACTTTCTTGCGCCTATAAAAATTGGAGATTTATTAAAAGTACAAATTGCCCCTCATAAAATTAATACTCATTTGTTCCAAGTAAATACCTTTTTTATAAAAAATGGAAATAAAGTAGCCGAAGGGAAAATTATACATTGTTCTTTAGATGTTGATTCAAGAAATAAAATAGAACTTCCCGATCAGTTAGAAAGATGGATAGAGGCTTCTAATGTTAGTACAAATTTAAAAGAATGCTAATTATTATTTTTGAAATTTATAGTTTATTTTTTCTGTAAAGCCATTTTTGTTTTTAACAATCCACTTTTCAGGCTTTTCATGTTTAGGCCAACTTTGAGAAAATTTTTTTAATAAATTTAAAGAAATTTCAATGTTTTTATTATTTGTAAGTTCTCTAAATTCAACTATTACTGTAATTTTATTTCCCCATAATTTGTTAGTTACATTTGAAATATTGAATTTATGAATTGGGATATTTTCTTTCATAATGAAATCATTTAATCTAGATTCAATTACTTCAGGAAAAACGATTTCTCCGCCTGAATTAAAGGCATTATCACTTCTTCCAATAAAGTTTAAATAGAAAGAATTATTGATTTGATTAATTTCACCTAAATCACCTGTTTGCCACCACCCATTTTTATTTTTGAAATTTTCAGTTTTTAAAGAGTCTATTATTTCGATTCCAATTCTGGCTGATTTTATCTCGATTAATCCTTGTGCGTTAATTCTTATTTTCGTATCAGGTAGTATTTCTCCAACATTTTTAAAACCCATTAAGAATTCTTTTGGTTTTAAACTCGTAACCATTGCTGCTGTCTCAGTTGAGCCGTAACAAGGTGCTAATTTTATTTTTTCTTTTATACATTGTTCTGCAGTTTCGTCTGAAATTGAAGCTCCACCTACCCAAATTAGATCAAAAATTTTTAGCCAACTAATTCCATCTTTTTGAGCTAAAAGTCTTTGTAATTGGGTAGGTACTAATGACGTAATCAAATGTTTTTTGTTTTTTTTAAATTTAATTGTAAAAAGTAAAAGTTCTCTAGTTTTTTTTATCAAATTCGGAGAAATATTAATACAATCACATCCCCAAGTTTGACTTCTAAAAATTGGCATTAATCCACTTATATGGTTCAGGGGTAAAGTATTTAAAATTAAGCAGTTTTGCAATTCAAATCCTTGCTCTATTAGCCATTGGCCTGATGTAGCTGCAGATAATTTAAGATTATCCAAATGGTGAAAACATTGTCTCGGTTTTCCAGAACTCCCACTACTGTTTAAGATAATTGCTGGCCCATTTTCAGTAATTGAATCTAATACATCTTTGTCTTGATAAAATTTGTTTTTTACATAAATAATTTTATTCTCTCTAATTTTTTCAATAATTTTCTCTACAGATTGAGTTTCGTTATTTTCAACTTCAATAGTATGAATTTTATTTTTCATAGTTGATCCCATATCTTTTTTGCTTCATTTAAAAATAGGAACGAATTAGGGAATTTATTCATTGCTAAACCAGGAACTTTTGGAGTTGGTCCTTGTAATTGTAGAGATGATAAATGATAAAGCCATCTATTCCCTATACCAGTTTCAAATGAGGTGCTTACAGATATTAAAGCTTTTTTATTTTCTAATTCTCTTAAAAGCTTGACTGGATTATTTTCTTGAGAAGGCCTTCTAATTTGCCAACCTTTCCACTCATCAATCAAATTTGGAAATTTTAAAAGTGATTCGTCTAAGGCTATAGGGATTTTTTTGTTGAGTTCTGTCAGTCCTTCAATATCATCAACACATAGAGGTTGTTCTAACCAATCTACATTTTTGTTATCCTTCAAAATATCAGCCCATCTATTAGCTATCTCTCTTCCCCAAGAACCATTAGCATCTATTCTTAACTTAATATTATTGCCTATTTGGCTTAAAATTTCTTCTAAACTTGCTTCTTCCTCATGATTATTTTTTAATGCTACTTTCCATTTTATGGTTAATGATTTCCCAATATCAGATTGTCTTTTTTTAATTTCATTTAGATCTAAAACTACATTTTCATGATTTAACAATATGGCTGTTTTATAAATTTCATCAAAGTAGTAGTTTTCTTTAAAAATTATTTTTCCATTTATTTCGGCTAATGCAGAATTTATTGCAGATTGAATGCATGGGTGAAAAATATTTATTTGCTCAGATAAATTAAATAATGCTACATTCGAAGGGATCATATCTAGTTGTTTCGCACACTTTTTTAAGTCTTCTTTATGAAGTGGTGAAACTTCTCCAAACCCAATTTTTTTATCATTACTTGTTAATTTAATTATCCAACCCGATTTTGTTTGGTAAGTGGTATTAGAATTTTCTACTTTGGCGGATAACTTAAAGCAAAAAGATTTTTTTTGAAATATTAAGTTCATTTATTGAGTAAGTAATTAAATATTAATCCTGTGATTAAGCCAACTCCATTAAGAGTTTGAAATTTAATTGCGATGAATTTACAATTTTTGATTGCACTAGGGTTTTTATATGAAGATCTTAATAAATTTATAAGTCTTATTGCTTGAGGAAAACTAATAAAATAAAGGATACAAAACACTGGAATAAATCCATTAACTATAGTGAAAAGTTGAAAAATATATATTGTAAAAATTATCCAAGGCACAAATTGAGAACCTTTTTTTGCCCCTAAGCGAACTAAAGGTGAATTTTTCCCATGCTTTTTATCTTCAGAAATTTGATGAAAATGAGAACAAAATAATACAAGAGTTGTTGCCAAGGAAGGTCCTGAACCAAGTAATAAAGAAACTTTCCAGGGAATATCTTCAAAGAAAATATTAGATGGATTTAACGCAATTAAGACTGCAGAGTAAGCAAAAGGTCCAAATGCAAGCCAGCATAATGGTTCTCCTAAACCTTGATAGCCAAATCTAAAAGGAGGACCTTGATATAAATATCCTAGGAAGCAGCAAGCTGCCACCAAAATCAAAATGTTTATACTTGTTGATACTGAAATAATTGAAATTATTAATAAACCAATAACTAAAGATGTATATGCAATAAATGAAATTATTTTTTTATTTTTTACAAGATTTACAATTGAATGGAATTTAAATTCATCGATTCCTGTTTCTGCGTCGAATAAATCATTAGTTAGATTTTCCCAAATTAATATTAAAATTGCAGCTAAAGTAAATGCAATCAAATTATAAATTTTTACCTTTTCATATTGATTCAGTATATAAGCCCCTGTTATGAAGACTGGAAGTATGGCAACAGAATAAAGAGGCCATTTTATTGCTTGTTTCCATAATTTTTTTTTATCTTCGTCCATTTTTAATTAACACGCAAAATTAGATAATTATTAGATTTAGTTTATAAATTGAGTTACATTTTTTACTTTATTGCATGATTTTTAGTTATTTTCAATAAGTAATGAAAAATGATTTAAACTTAACAGATTTTTTAAAAGATGTATTTTCCTCTTTTGATAAGAAAGTTGAAAATTCTGGATTAGTAAGTATTTGTGTTGAGATTCCTTGTATTGATTTATTTCAAGTTTATGAATTGTTAATAAATAAATATCCGTTTTCTTCATTTTGGGAGGAATCTGATGGTATTTCATATATAGCCTTCGAGAAGTGTAAATATGTTACTCTGGATGGTCCCAAAAGATTTGAGGTAGCAAAAGAGTTTAATTCTGAGAATTTTAAAAATTTAATTAACTTAACTAATGAATCGCATAATTCTGCACTTTCAAAAATAATTTATTTATTTTCTTTCTCTGAAAATTTGAATAATAAGGATTTACCTTCAGATATCCCTAGTTTGGAAGCCATCTTGCCAAAAATATTAATTACTAAAAGTGATAAGAATTGCTGGTTAAGAATTAATGGTCATGTTGAAGGTAAATCATCATTAAGAACATTAATTGAGGAAATATGGACAATTAGAAATCAAGTTATTAATTCTGGCTCAGAATTAATAAAATCATCTGGCTTAAAAACTAGTTTTGATTCTCCTTTTATTGATGATTTCTCACGCTCCTTAGAAACTTCTAAAATAGATATGAAAAAAGTAGTAAATAGAGGAATTCAATTAGTAGAGAAAGGTATCCTCGAGAAGATAGTTTTAGCGAATAGGATTAACATAAAACTTAAAAATAAATTAGATTTTGTAGAAATTTTAAAAAGATTTAAAAAGAAGCAACCAAATACATGTAGATATGTTTGGAAAAGGAATAGTAAGGATATTTTGTTTGGAGCATCTCCAGAAAAATTATTTTCTTTTTCTAAACCTAATTTAACTTTAGAGGCTCTTGCTGGAACTATCTCAACTAATTCAAATTTTAAGAAATTCCTACAAAGTACTAAAGACTTAAAGGAACATAATTATGTAATAAAGTATTTGATTAAATCTTTAGAAGTTTCAAAAATCACAAACTTTAAAAAAAGTGATATCAAGGTAAATTCATTTGGAGATATTTCTCATTTGCAAACACTTATTTTCTCTAAAGTTGAAAATATTTGTCCTTTTGAATTGCTTAAAAACCTACACCCATCTCCGGCTGTTTGTGGATACCCAAAAAATGCAGCATTGGATTGGATAAACACTCTTGAGTCTTTTCCTAGAGGAAATTATGCTTCTCCAATGGGTTGGGTTGATTCATCAGGCAATGCTTCATTTCTTTTAGCAATAAGAGGCGCAAGATGTATTGAAGAAAATATTGAATTTACTGCAGGTTCAGGTATAGTTTCAGGCTCCGTTTTAGAGAAAGAAATAGATGAGATTAAATTAAAATTTGAATCTACAGTAAAACAGATATTTTGTGCTAAAAATCCTAGATAATTTCTACTAATTTTTCAATAACTTCCACTGAAACATTCTTATTGGATAAATTTTCTATTTCTCTTAAACCTGTTGGACTTGTTACATTAATCTCGCTAAGCATTCCATTTATTACATCAATACCCACAAAAAATAAACCTTCATCTTTGAAGTGTTGAGATAATTCTGAGCAGATACTTTTTTCTTTTTCTGTTAATAATGTGGGTTCAGCCTTCCCTCCCATCGCTAAATTACTCCTAAAATCACCTCCTTGAGGAATCCTATTTATAGATCCTATTGCTTCTCCGTTTACGATAATTATTCTTTTATCACCCTCTATGACTTCAGGAATAAATTTTTGCATCATAACGGGTAATTCTTCTTGAGAAGTGATTAATTCAATGATTGATTTAATTCCTGGAGAATTTTTATTTATCCTTATAACACCTTGACCACCTTTCCCTCCAAGAGGTTTTATGACTACTTCATTATTTATATTTGCAAAATTAATAAGATCTTTTACCTTACTCGCAACTATTGTAGGTGCCATTAAGTGGCTGTATCTTAAAGCACCTAGCTTTTCATTCCATGCTCTTAACGAAGAGGGTTTGTTAATTACTTTTACTCCTTTTCTTTCGGCAACTTCTAAAAGATGGGTTGCATATAAATAAGCCTCATTTACAGGAGGATCTTTTCTCATCCAAATGCAATTAAATTCGGCGAGAGGTATGCAATCATTCTCTTTGAAAGAAATCCACGGATTTACTTCAACTTTTACGGAGGATGCCCATACTTCATCACCTCTAGCTTCAAGATCTTGAGGAGTACAACTCCAGATTTCAATATTTTTTTTTGATGATGCTTGCATTAAAGCAGCAGTTGAATCTTTTAAAGGATTTATATTTTTAATTGGATCTATTACGAATAGAAATTTCATAAGATCTAGTTTAATAATGCTTCTAATTTATTTTCATTTTCTAATGTGTAGAGATCATCGCAGCCTCCGATACCCTCATTATCTATAAATATTTGTGGTAATGTTCTTCTCCCATCAGCTCTTTCAATCATCAATGCTCTGGCATCTTCGTCGCCATCAATTTTATATTCTGTAAAATTTACATTTTTTTTCTTGAGTAGTGATTTTGCTCGAATACAGAATGGGCAGTATTGCCAAGTATAAATTTCAACTTTAGACATTTTTTAAAAATAATACTTAGTTTATACTATTAAACAAATGTGCTTGTTAGATTATAAATAACGATTAAATTCTATTTTGATAGATATTACAAATTTCAAAAAAGATCTTTCCGAACTAACAGAGCGCCTGGGTAATGCTCAGGATTGTCTTTGACGTTCCAAGATTAAAAGCAAAAAGGAAAGAGTTAGAGCAAATTTCTGCTCAGCCTGCATTTTGGGAAAATCAAGAAGAAGCTAAAAAGCAAATGTTAATACTTGATGATGTCAAAGCACAACTCGAATTGTTAGATAAATGGAAAACTTTTATTTCTGATGCAAATGCCTCTCTTGAGCTTTATTCTTTAGAACCTGAAGAGGAAATGATTTTAGAATCCCAGCAGGGATTGAAGAAATTAAGAGAGAATTTAGATAAATGGGAATTTGAAAGATTGTTATGTGGTGAATACGATAAGGAAGGAGCAGTAGTTTCTATTAACGCAGGTGCTGGTGGAACAGATGCGCAGGATTGGGTAGAAATTTTATTGAGAATGTATTCAAGATGGGCCGATAATAATCAAATGAGCCTTGTCATTAACGAATTATCTCAAGGAGAAGAAGCAGGTATTAAAAGTGTAACTTTTGAAATTGATGGAAAATATGCATACGGCTATCTGCAACATGAAAAAGGGACTCATAGATTAGTAAGAATTTCTCCTTTTAATGCCAATGGAAAAAGACAAACCAGCTTTGCTGGGGTAGAGGTCATGCCAAAATTAGATGATAATATTTCACTTGATATACCTGAAAAAGATTTAGAAATTACAACGAGTAGATCCGGTGGAGCTGGAGGACAAAATGTTAATAAAGTAGAAACAGCAGTGAGAATTGTTCATTTGCCTTCAGGGATTTCAGTAAGATGTACCCAAGAAAGATCTCAATTACAAAATAAAGAAAAAGCTATGTTACTTCTAAAGTCTAAACTATTAGTGATTGCTAAAGAACAACGAGCTGCAGAAGTCGCTGATATAAAAGGTGATATTGTGGAAGCTGCATGGGGCAATCAAATAAGAAATTATGTTTTCCATCCCTATCAAATGGTAAAAGATCTTAGGACTATGCAGGAGACTAACGAGTTAAATAGTGTTTTAGATGGTGGAATTGAACCATTTATTCATGAATTATTACGTATGAATATTTCTTCTCACGAATCTATTGAATAACTAATGGAAAATAAAAACGAAATTGTAGAAAAAAAAGTTTCTCCTCCAAGCTTTATAAAGCTTGCTATGAGAAATATGGTAAGGAAAGGCTCAAAAAGTATTTCTCATTTTTCAATAACCTTTCTAGTTTTAATTGGGATATTAATACTTGTGGCCACAATAGGTAAGCCCAATATTCCAGTTTAAGAATGTATGAAAGAAAAAATTATTTCTGAAATAAATTTAGATTTGGTTTTTCAATGTCATGATTTTTCTCAATTTTCAAATGATTTAAAAGATACTAAAACTAAGCTTATTTTTGAATCTATTTTTTGGGAGAAAGTTTTTTTATCTTGGATAAATACAATATTAAAAAAAGAGGATTACGAATTACCGAATTATATTTTTGAAAAAAAATCTTTTTCATTAGGCTTACAGATAATATCTAATCAAGAAATTGCTTCTTTGAATAAGAAATGGATGCAAAAAAATGGTCCAACTGATGTTCTATCTTTTCCAATTATTTCTGATGAATCTCTAAATAATTTAGATCATATAGAGTTGGGAGATATATTTATATCATTAGAGATGGCACTTGAGCAATCTTATGAATATAAACATTCAATCCTTAGAGAGATGATTTGGTTGGCTAGTCATGGATTTTTACATCTTTTGGGATGGGAACATAATAATGAACATGATTTAGAAAATATGTTAAATTTCCAAGAATATTTAATTACTCGATTAGATTAAAAATCAATGGAAAAAAAAATAAACTATTTAGAAAATAGAAAAGAATCATACAAAACTTCTAATAATGTATTTATAAGTTTTAAGTATGCTTTCTGTGGTATTAGTTATGTTTTAAAAACTTCAAGAAATTTTAAAATTCAATTAATTTTTGCAGTTATAAGTTTAATAATTGGTTTTTTACTGCAAATCAATTTAAGTCATTATATGATTTTGGTTGCCACAATTATGTCTGTTTTAATATTGGAAGTATTAAATACTTCTATAGAATCAATAGTTGATTTAGTAGTGAAAAAAGAATTTAGAAGTTTGGCTAAAATTGCAAAAGATACTTCCGCAGGAGCTGTATTATTAGCTTCCATTAATTCTGTTATTATTGCCTTATATATCTTTTTTCCTAAAATAAAATTGTTATTCTAAATTCACAGAAATATGTTTCTTGTTATTGATAACTACGATAGTTTTACTTATAACCTTGTTCAATATTTAGGAGAACTATCTGTCGAGCATGAAATAACTAAAGAATTAATAGTGAAAAGAAATGATGAAATTACTTTAGAAGAAATAAGTCAAATTAATCCAGATGGTATTTTGTTATCTCCTGGGCCTGGAAATCCTGATCAGTCTGGCATTTGTTTACCAATTCTTAAAAACTTATCAAAAGAAATTCCAACATTAGGAGTATGTTTAGGCCATCAAGCGTTAGCCCAAGCTTATGGCGGTAAAGTAATAGTTGCTAAAGAATTAATGCATGGAAAAACCTCAAGAATTATTCATAATAAAAAAGGATTATTCAAAGATATTGAAAGTCCATTTGTGGCTACAAGATATCATAGTTTAATTGTGGATTCAGATTCACTCCCATCGTGTTTTGAGATAACAGCAACGCTAGAAGATTCAACTATTATGGCTATTTCTCATAAAAAATATAAAAATTTACATGGTGTTCAATTTCATCCAGAAAGCGTTTTAACACAATTTGGTCATAAATTAATTAGTAATTTTCTAAATATGGCAGAACAGAAGTAAAATAGAAATCACAAATCTTTTTTATGAATATTATCAAACTTAAAAAATTTTTTCTTCTTATATTATTTATATTTTTAATGCCCTCATCTGCAATGGCAGGTGATTTGTTTATAAAAAGTTTAGGTCATAGTAGTTTCTTAATTAAAGGTAGAGGAAAATCTGTTCTTTTAAATCCCTTTAAGGCTGTTGGTTGTGCAACTGGTTTAAATGAGCCAAAAGGTGAGAATGCTGATTTCATTTTAGCTAGTTCAAAACTTGCTGATGAAGGATATAACCCAAAAAATAAATTGATGTTTTCAGAACCTGGAATTTATCAACTCAAAGATACATTATTAAAAGGAGTTGAGGTTCCTCACGATAGAGTTGGTGGTAGAAGATTTGGTATGTCTACTGTATGGAGTTGGGAGCAGAATAACTTAAAAATAGTTCATATGGGTGGAGCTGCTGGCGACATAGATATAGAAAGTCAAATTATTTTGTCCAGGCCAGATATTTTATTTATTTCAATAGGAGGAGGAGTTAAATCTTATGATGGTAGAGAGGCTTCAGAAGTAGTAAAAATTTTAAAGCCCTCTATTGTGATTCCTGTTCATTTTGATAGAGGTAATAATATTAGTGTGGATTGTGATTTTTCTAATGAAGATCTATTTCTTGAACGTATGCAAGATTTTAAAGTTAAATATCCAGATAAAAGCATCGAAATAGATTCAAAAAGAATTGATAAAAATACAATTTATATTTTCAAAGATTAATCATCAAGATCTAATTCTTTATAAATATTCCAAAAAAAGCTCATTTGTTGTTTTGTTCCTATACTGACTCTTATAGAATTTTCAATATCTTTTTTGTTGTTCATCTCTCTAATTAAAATTCCCTTTTCTCTCATTTGTTCTGTTAAAACTTTTGGATTTTTATTAGGCCAAATTAAAAAATAATTGCCTCCCCCAAAATGTTTTCTAATCCTTGTGGATTGAAATTTTTTCTTAATAAATACTCTCGCTTTTTTTACTTCGGAAACATAATTATCTATATAAGTTTTATCATTTAAAGCAGCTAATGCAGCTGTAACTGCAAAACTATTCACATCGTAAGGTCCCGTAACTTTATTGATATATTGAATTATACTTTTATTGCCAAATGCAAATCCAATTCGTAAACCTGCTAAACCTGCAGTTTTTGAGAGGGATTGAATAATAACTATATTTTTAATTTCTTCAAAATCTATTACTGGAAGAAGACTATCGCCATTAAATTTCTCATAAAGTTCGTCAACTACAATTAATGATTTTTTATTCAGATTTGCAAATTTAATTATTTCTTGAGCACTCAAAACTGTGCCAGTCGGATTATTTGGATTACAAATGAATATTAATTTAGGCCGATGTTTTATAATATTATCTTCAAATCTCTTAATTGGGAAAAGAAAGTTTTCTCCTTCATAGGTACAAGTAATTTTGTTCATTCCCTGAATTTCTGAACAAGGAGAATAATACCCAAAAGTGGGATTTGTAGTCAGGAATATTTCATCTCTATCGCCAAAAGAATTAAAAATTGCGTTTATTGCAGCATCAGCTCCATTAAATATACCTATCTCTTCAGGATCAAATTTCCTAGATTCATGATAGTTTTTTGATAGAAATTTTTTTAATGAATTATATTCAGGATATATTGAAATTTCGTTTAACTTAATATTTTTGATGGCATTATATACTTTTTCACTTGGGCCTAAGGTATTTTCATTAAAATCTAAACGTAGCAAATCTCTTCTATTTTCTAAAGGTGCAGAATAAGATTCCATATCTATTATTGCCTTTCTCGGAAGAGGGGAATGCTTCTTTATTTGATTAAATACATTCATTACATTCTCTCTAAAGTTTCAATTCCTAGAAGCTCTAAGCTTAATTTTAGTGTTTTTGCAGTTAGATCACATAAATTAAGTCTAGAAATTTTTATATATTTTTCTTCTTTGAGTATTGGAACGAGATCATAGAATCTATTAAAAGTCTGACATAGCTCAAATAGATAATTGCATAATCTATTTGGCATTAAGTCTTTTTCAATAGATATTATGACTTCATCGAACTTAAGTAATTTCCTGATAAGTTTCCACTCAGATTTGTGTTCATAATTTATATATTGAAGATCTTTAGAGTCATAAACAAAATCATTTTTTCTTTTAATTCCTGCAATTCTCACAAGTGTATATAACATATAAGGAGCCGTATTTCCATTAAGGGAAAGCATTCTATCAAAACTAAATTGATAATTAGTAATCCTATTTTGGCTTAAATCTGCATACTTAACAGCTCCTAATCCAATAATTCTTGAAGTATTTGCAATAAAATCTTCTGTCTCATAACGATTTTCCTCTTCTAATCTTTTCAATAAATCTTCTTTTGCTCTTCTAACTGCTTCTTTTAATAAATCTTTTAAACGTATTGTTTCACCTTCCCTTGTCTTTAGTTTTTTGCCATCAATTCCTTGAACTAAACCAAAAGGGACATGGTCTACTTGACAATTATCTGGGATCCATTTTGCTCTTTTTGCAACTTGAAAAACTCCAGCAAAATGATTTGCTTGTCCATGATCAGTTACATAAATAATTCTCGAAGCATCATCCCCATTAGGAGGTTTATTGAATCTGTATCTTATAGCAGCAAGATCTGTGGTGGCATAGTTAAACCCTCCATCTTTTTTTTGAATAATTAGCGGTAAAGGTTTGCCTTCTTTATTAGACATCCCATCTAAAAATACACATTTTGCTCCTTGATCTTCTACTAATATTTTTTTTAAATTCAAATCCTCAATAACTGATCTTAAAAAGGGATTATAAAAAGATTCACCTCTTTCTTCTATTTTTATTTTTAAATTTTTATAGATTTCATTAAATTCTTTTCTAGATTGATCACATAATAATTTCCAAGCTTCAATTGATTTAATATCTCCACTTTGTAACTTGACTACTTCCTCTCTAGATCTTTTTTGGAATTCAGATTCATTATCAAATCTTTTTTTTGATTCTTTATAAAATTCAACTAAATCACTTATCTTGATTTTCCCTATCTCTTTTAAATCATTTGAATATAAATCTTTGAGCTGAGTAATAAGCATACCAAATTGGGTTCCCCAATCGCCAACATGATTTAGTCTTAATACTTGATAACCTCTTAACTCGAAAATTCTAGATATTGAATCTCCTATTATTGTTGATCTTAAATGCCCTACATGCATTTCTTTAGCAATATTAGGACTAGAAAAATCTACAATGACTTTATTTGATAAGCCACTATCTAAATCTTTTCTAATTTGAGGTACTCCAGCCCTTTTGGATTGAATATTTGATTTAAATTGATTTATGAGAACTTCATCTTTTAATTTTATATTTATAAATCCAGGTCCAGCTATTTCTAGACTCTTACATAATCTTGATATGCTTTTATTTTTATTTAAAAGGTTAATAAAATCATTAGAAATATCTCTTGGATTCTTTTTATATATTTTAGATAAACTTAAACAAACATTACATTGATAATCACCAAATTCCTCTTTTGATGATTGTGTAATTAAATTTTTTCTAAGAATTTCGAACTCTCTTTCCTTATTATTTTTTTTAAGACTATCTAACAGAGATTGTTCAAAGTTATTTGTTAATTCTTTAAAAATGATTAGCATTATTTATTCAATTCTTTATCTATATGATTAATTAATATAACGCATACTTAAATCAATCCAATCACTTTTGGTAATTGAAGAACTTGTTGAAATCAAATCAATACCTTTTATTAGATATTTACTAATTTCTTCAGGGTTTATTCCAGAAACTTCTATTATCAAATTTTTATTGACTTCTTTTTTTAAGCTATTAATTGATAAATCTCTTAATTCTTGAACGTTTTTTTTGATTATTTCCGGACTTAGTTCATCTAATAAGACACTATCCGCTCCTGCTAATACTGCTTCTTTTGCCTGTTCGATATTCTCAGCTTCAATAATGATATGAGTTGTAAAAGGCGAATTTAGGCGAATTTTTTGGACTGCATTCTTAAGATTATCTGTCCATGCAATATGATTTTCTTTTATCATAGCCGCATCGTATAATCCCATTCTATGATTTACTCCACCTCCGCATTTGAATGCATATTTTTCAAATATTCTTAAGCCAGGAGTTGTTTTTCTAGTATCTGCTAATTTTATATTTGTACCTTCTAATTTATCTACAAGATTCTTTGTATATGTTGATATTCCAGATAAATGCATTGCTATATTTAAGCTGATCCTTTCACTAGCGAGTAAACTTTTTGAGGGTCCATATATTTCTAAGAGTTTTTGATTTTTAACAAATTTATCTCCATCAGAGATTTTAAATTTTGGATTGATTTTTAAATCAATTTTTTTAAAAATTTCTTTTACAATCTTAACCCCACAAAATATACCCTCCTCTTTTGCAATCCAATATGCATTACCATTCTCTTCTGTAATAGAGGAACCTGTTAGATCTCCACTACCTATATCTTCATCGATCCAATTATCAATGATCTTACTTATTGTTGGAGTATTCAGATACACTTCACTAAAAAATAATTAATAAAAATTCAACTGAAGTTAGAGAATCAACTATAAATCACTATGTAATTTAACTCAAATTTATTTACCAATACAAAACTTTGAAAAAATAGTATCTAGAAGCTCCTCTGTTAATTCTTGACCAGTTATTTTAGATAAATTTTGAATACCATCTCTAAGTTCTATTGATAATAAATCAAATGGCAATCTGTTTTTAACTATTGCATCAGTATCATTTAAATTAGATAGGCAAGCAGACAAATTCGTTAAATGTCTTTCATTTAAAAATATATTGATATTTTCTAATTGTTTTAATCCACATTTTTTTATGATTGTGTCGATTAATAATCTTTCACCATCATTATTTTTAATGCTCATAATAATTGTCTCTTTTAGCTCATTTGAATTAATATTTTTAGAGTCAATTAAATCTTTCTTATTACCCACAATAGTAATTAATTTTTCTTTGGGGATTTCTTTTATTATTTTTTTGTCTTCTTCATTAAATCCTTCTTCAAGACTATAAATATAAATTATAAAATCTGACTCTTTAATTTTCCCAAAACTTTTTTTAATTCCAATACTTTCAATTTGTTCATCAGTTTCTCTTATGCCAGCAGTATCAATTATTTTCATTGGGATGTCATTAATAGTTAAATTCACTTCAATAACATCTCTTGTTGTTCCAGGAATATTAGTGACGATGGCTTTCTCTTTTTTTGCAAGCAAATTTAGTAAAGAACTTTTACCAACATTAGTTTTACCTATAAGCGCAATGGATATCCCATTATGAATATATGAATTTCTTTTTGAATTTTCTATAAGTAAATTTATTTTTTCTTTCACTTTTTTAATGTTTTTTAGATATTTTGTGTAATCAAAATCTGTGAAGTCTTCTTCAAAATCCACTCTCGCTTCTATCTCACAAAGTTGATTTATAAGGTCATCTTTAATATCATCAATTTTTTTCTTTATTTCTCCTTGAACCCCGCTAAAAGCTAACTCTGCTGATCTTATATTGCTTGCGTTAATTAATTGATTAATTGACTCGGCTTGAGTAAGGTCTATTTTCCCATTCAGAAAAGCTCTTTGACTAAATTCTCCTGGATTTGCAAGTCTAACTCTAGAATTACTTGATAATAATATCTTGAGAACTTTATTTACTAAGATAATTCCTCCATGACAATGTAGCTCAACAACATCCTCTCCTGTAAAGCTGTTTGGCGATTTCATAACTAAAATTAAAATCTCATCTATAAATTTATTTTGTTTATTTTCCTGAATAAAACCGTGAAAAACTCTATGTGATTCCCATGCATATTTTGATTTAGTTTGAACAATTTTTTTGCAAGCATTTATTGAGTCTTTCCCTGATACTCTTATTATCGCAACTCCTCCTTTCCCTATACTTATAGCTGAAGCAATTGCTGCTATCGTATCTTCTGTATTAACTATCGAATTCATCTCTCGCTTTGTTATAGATAATTAAGTAAGATTATCAAGAATTTAATTTTGAATTTTTCTTTCTGAATGAGATCTAAAAGAGATATTGGCTTAAAAAAAATTCTATCATTATTTAGGCATCAAAATGGGAGTCCTTTATTTAATGCTAAAGGTTTAGCTATAGGTGTATTTAGTGGCTGCTTTCCTTTTTTTGGTTTTCAAACTTTAATGGGGATATTTTTTGCGAAACTAGCTAGAGGAAATATTGTTCTAGCTGCAATTGGTACTTGGATCAGCAACCCATTTACTTATATTCCACTTTATTATTTCAATTATAAAGTTGGTTCTATTTTTTTTAAAACCTCTTCTAATAAGATTATTGACAAAAGTTTTGTTATTGATGACTTATGGAAACAAGGTAGAATTTTTTCACTAAAGTTACTTTTAGGTTCATCTTGTGTTGGTTTGTTATTGGCTTTGATTTGTGGCAGTGTTGTTTTCTTTATCTACAAGACAAAAATTAAAAGATAGATTGATCTTATTTTAAAATTAACTTTGTCCAACTCTTGCAATATCTAAAACATCTGCCATTGATTTGATTTGGTCAATTGTTCTGTGAAGTTGATTATAACTTTCTAGCCCTACGCAGAGATTGATAATAGCTGGTTTGCCATAAGCAGTTTTAACATTAGCATCACTAACGTTTATACCTTTATCAGATAACCGCATAAGAATATCTTTAAGAACTCCAACCCTATCAATCACTTCTATTCGCAGCTGAATTGGAAATTTATTATCACGAGTTTTATCATCTTGATTCCATCCAACAGGTAATCTTCTCTCTATTGGAATTGGCATTACATTTTCACAATCTGACCTATGAATGGTTATCCCATGGTTACCAAGCGATACGGTTCCGACTATATCTTCTCCTGGGAGTGGGGAACAGCATTTACCTATTCTGTAATCAAGACCTTCTATACCAGAAATTGGTGATTTAGTCGTTGTATGTGGTTTATTGGTGGATAAATTATTACTACTTTTTAGAGATTTTGCTATTTCTGAATCAGAATTATTTTTTATATCTTCCGTCTGTAATTTTATTTCTTCTCTAAGTCTGTTTAATACTTGATGTAAAGTTAAACCACCAAAACCAAGCGATGCTAAAAGATCTTCCGTATTTTTTAAATTGCATCGATTAGCAACTTTTTTCATGGCATCACTAGAAAGCATCGTTTCAAAACCGTTTTTACCTACTTCTTTTTCGAGTAATTCTCTACCTCTTTTAATTGTTTCATCTCGGTGGCTTTTCTTATACCACTGACGAATTCTATTTTTAGCAGTTGGCGTAACTACAAAGTTCAGCCAATCCAAACTGGGAGTGGCATTATTATTTGTCAAAATTTCTATGAAGTCCCCATTTTGTAGTGAAGTAGATAATGGGGAAAGCTTTTCATTAATTCTTATTCCATTACAGTGATTTCCAACTTCAGAATGAATTCTGTAGGCGAAATCTATTGCGGTAGATCCTTTTTTTAAACCAACAACATCCCCTTTAGGTGTGATTACAAATACTTCTTCATCAAATAAATCTTCTTTAATTGATGCTAAATAATCATTATGATCGCCTTCATTACCTTCTTGTTGCCATTCGACTAGTTGTCTTAACCAATTAAATCTTTCTGCATTACTTTTAGCAGGAGAGCCACCCTCTTTATATTGCCAATGGGCAGCAATTCCATATTCTGCAATTTGATGCATGGAAGTAGTTCTAATTTGAACTTCAATAGGTCGATGTCTTCCAATCACTGAAGTATGTAATGATTGATATCCATTCGGTTTTGGTAATCCTATGTAGTCTTTAAATCTGCCTGGAATTGGTTTGAAAGTATCATGTACAACCGCTAAAGCTCTATAACAACTATCTGAATTATCAACGATAATTCTTAGAGCAGCAACATCATAAATTTCATGAAACTGTTTTTGCTGTCTTTCCATTTTGCTCCAGATGCCATAAAGATGTTTTGGTCTCCCGGTTATTTCAAAGTTTTTTAAACCTGCTGAGATTAAGTTTGCTTTCATAAGATTTAGGGTTACTTTTAGCCTTTTTTCTCTATCGCTCCTTTTAACAGAGATTTGATCTTTTAGATCTTGATATTCTCTAGGCTCTAGGAATTTAAAAGCTAAATCTTCTAATTCCCATTTAAATCTATTTATTCCTAATCGATTAGCTAAAGGTGCATAAATCTCTCTTGTTTCTCTAGCTATTCTTTGTTGTCTCTCATCATTTAGCCATTCAATTGTTCTCATGTTATGAAGTCGATCTGCAAGTTTTACTAAAACAACTCTGATATCGCTGGCCATAGCTAAAAACATTTTTCTAAGATTTTCAGCTTGTGCTTGAGTCCTGTTATTAAAGTGAATACCTCCTAATTTTGTTACGCCCTCCACAAGTATTTTTACTTCTAATCCAAAATTTGCTTCTATTTCCGATAAATCAATGCCTGTATCTTCAACAACATCATGTAAAAGTCCTGCAGCAATAACAGATGAACTAGCTCCTATTTCTTTGAGAAGATTTGCTACAGCTACTGGGTGAATGATATAAGGTTCACCACTAGCACGAAGTTGTCCTGCATGTGCTTCATACGCAAGTTTAAAGGCCTTTACGATGAGGTTTTGATTCTCATCATTTATATTATTTGATTTTTCGTAATTATTAATATCTTTAAGAAGCCAATCGGGGATTTTTATCTCATAATTCAAAGATTCACTTTCATATTTTTTATTTTCGGGCAGAATAGTTTTGGAAACTTTAATTTCTTTTTTTTCTTTTGAATTTGCAGCTGCCTCAGACATTTTATATTGCTTTAGATTTATTTTATTTAGGACTAGAAAAATTTGCTATAAAATCATGAAAATAAAAAAAGAAAAAATTCTTACAGTTAAAAACCTTACTGTTAAATATAGTTTAAATAAGAGCCCTATAATCAAAAATTTTAATCTTGAAATAGATAGAGGGGATCATTTAGCTATCATTGGCCCCTCTGGTTGCGGAAAGTCTACTTTTGCAAAAACATTAGTAAATATGTTGCCTGAGCAAGCAACTTCCAAAGGTCATATATCAATTTCATGTTTAGATCCTAGAAAAATAAATAAGGGAGAAGCTCAATTATTTAGAAGAAAAAATTTTGGATTTATCTATCAAGATTCCATAAAAAAACTTAATCCACTAATGAAAGTTGGGGATCATTTATATGAATTATTTAAAACTCATTATCAAACTAAATCATCTTTGCACATTAAAAAATTAGTGAAAGAACTTTTTCAAAAAGTAGGAATTGAAGAAAGCAGACTTAATTCTTTCCCGCATCAATTTAGCGGTGGAATGAGACAGAGAGTCTCTATAGCAATGGCTCTCGCTTTAAAACCTAAATTATTAATAGCTGATGAACCTACAACAAGCTTAGATACCAGAATAAGTTTTGAAATTATGAAAGAAATAATTCAGTTATGTAATGAATTCGATACTACTTTAATTTTAATTAGTCACGACATTAATCTTGCAGCAAAGTGGTGTAAAAAAGTTGCAATAATTGAAAAGGGATCGATTGTTGAAAGAGGAAATATATTAGATATTTTTCAATCACCAAAATCTGATATTGGGATAAAGTTAGTCAATGCCTCAAAAATAGTATTAGGATCAGATGCTAAAAATAATGTTCGAGATGAGGTCGTTCTAGAAGTAAATAACTTAAGACATTGGTATAAATTAAATTCTTCAATTTTCATAAATAAATGGAATAAGGCTTTAAATGAAGTTAGTTTTAAATTATATAAGAATGAGACTCTCGGAATAGTTGGTTCTTCAGGCAGCGGTAAAAGCACATTATGTAGGGCCTTAATTGGACTTCTGAAAGTAAGAGGCGGTGAAATAAAAATTTATGATAAAAATCATTCATCCAAAAAAAATAAATCTTTTAAAAAGCACAATAATATGCAAATTATTTTTCAAGATCCTTTTTCAAGTTTAAATCCAAAAATGACAATTAAAAGTATTTTAGAAGATATATTTTTTATTCAAAAAATTTCAGATAAAAGAAAAATTACAAAAGAAATAAAATTCATGTTTAGAAATTTAAGTCTTCCTTTTAAGAGTGAATTTTTAAATTCTTATCCTAACCAATTATCTGGTGGTCAATTGCAAAGAATTTCATTAGCCAGAGCGCTATTGCTGAAACCAAAAATTTTGATTTGTGATGAGAGCGTTAATATGTTAGATGCTTCAGTAAAAATAGAAATTCTTGAATTACTAAGAGTCCTGCAAGAAAAAATGGATTTAACCATTATCTTCATAACACATGATTTAGGAATTGCTAAAAGATTTTGTAATAGGTTGCTAGTAATGAATCACGGAAAGATAGTTGATGAAGGAGAAAGTTCTACAATATTCACTAAAACTAAAAACACCTATACAAAATCTCTTCTAAATTCTTCTTTAAATCTCATTTAGCTTTAAGCACTTTTAGTAATTTCTGAAAATCTAATGGTAATTCTGCTTCAAATATCATTTCTTTGCCATTGATTGGATGTATGAGGCCAAGCTTAAAAGCGTGTAATGCTTGGCCCTCTAATTTACATGGAAGTTTTTTACATCTTCCATATAAAGGATCACCCACAATAGGATGATTAATGTAGGCGCAATGAACTCTTATTTGATGCGTTCGCCCAGTATCTAATTTGAAATTCATTAATGAGTAATTACCCAATCTTTCTTTTAATTTCCAATAAGTGCAGGCATATCTTCCTGCAGCTTCTTCAACTACTTTATATTTCAATCTATTGATTTTATCTCTACCAATGTGCCCCACTATTTGACCTTCTTCAGAATTAGGTGCTCCATGTATTACTGCAATGTATTCGCGTGAAGCTATTTTTTCTTTTATTTGTTTCTGGAGATTTACTAATGCTTCTTGGCTTTTTGCTACCACCATACATCCGGAGGTATCTTTATCTAATCTGTGAACAATACCAGGTCTTAGTTTTCCATTAATTCCAGGAAGATCATTACAGTGAAAAAGTAATCCATTGACTAGAGTTCCTGATTTGTGTCCCGGGGCTGGATGAACAATCAGTCCTGATTGTTTATTGATTACTATAATGTGCTCGTCTTCAAAAAGGATTTCTAAATCCATTTTTTCAGGTTTCAAATATACTAGAGGTTCTGGAGGAGGCATCCAGATTTGAACATTGTCGCCATTTTTTAAAGGGGTCTTTGCTTTCGCAGTCTTATAGTTTACAAGTACTAATCCTGAATTGATAAAATGTTGAATTCTTGCCCTACTTTGTTCTGGCCTTTTACTTACCAACCATCTATCTAGTCTCATAGGAAGAGGTAACTCATAAATAATTTCTATAAGTTCACCCTCTCCAAAACCGAAAGAATTTCTATTATCTAATTCCATTGTGGGACTTCTAAAGCAATTTTACCAAGCATTTGATTTCTATAATCTTCCAATAATTTATGAGACATTCTTCTTTTATCGCCAGAGGTGTGTTTTGAAGCTGCTTCATCGATCCAATCAGAAGGACTCTCAAAGCCTTTTGCAATATCAACTCCATATCTATTAGATATTTGTTTTACTGAGATATTCGCATTTTTATCTTTATTTAAGGTGGACATAATTTTGATAAATTCAATTGCAACACTCTCTATTTCATAAGCTGCCTCTCCAATATCGTCACATAGTGCAAGATTAAGTGCTGATTTTTGATTTTCTAAATTAGGAGGTATAACACCTGGAGCATCTAGTAGATCAATACCACTATCTAATCTTATCCATCTCAAATTACGTGTTACACCAGCTTTCCTAGCACTATCGACAACTCTTTTTTTTGCAATTCTATTAATTAAAGCTGATTTACCTACGTTTGGAAAACCAAGTGTGAGGGCTCTTATTGGCCTTATTCTCATACCTCTCGATATCCTTCTAGCATCAATTGATGATCTAGATTCTTTTGCAGATTTGCAAATTTCGTTAATACCTATACCTCTTTTAGCATCACACCAATGCGGATATTGATCTTTTTTATTAAACCATTTATTCCAACTCGTTATTGTGTCTGGAGAAATCATGTCTGATCTATTAATAACAAGAATATGTTTTTTATTATTTATCCATTTATTTAAATGTGGGTGCCCTGTTGATATTGGGATTCTTGCATCTCTAACTTCTATAACTAAATCTACTTTATTGATGACTTCAGATAATTTTTTTTCTGCTTTTGCGATATGGCCTGGATACCATTGAATTTTGGGTATGTCCACTTCAATAAAATAAATAAAATTTTTGTATTCCTTTTAATTTTTATTAGTTTCAAAAGTATTTACTTTTAAATTTTAGTATAAATTTAATAACTAAAAAATTTTTATCATAGTTAATTTTTAAAATTTATTAAGTCATAGGTAACAGTTACTACTTTTTAACCCAATAAGTCCAAATAAACGTTAGGGTCTTTAGATCAAAAATAGTTTGTTTAATGTCAAAATTATCTCTTTCCAGTCTTGATAAGACACATTTAGAAGGCAAAAAAGTTCTTGTAAGAGTAGATTTTAATGTTCCATTAAATGAAAGTGGCCAGATAACTGACGATACAAGAATTAGAGCGGCGATCCCAACAATTGAATATCTCATTAATAATTCTGCAAAAGTTATTTTAGCTGCCCATTTTGGAAGGCCAAAGGGTCAGGTAAATGAAAAAATGAGATTAACTCCAGTAGCAGCAAGATTAACTGAATTGTTAGGAAAAAATGTCGCTCTTACTAATAGTTGTATAGGTGATGAAGCACTTGCAGAATCAAAAAGTTTAAATAACGGAGATGTTCTTTTACTTGAAAATGTTCGTTTTTTTGGAGAGGAGGAAAAGAACGACTTGGATTTTGCTAAAAATTTAGCGTCACATGCAGATATGTATGTAAATGATGCTTTTGGTGCTGCTCATAGAGCTCATGCCTCAACTCAGGGAGTTACTAATTATTTAAGTCCATCAGTAGCTGGATTCCTTTTAGAAAAAGAATTGAAATATCTACAAGGAGCAATAGATTCTCCAAAGCGTCCATTAGCAGCAATAGTCGGAGGATCAAAGGTTAGTAGCAAAATAGGAGTACTTGATTCTTTACTAGATAAGTGTGACAAAATTATGATTGGTGGAGGTATGATTTTTACTTTTTACAAAGCTAGAGGTTTAGATGTTGGAAAAAGCCTTGTAGAAGAAGATAAACTTGAGCTTGCTAAAGATTTAGAAGCAAAAGCAAAAGCAAAAGGAGTCGAATTACTATTACCCACTGATGTCGTTTTAGCTAATGAATTTTCACCTGACGCCGAAAGTGAAATATCTCAAATTGATTCAATTAGTGGGAATTGGATGGGTCTCGATATTGGTCCAGATTCTATTAAGGTTTTTCAGAATGCTCTCGCAGAATGTAAGACAATAATTTGGAATGGTCCAATGGGAGTTTTCGAATTTGATAAATTTGCAGAAGGCACAAATGCAATAGCTACCACTCTTGCGGACTTAAGTGCTTTTTCTGAAGTTTGTACAATAATTGGTGGTGGCGATTCAGTTGCGGCAGTGGAGAAAGCAGGATTAGCTGAGAAGATGTCTCATATATCTACTGGAGGTGGGGCTAGTTTGGAACTTTTAGAAGGTAAAACCTTACCTGGTGTAGCTGCTTTAAACGAGGCTTAGTTTATATCTCATCAACTATCTCAACACTTTTTGTGAAAGAAATAGTTCCTTTTGGATGAGCAATAATACCTGACCATATTTGTATATCTGGTTTTG